>NZ_NFLM01000001.1 GCF_002160915.1 Faecalibacterium sp. An121
GTATACCTTTCCAAACACCCAAAACGAAGCGGCCCCCGGCTCTGTACAGGCAGAGACAGGGGCCGCTTTTGGCACAAAAACCCCCGGCCTTCTCGCTGGGAGAAAGCCGGGGGCGTTCTGGATGCGGGGACAGACTTAGTAGGTGATGCCCTGGGCCAGCATGGCGGCGGCCACCTTCAGGAAGCCGGCGCAGTTGGCGCCCACCATCAGGTTGCCCTCCTGGCCCACTTCCTTGGAAGCGTCGTAGCTGGCGTGGAAGATGCCCTCCATGATGCCCTTCAGCTTGGCGTCCACTTCCTCAAAGGACCAGCTCAGACGCTCGCTGTTCTGGCTCATCTCCAGACCGGAGGTGGCCACGCCGCCGGCGTTGGTGGCCTTGGCGGGTCCGTACAGCACGCCGTTGGACAGATAGACCTCGATGGCCTCGGGGGTGCTGGGCATATTGGCTCCCTCGCACACCACGGTGCAGCCGTTCTTCACCAGGATCTCAGCGGATGCCTTGTTGATCTCGTTCTGGGTGGCGCAGGGCAGCGCGATGTCGCAGGGGGTCTCCCAGATGCGGGTGCAGTCGGCCACATAGGTGGCGCCGGGGTGGGTCTCGGCGTACTCCTTGATGCGGCCGCGGCGGACCTCCTTCAGATCCTTGACGTAAGCCAGGTCGATGCCGTTGGGGTCGTAGACGTAGCCGTTGGAGTCGCTCATGGTGACCACCTTGCCGCCCAGCTGGGTGGCCTTTTCGCAGGCGTAGATGGCCACGTTGCCCGAGCCGGAGATGACCACCGTCTTGCCGGCAAAGCTGTCATTGCGCATGCACTTGAGAGCCTCGGCGGTGAAGTAGCACAGGCCGTAGCCGGTGGCCTCGGTGCGCACCAGGCTGCCGCCGAAGGTCAGGCCCTTGCCGGTGATCATGCCGCCCTGGAAGCTGTTGGTCAGGCGCTTGTACTGGCCGAACATATAGCCGACCTCGCGGCCGCCCACGCCGATGTCGCCGGCGGGACAGTCGGTGAACTGGCCGATGTGGCGGTACAGCTCGGTCATGAAGCTCTGGCAGAACCGCATGACTTCCATATCGCTCTTGCCCTTGGGGTCAAAGTCGGAACCGCCCTTGCCGCCGCCCATGGGCAGGGTGGTCAGGCTGTTCTTGAAGATCTGCTCAAAGCCCAGGAATTTCAGGATGCTCTGGTTGACCGAGGGATGGAACCGCAGGCCGCCCTTGTAGGGGCCGATGGCGCTGTTGAACTGCACGCGGTAGCCGCGGTTGACCTGCACCTTGCCCTGGTCGTCCACCCAGGGCACACGGAAGGTGATGATCCGCTCGGGCTCCACCAGCCGCTCGATCAGGCCGGCCTTCTCGTATTCGGGGTGCTTTTCCACCAGGGGCTGGATGCTCTCCAGCACCTCGATGACCGCCTGCAAAAACTCAGGCTCGTGGGCGTTGCGCTGTGCCAGGCCCTCATAGACCCGCTTCAGGTATTCATTCGTCAGCATTGCATTTGCTCTCCTTTCCCAGATGCAGGGCATACAAAACGCAGCTCCTGTGCACTTGACAGAAGCTGCCCTGTGCACGTCCTTGTGCGTTGCATCCCCGATTCTTACACCAGACTTTGCGTGAAAGCTGGCCGTTCCCTCTTGCAAGGTACTTTATTATTATAAAGCATTTGGAAAAAGTTTTCAATAGAAAATCTGTCTCCCGGATTAAAAAAACAGAATAAAATGCAAAACCACTTCACAAAAGCAAAAATGGAACCCAAAAAGAAAAGTCTGCTTCACAATGTAAAGCAGACTTTGGGCAGGACGGGAAGTTGGAAAGCCGGCGCGGTCACAGGGGCTTGACGGCCCGCACGGCGATGAAACAGGGGATGCCCATTTCATGCAGGCGGCCGGCGCCGTTGGTGTCCTCGTAGAGGGCGGTAAGGCAGAAGCCCGCGGCCAGCTGGCCGCCCAGCTGCTCCTCCATGGTGTGGGAGAACTGGACGCCGCCGTCGTTTTCCTGCAGCTCACGCATCTGGTCGGGGTTTTTCAGAGGATTAAAGGGGAGGCTGTTGACCACCCGCTCCTCGGCCTCGTCCACCGTGTAGCCGAAACCGTTGTCGTAGCCCCCCAGCAGCGCCCCGCCGGGCTTGAGCACCCGGTAGCACTCCCGGAAAATGGGCTCCACCTTCTCCACATAGCAGTTGGAGACGGGATGGAAGATCAGATCGAAGCTGTCATCCGGAAAGGGGAGGGGCTTTGTCATATCGGCCCGCACGATTTGGACCGCATAGCCCTCCCGCCGGGCCACCATCCGCTCGCTTTCCAGCTGCTTTTCGGAGTAGTCCAGTACGGTGCACTCGGCCCCCAGCGCCGTCAGAATGGGGATCTGCTGGCCTCCGCCGCTGGCAAGGCCCAGCACCTTTTTGCCCCGCAGGTCGCCGAACCAGTCGTGAGGGACCGGTTTGGTGGGGGTCAAAAGCAGGTCCCAACGGCCTTCCAGCGCGTCGGCGTACTGCTGGTGGGTGATGGGGATGCCCCATTCCCAGCCGGTCTCCACCCAGCGGTCGATAGCCTGGGCGTTTATGCTTTGGTAGTCCATAGGGACCCTCCTTTCCGTGAGGCGGCTTTACTTGAGCAGGCCTTCCACTGCGTCGGCGGCGCCCTCCAGGACCTGGCCGCCGTAGGCCTCGATCCGGCCTGCGTCCGCCAGCTGGGCCAGCTGGGGATCGATGGGCATTTTGGACAGGACCTTCAGGCCATGCTTGGCGGCGATCTCATCCACATGGCTGTCCCCGAACAGGGAGATGTGTTTGCCGCAGTCGGGGCAGACCAGGTAGCTCATGTTTTCCACGATGCCCAGAATGGGAATGTTCATCATCTGGGCCATGTTGACCGCCTTGGCCACGATCATGCTGACCAGCTCCTGGGGGCTGGCCACCACGATGATGCCGTCCACCGGCAGGCTCTGGAAAACGGTCAGGGGCACGTCGCCGGTGCCCGGGGGCATATCCACAAAGAGGAAATCGACGTCCTTCCAGACCACGTCGGTCCAGAACTGCTTGACCGCCCCGGCAATGACCGGGCCGCGCCAGACCACAGGGTCCTCCTCGTTCTCGACCAGCAGGTTGATGCTCATGACGTCGATGCCCATCCGGCTCTGGATGGGCCAGCAGCCCTGGCTGTCGGCCATGGCCCGGCCATGGATGCCGAACAGCTTGGGGATGGACGGGCCGGTGATGTCGGCGTCCAGGATGCCGCAGCGGTAGCCGCGGCGGCGCATGGCGCAGGCCAGCAGGGCGCTGGTCATGCTCTTGCCGACGCCGCCCTTGCCGGACACCACGCCGATGACCTTTTTGACGCTGCTGTTGGGGTTGGGCGCCTCATGCTGGGGCGCCTGCTGCCGGGAAGGGCAGTCCGCCCCGCAGCTGGAACAATCATGGGTGCATTCTTGGCTCATTCTCTCATGCGCCCGCAGATGGTGGGCGCTACCTCCTGTTCAATTTGGTATGATGGCTTGCCACATTATAATAGCACAAACCCGGGCGAGATACAAGGCGGGGCATACCCGGGCCAAAGCCGGCATACCTTGTCAGGAAGGAGGGATGCGCCGTGCGGCAGAGTTATCTCAAAAATGCGGCCCTGCTGACCGTGTCCGACGTGGCCTTGCGGCTGGCGGGCATGGGGCTGCGGATCTATCTGGCCAACGCCCTGGGAGGCGAGGGGATGGGACTATACCAGCTGGTGCTGGCGGTCTATTCGCTGTTCGTCACCCTGGCTACGTCGGGGGTGTCGGTGGCCTCCACCCGGCTGATGGCCGAGGAGATGGCCTGCAGCCGCCCCCGGGCCCGCGGGATGCTGACCCGGCTGTGCGGTGTGGCCCTGGCGCTGGGACTGGCGGCCATGGCGGGGCAGTGGTGCCTGGCCGGTCCGGCGGCCCGGTGGTGGTTGGGGGATGTGCGCGGGGCCAAAGCCCTGCGTGCGGCCGCCCTGGGGATGCCCTTTATGGCAGTGGCGTCGGTGCTGCGCGGCTTTTTTATCGCCCGTGGGCAGGTGGGACCCAACGTGGCCAGCCAGCTGGCCGAACAGGCGTTCCGCATCGGGGTGATGGTGGCCGCCCTGGAGGCCACCGAAGGGCTGGACGTGGGGACCCGGTGCGCGGTGGTGCTGGGGGCCACGGCGGCAGGGGAGGCCCTGTCGGCCGCCCTGATGGCCGTATTCTGCCGGCGCGACGCCCCGGAAGCCTTTGGCCATGACCGGGCGCAGGCTCCACAGGCCGCAGGGCGCCGCATCTGGGAGATCTTCTGGCCGGTGGAGGGAGGCCGGTGCCTGGCCAGCGCCCTGCACACCGCCGAGAATATGCTGGTGCCCGCCTGCCTGGCGGTCTACCTGGGACAGCGCAGCACAGCCCTGGCCCAGTACGGCACCCTGAAAGGGATGGCCCTGCCGCTGGTCAACTTCCCCTTTGGGCTGCTGGGCAGCCTGGGGGTGCTGCTGATGCCCGAGATCACCCGGGCCCATATCCGGGCAAACCGGCCCCGTCTGACAAGCCTGCTGCGGAGGATGCTGCGTCTGACCGTCTATTTTTCGGCCTTTGTGGGGATGGTCTTCTGGGTGTGGGGACAGCCTTTGGGCCTTGTGCTGTACGGCAGCCGGGAGGCGGGGGCCTATTTGGAGATCCTGGCACCGGCCCTGCCGCTGCTCTACCTGGAAAGCATGGTGGACAACGCCATGAAGGGGATCGGGGAGCAGCGGGCGGCTTTCCGGTACAGCGTGTGGGACTCGATGCTGCGGATCGGGGCGGTGGTCCTGCTGCTGCCCCGGCAGGGGATGCGGGGGTTTTTGCTGGTGATCCTGCTGTCCAGCCTGTTCACCTGCGCGGCCAACACCCGGCGGCTGCTGGCTGCGGCGGGCATCCGGGTGGAGCTGGCCCGCTGGCTGGCAGGGCCGCTTGGGGCGGCGGCCGCCGCCGGGGCCGCGGGCTGGGGGCTGCGCCGGGCGCTGGCCCCCCTTCTGTCCGCCGGGCAGGGGATGCAGCTGCTGGCTTTGGCCCTGGGCGGGGCGGGCATGGGGGCGGTGTGTCTGGCCGCCGGCTGGCCCTTCGGACTGGGGGCCGAGATACGGGCGGCCTGCCGCGGCGGAAGAAACGCTGAAAGTTCTGGACACAGCCGGGAAAACTGAGTATAATATAAGATGTTTATCTGCGGGGGACGGTCTGGCCGGCGGCCCGCAGACAGCAATAAACGGCGCTGAGCCGCCGGAGAATAAGAGGACGTATCTTGAAAAAGGAAACCAAACGCAAGGGGTCGATCTTGCTGCGGCGGGCGCTGCTGTTCTTGATCGATCTTTTGATCGTATGCTTCAGTTTTTATCTCGGGCTGCTGCTGCGCGCCGACGGTGCGCCGGACGTGGATATCTGGTGGCCCCACAACCTGGCTCTGCTGTACGAGAACCTGCCCTGGATCGCGGCGCTGTATATGCTGTCCTTCGCGGCGGGGGGCCTGTACTCCATCCTGTGGAAGTATGCCGGCGAACGGGATCTGATCCGCCTGTGCGTGATGGTGGCGGTGCCCACGGTGGCGGTGTATTTCGTCAACCGCCTGTTCGTCCATGGCGTGCTGTTCAACTCGGCCAACTGCATCGCGGCGGTGTTCATCCTGCTGTTCGTGGGCGGGCTGCGGCTGGCCTGGCGGCTGTTTTTGGACCATCCTCTTGGGGCGGCCCTGCGGGGCGTGCCCACCAACGACCCCAACCGTCCCATGCTGATCGTGGGCGCGGGGGAGGCCGGCGCCTGGGCCATCAACGTGTGCAAATCCAACAAGACCTATGGCCGCCCGGTGGTGGTGGCGGACGACGCCCCCGAAAAGCTGAACAAGACCATCCACGGGGTGCCGGTCAAGGGCACCCTGGAGGATATCCCCGAGCTGTGCACCCGCTACAACATCTATGGCATCATCATCGCCATCCCCACGCTGCGGGGCAGCCGTCTGAACCACGTCATCGACCTGTGCATCTCCACCCACTGCAAGGTGCAGGTCCTCAGCGACCCCCAGTCGGTGGGCACGGGCAGCGCCCCCCAGCAGGCGTTCCGTGAGCTGAACACCGCCGATTTCCTCTCCCGGGACGAGGTCACCTTGGACACCGAGAAGATCAGCGGCTACCTGAAGGACAAGGTGGTGCTGGTGACGGGGGGCGGCGGCAGCATCGGCAGCGAACTGTGCCGCCAGGTGATGCGCTTCGGCCCGGCCCGTCTGCTGATCTTTGACATCTATGAAAACTGCGCCTATGAGCTGCAGATGGAATTGCAGCGCAAGTACGGCCGCCAGGCCCCCATCGAGGTGCTGATCGGCTCGATCCGGGACAAAGAGCGGCTGGACGAGGTGTTTGAGACCTACCACCCCCAGGTGGTGTTCCATGCGGCGGCCCACAAGCATGTGCCGCTGATGGAAGTCAGCCCCGCCGAGGCGGTGAAAAACAACGTCATGGGCACCAAGAACCTGCTGACCAGCGCCAGCGAGCATCATGTGGAGCGGCTGGTGCAGCTGTCCACCGACAAGGCAGTCAACCCCACCAGCGTCATGGGCTGCACCAAGCGCATCTGCGAAATGCTGATCCAGACCTTTGCCCAGCACACCGAGATGAAATGCGTGGCGGTCCGCTTTGGCAATGTGCTGGGCAGCCACGGCAGCGTGATCCCGCTGTTTGAAGCCCAGATCAAGCAGGGCGGCCCGGTGACTCTGACCGACGAGAACATCGAGCGCTATTTCATGACCATCCCCGAGGCGGCCCAGCTGGTGCTGCAGGCCGGAGCCCTGGCCGAGAGCGGCAGCATCTATGTGCTGGATATGGGCAAGCCGGTCAAGATCATCGACCTGGCCCGGCAGCTGATCCGCTTTTACGGCTATGAGCCGGGGGTCAACATGGAGATCAAGGTGGTGGGCCTGCGCCCCGGCGAAAAGCTGTATGAGGAGCTGATGATGGACGAGGAGCAGGACAAGATGCGCCGCACCGAGCACAACAAGATCTTTGTGGCGCCTCCCCGGGACATCAAGCTGGACGTGTTCTACCAGCAGCTGCAGGATCTGTTCCAGGCTGCCGAACACAACGATGAAAAGGTCGTGCAGCAGCTGCAGAAGATGATCCCCACCTTTACGCCGGTGCGGGAACAACTGAAAAAATAAAGACGAGAGGGATGTCGATTTATGATGGACAAGAAACCGTTCCTGACCGAGGCGCAGGCCCAGCAGATCCTGCAGGACGTGCCCACACCCTTCCACATTTACGATGAAAAGGGCATCCGGGAGAACGCCCGCCGCATCAACGAGGCGTTCAGCTGGAACAAGGGCTTCAGGGAATACTTTGCGGTCAAGGCCCTGCCCAACCCCTATATCCTGCAGATCCTGCGGGAGGAGGGCTGCGGGGTGGACTGCTCCTCCTTCACCGAGCTGATGCTCAGCGAGGCGGTGGGCTTTGCGGGGGAGGAGATCATGTTCTCCTCCAACCAGACCCCCAGCGAGGATATGAAGAAGGCCGCCCAGCTGGGGGCCTACATCAACCTGGACGACGCCACTATGGTGGACTTCCTGGACCGTGTGGCCGGCGTGCCCGAGACGGTGTTCTGCCGCTACAATCCCGGCGGCACCTTCAGCCTGGGCGAGAGCGAGGAGGGCTTCCAGGTGATGGACCGGCCCGGCGAGGCCAAGTACGGTATGACCGAGGAGCAGATGGCGGACAGCTTCCGCCGTCTGAAGGCCAAGGGCGCCCGGACGTTCGGCATCCACGCGTTCCTGGCTTCCAACACCATCTCGGATGAGTATTATCCCCAGCTGGCGGCCATCCTGTTCCGGCTGGCGGTGCGCCTGTCCAAAGCGGCGGACGTCCATATCAAGTATATCAACCTGTCGGGAGGCGTGGGCATCCCCTACCGTCCCGGCCAGCCCGAAAACAACATCTACGCCATTGGCGAAGGGGTGCGCCGCCAGTTCGAGGAGATCCTGGTGCCGGCGGGCATGGGGGATGTGGCCATCTTCACCGAGATGGGCCGGTTCATGACCGGGCCTTACGGCGCCCTGGTGTCCACCGCCATCCACGAAAAGCACATCTACAAGGAGTACATCGGTCTGGACGCCTGCGCGGCCAACCTGATGCGCCCGGCCATGTACGGGGCCTACCACCACATCACGGTGCTGGGCAAGGAGGACGCCCCCTGCGACCACACATACGATGTGGTGGGCGGTCTGTGCGAGAACAACGACAAATTTGCGGTGGACCGGATGCTGCCCCGGATCGACATCGGGGACCTTATCTACATCCACGATACCGGCGCCCACGGCTCGGCCATGGGCTACAACTACAACGGCAAGCTGCGCAGCGCCGAGGTGCTGCTGTGCACCGACGGCGAACACCGCCTGATCCGCCGGGCCGAGACCCCCCAGGACTACTTTGCCACTCTGGATTTCACCCCCTTCTACAAGGAGATGTTCCCCGGCGAGGACGAAAAGAAGTAACCTGGGCTTATCGGAAAAGTCCTCCGGCTGCCCGGTCGTTGGGACCCGGCAGGTACACCATCAGGCAACGAGGCGAGAGAGATGTTTTTTGGTTTTCAGCTGACCTGCGGCATGATGCTGCTCTATTATGGCTACACGGTGATGAAAAATCCCCGGGTCTGGGGCGACCAGGGGCGCAACGCCATCAAGCCCGAAAACTTTGCCGAATATGCCCGGCAGAACGGCCTGTTCTTTATGAAAGCGGGGTTCGTCATCTGCATTGTGGGTGCCCTGGACGCCCTGGGCTGGCTGGACGGGCTGCTGTATGTGCTGCTGTATGTCTTTGGACTGGCCTTTGCCTTTGTGCCCCTGAGCCGCTGGTGCAAGGAACATGAGGGCCACGCCTGGCCCTGGCGCCATGTGGAGAGCGAGAAAAAGCGGATCCGCCGCCTGCGCAGAGAGCAGGAAGAACAGCAGGCCGGAGAGGACCCGGAAGGCCCTTCCCAAACATAACAAGCATAACAAGATAAGGCCCTTTCCCATACGGGAAAGGGCCTTTTTGTTTGCTGACGCAGGAGCGGGCGGCTCAGAAGTTTTCCTGGGGACGGTATTGCAGCGCCTCCAGCAGGGCGTTCACCTCGATCTGTTCGGTGCCGGCCAGGTCGGCGATGGTGCGGGCCACCCGCAGGATGCGGTCGTGGCTGCGGGCGGACAGCCCCAGCCGGTCAAAAGACTTCTTCAGCAGCTGGTCGGCGTCGGGCTCCATCTGGCATACCTCGCGCACCTGGCTGGCGGACAGGCGGGCGTTGCAGGGAACGTTCTGGTAGCCCAGGGCTTCGAACCGCTCGGCCTGGATCTGGCGGGCGGCCAGGACCTGCTGGCGCATCTCGGCGCTGCTTGTCTGCTGGCCCGTGCCATGAAGCTCGCTGTAAGAGATGGGGGCCATCTGGACGTACAGATCGATGCGGTCCAGCAGGGGACCCGACACACGGCTGCGGTACTGCTGCACCGCGCGCGCAGAACAGGTGCAGGGCCGGGTGGGATGGCCGAAGTAGCCGCACCTACAGGGATTCATGGCGGCCACCAGCTGGAAGTGGCTGGGATAGGTGGCGCTGCCCGCCGCCCGGCTGATGGTGATCTGCCCGTCTTCGAGGGGCTGGCGCAGCACTTCCAGGCTTTCCCGGGGAAATTCGGGCAGCTCGTCCAAAAACAGTACGCCCGCATTGGCCAGGCTGCACTCACCCGGACGGAACTGGCTGCCGCCTCCGGCCAGGGCTGCCGGGCTGGCCGAGTGGTGGGGACTGCGGAAAGGCCGGGTGGTGATCAGGCCGCTGCCCCGGGGCAAAAGGCCCGCCACCGAATAGATCTTGGCCGTCTCGACCGACTCCTCCCGGGTGAGGGGCGGCAGGATGCCGGGCAGGCGTTTGGCCAGCATCGACTTGCCGGTGCCGGGCGCGCCGATCATCAGGACATTGTGGCCCCCGGCGGCGGCCACCACCATGGCCCGGCGGGCCATATCCTGTCCCAGCACATCGGCAAAGTCGGGGCAGGCGTCCGGGCCGCTGTCCGGCACAAAGGGGATGGCCTCGGTGGGCGGGATGAGCGTCTCGCCTTCCAGCGCCTCCACCACCTGGGTGACCGTCTGGGCGGGGTAAACGCACATCCCGGTGCTGCCGCAGGCCTCGGCGGCCTCCGCGGCATTGTCAGCGGGCAGATAGAGGGCCTGCACCCCGGCCTCGGCGGCGGCCAGGGCCATGGGCAGCACCCCGGCCACGGGCCGCAGGGAACCGTCCAGGGCCACCTCCCCCAGAAAGGCGGTGCCGGGGGAGGGGACACGGATCTGGCGTGAAGCGGCCAGCACCGCCAGAAGCAGGGGCAGGTCGTAGACGGGACCGGTCTTGCGGACATCGGCGGGGGCCAGGTTGACCGTCACCCGGCCTGCGGGCCAGCGGTAATGCAGGTTGCGTGCGGCTGCCCGCACCCGGTCGGCGCTCTCCCGCACCGCCGAGTCGGGCAGTCCCACGATGGCAAAGGCGTCCATCCCCAGACAGACGTCCGCCTCCACCACCACCTTGAATCCTTGCAGGCCGTTCAGGCCAAAACTTTGCAATACAGCGTACATGGGTGCCCCTTTCTGCCGGTCAGTCCGGCTGTTTGGAATGGTCGAGGGCGTCGAACTGCCCCAGGATCTGGGGATCTTTCAGTTTGATGACCTTGCCGGTGAGGTAATGCAGGGTGTTTTCTTTGGGAATATCCAGAAAGCTGATCCGCACGGCGCACAGCGCCTGGGTGCGGGCGCCGGCACGCTGGTTGGCTTTGCGGTTGCCGTATTTGATGTCCCCCAGTACGGGCCGGCCCAGGTAGGCCAGGTGGGCCCGGATCTGATGGGTGCGCCCGGTGACCAGGCCGATCCGGCACAGGGCGTACGGCCCGGCGGTGCGCAGCACGTCCACGTCGGTGACGATCTGCTTGCGGCGGCCCGCCTGGTCGGGGTGGGCGTGTATGCTGACCTTGTTGGCTTTTTCGTCGTGCTCCCACCAGGCCGTGAAGCGGCCCCGGGGCGGGATGCCCACCGTGATGGTGTAATACTCCTTCTTCAGCCGGTCGGTGCGTATGATCTCGTTCATGTCGCGCAGGGCGGCATAATTTTTGGCCGCGATCACCAGGCCCTCGGTGCCGCGGTCCAGCCGGTTGCACAGGGCGGGGGCAAAGCGGTTTTCCCCGCCGGGAAGGTATTCCCCCTTGCCGGCCAGATACTGGGTGAAGGCGTCCACCAGGTTGGCGTCCCCGGTGCGGTCGCTGTGGCACAGCAGATGGGCGGGCTTGTAGAGGACGGCGATGTTTTCGTCCTCGTACACCACCTGCACGCTGGGCTGGCGTGTCCTGGGAGGTTTGGCGGGGCGGGGAGCCGCCGTCCCGGACGGGAAAAACTCGTCGTTGATGTACAGCTGCACCAGATCCCCGGCGGCCAGCCGGTCCTCGGGGGCGGCCCGTTTGCCGTTGACCTTGATCCGCTTGTTGCGGAAGCTCTTGTACAGCAGGCTGGTGGGCAGCCCCACCGTCACACTCTGGACGAAGCGGGACAGCCGCACCCCCGCGTCGTTGGATGTTGCGGTAAATTCTTTCATGGGCATTCTCCTCATTGATTTAAGTCCATGATAAACGATTTTCGCCCCTGCGTCAACGGGCAGAACGGATCTGGGACGCCAAAATGTTGCAGCATCCGACCGAAAGCGCTTTCGGGAAGAGGCTTTCAGGAAAATTTGCCCGGAGGGCTTGAGTTTTTGCACAAAGAAAAGTATCCTTATAGTACAGGACGGTTGAGAGAACCGATCGAACGGGCGCGCTGCGCAGGCAGCCGCCTGAGGAAGGAGCAGGAAATTATGGCTGGCAAAAAACAAATCCATGCAGGGCACCGCCAGCGGATGCATGACCGTGTGAGCCAATATGGGCTGGAGAGTCTGGCCGAACATGAGGTGCTGGAATATCTGCTGTACTTTACCAACGCCCAACGGAACACCAACCCCATCGCCCATGCGCTGTTGGAGCAGTTCGGGGATCTGGCAGGGGTGCTGGAGGCGACCGAGGCGGAGCTATGCCAGGTGGAAGGGGTCGGCCCCGCCAGCGCCAGGCTGCTGCATCTGCTTCCCCAGGTCTGCACGTGTTACAACCGCAGCCGGACCAACGACCGCCGCAAGCTGCAGACGGTGGAACAGATGGGCAGCTACATGATGAACCGTTTCCGCGGCCTGAACAAGGAACGGGTGCTGCTGGTCTGCCTGGACAAAAACCGCCGCATCACCAATACCTCCTGGCTCAACGCCGGCAAGGACGATCAGGTGGACCTGCCCGTACAGGAGGCCATCGCGCAGGCGGTGCGGATGCGGGCCTGCAACGTCCTCATCTGCCACAACCACCCCAACGGCAACGTGCTGCCCTCCCGGCAGGACATCGAGGCCACCGCAGAGCTGGCCCGGGGAATGTACCTGGTGGGGGTGCGGCTGCTGGATCATATCATCGTCACCGAGAATGAGTTCATCTCCCTGCGCCAGCGCAACGAAATGTCCGACCCCGGCGGGATCAAGCTGGATCTGTTCGCCCCCCGGGAAGTATAACGTCTGCCCGGGCCGGAAACGCCGGCCCGCTGGCTTTGCGCGCCCTGCCGCTGCCCGCCTTTGACAGGCTGGCCGGCAGGTTTTCTTTTAAAAGCCACTGTACATAATAAAACAAATGTGGTATAATCTGAGACGATTACACAACTATTGATTGTTAAAACCGGGTAAAAGCACCCTGAGGGAGGGATGCGTTATGGAAGAAAGACCATTCAAACTGGTGTCGCCTTATCAGCCCACCGGCGACCAGCCCGAGGCCATCCAGCAGCTGGTGGCGGGGGTGCAGCGGGGGGACCGCTGCCAGACCCTGCTGGGCGTCACCGGCAGCGGCAAGACCTTTACCATGGCCAACGTCATTGCCCAATGCAACCGGCCTACCCTGGTGCTGGCCCACAACAAGACGCTGGCCGCCCAGCTGTGCACCGAGTTCCGGGCCTTTTTCCCTGAGAATGCGGTGGAGTATTTCGTATCCTACTACGATTACTACCAGCCCGAGGCCTATATCCCCAGCACCGACACCTATATCGAAAAGGACAGCGCCATCAACGATGAGATCGACCGCCTGCGCCACTCGGCGACGGCGGCTTTGTCTGAGCGGCGGGATGTGATCATCGTGGCGTCGGTGTCCTGCATCTACTCCCTGGGCGACCCCATCGACTACCGCAGTATGGTCATCAGCCTGCGGCCGGGCATGGAGATGAGCCGGGAGGAGCTGTGCCGCCGTCTGGTAAACCTGCAATATGAGCGCAACGACGTGAACTTTGTGCGAAATAAGTTCCGCGTGCGGGGAGACACGGTGGACATCTACCTGGCCTATATGAGCGAGCTGGCCATCAAGGTGGAGTTTTTCGGGGACGAGATCGACCGCATCACCGAGTTCAACCCCGTCACCGGCGCCCGGCAGAACGTCGTCAAGCATGTGGCCATCTTCCCGGCCAGCCACTATATCGTCAGCGCCGAGAAGAAGGCCGCCGCCATCGAAAAGATCCGGGCCGAATGCGACAGCCAGGTCAGGCAGTTCACCGCCCAGGGCAAGCTGATCGAGGCCCAGCGGATCGCCCAGCGCACCAGCTACGACATCGAGATGCTCAACGAGGTGGGGGTGTGCAAGGGGATCGAGAACTATTCGGCGGTGCTGTCGGGGCGCGCTCCGGGCAGTATGCCCACCACCCTGCTGGATTATTTCCCCAAGGATTTTTTGCTGTTCGTGGACGAGAGCCACGTCACCCTGCCCCAGGTGCGGGCCATGTACGGCGGGGACTACGCCCGCAAAAAGACCCTGGTGGAGTACGGCTTCCGGCTGCCCTCCGCCTTTGACAACCGCCCCCTCAAGTTCGAGGAGGTGGAGAGCAAGCTGAACCAGATGATCTTCGTCTCGGCTACTCCCGGACCGTATGAGCAGGCCCACAGCACCCAGGTGGCCCAGCAGGTGATCCGGCCCACCGGCCTGCTGGATCCGCCCATCTCGGTGCGTCCGGTGGAGGGCCAGGTGACCGACCTGCTGGGGGAGATCAACGCCCGCACCGCCCGGGGCGAGCGGGTGCTGGTGACCACCCTGACCAAAAAGATGGCCGAGGATCTGACCGATTACCTGACCGACCAGGGGGTCAAGGTGAAATATATGCACCATGAGGTGGACACCTTCGAGCGGATGGAGCTGATCCGGGACCTGCGGCTGGGCACCATCGACGTCATCGTGGGCATCAATCTGCTGCGGGAAGGCCTGGACCTGCCCGAGGTCAGCCTGGTGGCCATTCTGGATGCAGACAAGGAGGGTTTCCTGCGCAGCGAGACCAGCCTGATCCAGACCATCGGCCGGGCGGCCCGCAACGCCGACGGCCTGGTGATCATGTACGCCGATACCGTCACCGACAGCATGGAGCGGGCCATCACCGAGACCGAGCGCCGCCGCGCCATCCAGATGGCTTACAACGAGGCCCATGGCATCGTGCCCCGGACCATCGTCAAGGAGATCCGGGACTCCATCGAGATCAGCGACAAGGCCGAGAATGCCAAAGCCGGCACCCGCCGCATGGGCAAGAAGGAGCGGGAGGCCGCCATCGAGCGTTTGACCCGCGAGATGAAGGAGGCTGCAAAGCTGCTGGAATTCGAGCACGCGGCCTTCCTGCGGGACCAGATCGACCGGCTGCGCCGGGGCGAGAACCCCACCGTGGACTCGGACGCCGAGGCCGAGCGCCGCGCAAACCATGCACAGACACAGAGAAAGGGACGAAAACATTTTGGCAAACGATAAGATCGTCATCAAGGGCGCCCGGGAGCACAACCTGAAAAACGTCAGCCTCACCCTTCCCCGGGAAAAGTTCATCGTTATGACCGGGCTGTCGGGGTCGGGCAAGTCCAGCCTGGCGTTCGACACCATCTATGCCGACGGCCAGCGCCGCTATGTGGAGAGCCTGTCCAGCTACGCCCGGATGTTCCTGGGCCGGATGGACAAGCCCGATGTGGACGAGATCACCGGCCTGTCGCCGGCCATCTCCATCGACCAGAAGACCACCAGCCACAACCCCCGCTCCACCGTGGGCACCGTCACCGAGATCTACGATTACCTGCGCCTGCTGTACGCCCGCATCGGCGTGCCCCACTGCCCGGTCTGCGGCAGGGTGATCAGCCAGCAGAGCGTGGATGAAATGGTGGACGCGGTGCTCAAGCTGGAGGAGGGCACCCGCTTCCAGGTGCTGGCCCCGGTGGTGCGCCAGCGCAAGGGCACCCAGCAGAAAGAGCTGGAGGCTGCCCGGCGGGCCGGCTATACCCGCGTCAAAGTGGATGGGAACCTCTACGACCTGGACGAGGAGATCACCCTGGAAAAGAACATCAAGCACACCGTGGAGGTGGTGGTGGACCGGCTGGTGATCCGCAAGGGGGTGCGCAGCCGCCTGGCTGACAGCCTGGAAACCGCCCTGAGCCTGACCGGCGGGGTGGCCGAGGTGGAGGTGATCGGGGGCGAGACCATGACCTTCAGCCAGAATTTCGCCTGCCCCGAACACGGTGTGTCCATCAGCGAACTGACCCCGCGGCTGTTCTCCTTCAACAATCCCCAGGGCGCCTGCGATACCTGCACCGGCCTCGGCATTTTTATGAAGGTGGACGAGGACCGCATCATCCCCAACCGCAGCCTGTCCATCCGGCAGGGGGCCATCAAGGCCAGCGGCTGGTACTATGCCGAGGGATCGGTGAGCGAGATGTACTACAAGGCCCTGGGCAAGCGGTACGGCTTCACCCTGGATACCCCCATCCGGGACTTCAGCACCGAGGCCCTGAACGCCCTGCTCTACGGCACCAACGGCGAAAAGCTGGAGCTGCACCGCACCAACGAGTTTGGCAGCGGCAAATATATGGCGGCCTTTGAGGGGATCGTGGAGAACCTGGAGCGCCGCTTCCGGGACACCGGCAGCGAGTGGATGAAAGAGGAGATCGCCGGGGTGATGTCGGGGGTCAAATGCCCCGCCTGCCAGGGGCAGCGGCTCAAGCCGGTGGTGCTGGCCGTGACGGTGGGGGATATCAACATCAGCCAGTTCTGCGAAATGTCCATCCGGGAGGAGCTGGCCTTCATCCGGGCCAACGAGGACAAGCTGACCGAAAAGCAGCGCCAGATCGGCGGGCAGATCCTGAAGGAGATCCGCACCCGTCTGGAGTTTTTGCAGAGCGTGGGGCTGGATTACCTGACCCTGGCCCGCTCGGCGGGCACCCTGTCGGGCGGCGAGAGCCAGCGCATCCGGCTGACCACCCAGATCGGCAGCGCCCTGTCGGGGGTGCTGTATGTGCTGGATGAGCCCAGCATCGGCCTGCACCAGCGGGACAACGACAAGCTGATCGACACCCTCAAGCATCTGCGGGATCTGGGCAACACGGTGATCGTGGTGGAGCACGACGAGGACACCATCCGGGCCGCCGACTACATCGTGGACGTGGGTCCGGGGGCAGGCGTACACGGGGGCGAGATCGTGGCCGCCGGCAAGGTCAAGGATATCTGCAAGGCCAAGCGCAGCGTCACGGGAGATTACCTTTCGGGGCGCAAGCGGATCCCGGTGCCCGCATCCCGCCGCACCGGCAGCGGGCACGTCCTGCGGGTGAACGGCGCCCGGGAGAACAATTTGCAGGACATCACGGTGGATTTCCCGCTGGGCACCTTCACCTGTGTCACCGGCATCTCGGGCTCGGGCAAGTCCAGCCTGGTGAATGAGATCCTCTACAAGACCCTGGCCGGCGAGCTGAACGGCGCCCGCACCCGTCCCGGCAAGAGCGACGGCGTGGACGGGCTGGACTATGTGGACAAGGTGATCGGCATCGACCAGCAGCCCATCGGGCGGACGCCCCGTTCCAACCCGGCTACCTACACCGGGGTGTTCAACGACATACGGGCGGTGTTTGCCCAGACCCAGGACGCCAAGATGCGGGGATATGGGCCGGGACGGTTCAGTTTCAACGTCAAGGGCGGCCGGTGCGAGGCCTGCGAGGGCAACGGCATTTTGCAGATCGAGATGCATTTTCTGCCCGACGTCTATGTTCCCTGCGAGGTGTGCAAGGGGGCCCGCTACAACCGGGAGACCCTGGAGGTCAAGTACAAGGAAAAGACCATTGCCGACGTGCTGAACATGACGGTGGAGGAAGCCGTGGTCTTTTTTGCCAACCAGCCCAAGATCGCCCGCAAATTGCAGACTTTGCTGGATGTGGGCCTGGGCTATGTCACCCTGGGTCAGAGCGCCACCACCCTGTCGGGCGGCGAAGCCCAGCGGGTCAAGCTGGCCAATGAGCTGGCCCGCCGCTCCACCGGCAAGACGGTGTATATCCTGGACGAGCCCACCACCGGGCTCCACATCGCCGACGTGCACCGGCTGATCGAAGTGCTGCAAAAGCTGGTGGACGCGGGCAATACGGTGATCGTCATCGAGCACAACCTGGACCTGATCAAATGCGCCGACCATATCATCGACCTGGGCCCCGAGGGGGGCGCGGTCGGCGGCAGGATCGTGGCCACAGGCACCCCTGAACAGGTGGCCGCCGTGCCGGACAGCTTTACCGGGCAGTACCTGCGCCCCCTGCTGGAGCGGGACCGGGAAGCCCGGGCCGGCGGGCCGGAAGAAATTTGAAAAAAGCTGTTGACAAACCACCGGCTTCTGAGTATAATATTGTTCGTCGCCCCGGTTCGGACGGGCCGGGGCAGATATCCGGGTGTAGCGCAGTTTTGGTAGCGCGCTTGAATGGGGTTCAAGAGGCCGTGAGTTCGATTCTCGCCACTCGGACCAGAAGCCGGGCTGTATTTCGCAGGAAATACAGCCCGGCTTTTTCGTTGTGGAAAAGGAGGGAACGGGTATGGATTGGTTTTGGGCGCTGCGGGCCCGGCTGGGGCTGGACCCGGCGGTCAACAAGGGGATCGAAGGGGAGGACGCAGTGGCCGGGAAGCTGGCCGAGAAAGGCTGGTTCCGGGTCAAGGGGCTGTGCCTGCGCAACCTCTATCTGCCCGCGGGGCAGGAGGGGACCGCCGAGATCGACCTGGCCTATCTGACCCGCCGGGGGATCTATGTGATCGAAAGCAAGAATTACAGCGGCTGGATCTTTGGCCGGGAGGAAGAGGCGGAGTGGGTGCTATCGGTGTATGCCGGCAGGGACTGGCTGGGCCGCATCAAGACCGAAAAACATCCCTTTTACAATCCGCTGTGGCAGAACCGGGGGCACATCCGCGCTCTGGAAGCGCTGACCGGCCCCGATGTGCCCCTTTGGTCGGTGGTGGTGTTCCCGGGCCGGTGCCATCTGGCCGATGTGGAGTGGGACAGCGAAGATACCCAGGTCTGCCTGCTGGAACAGCTGCCCCGCGCCCTGCGCCGGATGGGGCGGCGGACCCTCAGCCGGGGGCAGGTGCGGCGCCTGTACGAGCAGCTGCAGCCCTACACCCGGGCCAGCTGGGGGGAGAAAAAGGCCCACATCCGGCAGGTGCGTCGGCTCGAAAAGGCCCGGGCCCGGGACGGCGGCCCGGGGCGCTGCCCCTGGTGCGGCGGGGCGCTGGTGCTGCGAACGGCCCGCCGGGGCAGCCAGGCCGGACGGCAGTTCTACGGCTGCATCCATTATCCGGACTGCACCTATACACAGGAACTTTGAAGCGAAAAACCATGCGCCTGCCCTTTGGGGCGGGCGCTTTTGGCTGTAAGGCTGTCAACCCCCCGGAGCGCAGAAATAAAAGGTAAAAAATTGTAAAGTATACACAAATTTAAAGGTAATACTATGGGGTAATTGCGAAAATATGGTGAAAGTTTGCCCTCGAACTATTTACAAAAAGGTAACAGACGCGCTAAAATAGAGACACAATCGTTGATCGGAAGGGAAGATGGCAAACGTGCAAACACAGAACCGATGGCGCCGCCGCATGGCCGCGCTGATGCTGACCGTGATGCTGCTGGTGCCCTGTATGCCCCGGGCCCTGGCAGCCGATCTGAGCGTAGACGCAGGGTTTTATCTCAAGCAGAGCCGCAGCGGCACCTGCACCCTGACCGCCGCCGCCATGATGCTGCGCCGCCGCGCCTATCTGGACGGCCTGGCCGACTGGGTGGACGTGACCGAAAACAGCGTCCGGCCGCAAGCCTGGGCCAACGGCCTTTCCCACAGCTTTACATACAAGGCCATGAAGGTGCGCTATGCCACCCTGCCCGCCGACCAGGGCGCCAAGACCCAGGCCCTCATCGACCTGCTGGCGGCCCATCCCGAAGGCATCGTCCTGTATGACCGCAGCCAGCCCCACGCCATCCTTCTGACCGATTACACCAACGGTGTGTTCTATTGCTCCGACCCGGCGGGCAACATCACGGCCGGGCGGGTACCCATCGACAGCGCCAGCGTGTCCATTGCGGGTTCCTCCTGCTACTGGTACATCGCTGAGGACCAGAACGCCGCCTCCGCCGCAGCCCAGAGCATCGAGCTGCAGCTGGTGGGGGTGACCTATCCCGTCAACGTCCACACCGGTTCGGGCCTGAGCCTGAACGGCGCCGTGTCGGCCTCCAGCGGCAGCACCCTCACCGAGGTGGCGGTGCTGATCGAGGACACCGCCGGCAACACCGTCATGAGCGCTTCCGCCAGCTTGACCGGCACGGAATCCAGCTGGTCTTTGCAGCAGGTGGACGATCAGATCCGGTTCGGCACCCTGCCCGCCGGCAGCTACACCTACCTGATCATCGCGGAGGACGCCGCAGGGGACAGCCTGTGCTTTGCCAGCAGCTTTACCGTTTCGGACGGCCCGACCGCCGACGGCTGCTACTGGTCGGTGCAGGACCCCGAGGGGGCCATGCTGCAGCAGGAAGCCCCTGCCGCACAGGAGCCCGCAGCGGAAAGCTCGCTGGGCAGCCAGGTGGCCGCCTTCCTTGAGGGTCTGGGCAGCCTTTTCTGAGAGCCAAACAAACCATGAAGCGGCCCCGGCGCTGTCTGACTACGCCGGGGCCTCTTTTTCTTCCATCATTCCTCCCGGATGACGGTGCCGGGGAAGTAATGGGCCAGGATCTCCTGCCAGCTGCTGCCCTGCTGGGCCATGGCTCTGGCGCCCCATTGGCTCATGCCCACCCCGTGGCCGTAGCCCCGCGTGGTGATGGAAAAGTCGTCCCCCTGCAGCTGGATGGAAAAGCAGGCGCTGCGCAGCCCCAGAGCGGCCCGCAGCCGGGTGCCCTCCACCATTTGCCCGCAGACCGGCAGGGAGGCTACATAGCCCGACGGGGTGTAGCTGGCCGCGCCGAACCAGGCGGAGGGGTCGATGCCGGCGGTCTGGATGCCCAGAGCCGACGCCAGGGCCGCGCTGACCTGCTGGGCCGACAGCTGCACCGTCACTTCATAGCCGTCGGCCTGCCGGTCGGAACTGCTGTCCACTGCGGTCAGGTAGGGCAGGGGAGCATCCCAGACGTTCTCGCTGGCCTCGGTCTGGCCGTTGGAGATGGCAAAGTAACTGGCCCCCGCCGGGGCTCCGTCGTAGTACAGCACCGCCCCCGCCACCTGGTCGATGAGGGCGGACAGGCGGGCGTAGTTTTCGGCGTAGGCGGTGCCCCAGTAGCTGCGCAGCACCGGGTCGGTCAGACAGCCCTGCCGCCGGGCAGGGTCTACCGTCAGCCAGGGGCCTTCGGCATCGGCCCGGTGGTCCCGGCAGTAGAGGATGTAGCTGTGGCTGGCCACGGCCTGGGCTTTCAGGGCCTCGTCGGGCCAGCTGACGGGCATCTCGGAGGCCACCGCCCCGATCAGGTAATCCCGCATGGAGAGGGTGAGATCCTGGCCGCTGTCCTGGTCCCGGAGCAGCACCTGCTGATCCGTGCTGCCGGACGGGGCCAGCCCTCCGAGGCTGCCCGGTTCCAGGGAGGAAGCCTGCGCCTGGGAGGAGGCCGGGGAAACGGGGGCGGCAGTGCCCAGCAGCCTGCGGGCCAGCAGATAGCCTGCCAGGGGCAGGGCGCTGCCCAGCGCCAGCAGGAGGGCGAATAAAAGAGCGATGGCTTTTTTCATGCCGAAACAGCCTCCTTTGGGGGTAAGGGATGGTCAGAATCAGGATACCACCGCCCCGGCGCAAGAAAGGACGAAACCCGCCCTGCGCTCAGAAAGGAAATATGAGGAGAGTGTGAATAAAGTCGGAACTTTTGCTCTGCATGGAGGGTTCGGACGGTTTTGACTTGAATTTACTTAACAAAAGCGATATTATAGGACCATCTACCACATTTTCGGAAAGGAGATCTGGTATACTGTTACAGAGGAGTTTGGAATCGAAAGACCGCGGGCCGGGGGCCTGCCGGGAACTTTGGAAGGGAAGGGATATGCCATGATGAACACCAATGTGGGAAACCATGACCACGAGGCCATGAAAGGGCTCTGTGAGGAGTACCTGGCCAATAACTACATCGACCCCGAGACCAGTGAGCGGCTGGGGGTCAAACGGGGATTGCGCAACCCGGATGGCACCGGTGTGCTGGCCGGCCTGACCAACGTCTGTGACGTTGTGGGTTACCGCAAGGACCAGGAGGGGCACATCATCCCCATCCCCGGTCGGCTGATCTACCGCGGGGTGAACATCAATGAGATCGTGGACGAAGCCTACCGCAACGACCGCTTCGTCTTTGAAGAAGTGATCTGGCTGCTGCTGTTCGGCAGCCTGCCCACCAAGGCGCAGCTGGACTCGTTCTGCAACATCCTGGCCGAGCACCGGGCCCTGCCCGACGGCTTCATGGACACCATGAACGCACCTTCGCCCAACATCATGAACAAGATGCAGCGCTGTGTGCTGGGCATGTACTCCTACGACGAGAACCCGGAGGACCTGAGCCTGGAGAACCTGCTGCACCAGAGCATCACCCTGATCGGCTGTATGCCCACCATGATGGTCAACGCCTACCAGATGAAGCGCCGGGTCTACGACAAGCAGAGTATGTTCTTCCATCTGCCCCAGCCCGGCCACTGCACCGCAGAGCACATCCTGAGCACCTACCGCCCGGACCAGAAGTTCACCCATGAGGAAGCCAAGCTTCTGGATACCTGCCTGCTGCTGCACGCAGACCACGGCGGCGGCAACTGTTCCACTTTCTCTACCCGCGTGGTGTCCTCTTCCGGATCGGACACCTATTCCGCCATCGCGGCGGGCATCGGCGCCCTCAAAGGCCCCAAGCACGGCGGCGCCAACCTGCAGGTCAACCGGCAGCTGAAGGATATCCTGGCCCACGTGGAGGACCCCGACGACGATGAGGAAGTGCGGGAATACCTGCGCCGCATCCTGCGCAAGCAGGCCGGGGACGGCAGCGGCCTGATCTACGGCATGGGCCACGCGGTGTACACCATCAGCGACCCCCGTGAGGTGATCCTGAAAGAGCGCGCCCGCCACCTGGCCTATGAGAAGGGCTTTGAAAAAGAGTACAATATGCTGTGCAGCGTCGAGCGGCTGGCCCCCGCCATCTTTGCGGAGGAAAAGGGCAGCTCCAAGCCTGTGTGCGCCAACGTGGACCTGTTCAGCGGCCTGATCTACCAGATGCTGGGCATCTCGGAGGACCTGTACACCCCGTTGTTCGCCATCGCCCGTCTGCCGGGCTGGTGCGCCCACCGCATTGAGGAAGTCATCTTCGCCAACCGGATCATCCGCCCGGCTTACAAGTACCTGGGCGTCCGGCAGCGCTATAAGCCCCTGGAGGAGCGGTAAGCCATGCAGAAACGTGTCGTCGGCTGTCTGGCGGCGGGGGCAGCGCTGGGAGCGGCCCGCTTTGCCGACCTGGCCCTGTGGACCGACCGTGACACCGGCCTTGTGACTGCGGGCTGGGTGGGATGGCGGTATCTGGCCCTGTTCGCATTTGTGGCGGCGGTGCTGCTGGTGTCCTGGCGGGGCAGCTGGCAGGCCGGGCCTGTGGTCCGGCCCGGGGGCCGGGTGCCGGCCGGGGCGCTGGATGTGTCCGCCGCCCTTGCCGCCCTTTGTATGCTGGAACAGGCGGTCGGGAGCTTTGTCCAGGCCGAAGGGGGCGCCAGCCTCGTCCGCGGGGCGCTGGCCGTGGTGTGCGCCCTCTGGCTGGCTGCCCTGGACTGGTACTGGCTGACAAACCGCAGGGAAAGCCCCGCCGCCCCGCCGCCCTGGATGGCCTGGCTGGGTGTGGCGGGCAGCCTGGTGTTCGTGTGGGATATCCTGCGCAGCTTTATGACCAACGGCTCGAGCTGGCACCGGGTGGCACAGACGGCGGCGGTGTGGCAGCAGCTGGCTGCTTTGCTGCTGCTGTCCGCTTTGCTCCGGGCCGTCTGCCTGCCCGGAGAGCCCAACCCCCGGGCGGTGGGGCGCTATGGGCTGCTGGCGTTCGGGCTGTGCCTGTGCTGGCAGCTGCCCCAGTGCATCCTGCTGCCGGGCGGCCCCGGAGACTGGGCCCTGTGCGCTTTGGGGCTGCTGGGAGGGCTGTGCGCCGTGCTCTGCGCGGGGCCGGGACTGGAAAAACGGGGCAGCCACGCGGCTGACTGAATCAACAAAAATACCAAAAAATCCTGAACAAAATCAGCCAGAATCTATAAAAACAAAAATCCGCTCGTTATTTCTTTGTCGGACACTTGCAGGTTTCGCAATTTTGTTCTATAATAAAGACACCGTGAAATTTATCCGGATTCCAAGGGTAAAAATTTTAGGAGGTACTATACAATGGCTGTAAGAGTTGCTATCAATGGTTTTGGCCGCATTGGCCGTCTGGCTTTCCGTCAGATGTTCGACGCTGAGGGCTACGAGGTCGTCGCGATCAACGACCTGACCAGCCCCAAGATGCTGGCCCACCTGCTGAAGTACGACACCGCTCAGGGCTCCTTCTGCGGCAAGATCGGCGAGAACAAGCACACCGTTTCTTCCACCGAGGACTCCATCGTCGTTGATGGCAAGGAGATCAAGATCTACGCCATTAAGGACGCAAAGGACTGCCCCTGGGGCGAGCTGAACGTTGATGTCGTGCTGGAGTGCACCGGCTTCTACACCAGCAAGGAGAAGAGCATGGCTCACATCGCTGCCGGCGCCAAGAAGGTCGTCATCTCCGCTCCTGCCGGCAACGACCTGAAGACCATCGTCTACTCGGTCAACGAGAAGACCCTGACCAAGGAAGATCAGGTCATCTCCGCTGCTTCCTGCACCACCAACTGCCTGGCTCCCATGGCTGATACCCTGAACAAGACCTATCCCGTCGTCTCCGGCATCATGACCACCGTGCATGCTTACACCGGCGACCAGATGATCCTGGACGGCCCCCAGCGCAAGGGCGACCTGCGCCGCGCTCGTGCCGGCGCTCAGAACATCGTGCCCAACAGCACCGGCGCTGCCAAGGCCATCGGCCTGGTCATCCCCGAGCTGAACGGCAAGCTGATCGGCTCTGCCCAGCGTGTGCCCGTTCCCACCGGCTCCACCACCATCCTGGTGGCTGTCGTCAAGGGCAAGGACGTCACCAAGGAGTCCATCAACGCCGCTATGAAGGCTGCCGCTTCTGAGTCCTTCGGCTACAACGAGGATCAGATCGTTTCTTCCGATGTCATCGGCATGCGTTACGGCTCTCTGTTCGACGCTACCCAGACCATGGTCGCCAAGATCGACGATGACACCTATCAGGTTCAGGTCGTGTCCTGGTACGACAACGAGAACAGCTACACCTCTCAGATGGTCCGCACCATCAAGTACTTCGCTGAGAACTGCTAAGTACGGAGGGTACTCCAAAGACCTAATCAGGGCCGCAGCCTTTCGGGGCTGCGGCCCTTTTTGGTCGGCGCACTGGACAAGCGGCCTGCAAAAGTGGTTTAATAGGATTGTATCCAACAAGATCCCCAGAGGGAGGCGAGCCGTTATGTCTGATATCACCCGGGAGAGCGGGCGGGGCAGTTTCCGCCTGCTGTATCCGCCCGATGTGCCGGCGCGGGGAGCGCCTTTGCCCGACGCGGGCTTTTTCCACACCCTGCAGATCGACCAGATGGTGTCGGTGCGCAGAGAGAGCTGGCGCGGCCTGCCCGACCTGCGGCTGGAACAGTTTTACGCCGCCGACCCGGCGGTGCTGGCCTGGCGGCTGGACGTGGTGGCCGATTTGGTGGACAGCGAAGCCCTGCGCAGCCTGCTGCAGGATGCGCTGCCCATGCTGCGGGACGCCGCCGAGATGCGCAAGGTGCTGAACAGTTCCTCCTCCACGGTGGAGAGCAGCCTGGCCTCGGTGCGGTATCTGGAGATCTATCTGGAGCTGGTGGAGCTGTTCCACGCCCGGCTGGCGGCGGCGCAGATCCACAGCGACGGTTTTGCGGCCCTGCGAAACGAGGTGGAGGCCCGGCGCAGCAGCCGGGATTACCAGACCCTGAGCCGCCAGCTGGAACAGACCCAATACCAGATCGGCCATGTCAAGAGCATCGCACTGGGGGTCAACCTGGACGGTACCCTGCGGGTGACCGATGTGGGGGTGCTGTCCATCAACACCGAAAAATACCGCCAGGGCAGCGTGCTGGACAAGCTGCTGGGCCGGGACAAGGCCGGCCCCATGGTGTGCATCTCGGGCTTTGCCAACCTGGCCAAGACCGCCCGGGAGGAGGAAAAACACGCCCTGGACCAGGCGGTCTGCCGGGCGCTGGACACCGCCTTTGCAAAGACCATCCGGAGCTGGGAGCCGGTGATCGACCAGTATTTCCGGGACGAGACTGCTTTCTTCATCGGGCTGCTGGACGATTTTCGATTTTTGTCGGCGGCGGTCAGCTTTTTGCTGCAGCTCCGGGCGCTGGGGTGCCCCTTGTGCCGCCCGGAGATCCGCCCCATGGAGGAAAAGGCCCTGCGGCTGAAGGATGTCTGCAACCCCATGCTGGCCCTGCGCACCGAGGGCCAGGGCCCGGTGGTGTCCAACGATTTCGGCTACGACGAGAAGGGCCGTTTCTATCTGGTCACAGGTCCCAACCACGGAGGCAAGTCCATCTTCTGCTACTCGGTGGGGATGGCCCAGGCCCTGTTCCAGCTGGGGCTGCTGGTGCCGGCCCGGGAGGCCGTCATGAGCCCGGTGCACTGTATCTATACCCATTTCCCCACGTCGGATGAGGACAACTACGGCAAGGGCCGGCTGGAGAGCGAATGCGCCCGGATGAGCCAGATCCTGCGGCAGCTGCAGGGGGATGACCTGCTGCTGATGGACGAGAGTTTCAGTTCCACCAGCCTGCTGGAAGGCAGCTACATCGCGGGAGAAGTGCTGTCGGCCATCGCGGTGCTGGGCTGCGGCGGGGTGTATGTCACCCATATCCATGAGCTGACCCAGCAGGTGGACCGGTTCAACGCCGTGCCGGGGCGCACCGGCTGCATCGACAACCTGGTGGCCCAGATGGAAAACGTAGCCGATGGCACCCGCAGCTACCGGGTGCTCCGCACCACCCCCGACGGCCTGAGCTATGCCAAGGACATTGCGCGCAAATACGGCCTGAGCCAGGAGGAGATCCTGGCAGAACACGGCATCCGCCTGCCGGACTGACGGGACATAAAATGGACCCCATCCATGCACTGCACGGATGGGGTTTGCGTTTTTGGGTCAGAATTGGGCAGGGTAGAGGCCCTGCCGGGTGAGGGCGGCCAGGGCGGCCACCACTCCGGGCTTATCTTCCCGGTAGGTGACGCCGTACCACTTGTCGGCGCTGTGCAGTACCTTGAGCTGGGCCTTGTCCTCCGCGATCAGCTGGGAGATGACGGAGGGCAGGAAGTATTCGCATTTGAGGGGGTTTTGGGGCAGTTCTTCGGCCAGGAAGCGGGAGAAGCGGGCCTCGGCCTCGGCCAGGAAGCTGGCCCCCAGCCCCCACAGCCCCATGCTGACGGTGGTGGAGCCGGGCAGGGTGACCCAGCTGTCCCCGTCGGCGTACTGGATCAGGCCGTCCCGCTGGACGATCCTGGTGCGCTCGGTGACGCTTTGCAGCATACCGTCGGGGCCCACCTGGCACACCCCCCGGGAGACGCTGCCGTTTTCGGTGACGGTGTTTTGCAGCTGGTAGCCCACCATGCAGTACTGGTAGCGGGCGCCGTCGGTGTGGGTGGACAGGTGATCGTAGACGGCCTGGAAGGCCTGGGGCCCGTAGTAGTCATCCGAGTTGATGACCGCAAAGGGACCTTCGATCAGGCTGCGGGCGCTGAGCACCGCCTGTCCGGTGCCGAAGGGCTTGGTCCGCCCGGCCGGGACGGTATAGGGGGCGGGCAGGTCCTCCAGGGCCTGGAAAGCGTAGCCCACCTCCATCAGGTGGGACAGCCGGTCCCCGATGGCGGCGCGGAAGTCGGCTTCGTTTTCTTTGCGGATGATGAAGATGACCTTCTCAAAGCCGGCGCGCCGGGCGTCGTAGATGGAATAATCGATGATCAGCTGCCCGGCGGGGCCCACCGGGTCCAGCTGTTTCATGCCGCCGTAGCGGCTGCCCATGCCGGCAGCCAGCACGACCAAAACGGGTTTTTGCATCATGTAACCTCCTTTGTGTGGCGCTGTCTCCATTATAGCCCCGCAGGGCGGCCGCTGGCAAGACCCGCCGGCCCAAAAGCCGGGGCGGCGGCGCTTTTTTGACAGTCTGGATACTTTTGCCCGGCCGGCAGGGGAATGTTTGGCAGGGGGCGGGCAAAGAACTTCTTGCTTTGCGCCTTTGAATTGTATATAATAGAGGTATCCACGGGGAGACCCGATGATGACAAAACTCACTTCAGGCAAAATAAGATTTGAGAGGAGTTTAGAACAATGGGTTTAGGTAAGAAGACGATCGACGACGAGAATTACTGCGGCAAGAAGGTGCTTGTCCGCTGCGACTTCAACGTCCCGATGAAAGATGGTGTCATCACCAACGAGAACCGCATCAACGCGGCCCTGCCCACCATCCAGAAGCTGATCAACGACGGCGCAAAGGTGATCCTGTGCAGCCACCTGGGCAAGCCCAAGAACGGCCCCGAGGCCAAGTTCAGCCTGGCGCCTGTGGCCAAGGCCCTGAGCGCAAAGCTGGGCAAGGACGTTGTCTTTGCCGACGATGACAACGTGGTGGGCGACAACGCCAAGGCCGCTGTGGCTGCCATGAACAACGGCGACGTGGTGCTGCTGCAGAACACCCGCTTCCGCAAGGAAGAGACCAAGAACGTGCCCGCATTCTCGGAGGATCTGGCCAGCCTGGCCGACGCCTATGTGGACGACGCCTTTGGCAGCTGCCATCGCGCACACTGCTCCACCGCCGGCGTCACCGACTACATCAAGGATACCGCTGTGGGCTACCTGATGGAGAAGGAGATCCGTTACCTGGGCAACGCGGTCAACGATCCCGTCCGTCCCTTTACCGCCATCCTGGGCGGCGCCAAGGTGGCCGACAAGCTGAACGTCATCTCCAACCTGCTGGAGAAGGTGGATACCCTGATCATCGGCGGCGGCATGGCCTATACCTTCATCAAGGCTCAGGGCTACGAGATCGGCAAGAGCCTGTGCGATGACAGCAAGATCGACTACTGCAAGGAAATGATGGAGAAGGCCAAGGCCAAGGGCGTCAAGCTGCTGCTGCCCGTGGATACTGCCTGCGTCAAGGACTTCCCCGATCCCATCGACGCTCCGGTCGAGACCGTTGTCTATCCCATCGACAAGATGCCCGCCGACATGGAGGGCTGCGACATCGGCCCCGAGACCATGAAGCTGTTTGCCGACGCGGTCAAGGCGTCCAAGACCGTGGTCTGGAACGGCCCCATGGGCGTGTTCGAGAACCCCACCCTGGCTGCCGGCACCCTGGCTGTGGCCAAGGCTATGGCTGAGAGCGATGCCACCACCGTCATCGGCGGCGGCGACAGCGCTGCAGCGGTGCAGCAGATGGGCCTGGGCGACAAGATGACCCACATCTCCACCGGCGGCGGCGCTTCTCTGGAGTACCTGGAGGGCAAGGAGCTGCCCGGCATCGCGGTCATCCAGAACGCATAAGGACAGTCGCTTTTTCACAACCGTATGTGATGGGTGCGGCGGCGATGCGCCGCCGCGCCCTTTTGTTTGCAGCAGGTTGCGAGGACCTGCCAGGGAAAAGATAAGGAGAGATCAAGATGGATAAAGCAAAGCGCAAGGCCGTTATTGCCGGCAACTGGAAGATGAACAAGACCGCCACCGAGGCTGCCGCCCTCATCGACGAGCTGATCCCCGCCGTCAAGGACGCATCCTGCGAAGTGGTCATCTGCACCCCCTACACCGACCTGGTCACCGCCGTGGCCAAGACCAAGGGCACCAACATCCATGTGGGCGCCGAGAACGTCCACTTTGAGAAGTCGGGCGCCTACACCGGCGAGATCAGCGCCGATATGCTGGTGGACCTGGGCGTGGAGTACGTCATCGTGGGCCACTCGGAGCGCCGCCAGTATTTTGCCGAGACCGACCAGACCGTCAACAAGCGTGCTCTGGCTGCTCTGAACGCCGGCCTCAAGACCATCATCTGCGTGGGCGAGAGCCTGCAGCAGCGGGAAGAGGGCGTGACCGAGGAGCTGGTCCGGATGCAGACCAAGATCGCCCTGCGGGACGTCACCGCCCAGCAGATGGCCAACGTCATCATCGCCTATGAGCCTGTGTGGGCCATCGGCACCGGCAAGACCGCCACGGCCGACCAGGCCCAGGAAGTGTGCGCCCAGATCCGCAAGGTGATCGGCGAGCTGTACGGCGAGGAAGTGGCCGAGGCCACCACCGTCCAGTACGGCGGCAGCATGAACGCCAAGAACTGCGAGGAGCTGGTGGGCAAGAAGGACGTGGACGGCGGCCTGATCGGCGGTGCCTCCCTCAAGGCAGCCGACTTTGCGGTGATCGTCAACGCCGCTTCCAAGGGCTGAGAACGGCCTTTGGCTGCACCAAATAAACCAAGGAGTTAAAAATCATATGGCAAAGAAACCCATGATGCTGTGCATCCTTGACGGCTTCGGCTGGGTGCCGGACCAGACGTATGGCAACGCCATCGTCGCCGCCAAGACCCCCTATATCGACCATCTGTTCGCGACCTGCCCCCACGTCACCATTGGCGCATCGGGCATGAGCGTGGGCCTGCCCGACGGCCAGATGGGCAACTCGGAAGTCGGCCACACCAACATCGGCGCGGGCCGCATCGTCTACCAGCAGCTGACCCTGATCACCAAGTCCATCCAGGACGGCGAGATGCAGAAAAATGAGGTGCTGGTGCGCAACATGAAGGCCGCCATCGACCATGGCAAGGCCATCCACTTTATGGGCCTGATGGGCACCGGCGGCGTCCACAGCCACGAGGACCACCTGTTCGGCCTGCTGGATATGGCCAAGGCCCTGGGGGCCAAGGACGTGTACGTCCACGCCATCATGGACGGCCGTGACACCGACCCCCACGACGGCGAGCACTTCCTGCAGAGCGTCCAGAACAAGCTGGATGCGCTGGGCATCGGCACCATCGCGTCGGTCAGCGGCCGCTATTACGCCATGGACCGCGACAAAAACTGGGACCGTGAGGAGAAGGCCTATGCCGCCTTTGTCTACGGCGAGGGCGACCACGCTGCCGACTGGAAGGAATGCATCCAGCGCAGCTACGCCAACGGCGTCACCGACGAGTTCGTGGTGCCCTGCGTCACCTGCGAGGGCGGCCGCGTAGCCGAGGGCGATACGGTGGTGTTCATCAACTTCCGCCCCGACCGCGCCCGCGAGATGACCCGCATCTTTGTGGACGATGACTTTGACGGGTTCGAGCGCCGGTACGGCCGCTTCCACGTCAACTACGTCTGCATGACCGAGTACGATGCCACCATGCCCAACTGCGAGGTGGCCTATCCTCCCGTGGACCTCAAAAACGTCATGGGCGAGTATATCGCAAACCTGGGCATGACCCAGCTGCGCATTGCCGAGACCGAGAAGTACGCCCATGTCACCTTCTTCTTCAACGGCGGCCGCGAGGAGCCCTTTGAGGGCGAGGACCGCTGCGTCATCCCCAGCCCCAAGGTGGCCACCTACGACCTCAAGCCTGAGATGAGCGCCCCCGAGGTGGCAGAGGAGTGCGTCAAGCGGATCGAGAGCGGCAAGTATGACGTGATCATCCTGAACTTTGCCAACTGCGACATGGTGGGCCACACCGGCGTCTTTGATGCCGCCGTCAAGGCTGTGGAGGCTGTGGACCAGTGTGCCGGCAAGGTGATCGACGCAGTGCTGGCCGCAGGCGGCAAGGTGATCCTGACCGCCGACCACGGCAACGCCGACAAGATGAAGAACGAGGACGGCACCCCCTTCACCGCCCACACCACCAACCCCGTGCCCTGCGTGGTCATCGGCGCAGGCAATGACTTCCAGCTGCGGGAAGGCGGCGTGCTGAGCGACCTGGTGCCCACCATGTTCGAGCTGATGGGCATTCCCCAGCCCAAAGAGATGAGCGGCAAGAGCCTGATCGTCCACGCATAAGGCCCGGCCCGTTCGAGCACACAACAAACAAGGCCCCGCAGGCGGCGTCGAAGGACGCGGTCTGCGGGGCCTTTTGCAGGGTGAGGGATACTTTTATTTGAGGAGGCCGTGGATATCACGAATACTTATAAAAGCCTTCCCCCGCGATGACGCCCAGTTTGCCTTTGTCGAGGTACTCCTCTTTCAGAAGTTTAGCCAATCTGGCGTGCATACAGGTGGGGTCGGTGTGGGTGTCCCGGTGGTTCATTATCACATGGATGATACCTGTAATACAAGTATACATAGAAAGAATGGAAAGTCAAGGGCGGGTTAGAGGGCAAAGGTCAGTCTGTCAGCTGGTCCGGACGGCACGCCGGCCCCGGCGGTGCAACACCGCCGGCAGCGGTCTGAAAAACCGACGTCGGGCGGTAAAAAGAAACAGAAAAAATTGGAACTTCCTCTTGCATTCCGGCCGGTTTTTTGGTATACTATATCAGCCGCTTGGCGTGGGCGCCTGAAACGGCCCCGATGCGGGCCTGCCTTGACGGCCAGCGAGTACAGAGAAAAGGATGAAAAATATGTACGCAATCATCGTTACCGGCGGTAAGCAGTACCGCGTGGAGCAGGGCGACATCGTCTACATCGAGAAGCTGGACGCTGAAGCTGACTCCGAAGTGAAGTTTGATCAGGTCCTCGCTGTGGGCGAGGAGGGCTCGGTCAAGGTGGGCGCTCCCGTCGTGGAGGGCGCCAGCGTTTCTGCCAAGGTCATCAAGAATGGCAAGGGCAAGAAGCTGAACATCATCACCTATCGTCCCAAGAAGCACAGTGCTCGCCGTATGGGCCATCGTCAGCCCTACACCAAGGTTGAGATCACTGCGATCAACGGCTAAGGAGGAAGTTTACAATGGCACACAAGAAAGGCGTAGGCAGCACCAAGAACGGCCGCGACTCCATGGCCCAGCGTCTGGGCGTGAAGCGTGCCGATGGGCAGAAGGTCCTGGCTGGCAACATCCTGGTCCGTCAGCGTGGCACTCACATCCATCCGGGTGAGAACGTTGGCAAGGGCAGCGATGACACCCTGTTCGCTCTGGTGGACGGCACCGTCCGTTTTGAGCGGGTGGGCAAGACCGGCAAGAAGTGCAGCGTCAAGCAGTAACTTCGCGCGGGCCTGAGAAACTGCAGATCAAAGAGCCGGACCAGGTTTCGTGGCCCGGCTCTTTTGCTTGTGTCCCCACATCCCTGCCCATGCAGAGAAAAGGAGAAAACTATGGCAGTACAGACGAATTTTATTGATATCGCCACCATCTGGCTCCACGCGGGCAAGGGCGGCGACGGGGCGGTCAGCTTCCACCGGGAAAAGTTTGTGGCGGCGGGCGGCCCGGACGGCGGCGACGGCGGCCGGGGCGGCGACATCCTCTTTGTGGTGGATGACAACCTTTCCACCCTGATGGATTTCCGCTACAAGCGCAAATATGTGGCCCAGGCGGGCGGCAATGGCCGCGGCAGCAACTGCCATGGCGCCAACGCCCCCGACCTGGTCATCAAGGTGCCCATGGGCACCGTCATCAAGGACGCAGCCAGCGGCCTTGTCATTGCGGACCTGTCCGACCACCAGCCGGTGGTGGTGGCCAAGGGGGGCCGGGGCGGCTTTGGCAACGCGCATTTTGCCACCCCCACCCGCCAGGTGCCCAAGTTTGCCAAGCCCGGCCTGCCCGGCGAGGAGCTGCAGGTGACGCTGGAACTGAAATTGATCGCCGACGTGGGCCTGATCGGCTTCCCCAATGTGGGCAAATCGACCCTGATCTCCACCATCAGCGCGGCCCGGCCCAAGATCGCCAACTACCATTTTACCACCCTGGTGCCCACCCTGGGTGTGGTGTCGGTGGGGGAGGGGGCCAGCTTTGTCTGCGCCGACATCCCCGGCCTGATCGAGGGCGCCAGCGAGGGCGTGGGCCTGGGCCACGACTTTCTGCGCCACGTGGAGCGCTGCCGCCTGCTGCTCCATGTGGTGGATGTGTCGGGCAGCGAGTGCCGCGACCCCGCCGATGACTTTGAAAAGATCAACCAGGAGCTGGCCCGCTTCAGCCCGGCGCTGGCGGCCCGGCCCCAGATCGTGGTGGGCAACAAGTGCGATCTGGCCACCCAGGAACAGATCGACGCCTTCCGCCAGTATGTTGAGGCCAAGGGCCTGACCTTTGTGCCCATCTCGGCGGCCACCATGCAGGGAGTCAAGGCCCTGCCCGGCCTGGTGTACAACCGGCTGAAGGACATCCCCCCGGTGCCGGTGTTCGCGCCCGAATACAAAAAGCCGGAGGCCAAAGCCGACGGCCGGTCCTTCACCATCACCCGGCTGGAGGCCCACCGCTGGTCCATCGACGCTCCCTGGCTGGAGCGCATCCTGGCCGGCAGCAACGTGGACGACTACGAGAGCCTGCAGTTCTTCCAGCGGCAGCTGGGTGAGAGCGGCATCCTGGACGCCCTGGTGGAAAAGGGCGTGGAGGAGGAAGATACCATCCTCATCGGCGATTACCAGTTCGACTATATCTTCTAAGGAGGGCGCAGTATGGAAAAGATGCCCGCCCAAAAGATCGACCTGCGGGAGATCAGCCCCCTGGCTCTGGCCTTTGTGGGGGACAGCGTGCTGGAGCTGCTGGTGCGCCAGCGCCTGGTGGAATACCACCGGATGGCCCCCGGCCGCCTGAACGCCGAAAAGGTCAAGTATGTGTCCGCCCGGGCCCAGTTCCGGGAGGAGCAGCTGCTGGAGCCGCTGTTCACCACCGAGGAGATGGACGTATTCAAGCGGGGGCGCAACGCCAGCCGCACCGCCGTTTCCAAGCACGCCACCCCCGAGGAATACCGCGCCTCCACCGGCTTTGAGTGCCTGTTGGGCTGGCTGTACCTGCGGGGGGATACTGCCCGCATCGGCCAGCTGTTCGAGGCCATGTGGGCCGGCTACGACCCCGCAGAATGACAAAAAAGCAGGCCAGGCCGGATGTATGCGTCTGCACATATCCGGCCTGGCCGCTCTCAGCTTTGCAGGATCAGAGGAAGGAAAAGAACGTTTCGCCCTCTTTGGGGGACGGGTCAGCGGCAGTTTTTGCTGCTGGTCTTGGTGCTCTTGGCGTTCTTCGCGCCCTCGTCATCTGCGCCCTTGGTGTACTGGTTGGGATGCTTGTGCTCGTTGGATGCGGCGTTGATGGTGCGGCTGTTGCCGGCCGTGCGGGTGTTGTTCTGGCTGCCGGACTGGGTCTTGCAGTTGTTGCTGCGATTTTCCATGGTGTGATTGCTCCTTTCGGATGTTGGATCGGGATGAGGTCGCTTGCCTGCAGGGGCTTTTGCCCCCGCTGGTGATAGTTTGGCCGAAAGGGGCGGCAATATTCAAAGACTTTTGACAGTGAAAAGGTGGTATCCTGTGCCAACAGAATATTTTGAAGCTAGGGAGCGGGCCCTGCTGGGAGAACGCTATGACCGGCTGTACGCTCCGCCGGGCGCAGAGCCTGCCCGGGGCGTGACCGTCTCGGCGCTGCGGATGAGCCCCGAGGCTTTCCGGGCCGGGGCGGGCTTTGGACTGGAGGCGTCCCCTTTCTGCGCCGCGGGCTTTGTGGTGACCGAACCGGGCTTTAAGCCGGGGCGCCATCCCTGGCACCATGCGGGGGTGTTCTACTCCCAGGAACCCTCGGCCTCGGCGGCGGCCCCCTTGCTGGGGGTGCGGCCGGGGATGCGGGTGCTGGACCTGTGCGCCGCGCCCGGCGGCAAGACCAGCCAGCTGGCGTCCGCTCTGGCGGGGCAGGGGCTGCTGGTGGCCAACGAGTATGTGGCGGCCCGGGCCGAGATCCTGAAAAGCAACCTCGAGCGGATGGGGGTATCCAACGCTGTGGTGCTCAACGAGAGCCCCGAGCGGATCGCCGCCGCCCTGCCCGCCTTTTTTGACCGCATCCTGGTGGATGCGCCCTGCTCGGGGGAGGGGATGTTCCGCAAGGAGCCTGCCGCCCTGGCCCAGCATTCGGAGGCCCTGGTGGCCCAGTGCGCGGCCCTGGGAGCGTCCATCCTGGACAGCGCCGCGGAGGCCCTGGCCCCCGGCGGAGAGATCCTTTACTCCACCTGTACCTTTGCCCCGCAGGAGGATGAGGGCCAGGTGGCGGCCTTTCTGGCGCGGCATCCGGAATTTGCCCTGGCCGACGTGATGGAGCGGGCTTTCGCGCCCTTTGGCAGTCCCGGCGAGGCCAACCGCACCGGCGGCTTGCCGCTGGATGTGTCGCTGGTCCGCCGGATCTGGCCCTGCCAGGGGGGCGAGGGACATTTTATGGCGCGTCTGGTCAAGGCGGGGCCCCCGCCCGACATCGACCGCGCCGCCCAGGAATCCCTCTGGCTGGCGCGGATGCAGCGTCCCGCCGCCGAAAAGAAAAAGCCTGCCCGGCCCGCCCGGGGCCGCAGGGGGGCCGAGGCCGCCGCGCCTGCCCAGGTACTGGAGGCATGGCGCGCCTTTGCACAGGAGACGTTCCCCGCCCTGGCGGGCCGGCCCGCCGTGGCACTGGGGGAGAATGTGCTTCTGCCTCCCGCCTGCCCGCCCCTGGGGCTGCACATCCTGCGGGCCGGGGTGCTGGCGGGCGAGGTGCACAAGGGAAGGTTTGTGCCGGGGCATCACCTGTTCACCGCCTTTGGGGCGTTTTGCGCCAACATCGAGGCCCTGGACAGGGCGGACCCCCGCTGCGCAGCCTACCTGTCCGGCCAGGAGATCCCGGCCGGCACAGCCCGGGAGGGCTGGTGCTGCGTCACGGTGGACGGCTGCCCCCTGGGGGGCGGCAAGGCGTCGGGGGGCAGGGTGAAGAACCACTACCCCAAAGCCCTGCGGCTGCTGGGCTGAGCCAATTTTCTCTTGAAGACACAGCCCAGTTGTGCTAAAATAGATAAGACACTGCAACATGACATTTTGTACCATGTAGATGTTTTAAATCGCTAGGAGGCTTACCCCATGTCAGGACATAGCAAATGGAACAACATCAAGCGCAAGAAGGAAAAGACCGACGGCGCAAGGGCCAAGGTCTTTACCAAGATCGGCCGCGAGATCAGCGTCGCGGTCCGGAACGGCGGCCCTGACCCGGCCTCCAACGGCAAGCTGGCCGACCTGATCAGCAAGGCCAAGCGGATGAACGTGCCCAACGACAACATCCAGCGGATCATCAAGAAGGCCGAGGGCGGCGACAAGACCGAGTACGAGGCCATCAACTACGAGGGCTACGGTCCCGGCGGCGTGGCCGTCATGGTGGAGACCCTGACCGACAACCGCAACCGCACCGCCGCAGACCTGCGCCACTATTTTGATAAAAACGGCGGCAACCTGGGCACACTGGGCTGTGTGGGCTTTATGTTCACCCAGAAGGGCGTCATCGACATCTCTCTGGAGGACAAGGACGCCGACGAGGCCATGATGGATGCTCTGGACGCCGGCGCCGAGGACTTTGACGCCGGGGAGGATGCCGCCGAGATCACCACCGATCCCGACAGCTTCTCGGCGGTGTGCAATGCGCTGGAGGCCAAGGGCTATGAGTTCATCTCGGCCGACCTGGCCATGGTGCCCATGACCACCACCCGCCTGACCGACCCCGACCAGCTCAAGCAGATGGGCAAGCTGCTGGATGCGCTGGAGGAGGACGACGATGTGCAGAACGTCTGGCACAGCCTGGAGAACGAGGAAGACCTGCCGGAATAACGCCCGGCGCCAAAAAAGCAAAACAGGGAGCCGGGCCGTGGCTTTGGCCCGGCTCTTTCTGCTTTTGGAAGGTCCCATGGAAGGGGGATGAACGATGGACGACGCGCACAAGATCCTTTGCCCGTACTGCCGGGCCGAGCTGGAGGAGGGAGCGGCCGGCTGTCCCCACTGCAAGCGCAGTTTTGAGGGGCGCAACCCGGCCGGAGCCCTGCCGGTGGGCACCCTGCTGGCGGGACGGTATACCGTGGGGGAGATGCTGAGCCTGGACGGGGAGGGTATCCTCTACCGGGGTGTGGAGAACCGGGGCCGCTTCCGGGTGACCATCAAGGAATATTTTCCCATCACCCTGTCGGCGGAGCGGGGCAGCGACTGGCAGCTGCGCCCCAAGCCCGGCAGCGAAGTGCTGCTCAAGACCACCCGGATGGATTTTGCGGACCTGTACCGCTCGATCCAGCGGATCACCCCCGCCACCGGCCTGGAAGCGGTGCTGGATGTGGTGGAGGCCAACAACACCGTCTATGCGGTGCTGGAAAACCCCGGCGGCATCCCTCTGGACCAGTGGCTGGACAAGCAGAAAAAGAACGTCCCTCCCGAGGCCGCCTGCGCCATGCTGCAGCCGGTGTTCAACGGGGTGGCGGCCATGCACCAGGTGGGGCTGGTGCACCGGGGCATCTGCCCGGAAAACATCCGGGTGCTGGACAACGGCCGGGCCCGGCTGACCGGCTACGCCACCATCGGCCTGCGGACCGCGGGCAGCGGCCTCCACGGCCAGCTGTACGAGGGCTACTCCGCCCCCGAGCAGTATTCGGCGGTGGAGTTTGAGGGGCGGTACACCGATGTGTACAGCCTTTCGGCGGTGTTCTACCGGATGGTCTGCGGCCAGAGCCCTGTGCCGGCGGCCCAGCGGCTGGTGACCGACTCCAACCTGGGGGCCCGCACCGTCAACCCGGCGGTGCCCGCCTATGTGTCCGAGGCGCTGGACCTGGGCCTTCAGCTGGAGCCCGCGAGGCGGATCCAGACGGTGCCCCAGCTGGGACGGGCCCTTTCCTCGCCCCAGGCCGCCGAGGAGGAGGCGCGCACCCTCCATGCGGCGGGCCGCCGGCTGCAGCGGGAGAAAAAGCCCGCCCTGAGCCTGACCGCTATCCTCACCGGCATCCTGATCCTGCTGGCGGTGCTGACCCTGCTGACCCTGTGGGGCCTGCTGGGCCGGGTGGGACAGCCGGAGGAACCCCCTGCTTCCTCCCAGGCGTCCAGCGCCCCCAGCGCCGTCACCGTCAACTATGTGCCGGATTTTGTGGGGATGACCTATTCCCAGATCCAGACCAACCGCCAGTATGCGGGCATCTACCTGTTCTATGTCACCGAGGAGTACAGCGACAGCGCCCCCGTGGGCACCGTGCTGACCCAGGAGCCCGCCGCAGGAACCGCCATCACCGAGGGGGAGAACCCCACCATCCGGCTGGTGATCAGCAAGGGACCCCAGATGGTGGAAATGCCCAATACCATCGGCTTTACCCAGGAGGGCGCCATCCATGAGCTGGAGAGCCGGGGACTGGTGCCCAGCTGCTTCATGGTGGTGAACGACGGCTCCTATGCCTCGGGCTGCGTGGTGGCCTGCAGCGTGGAGCCGGGCACCATGGTGGAGGCCGGCAGCACCATCGTAGTGTATATCGCCGCCGACCGGGACGTGCAGATCACCACCACCCCCGAGACGGCAGACCCCGCCGGCCAGGGAGAGAGCCAGGACGGCGATCCGGAACAGACCCCGGCGGAGTGAGCCGGAACAAAAAACGATCCAAACAGAAACGGGAGCCCTTGCAACGGGGCTCCCGTTTCTGTGTTTAGGATAGGAAAGAGAATGGCGTAAGAAAAATTAGAGGTTGGTGTAGCCCATCAGGTACTGGTCCACCTGGGCGGCACAGTCCCTGCCTTCCCGCAGGCCCCACACCACCAGGCTCTGGCCCCGGCGCATATCGCCGCAGGTGAATACCCGGTCCACGTTGGTTTGGAAGCGATGGTCGGCGGCACAGCCCCGGGCGTTCCGTTCCACTCCGAAAGCCTGGGCTACATAGTCCTCGCACCCCACAAAGCCCGCCGCGATCAGGGCCAGCTGGCAGGGATAGGTGAACTCCTCCCCGGTGGGGACCATGACGGTGCGTCCGGTGTCAGGGTCCTGCCGGGGCTCCAGTCGGGCCACCACCGCGCCGGTCAGCTGGCCGGCCTCGTCCTTCAAAAATTCCTTGACGGTGGTCTGGTAGGCCCGTGGGTCTTTGCCAAAGCGGGCGATGCACTCCACCTGGCCGTAGTCCACCTTGCGCACCCGGGGCCATTCGGGCCAGGGGTTGGAAGGGGTGCGCTGGGCGGGCGGCTCGGGCATCATCTCAAGGGCCAGCAGGTCGGTGCAGCCCTGGCGCAGCGCGGTGCCCTGGCAGTCGTTGCCGGTGTCGCCGCCGCCGATCACCAGTACGTTTTTGCCCGCGGCGGAGATGGCCCGGCCGTCGGCCAGGTCCGAATCCAGCAGGCTGCGGGTGACGCTGGTCAGATAGTCCACCGCGAAAAAGACCCCGGCGGCATCGCGGCCCGGAACGTCCAGATCCCGGGGCTTTTTGGCCCCGCAGCACAGCACCACCGCGTCGTAGTGAGCCAGTACCTCGGCGGCGTCCACCGTGCGGCCCACGTCCATGCCGGTGAGGAACTCCACTCCCTCCTCCTGCATGATCCGGACCCGGCGCTCGACGACCGCTTTATCCAGCTTCATGTTGGGGATGCCGTACATCAGAAGGCCGCCAGGGCGGTCCTCCCGCTCGTAAATGGTGACGGTATGCCCCCGCTTGTTGAGGTATTCGGCCACCGAGAGCCCCGCAGGGCCCGAGCCGATGACCGCCACGCTCTTGCCGGTGCGGGTGGGAGGCGGGCAGGCCGGCATCCAGCCCTTGGCATAGCCCCGCTCGATGATGGCGTGTTCGTTCTCCCGCACCGAGACGGCGCTGCCGGTGACGTCCCCGCAGGTGCAGGCGGCCTCGCACAGGGCGGGGCAGACCCGGCTGGTGAACTCGGGGAAGCGGTTGGTGGCCAGCAGGCGGCGGAGGGCCAGCTCCCATTTGCCCCGGTAGACCAGCTCGTTCCACTCGGGGATGAGATTGTTGAGCGGGCAGCCCGAGGCCGCCCCGCCGATGGTCATGCCTGCCTGGCAAAAGGGCACGCCGCAGTCCATGCAGCGGGCCGCCTGGGTCTGCTGCTCCTCCCGGGGCAGCCAGACGTGGAATTCATTGAAATGCTCCAGCCGCGCAAGGGGTTCCAGTTCGGCGCTGGTCTTGCGCTGGTAATCCATAAAACCTGTCGTTTTACCCATGATATCCTCCCTTACCTGCTTTTCTGCTGGGCGTAGAATGCCTCGATCTGCGCCTGCTCTCCGTCAAGGCCGCGCTCTTCCATCGAGGCGATGACCCGCAGCATCCGGTCGTAGTCGTAAGGCAGGACCTTTTTGAATTTGGGCAGGAATGCGCCGAAGCTGTCCAGGATCTCCTTGCCCCGGGGGCTGCCGGTGGCCTCCACGTGCTCCCGGATCAGCTCCTTGAGGGTGGCCACGTCGTGTTTGTGCTCCACCGGCTCCAGGCTGACCGTCTCCTTGTTGACCCGCTGGTAGAAGTCCCAGTTCTCATCCAGCACATAGGCGATGCCGCCGGTCATGCCGGCCGCAAAGTTTTTGCCGGTCTGGCCCAGCACCACCACTGTGCCGCCGGTCATGTACTCGCAGCCGTGGTCGCCCACGCCCTCCACCACGGCGGTGACGCCGGAGTTGCGGACGCAGAACCGTTCGCCGGCCACACCCGAAATAAAGGCTTTGCCGCCGGTGGCGCCATAGAAGGCCACATTGCCGGTGATGATGTTCTCCTCGGGCTTGTAACAGATGCCCTGGGGCGGGCGCACCACGATCTTGCCTCCCGACATCCCCTTGCCCATGTAGTCGTTGCAGTCGCCGGTGAGGCAGAGGGTCAGACCCTTGGGGATGAAGGCCCCGAAGCTCTGGCCGCCCGCACCGGCGCAGTGGACGGTGAAGGTGTCATCGGGAAGGGTATTGCCGTACCGGCGGGTGATCTCGCTGCCAAAGATGGCTCCGAAAGCCCGGTCGGTGTTGGATACCTGGACGCTGACCGACTGGGGGTTCTTGCTGCCCAGCTTGAACTTTTTCATCAGCACCCGCATATCCAGGGTCTTTTCGAGGTGGAAGTCATAGGTGTCCTCGGGCTGGTAGTGGACGTTCAGGTCGCGGATGGCGGGGTTGTGCAGGATGGCGTCCAGATCCAGCTTGGCGGCACGGCCGGCGCAGGGCTTGACGTGCAGCAGGTCGGTGCGGCCCACCAGTTCGTCCATGGTGCGCACCCCCAGCCGGGCCATGTATTCCCGCAGCTCGGTGGCCACAAAGGTCAGGTAATGGATGATGTATTCCGGTTTGCCCATAAAGTGCTTGCGCAGCTCGGGGTTCTGGGTGCAGATGCCCATGGGGCAGGTGTCCAGGTTGCACACCCGCATCATGACGCAGCCCTCGGCCATCAGCAGGCTGGTGCCAAAGCCGAACTCCTCTGCGCCCAGCATACAGCTGATGGCCACATCCCGGCCGCTGAGCAGTTTGGAGTCGCTCTCCAGCCGTACCCGGGTGCGCAGCCCGTTGAGGATCAGGGTCTGATGGGTCTCGGCGATGCCCAGTTCCCAGGGCAGGCCGGCATTTTTGATGGAGGTGCGGGGGGCTGCGCCGGTGCCGCCGTCGTAGCCCGACACCAGGATAACCTGCGCGCCGCCCTTGGCCACACCGGCGGCGATGGTGCCCACCCCCGCCTCGCTGACCAGCTTGACGTTGATGCGTGCATCCCGGTTGGCGTTTTTCAGGTCGTAGATCAGTTCGGCCAGGTCCTCAATGGAATAGATGTCGTGGTGGGGCGGGGGAGAGATCAGGCCCACGCCGGTGGTGCTGTGGCGGGTCCTGGCGATCCAGGGGTAGACCTTGCTGCCGGGCAGCTGGCCTCCCTCGCCGGGCTTGGCGCCCTGGGCCAGTTTGATCTGGATCTCCTCGGCGGACACCAGATACTGGCTGGTGACGCCGAACCGGGCCGAGGCCACCTGCTTGATCTTAGAATTGCTGGCACTGTGGTAGCGCTCCTCCGGCTCGCCGCCCTCGCCGGTGTTGCTGCGGGCGCCGATCTGGTTGAAGGCCAGAGCGATGGTCTCGTGGGCCTCGCTGCTCAGGGCGCCGTAGCTCATGGCCGCCCCCTTGAACCGCTTGAGGATGGACGAGACCGGCTCCACCTCCTCCAGGGGAATGCCTCCGTTGGACGGATAGCTGAAATCCAGCAGGCTGCGCAGGTGCATCCCGTTTTCGCCCATGTTGTCCACCGCCTGGGTGAACTGCTTGAAGGCGCCGTAGTCGTTTTCAAAGCAGGCCTTGCGGAACAGGTAGATGGTCTGGGGGGTGAACAGATGGTCCTCTTTGCCGCTGCGGAACTTGTGTTCCCCGCTGCTGGCCAGCTGCATATTGATGTCCAGGCCCAGCGGGTCGAAGGCGGCGCTGTGCCGGGCCTCCACGTCAGCCTGGATATCATCCAGGCCGATGCCTCCCACCCGGCTGACCGTGCCGGTGAAGTACTTGTCGATGACCTCTTTGGAGATGCCCACAGCCTCAAAGATCTGGCTGCCCTGGTAGCTCTGGATGGTGGAAATGCCCATCTTGGAGGCGATCTTGACGATGCCGTTGAGGACGGCGGTGTTGTAGTCGTCCACGGCGGCATAGAAATCTTTGTCCAGCAGCCCGTCGCCGATCAGCTGGCCGATGGCCTCATGGGCCAGGTAGGGGTTGACGGCGCAGGCGCCATAGCCCAGCAGAGCTGCAAAGTGGTGGACTTCCCGGGGCTCGGCGCTCTCCAGGATGAGGGCCAGGGCGGTGCTCTTTTTGGTGCGGATCAGGTACTGGGACACCGCCGACACCGCCAGCAGGCTGGGGATGGCCACATGGTATTCATCGATATCCCGGTCGGACAGGATGATGATGCTGGCCCCCTCTTTATAGGCCCGGTCCACTTCCAGAAAGACCCGGTCGATGGCCTTTTCCAGGCTGGTGTTCTTGTAGTAGTTGATGGACACGGTGGCCACCTTGAAGCCGGGTACGTTCATGTGGCGGATCTTGAGCAGGTCGGTCTCGGTCAGGATGGGGTTGTGCACCTTGAGCACCTTGCAGTTTTCGGGCTGGTCCTCCAGCAGGTTGCCGTGGGCGCCGATGTAGACGCTGGTGGAGGTGACCACCTTTTCCCGGATGGCGTCGATGGGAGGATTGGTCACCTGGGCAAACATCTGCTTGAAATAGCTGAACAGGGGCGGATGCTGGGTGCTCAGCACCGCCAGGGGGGTATCGGTGCCCATGGCGCCGCTGGGTTCGGAGCCCTGCCGGGCCATTTGCAGCAGGATCACGTTGATCTGCTCATAGCTGTAGCCAAAGGCCTTCTCCAGGCGTGTCAGCTCGTCGGCGGTGTAAGAGGGGACCTTGCAGTTGGGGATCTTGAGATCCTGCAGCTGGACCAGGTTGCGGTCCAGCCACTCGCCGTAGGGTTCCCGGCTGGCGTAGTATTCTTTCAGCTTTTCGTCGTCCACCACCTCGCCCTTGACGGTGTCCACCAGCAGCATCTTGCCGGGGCGCAGGCGGTCCTTGACCAGGATGTTGTCGGGGGCGCAGTCCAGCACGCCCACCTCGGAGGACAGGATCATCCGGCCGTCCCGGGTGATGTAGTAGCGGCTGGGACGCAGGCCGTTGCGGTCCAGCACCGCGCCCACCACGTCGCCGTCCGAGAACAGGATGGCCGCAGGGCCGTCCCAGGGTTCCAGCATGGTGGCATAATACTGGTAGAAGTCCCGTTTTTTCTGGCTGATGTTCTTGTTGTTCTCCCAGGGCTCGGGAATGGTGATCATCACCGCCAGGGGCAGGTCCATGCCGTTCATCACCATGAACTCAAGGGTATTGTCCAGCATGGCGGAATCCGACCCGGCGGTGTTGACGATGGGCAGGATCTTGTTCATGTCCTCCTGCATGATGCGGGAGGAGATGGATTCCTCCCGAGCCAGCATGGCGTCGGTGTTGCCCTTGATGGTGTTGATCTCGCCGTTGTGCAGGATGAACCGGTTGGGGTGGGCGCGCATCCAGCTGGGGGTGGTGTTGGTGGAAAAGCGGCTGTGCACCATGCCGATGGCCGACTCGTAGTCCTCGTCCTGCAGATCGGCGTAGAAGCGGCGCAGTTCGCCCACCAGGAACATCCCCTTGTAGACGATGGTGCGGCTGGACAGGCTGGCCACATAGGTGCCGTTGCTGGCCTGCTCGAATACCCGCCGGACGATGTACAGCCGGCGGTCAAAGTCGATGCCCTTGGACACCTTGGCGGGCTTTTTGATGAAGCACTGCCAGATGGCGGGCATACAGTCCCGCGCCTTCTGGCCCACTACCTCGGGGGACACCGGAACCTGGCGCCAGGCCAGGAACTCCAGCCCCTCCTTGCGGGTGACCAGTTCGAACAGCTTCATGGCGCGGGCCCGCAGGTGCTCGTCCTGGGGGAAGAAAAACATCCCTACGCCGTATTCCCGCTCGGCGCCGATGGTGATGTTCAGACCCTCGGCAACCTTGGAGAAGAATTTGTGGCTGATCTGCAGCAGGATGCCCACGCCGTCGCCGGTCTTGCCTTCGGCGTCCTTGCCGGCCCGGTGTTCCAGATGCTCCACGATGGTCAGCGCGTCGCTGACGGTCTGGTGTGATTTGCGCCCCTGGATGTCCACCACCGCGCCGATGCCGCAGGCATCGTGCTCGAACTGGGGGTCATACAGGCCAGCGGGCGCTGTGCGTTCGGTAAATCGATCCATTTCCTTTCCCATCCTCTGTCGTAATCTCTGAAAAGGCAGTTGACGGGCCGCGGCCCACTCCGCGTCCCGGCGGGTAAAAAAGAAAAGGCGCCCCTGACGGGCGCAGCTGGCCCGTCAGGAACACCTTTGTTCCCGTACTGTTAATTATAATCCGTATTGAATCAAATTCAAGTGACGGATGCAACAAATAATATACCTGAGCCGCACCGGATTTGCGGCAAAACGCACAGGGACAGCCGTTTACAGGCTGTGGTCCAGCAGATAGATCATCAGCCGCTGGGCCATCCTGGCCTCCGGGATGGGAAAAGCAGGGAATACATGGGTCATCCCCTCAAAGACATAAGTGCGGTGGGGCAGGCGTTTCTGGTCCAGGATGCGGTGGAATTTCATGGTGTCAGGGTAGAGGATCTCCCGTGTGCCGGTGATCATGGTGATGGGCGCTACCCGTGCCGGATCTCCAAACATGGGACTGACATAGGGGTTGGACAGCTGGCTGTGGCCGCCGGCCCACATTTCGCCCATGATCCGCAGCCGCCAGGGGGAGAGGGAGGGGTCCAGCTTCTCATAGAGGTCCAGGTCCTCGGGGTCGGTGTGCAGGTCCAGCCAGGGGCAGATCAAAAGCAGCTGGCGGGGCTGAGGGCGGCCCAGATCGCTGAGGCGGTAGGCAAAGCCCAGGGCCAGCCCGCCGCCGGAGGAATCCCCCGCCAGGGTGATCTGCCGGGGACCGTATTGGGCGCACAGACTGTCGTAGAGGGCCAGCAGCTTGGGAAAGGTGTCGGCGTAGCTGTGGTCCGGGATCTTGGGATAGACCGGGAACACCGCCATGGACCCGATGCCCCGGGCCAGGTTGGCCAGCATCTTGAAGTGGAAGCTGGTGGGCGGGTTCATATAGGCGCCGCCATGGAGATACAGCAGCACCTTCTGACGGGGCTTATCCTGCCCGCCCCAGAAAAAAGTCTGCATCCCGCAGCTGTTGTCCTCGGTCACGGGGCAGCCCACCAGCTTTTCGGGGTTGGGGAAGGGCTGGGCGTTGACCTGCTGCATCCTGTCGATATAGGCAAGGCAGTGCTGTTTGGTCTTTTCGGTGCAGGGGGTCTGTTTGCTGGTGGCTTTCAGCAGGGCGTGCAGGCCATGGCTCTGCAAAGAAGGGGAGAGGGTATAGGTGCGCAGCATGATAGCTCCTTTCCGGCATAGAACAGCCGCTGACTGCCTGCCGCCGCCCATGCGCCGGCAGATACGGTATACTTGTAATACAAGTATAGCCTGAACGACAGGAAAGTCAAGGAGAGGGAAGGGAAAAGAAAAAGCCCCAGCATGGAGCCGGGGACACAAGGCAAACAAAAACACCCGCCTGGACGCTTGACCTTGCAAGCACCCATGCGGGCTGTATGATGGTGGACCCGGAGGGATTCGAACCCTTGACCTCTCGGATGCGAACCGAACGCTCTCCCAACTGAGCTACGGGCCCATATCGATGCGGGGCGCGGCGGCGCCCTGCGGCCTCCTTACTATACCGCGTTTTGGCGGAATTGTCAAGGGATTTTTGTGGGGATCGCAAACGGGGCGTCCTCCAGGCCGGGGATGTTTCTCAGTTCCACCACCAGCTGCAGCCAAAGGGCCTGGGCCTTGTACAGGTCTTCCTCGGGGCTGGGGGAGTGGAGGACCGGGCGGACCTGGTCGAGGGCAGGGCGGGGCATGGCCAGGGTGGCCACCGTGCCGCGGCCCCTGGGACGGCGGGACAGCTCCAGCTGCCAGCCGGACAGGCGGCAATATTCCTGGCAGAGCAGCAGGCCGGTGCGGGTGCCGCCCAGGAAATGGGCGCGGTTGGCGTCCATGGAGGCATAGTTGTTGTTGTCCGGCAGGCCGCAGCCTGTGTCGGTCAGGGTAAGGGTCGCACCCCCCTGACCGTCGGGGTGCAGCACAAGGGCGACCGTCCCCCCCTCCGGCGCGCAGGCCCGCAGGGCATTGGACAGCAAATGAAGGCAGATCTGGCTCAAAAAGCGGCGGTCGGCCTGGATGTACAGCGGACTCTGGGAGCCGCAGTCCAGGGTGAGGCGGATGTGCATGCGCTCCTTGAGGGACTGGCTGACCGAGCAGAGCACCCGGACAAAGGCGCACAGATCCAGCGTCTCCCACTGGGGCTGCTCGCCCCCCTGGATGCACCGCAGCAGGGCGGTGGTGTTGTTCAGGGTGCGGTCCAGGCGGCTGGAAGCGGCCTGCATATCCCGCAGGCAGGCCTGGAGCTTGTCGGAGACGGGGGTTTGTTTGTCCTGGATCAGATGGTTCAGGCGGCGCTGGGACAGCTCGATCATATCCAGAGAGCGCTGCCACTCGCCTTCAATGGTGCGAAGAGGCAGCTTTTCCAGCAGGGCGTCCCGGGAAGAGCCGGGGCCATTCTCATACAGGCAGGATCTCTCGTTGTTCACTTTGCAGATCTCCTTCTGGTGACGGCTCTGCCGACTGGAGCAGCAGGTCGGTCTTGATGGCATACAGTAGGGTGCCGGCGGTGAACTTTCCACGGCGGGGCGGCTGACGCTCCTTAAAGGCCCGCCAGGAGGGCAGGTCTTTCTTGTCCAGGGCAGAGATGACGCGGCGGATACCGCTGTCCACGGCCTTGACCGAGACGTTGTGCCGCTCGCTGACCTGCTGCAGGATATCCTTGCGGATGGCCAGCTTCTCCCGGCTTTTCAGCAGCAGGCTGACCGTCTCCAGCAGGTACTCGCAGCCGGAGGTGGACGGCTCGACGCCCCACTCGGTGAACATACGGATCAGGGAGGCCGAGGAGATGGAGCTCTGCTGCATCCGCTCAGGGGCCGCATCCAGCAGCAGGTTGCGCAGCATGGGCAGGTCGGGCGCCTGTACGCCTGCCCGGGCCAGCAGCTGCAGACATTGGCTGTCAGGCAGGGCGGCCTGCTGGCTGTCCAGGCTCCGGGGCGTGATGAGCAGGATCTGGGGCCGGTGCGCCAGGGGCAGTTCCATCACCTGGCGGTACAGCTGGTCGGCGTCCATGTCGCTCAGGGCGGTGTCCAAGATCAGGGCGTGGTAGGGCGGGCCGCTTTGCAGCGCCTGCATCACCTGCTGGCCGGTGGTGTATGCGTCAAAGAGGAACAGGTCCTCTTGGCTGGCAAAATAGCCGCGGCAGACACGCAGAAACTGCCCGTCGTAGCTTGCCGCCGCTACCCGCAGGATATACCGGTCGCTCTTTTCACTCACTGCAAACGCCATCCTTCCCATCCAACTGCTGTATTATGGGGTAAAAATCCGCAATAACGTCCCGCCAAATCTCTGGCTGGACTGCATTTTCATACAGATACCGCAAAACAGGGTAGCAGGACTGGGGTGGCGCATCCAAAACCAGACTGTCGCAGCAGGCTGCCGCACCGGTACGGGACAAGGTCAGCCGGCAGGGACCGCTTGTGCCTGCAGGGGCCAGCGCATAGGTCAAATGATAAGGCAGCTGCAGCTTCTCGATCGCAGAAAATTCCCTGGTCAATGGTGCATATGCTTTCATGATACAGATTCTCCTCCTGCATAGATCCGTTTGTAACTTGCCCCACGGTGATGGACCATATCGAGGCTATGCTTTTATTTTAATGAAGCCCCGGCCCGTATGCAACGAGAAAAATGCGTCAAAATGCGTCAGCGGGCGTCGCAAGCGCGGCAGGAAGAAAGCTGTTTTTATAAGGATACCGCGAAACGCCCCGTTCTGCAAGCCTTTTTTGGCGAAAAAGAGTGACAAATGGGCGGCATTCACAGAATGTTTGCTTTTTGGTTACAGAGAAAGTAGAAATTTCGTGTAAAATAAAGTGAACCGATTGCGTCCTGTAAAAAAATACGATATAATTTATTATGTTTGCGGACGGGACTCTCTGTTCGCTATCTAACAATGGGTGGGGCGGGCGCCCCATCATGGCATTCCCTAGCAGGAGGATCAAAACTTGAGAGTTGGTCTTGATATAGGCAGCACGACCATCAAATGCGCCGTGCTGGACGAACAGGAGAAGCTGCTGTATTCGACCTACGAGCGTCATTACAGCCACATCCTGGAAAAGGCGCAGGAACTGCTGCGCCGCATCGATAAAGAGTACCTCCATGGCGGCAAAGCGCTGCTCAGCATTTCCGGCTCGGCCGGCATGGGTCTGGCGGACAGCTGCGGCGTGCCCTTTGTGCAGGAGGTGTTTTCCACCCGGGTGGCAGTCAAGCGGTTTGTGCCCCAGACCGACTGCGTCATCGAGCTGGGCGGCGAGGACGCCAAGATCCTGTTCCTCACCGGCGGCACCGAGGTGCGGATGAACGGCAGCTGTGCCGGCGGCACCGGCGCCTTCATCGACCAGATGGCCACCCTGCTGAAGATGAGCGCCGACGAGATGAACCGGGCGGCAGAGGGGGCCCAGCGCACCTACACCATCGCTTCCCGCTGCGGCGTGTTCGCCAAGAGCGACGTGCAGCCCCTCATCAACCAGGGCGCCCGCGCCGAGGACATCGCCGCCAGCATCTACAAGGCCGTGGTCAGCCAGACCATTGCGGGCCTGGCCCAGGGCCGGCCCATCCAGGGCAACATCCTGTATCTGGGCGGCCCCCTGACCTTCAGCTCGGTGCTCCGCCAGAGCTTTGACGAGGCGCTGGGGGTCACCGGCATCTGCCCCGAGAACAGCCTGCTGTATGTGGCGCTGGGCGCAGCCCTCTATGCCGACAAGGCCTTCAACCTGTCGGAGGTGGCCTCGGCCCTGGACCGCTACGCCGCCACCGCCACCTACGCCAGCGAGCCGCCCCTCTTTGCCAGCAAGGAGGAGTACGAGGCCTTCCATGCGCGGCATATGTCCCACAGCGTGCCCTATATGCCCTTTGGGGCCCAGTGTGGCCCGGTGCATATCGGCATCGATTCGGGTTCGACCACCGTCAAGCTGGTGGTGGTGGACGAGCAGAGCCGCATCCTCTACACCAACTACCAGCCCAACCTGGGCAATCCGCTGCCCCTCATCCAGGAGCAGCTGCTCAAGATCTACCATGAACACCCGGGCCTCCAGGTGGCCAGCGTGACCACCACCGGCTACGGCGAGGACCTGGTCAAAAACGCGTTCCGCTGCGACTATGGCCTGGTGGAAACGGTGGCCCATTTCACCGCCGCCAAATACTTCATGCCCGACGTGGATTTCATCATCGACATCGGCGGCCAGGACATGAAGTGCTTCAAGATCGAGGATGGGGCCATCAGCAACATCTTCCTCAACGAGGCCTGTTCTTCGGGCTGCGGCAGCTTTTTGCAGACCTTCGCCCAGGCTCTGGGCTACGATGTCAAGGAGTTTGCCGCTCTGGGCCTGTTTGCAGACCGTCCGGTGGACCTGGGCAGCCGCTGCACCGTCTTTATGAACAGCTCGGTCAAGCAGGCCCAGAAGGACGGCGCCAGCATCGAGAACATCAGCGCGGGCCTGTCCATCAGCGTGGTCAAGAACGCCCTGTATAAGGTCATCCGCGCTTCCAGCCCCGAGGAGCTGGGCCGCAAGATCGTGGTGCAGGGCGGCACCTTCTACAATGAGGCGGTGCTGCGCGCCTTTGAAAAGGAGATGGGGGTGGAGGTCATCCGCCCCGACATTGCCGGCCTGATGGGCGCCTATGGCGCGGCCCTGTTCGGGCTGCGGCGCAGCCATAAGGCGGGACAGCCGCGTTCCTCCATGATGAGCCAGGAGGAGCTGGAAAACTTCACCCAGAAGGTGGTCAGCGTCAAGTGCGGCGCCTGCGGCAACCACTGCCAGCTGACCGTCAACACCTTCGCCGACGGCCGCAAGTACATCTCGGGCAACCGGTGCGACAAACCCGTCACCGGCAAGGGCGAGGACAACTCCCTCAACCTCTACGCCTACAAGCAGGAACTGCTGGCTTCCTATAAGCCGGTGCCCGGCAAGCGCGGCTCCATCGGCATCCCCCTGTGCCTCAACTTCTATGAGCTCCTGCCTTTCTGGCACGCGTTCTGGACCCGGCTCGGCTTTGCGGTCCATGTCAGCCCGGTGTCCAGCCGGGGCCTGTACCTGGCAGGCCAGGCCACCATCCCCAGCGACACCGCCTGCTTCCCGGCCAAGCTCAGCCACGGGCACATCAAGGCCCTGTCGGCCATGCAGCTGGACGCCATCTTCTACCCCTGCCTGACCTACAACATCGACGAGGGCCTGGGGGACAACCATTACAACTGCCCGGTGGTGGCTTACTACCCCGAGGTGCTGGAGGGCAACTGCCCCGAGCTGGAGGGCAGGAAGTTCATCAGCGATTACATCGGCATCCACCGCCCCAAGGACTTTGTCCACAAGATGGCCAAAGAGATCCTGCCCAAATACTTTGGCGGCATCTCCCAGAAGGAAGTGCAGGAGGCCGCCGACGCGGCCTACGCCGAGTACGCCGCCCATATGGCCAAGATCCGTGCCAGGGGCGGGCAGATCATCGACGAGGCCCGCCGCCAGGGCAAGCGGATCATCGTGCTGGCCGGCCGGCCCTACCATGTGGACCCGGAGGTCAACCACGGCATCGACCGGCTGATCGTCCGGCACGGGGCCGCGGTGATCACCGAGGACAGCATCTCGGACCGTGTGCAGAAGTTCCCCACCAGCGTGCTGAACCAGTGGACCTACCACAGCCGCCTGTATGCGGCGGCCAAATACTGCACCACCCAGCCCGATATGGACCTGGTGCAGCTGGTCAGCTTCGGCTGCGGCGTGGACGCCATCACCACCGACGAGACCCGCGAGATCCTGCAGGAGGGCGGCAAGCTGTACACCCAGCTGAAGATCGACGAGATCACCAACCTGGGCGCGGTGAACATCCGCCTGCGCAGCCTGTTTGCGGCTTTGGAGGAGCGGGACGAGGTGGCCCGGGAGAAAAAACAGGAGCAGGCCGCCGCGCCTGCCCAGCCCGCCGCCGTCCGCTGACCAGATAGGAGGTTACCGTGGAATACAATTATCCCAAATTCACCAAGGAGATGAAGCAGACCCACACCATCCTCATCCCCAACATGGCGGTGACCCAGTTCCGTCTGCTGAAATACGCCCTGGAGCACGAGGGCTACCGGTGTGAGATCCTGGGCAACTGCGGCAGCGCCGTGGCCCAGCTGGGTCTGAAGTATGTGCACAACGACACCTGCTATCCGGCGCTGCTGGTCATCGGCCAGTTCATCGACGCGCTGAACAGCGGCAAATACGATCTGGACCACACCGCCCTGCTGATCACCCAGACCGGCGGCGGGTGCCGTGCTTCCAACTACATCCATCTGCTGCGCAAGGCCCTGGTCAAGGCGGGCTACCCCCAGATCCCGGTGGCCAGTTTGAACTTCTCGGGCCTGGAAAAGGACAGCGGCTTCCAGATGACGGTGCCCCTGCTGCGGCAGGCGGTGGCCAGCATCTTCTATGGGGATATGCTGTGCGCTCTGCGCAACCAGGTGGCGCCCTATGAGGATACCCCCGGCGCGGCCGACCGCCTGGTGGATACCTGGATCAGCCGTCTGGGCCGGGCCCTGCTGGCCGACAAGGGCTATACCGCCCGGGAGATGAAGCACACCTTCCCCCTCATCGCGCGGGAGTTTGCCACCATCCCGGTCACCCGGGTGCCCAAGGTCAAGGTGGGCGTGGTCGGGGAGATCTACGTCAAATACAGCCCCCTGGGCAACAACGACCTGCAGAAATTCCTGGAGTCGGAGGGATGTGAAGTCAACTTCCCCGGCCTGATGGGCTTTGTGCAGTACTGCGCCTTCAACATGGGGGAGGACCACGTCCTCTACGGCGGCGGCAGCGTCAAGAAGTTCGGCGTGGACCGTCTGCTGGACTGGCTGGACGGCATCGAGCGCTCGATGCTCAAGGCCATTTCCGGCGCGGGCTTCTATGCCCCCGGTCCCTTCAAGGAGCTGATCGAAAAGCCCAAGGGGGTCATCTCGCTGGGCGCCAAGATGGGGGAGGGCTGGCTGCTGACCGCCGAGATGATCGAGCTGGTGCAGGGCGGCTATCCCAACATCGTCTGTGCCCAGCCCTTTGGCTGCCTGCCCAACCACATCGTGGGCAAGGGGATGGTCAACAAGATCCGGGCGCTGTACCCCATCGCCAACATCACCCCCATCGATTACGACCCCAGCGCCACCAAGGTCAACCAGGAGAACCGCATCAAGCTGATGCTGGCGGTGGCCAAGGAGAGGCTGGAAAACCCCGCCCCCGTGGATGCAAAGCCCCTCACCGCCGAAGAACTGGCGGGCGGCGCGCCCACCATCGGCCGGCACGGCGTCTGAGGACGCAGTCCTGGGCCGTTCCATAAGAATACCGCTGCGCCGGGCCAGACCCGCGCAGGAAGTCCGAAAGGGCCTGCTCTCTGCAAAGACAGAGGGCAGGCCCTGTTTTGTTCTGCCGGGACGCAAAAAAGGGCGGCGCAGCCCGAAAGCTGCGCCGCCCTGCGGCGGTTCTGGGTTCAAACGGCCATGCGCTTAGCGCTTGACCTGGAAAGCGCCCATGCCGGGATACACGGCGGAAGCGCCCAGCTCCTCCTCGATGCGGAGCAGCTGGTTGTACTTGGCAACACGCTCGGTACGGCTGGGAGCACCGGTCTTGATCTGGCAGGTGTTCAGAGCCACAGCCAGGTCGGCAATGGTGGTGTCCTCGGTCTCGCCGGAACGGTGAGAGGTGACAGCGGCGTAGCCGGCCTTGTGAGCCATCTTGATGGCCTCCAGGGTCTCGGAGACGGAGCCGATCTGGTTCAGCTTGATCAGGATCGCGTTGCCGCAGCCCATGCTGATGCCCTTGGCCAGACGCTTGGTGTTGGTGACGAACAGGTCGTCGCCCACCAGCTGGACCTTGTCGCCCAGCTCGCGGGTCAGCTCCTGCCAGCCCTCCCAGTCCTCTTCATCCAGGCCGTCCTCGATGGAGATGATGGGGTACTTCTCGACCAGGCTCTTCCAGTGAGCGATCAGCTCGCTGGAGGTGTACTCGGTGCCGGCCTTGGGCAGCTTGTAGTGGCCCTTGCCCTTGACGGGATCCTTCCACTCGGAGGAAGCGGCATCCAGAGCGATCATGAAGTCGGCGCCGGGCTTGTAGCCGGCCTTCTCCACAGCGGCCAGGATGGTCTCGATGGTCTCCTCATCGCTGGACAGGTTGGGGGCAAAGCCGCCCTCGTCGCCCACGGAAGTGGCCAGGCCCTTGCTCTTCAGGATGGACTGCAGGTTATGGAAGACCTCAGCGCACATACGCAGAGCCTCCTTGAAGGAGGTAGCGCCCACGGGCATGATCATGAACTCCTGGGTGTCGACGGTGTTGGTAGCGTGTGCGCCGCCGTTCAGAATGTTCATCATGGGGACGGGCAGGCGGTTGCCGTTGACGCCGCCCAGGAAGCGGTACAGGGGCAGGCCCAGGGAAGCGGCGGCAGCGCGGCAGACTGCGATGGACACAGCCAGGATGGCGTTGGCGCCCAGGTTGGACTTGTCTTCGGTGCCGTCGGCCGCGAGCATCGCAGCGTCCACAGCGTAGATGTCGGAGGCGTCCATGCCGACGATGGCGTCAGCGATGACGGTGTTGACATTCTCCACAGCCTTGGTCACGCCCTTGCCCAGGTAACGGCTCTTGTCGCCGTCACGCAGCTCGAGGGCCTCGAACTCGCCGGTGGAAGCGCCGCTGGGGCTGCAGCCGCGGGCGACGGTGCCGTCAGCCAGGGTGACCTCAGCCTCAACAGTGGGGTTGCCGCGAGAGTCCAGAATCTCACGACCGACGACCTGTTCAATTTCCAGATAATTCATGATCGAATACCTCCTGATTTCTCATTATCCTGCGCAGGGCCCGGCGGAGGGCCGTGCCCCTTGGCGGGCAGGCAGCCCTGGGGGCTGCGCCTGCCTGATGCGCGCCTGATTATCTTTATTCTACCACACACCGGCCCAAGGCTCAAGAGTGAAACGGGAAGTTTCGTTCGTTATTATTCTAACGATACGCGCCGGCTCACAGCTGCCCCTGCAAATGCCGGGCCAGATACAGGCCGGTGGCGCTCTGGGGACAGGCTGCCACCTGCTCCGGGGCGCCGGCGGCCACCAGCCGTCCGCCGGCCTGGCCGCCGCCGGGACCCATGTCCACCATATAGTCGGCGTTGGCCATCATGTCCAGGTCGTGCTCGATCACCACCACCGTGGCCCCTGCCTGCAAAAGACCCTCAAACACTCCGATCAGGGTGCGGATGTCCAGCGGGTGCAGGCCGATGGTGGGCTCGTCGAACACAAACAGGGCGTCGTCCTGGGGGCGTCCCATCTCAAAGGCGATCTTGAGCCGCTGGGCCTCCCCGCCCGAGAGGGCAGGGGTGCCTTCGCCCAGGGTCAGGTAACCCAGTCCCAGCTGACTGAGCAGGTCCAGCTTTTCCTCCACCTTTTTCACCCCGCGGAACAGCTCCCGGGCCTGGTCCACCGTGCAGGCCATCAGCTGGGGCAGGCTGACGGTGCGGCCGTCCCTGGCGGTGTAACGGATGGCATCGGCCTCTCTGGCGTAGCGCAGCCCCCCGCAGTCGGGGCAGGTGACCGCCACATCGGGAAGGAACTGGATGTCCATGGTGATCTGTCCGGTGCCGTCGCAGCCGGGACAGCGCAGGGAACCGGTGTTGTAGGAGAAATCCCCGGCCTTGCGTCGGGCGGCTTTGGCCTCGGGCAGGGCCGCAAACAGCCGCCGCAGATCGTCCAGCACCCCGCTGTAAGTGGCCACCGTGGAGCGGACGTTGGCCCCGATGGGGGCCGCGTCGATCATGTTGACCCGGCGGATGCCCTCGGCCTCCAGGGCTTTGACATGGCCCGGCAGGGGCTGTCCGGCGATCCGGGCCTGCAAAGCGGGCACCAGGCTCTCCAGCACCAGGGTGGTCTTGCCCGAGCCGGATACCCCGGTCACCACCGTCAGGCGGCCTTTGGGCAGCCGGAGGCTCAGGGGATGGACGGTATGCAGGGGACCGGTCTCCAGGGTGATGGCGCCTTTGGCAAACAGCGCTTCGCCCTGGACGCGCTGCCGGGCCCGGATCACCTGGCCCCCCGCCAGGAAAGGTCCGATCAGGCTGTCGGGGTCTTGGGCGGCGTTCTGCACCGTGCCGGCGGATACCACACGGCCCCCGTACTCCCCGGCGCCCCGGCCCATCTCCACCAGCCAGTCGGCGGCCCGCAGCACCTGGGTGTCATGCTCCACCAGAACGACGGTGTTGCCGTGGCTTGTCAGGTCCCGGATGACCCCCAGCAGGCCCTCCACATTGGCGGGATGCAGCCCAATGGAAGGTTCGTCCAGCACATACAGCACGCCGGTGCTCTGGCTGCGTACCGCCCGGGCCAGCTGTACCCGCTGCCGCTCTCCGGTGGAAAGGGTGCTGCCGGCCCGGTCCAGGGCCAGATAGCCCAGGCCCAGGTCCAGCAGGCGGCGGGCGGTGTTTTGGAATTGGGATGCGATGCTGGCGGCCATCTCCTGCATGGGAGGGGGCATCTCCCCGGGCACGGCGGCCACCCAGCCGGTCAGTGCGTCCAGCGTCATGGCCGAGGCCTCGGGCAGAGAAATGCCCCGCAGCAGGGTGGAACGGGCCCGGGCGCACAGCCGGGTCCCGCCGCAGTCGGGGCAGGGGGACTGTTTGAGGAACTTTTCCACCCGCTTCATCCCCTTGTCGTCCTTTACCTTGGACAGGGCGTTTTCCACCGTATACACCGCGTTGTAGTAGGTGAAGTCCAGCTCGGCGGCCTGGTTGGAACTCTTGGCCTTGTAGAGGATGTGCTTTTTGACGGCGGGGCCGTGGTAGACGATCTCCTTTTCCCGGCTTGTCAGGTCCCGGAAAGGCACGTCGGTGCGCACCCCCATCTCCCGGCAGACGTCCACCATCAGGGACCACATCAGGCTGTTCCAGGGTGCCACGGCCCCCTGGTCGATGGTCAGGCTGTCGTCGGGCACCAGGGTGCTCTCATCCACGGCGCGCACCACGCCGGTGCCCCCGCAGGTGCGGCAGGCCCCGTCGCTGTTGAAGGAAAAGCTCTCGGCGCTGGGCGGGTCGAACACCGCGCCGCAGACCGGGCAGGTCAGCCTGCGGTCCAGCGCCACGTCGGGACTGGGGGGCAGGTGATGGCCGTTGGGGCACAGGTGGCTGCCCAGCCGGGAATACATCAGCCGCAGGCTGTTCAGCAGCTCGCTCATGGTGCCGAAGGTGGAGCGCACCCCCGGCACGGCGGGGCGCTGGTGCAAAGCCAGAGCCGCCGGGATGTTGGAGATGCTGTCGATGCGGGCGGCGGCCGCCTGGGTCATCCGGCGGCGGGTGTAGGCCGACAGGGCGTCCAGATACCGCCGGGAGCCCTCGGCGTACAGCACGCCCAGGGCCAGGCTGGATTTGCCCGACCCCGATACCCCTGCCACTGCGGTGACCTTGCCCAGCGGAATGTCGATGTCGATGTTCTTCAGGTTGTGCACCCGGGCGCCCCGCACCTGGATGGCAGTGGGACCGTGTTGGTTTGGCATGGAAAAACGCCTCCTTCATCAAAAAGCAAAACGCCCCGTCCGGCCGGCAGGGGCAGGCGGACGGGACGTACGGGTCAGTCTGCAAAAATGCAGTAGATCACGGAATATTGATAAGGGCCTGTCGCAAGGACGCGCCCGTTGGAGATGACGGTGATGGAGTCCCCCTGGACCTCCAGGACGTAGAGATGCTCGGCGGAAGGGTGAAGGACACAGAGCAAAAGGGCACAGGCCACAAGGCAGATGAGGACAACGGTGAGGATACGGCTGCGCCGTTTTGTGGGATCCATGGGAAAACCTCCTTCCAGATGCAGGCAGCGTGCCATTACCTGTATTATAGGGGAACGGGCCGGAAAAGTAAAGAGCGGGCACGCGCAAAAAGCCCCGCCTTTCCGATGCGGGAAAGACGGGGCGTGATGAAAAGGCAAACAGGCTCAGCGGTTCACTTTCTTGTCCGCGGCCAGGTAGGGATCCATGCTGCTGCGGCCCGCCGACTTGCGGTTGTCCAGGCTGGCGGCGATGAAGGCCTTGAACAGGGGATGGGCCCGGTTGGGACGGCTCTTGAACTCGGGATGGAACTGTGCGCCCAGGTGGAAGGGACGGCCGGGCAGCTCCACCGTCTCCACCAGACGGCCGTCGGGGCTGGTGCCCGAGATGACCAGGCCGGCGGCCTCCATCTCGGCGCGGAAGTCGTTGTTGAACTCGTAGCGGTGGCGGTGACGCTCCCAGATCAGGTCCTGGCCGTAGCACTGGGCCATCTTGGTGCCGGGGGCCACCTTGCAGGGATACTTGCCCAGGCGCATGGTGCCGCCCTTGGGGATGTTGCCCTGCTGGTCGGCCATCAGAGCGATGACGTTGTGGGCGCCGTCGGGGGTGAACTCGCTGGAGTTGGCGTCGGCATAGCCCAGCACGCCCCGTGCGAACTCGATGACCATGATCTGCATCCCCAGGCAGATGCCAAAATAGGGGATCTCGTGCTCCCGGGCCCAGCGGGCGGCGGCCACCATCCCTTCGATGCCGCGGTCGCCAAAGCCGCCGGGCACGATGATGCCGTCCACATCGCAGAAGGCGGCGGCGCAGTCGGCGTCCGAGCGCAGCTCCTCGCTGTCCACCCACTTGATCTCCACCTGGCTGTCGTTCTCAAAGCCGGCGTGGTACAGGCTCTCCATCACCGACAGGTAGGCGTCGTGCAGCTTGACATACTTGCCCACCAGAGCGATGGTGCAGGTGCGGGACCGGGAGGCGATGCGGGCCACCACGTCCTTCCACTCGGCCAGGTCGGCGGCGGGGACGTCCAGATGGAGCTTGTCCACCACCACGTCATCCAGCCCGTTGGAGTGCAGCATCAGAGGGCACTGGTAGAGGCTGGGCATGGTCAGGTTCTCGATGACGCACTCGGGCTTGACGTTGCAGAAGGTGCTGATCTTGCGTCGGATGTCGCTGCCCACGCTGCCGTCTGCCCGCAGGATGATGATGTCGGGGCTGATGCCCATCCCCTGGAGCTCCTTGACCGAGTGCTGGGCGGGCTTGGACTTGTACTCGTTGGAACCCGAGATATAGGGCACCAGCACCACATGGATGTAGCAGCAGTTGTCGTGGCCCTGCTCGATGCCCACCTGGCGGATGGCCTCCAGGAAGGGCTGGCTCTCGATGTCGCCGGTGGTGCCGCCGATCTCGGTGATGACCACGTCGGCCTCGGTGGAGGAGGCCAGATTGTAGATGTAGCTCTTGATCTCGTTGGTGATGTGGGGGATGATCTGGACGGTCTGGCCCAGGTATGCGCCCTGGCGCTCCTTGTTCAGCACGTTCCAGTAGACCTTGCCGGTGGTCAGGTTGGAATATTTGTTCAGGTTCTCATCGATGAAGCGCTCATAGTGCCCCAGGTCCAGGTCGGTCTCGGTGCCGTCGTCGGTGACGAAGACCTCGCCGTGCTGCAAAGGGCTCATGGTGCCGGGGTCCACGTTGACATAGGGGTCCAGCTTCTGGCTGGCCACCTTCAGCCCGCGGCACTTGAGCAGCCGGCCCAGCGAGGCCGCCGTGATCCCCTTGCCCAGGCCGGAGACTACGCCGCCAGTCACAAAGATGTATTTCGTCGCCATATTCGGTTCCTCCATCTGCCCCGGTCCGGGGCGCCTTTGAAAAGCCGCCCGGGGGTCCTGCCCGGCCAAAGCGGCCATACATACGAAAAGCGCCGGGTGACCCCCGCACGCTTTTCGCCAAGAATCATACAGCTTCTATTATACACCATCCAGGCCGTCGGAATCAAGTGCATCTATGATATCCTGGGCAACATCCCCCCGGCTGCGGCGGGTGTCCATGGCCTGCTTTTCGATCAGGCGGTGGGCTTCGGCCTCGGTCATCTGTTTGTACTGGATCAAAAGGCACTTGGCCCGGCTGATCAGGCGCAGCTGGGCCAGCTTTGCCTGGATGCGGTCGTTCTCCTGCCGCAGCCGCTGCAGCCGGTGGTTGCTGGCGGCTGCCATATGGACCGCCTGCAGAAACAGCGCCGCCGAAAAGGGCTTGCCCACCACCAGCACCCCTTCCTGGTTCATCCGGGGCATCAGCTGGTCGATGGCGGCGGCTTTGGCCAGCAGGATGACCCCGGCGTCGGTCTGGTCTGCCGCGGCGGCGCACAGCTCGTGCCCGAACTCGTCCGGCAGGGGGGCGTTTACGATCACCAGCTCAAAGCCGCCCTCCAGCATCCGGCGCCTGGCTTCGGTGCCGCTGGGGACGATGACGGGCCGGACATAGCCCAGTTCGGTCAGGCGGGCGGACAGGTACTCATTGGAGCTTGCCCCCGCGCTGACGATCATCGCTCGTGCCATGATACCCTCCTTTCTCCCGCGCCGGGGTCAGATGGCACAGAAATACCGGGCCCGTTCAAATTCGGCGGGGTCGGCGGCCTGGCGCAGCTCATCGCAGCGCCGCAGCTGCTCGGCAAAATAGCGCTGGGCCAGCCCCTCGGGCAGATACTTGGCCAGGAAGGGGCTCTGGCGCGCGGCGTCCACCGCTTCCTCCAGGGTGGCGGGCAGGACCTCCAGCCCCAGGCCGGCGGCCTCGGGGGGCTCCAGCTCGAACAGATTGCGGTTGACAGGGCCGCACAGCTGCATCCGGTTCTCGATGCCGTCCAGACCGGCGGCCAGGACCAGCCCGAAGGCCAGATAGGGGTTGCAGGCAGGGTCGGGGCTGCGCAGCTCCATCCGGCAGTTGTCCCCCTGCACCGCCGGGATGCGCACCAGCTGGCTGCGGTTCTGCCGGCTCCAGCTGACGTAGCGGGGGGCCTCGTCGCAGCCGAAGCGCAGGTAGCTGTTGGGCAGGGGATTGGTAAAGGCGGTCAGCTCCCGGCTGTGGGCCAGCACGCCGGCCATAAAGCTGCCGGGGATGCTGTCGGGGGCGATGTCCCCTTCAAAGAGGTTTTTGCCGTCCATATACAGGGAGATGTTGACGTGCAGGCCGCTGCCCGCCTGGCCGGCCAGGGGCTTGGGCATAAAGCTGGCGTACAGCCCGTTGCGCCCCGCGACGGCCCGTGTGATCTGCTTGAACGTCATGACGTTGTCGGCCGTTTTGAGGGGGCTGGCATAGTGGAAATCGATCTCGTTCTGGCCGCTGCCGCTCTCGTGATGGCTGTGCTGGGGGGCCAGGCCCATCTGCTCCATGGTCAGGCAGATGTCGCGGCGCAGGTTCTCGGCGGCGTCCAGAGGGTACACGTCAAAATAGCCGCCCTGGTCGATGGGAATGCGGGTGGGGCGGCCCCGGTCGTCGGTCTCGAAAAGATAGAACTCGCACTCGGCCCCCACGTTGCAGGTCAGGCCCAGGTGCTTGAAGCGGCGGACCATCCCCCGCAGAAAGCCGCGGCAGTTGCCCCCGAAGGGCCGCCCGTCCGGCTTCTGGATGTCGCAGAAGAACTGCATCACCCTCCCCTCGGCGGGGCGCCAGGGCAGGATGGCCAGGGTGCTCAGATCGGGGCGGAGCACCAGGTCGCTCTCCTCCACATGCATAAAACCGGGCACCGAACTGCCGTCGAAGCAGACCCCTTCCTCCAGGGCTTTGGGCAGGTCGCTGGCCAGCACGGCGATGTTTTTCTGGGTGCCGAAGATATCCGTAAAGGCAAAGCGGACGAATTTGACGTTGTTGTCCTCCACAAAATCGAGGACGTCCTGCTGTGTGGTGTAATGCATAGGCAGTCTCCCTAGGGCGTCTTGGTCGCGCCTTCAAAAAATGCCCGAAGGCCCGCCCCTCGCCCGCGAGGGGAAAGGGCGGGCCTCCAGGCCGGTGTAAGAAATAGGAAAAGGGAAATGGCACAGGAACCGGGCTGCGGTGCAGCCGGGAACAGGCAGCGGTTTACCCTTCGACGTAGTAGAGCATCTGGCTGTAGCTGGGCAGCGGCCAGTATTCTTCGCCGCAAATGGTCTCGGCGTTGTCGGCGGCGGCGCGCAGCACATCCATGGCGGGCAGGACGCTGTCGTGGAAGGCGTTGGCCTTCTTGGTCATGTCGGTCAGGGACTGGGCGGTGCGCTCGGCGGCGGCCAGATGGGCGACGGCGTCGCTCATGGCGTCGGCGTCTTTGGACAGCTGCTCCAGGGTGGAAGTCTCGCTGCGGGTGCTCAGGCTCTGGCTGACCGCACGCTTGGCGTTGATGGTGGCGGCCAGCTGGCCCATATAGGCGTTGATGGCGGGCAGCAGCTGCTTGCGGGCCATCTCCAGCATGGTCAGCGCCTCGATGTTGATGATCTTGGCGTAGTGCTCCATCTCCACCTCGTAGCGGCTGAACATCTCGGTGCGGGTCATCACCCCGAACTCCTCCATCAGCTGGATGTTCTTGGGGGCGATCAGCGCGGGCAGGGCCGCGGGGGTGTACTTCTTGTTGGGCAGGCCGCGGCGCTCAGCCTCGATCTCCCACTCGGCCGAATAGCCGTCCCCGTTGAAGATGACCCGGCGGTGATCCCGGATGGTCCGCTTGACCAGGGCGATGACGGCGCTGGTGAAGTCCTCGGCGCCCTCCAGCTCGTCGGCGTAGCCCTTCAGCTCCTTGGCCACGGCGGTGTTCAGGATGGTGTTGGCGTCGCTCAGGTTCTCATGGGAACCGGGCATACGGAACTCGAACTTGTTGCCGGTGAAGGCGAAGGGGGAGGTGCGGTTGCGGTCGGTGGTGTCCTTGCTGAACTTGGGCAGCACGTCCACGCCCAGGTCCATCTTCATCCGCATAGGGCCGGCGTAGGGGGAATCGGAGGCGATGGCGTCGATGACGGCCTCCAGCTCCTCGCCCACAAAGATGGAGATGATGGCGGGAGGCGCCTCATTGGCGCCCAGACGGTGGTCGTTGCCGGGGGTGGCCACCGAGGTCCGCAGCAGGTCGGCGTATTCATCCACCGCCTTGATCACCGCCGCCAGGAACACCAGGAACTGCAGGTTTTCCATGGGGGTGTCGCCGGGGTCCAGCAGGTTCTCTTTGCTGGTGCTCATGGACCAGTTGTTGTGCTTGCCGCTGCCGTTCACCCCTTCAAAGGGCTTTTCGTGCAGCAGGCAGACCAGGCCGTACTTGGGGGCCAGCTTCTGCATCATCTCCATGGTCAGCAGGTTGTGGTCGATGGCCACGTTGGAGGTGTCGAAGATGGGGGCCAGCTCATGCTGGCAGGGGGCCACCTCATTGTGCTTGGTCTTGGCGGGGACGCCCAGCTCCCACAGCACATCGTCCAGCTCCTTCATAAAGGCGGACACCCGGGGACGGATGGTGCCGAAGTAGTGCTCCTCCAGCTCCTGGCCCTTGGCTGCGGGGGCGCCAAACAGGGTGCGGCCGGTCAGGATCAGGTCCTGGCGCTTCTCATAGTCCTCTTTGGGGATGAGGAAATACTCCTGCTCGGGGCCCACGGTGGTGGAAACGTAGTCGGTGTCCTTGCCGAACAGCTTGAGGATGCGCCGTGCCTGGATGGACAGGGCCTTCATCGAGCGCAGCAGAGGGGTCTTTTTGTCCAGGGCCTCGCCGGTGTAGCTGACAAAGGCGGTGGGGATGCACAGCACGTCATCCTTGACGAAGGCGTAGCTGGTGGGGTCCCATGCGGTGTAGCCCCGGGCCTCACAGGTGGCGCGCAGGCCGCCGGAAGGGAAGGAGGAGGCGTCGGGCTCGCCCCGGACCAGCTCCTTGCCGCTGAATTCCATGATGGCGGTGCCGTCCCCCACCGGGCTGACAAAGCCGTCGTGCTTTTCGCTGGTGATGCCGGTCAGCGGCTGGAACCAGTGGGTGTAGTGGGTGGCGCCCAGCTCCATGGCCCAGCGCTTCATGACGCTGGCCACTACGTTGGCCACTTCGATGTCCAGAGGGGCGCCCTTGTGCAGGGTGTCCTTCAGGCTCTTATAGGTAGCACTGGGCAGACGCTCCTTCATCACATGCTCGTTGAAGACCTTGCTGCCGTAGATTTCCATAACGTTGGCTGCCATAAATCCTACTCCTTACTCAACATTGTCCATTCTTGTGCATCTCACCGCCCCCGGGCAGGGACGGGGCCGCAAACACAAAAGGCGCTGCGAGTCGGAGGTGACTCACAGCGCCGTTGCTGCTTATGTATGCATTATACCGGCTGGATGTCCAAAAAACAATAGACAAAACTGACGATTTTGGCTGTGGAAAGCTGCGGGATTTTCAGCCAAACGCTTTGAATCGCCGGTCCTTGGAACAAGAGTGTGACTTTTGCGGGCCTCAGCGCCTGCGGCGGCGGGGCCGGGCATAGGCGCTGTAAAAGCCGAAGGCGGTGCCGCACACCCCGCCTACGATGTGCATGAAGTTGGCCACGTTGTCCTGTACGAACAGGATGGCGTAGATCTGATCCCCCAGGTAGAGGGCGGCCACCAGCAGCATGGTGACGGGGATGCCTCCGGTGCCGCCTGACAGGGAGGCCAGCATGATGAGCATGAACACGATGCCCGACGCCCCCAGCAGCGCCACCCCGGGGAACAGGATGCACTGCAGCACCCCCGACACAAAAGCGGTGAGGACGATGGCCTGCAAAAGGGGAACGCTGCCGTACTTTTCCTCCATGGGCGGGCCTACCACCAAAAACAGCAGCATATTGCTCAAAAAGTGTTCCAGGTCGGCGTGGCCCAGCACATGGCCGAACAGCCGCAGATAGAACAAAGGATCTTTCAGGGAGGAACGGTAGACGCAGAACAGGTGGGTGGTGGTCCAGCCACCGGTGGCGCCGTCCAGGGCCAGGGCCCCCAGAGACAGCAGGAAAAAGGTGAGGACCACAGGGGAATTGTACTGGAAGCTGATGCGGAATTTGGCGTGTTTCGTAAGAGCCAGCTCCTTTCGGGGGCGGTGAGGTGCAGTCGTACATTTTATTTTAACACAAAGCGGCGGCACTTTCCAGTACAGAGGACATTCCTCACTGTATAAGACACGTAAAGAGGGCGAAAATTCGACATTTTGCCCTTGAACAGAAAAGACGGTTTGTGGTATAATGATCGTATATACGAAGAACAGGATCGCCCGCACTGCCGCCCGTCCCGCTGTCTGCCGCCGGCATGGGGTGCTGTTCTCCAGTGCGTATAGGATGTTTTCCTGCGGCCGGCGGGGTGAGGAGGGATGCAGTATGTTCCGGAAAGAGGATTATGTGGTGTATGGGGATCTGGGCGTGTGCCAGGTGCAGGACATCGTGGAGCGCAAATTTGACGGGCTGGACAAGGCCCATCTGTACTATGTGCTGGCCCCGGTGTACCAGGACGGGGTGCTGTATGTCCCGGCGGACAACCCCCGCATCTTCCTGCGGGCGGTGATCTCGGCGGAGGAAGCCAACCGCCTGATCGACCAGATCCCCACGATGGAGGGGAAGGCGTTCCACAGCCGCAGCTCCCAGGAGCTGAGCGCCCACTATGAGGAGGCCATGCGCACCCACAGCTGCGCCGATTTGATCCGGCTGACCATGTCCATCCACACCAAAAAGAGGGATCTGGCCAGCCAGAAAAAGAAATTCGGCCGGGTGGACGAGCATTTTATGAAGCGGGCCGAGGACAGCCTGAACGGGGAGTTTGCCATCGCGCTGGGCATCCCCCGGGAGGAAGTGCCGGGGTATATTTCCCGGCGGATCGCCGCCCTCGCCCTCGCCAAAAGCTGACCCAAAAAAAGCCCGCCTCAATGGCGGGTTTTTCTGAGCGTGTCGAAAAACGACACGCTTTAGGGGGAACCCATTTCTGCCTGCTGCGCAGGTCAGAAATTCTTTCCCCCTAATATCCCCCTGGGGACAAAATTTAGCGCTGAACCGCGCACTCAGCCTTACGGCCTCGCACACTCTCAGCGCTAAATTTCCCTGTATGTGTCCTGTCCATCCGCACATGTCGGCTGGACAGGACTTTTTTACAGTCTGGGGCGGCTTTCATGGCAGGCTGTCACAGCAGCTGGGGGCCGCCGTACCAGATCAGCGCGGCGCCGGCCAGGCTGACGGCTCCCGGTATGATGTAGGAGGAGACTTTGCTCAGGACCTGCTCCAGCTTGTGGATGGCGGCAGTGCCGTGCAGCCGGTTGTAGCCGAAATAGAGCAGCATCAGGGGCAGGCAATAGATAAAGGTGTAGAGAAGGATGAACAGCAGCACCAGCAAAAAGGGCAGGTGATACCCGGCCAGCAGGGCCAGGAAGCCGAAGTAGGGCAGGGCGCTGGTCAGTTCCAGCAGGCAGAACACCACGCCCATCACAAAGAGGGAGAAGGGGTTCAGCTGGGCGGGCTGTTTGGGGCTGTCCGCCTCTGCCTCGGGAGCGGCTCCGGCCAGGGAGAGCCGGCGGGTGCGGATGATGAGGCGCAGGCCGACGGTCAGGCACCCCAGCCCCAGCAGCAGGGCCGAGCCATACAGCTGGGTGGGCCAGTTGCCGGCGGCCCAATCCAGCAGGCGGGCCAGCTGGGCGGCGATGCCGTAGTAGACGGCCAGGCCCAGCAGGGTGTTGGTCAGGAATCCGCCCATGGTAAAGAACCAGGTATCGCTCTTTTTGCGGGCGGAAGCGAGCAGCAGCATATACTGGGCGATGGCGGTGGGGTTCAGGCTGTCAAAAAAGCTGGCGGTCAGGGTGGTGCCGATCAAAAGCCACATAGTTCTCCTCCTTGCAGGTGCTGTGGTCGGGGCCTTGGTGTACAACCGAAAAAGGGCAGAAAAAAACGCCTTGGACCATCCCTCCTTCAAAGGCCTACAGAGGGCGGCAAGGCGTTTACCCGGCGGTAAATCATTCAGAACGGGGTCAGTATAGCAAACCGTGCGGGAAAAGTCAAGGGGAGATCGCTCAGGTGCGGGTGCGCTCCCAATAGGCGCCCATGCTCTGGCCCGGCTGGCCGGTCACCTCGTCGGACAGGTAGCCGGACAGGCCGCAGGGAGCGGGGTCCCACTGCCGGGCGGCGGTCACGGTGGGGTATTCGATCTCGGCGTACCAGAAGGCGCCGGGCTGGCCGGCATCCACATGGTTCACCTCCAGGTGGCAGCCATCGGGCAAAAGATAGGTGCGGCGCAGCTTTTCGATCAGGGGCTTTGCGATGATCCGGGCGGCCAGCTGGTCAAACAGTTTCTTTTCGATGGGCTGTTCGATCTCCTCCCGGGCCAGGCCCCCCGCCGACTTGAAGCAGAGGATATAGCGGGTGGGGCCGCCGGTCTTGGCCTCCTCCCGGATCCGGACGGTGGGCTGTACGCTGATATAGCCCTGCCGCATCCGGAACTCCTCTACCAGGGGCAGGCCGTCGGGCCAGCCCTCCACCATCCATTTGCGTTCGATCTCCATAGCGCAGGTCCTCCTTTCAGGTTCAGTTTTTGTTTTCCACCGGCTTGATATACACGCTGGTGGAGGGGAAAGCGAAATCCAGCCCGTCGGCCCGCACCACATCCATCAGATCCAGGTTCAGGTCGTTGCGCATCCGGTAGAAGGTGCCGGCGTCGGGGGTGCGCACATAGGCCGAGACCAACAGGTCGATGCTGGAGGCCCCGAACCCGCTGACCTCCACGATCACCGAATCCTCGTAGGTGTAGGGGCTGGCCTTGAGCATGGCCCGCAGGTCCTCCATCAGCTTTTCCAGCTGGGCGCGGGTGGCGCTGTACTCCACCCCCAAAGTGAAGCGGTACAGCCGCTTGGTCCGCTCGGTGCCGTTGTTGACGGTGGAGCCGCAGACGTTGCTGTTGGTGAGGATATAGAGGGAGTTGTCCAGGGCTCGCACCCGGGTGGAGCGGAAACTGATGTCCTCCACCGTGCCCTCGATGTCCCCCACGACGATCCAGTCGCCGATCTGGAAGGGGCGCTCGATGAGGATCATCAGCCCGCCGAACAGGTTGCTGGCGGTGTCCTGGGCGGCCAGGGAGATGGTCAGGCCAAAGAGGCCGGCGCTGGTGATGATGCCCGACACCGGCAGGCCCAGCTCCTGGGCAGCCATCAGGATGCCCAAAAGGATGATCACTACTTTGTAGACTTTCACCAGGACGTTCTGCAGCGTCTTGCTGGTGCGGATCTCATCCCGGGAGGTGGTGAGCAGCAGGCTGGTCAGCTCGGAGGCACCGTACAGGCCCCAGCTCAGCAGCAGGATGCAGAAAAACCGGTAAAGCGTCAAAAACAGCGGGCGGGCGGGCACCGTGCCCCAGGGCAGGGAGACAAGGCCCAGATACAGCCCGGTGAGGAGGGCGGTATAGGCCGCAGGCCGGACGAAGCTGCCCAGCAGGATGCTCACGGCCCGGGAGGGCCAGTGGATGTGGAGCAGCCGGGGGAACAGCCACCGGGACAGCCAGCGGCTGACCAGCCATCCCGCCAGCGCCAGCAGGACGGCGCAGGCGCACCGGGCCGCAAAGGCGGGAAGGCCTTCCAGCAAAAGGGCGCCCCCCAGGGAAAAGCTCAGGTCTTGTATCTGAAAAAGCATGATGGTTCCTTTCTTTGAGGGTTGATTCGGGCGGATGGGACAAATTCAGCCCTTTTATTCTAGCATAGATCGGCCCCGCAGGCAAACCCTTGCCGGGGAAAAGTGTGACTTCCGTTTTCCCTCTTGCTTTTTCCCAGCTTTATGCTATACTATGGGCAGAAAGTTCGTTTCGGGGCGGGGTGAGATTCCCCACCGGCGGTAGAGCCCGCGACCACTTTGCTGCAAAGTGCTGACCCGGTGTGATTCCGGGGCCGACAGTATAGTCTGGATGGAAGAGACGATGAACAGTTGATTTTTGACTTGTCATTGCGCCCTGTTGTACCATTTTGGTAGGACAGGGCGTTTTCTGTTTATCTTCCGGAAAGGAGCTTTCCCCACTATTTTTGATCGGGGCGCTGCCCCGGGGAGGTAACGACAATGCAAGCAAACACACAGACCACACCCATCCGCACCGGCGACCGGGACCGCATCCGCAAGCTGACGGTGACAGCCATGCTGTCCGCCGTGGCTTTCGTGCTGATGTTTTTGGATTTCCCCATCCCCATGATCATGCCCTCTTTTGTGCAGATGGACTTTTCCGACCTGCCTGAGCTGCTGGGCGCCTTTGCCCTGGGCCCGGTGTACGGCGTGCTGATCAGCCTGCTGAAGAACCTGATCCACCTGCTGCTGGCTTCCTCCACCAATGGCGTGGGCGAGCTGTGCAACTTCCTGTTCGGCGCCGTGTTCGCCTTTGTGGCCGGCTTTGTGTACCAGCGCCGCAAGACCCGCGCCGGCGCCGTGCTGGGCGCCGTACTCGGCTCGCTGGCCATGGCGGTGATCAGCGTCCCCCTGAACTATTTCCTGACCTACCCTGCCTATGTGGTGCTGTACGGTATGCCGATGGAGACCATCCTGGGGATGTACCAGGCCATCCTGCCCTCGGCGGACAGCCTGATCAAGTGCCTGGTCATCTTCAATATGCCCTGGACCCTGGCCAAGGGCCTGCTGGATGCAGCGCTGTGCATGCTGATCTACAAGCCCCTGTCTCCCATCCTGCACGGCCGCCGCTGAGCCGGCCTGGCCGTTCCGTTTTGAACCAAAGCGCCCCGCCGGTCTTAGGGCCGGCGGGACTTTTTTGTTTTTTGAGAAATGATAAAACTTTCGTTACATTTTTGCGCTATACTGCGCTTGGATGGGCAGTGCGCCTGTCTGTGTGGGAAAGAGTTGCCATGCCAAGCATGGCGGAAAGGAGCGTGATCGGGATGGCGCAGACAACAAAGCGGGCCCTGGCGGCGTCGCTCAAAGAACTGCTGCTGCAAAAACCCTTCCATAAAATCACCATCAGTGACATCACCCAGCACTGCGGGGTCAACCGGATGACCTTTTACTATCATTTCCATGATATCTATGACCTGGCCAACTGGACCTTTGAAGAGGATGCGGCGCGCCTGCTGAGCGGCAGGATGTCCGCCCAGGACTGGCGGGACGGTTTTCTGGCCATTTTGCAGGAGCTGCGCAAAAACCGGCAGATGATCCTGAATGTCTGCCGGTCGGTGGACCGGCAGACGCTGGACCGGTATCTGTGCAAGGCCATGTGCCGGCTGCTGAACGGGGTGCTGGACGAGATGCCTGGCGGCAGGGATCTGAGCCAGGAGGACCGGGACTTCATCGTGAGCTTTTATGCCCATGCCATCACCGGCATCATCCTGGAGTGGGCCGACAGCGGCCTGAAGGAAGAGCCGGAGGCCCTGGCCCGCCGCACCGACAGGCTGTGCCTGTGCAGCATCGATCGGGTGATCGAAACATTTCTTCGGGAAGAAGGGTGAACCGGTTTGAATCAAGTAGGCCGCCGTGATGCAAAAAGCATCACGGCGGCCTTTTTGTTCATGGAAGTTCCCGACCCTCTGCGCCTATACTGTGTGCATCCCCGTTACGCATAAAAATGGAGTAGAAAACAGACAGAGGAGGCAGTAGGATGACTACCGCGATCAACACACTTTCCCACAAGATGCAGCGCGCCGCCGCCGGGACCCTCATCGACATGGCCCTGGGCTATGCCGCCAAAGACAGGCAGAAAGCCTACCTGCAGATGGTGGACTGGGCCCGCCAGTTCTGGGGGGACGGTCTGCCGGAAGAAAGTTACGACAAGGCCCGGGCCGCCCTCAGCGACCCGGACAACAAATGGGTGCGCTACATCGACCGAGTGCTGGACGAGACGGACCCCCATGTGGCCCGGGTGACCGCTCTCAACCTGGGGTTCGAAGCCTTTCTGCGGGGAACTAGGAGCATCCGCAAAAACCGGGAACTGTACCAGTGCAACATTCCCTGGCTGATCCTGTTCGACCCCACGTCGGCCTGCAATATGCACTGCGAGGGCTGCTGGGCCGGCACCTACGGCGGACGCAGCAACCTTTCGTTTGAGGATATGGACAAGATCCTCACCCAGGGCAAAGAGCTGGGCGTCTATCTGTATATGCTCACAGGGGGAGAGCCTCTGGTGCGCAAGGCGGACATCATACGGCTGGCGGAAAAGCACAGCGACGCCGAGTTTGCCATCTACACCAACTCCACCCTGATCGATGAGGCCTTCTGCAACCAGCTGACCAGGCTGGGCAACATCATCCCCATGCTCTCCATCGAGGGCACCCCCGAGACCAACGACGCCCGCCGGGGCGGCGGCCACTACGCCGCCGTCATGCGGGCCATGGATCTGCTCAAGCAGCACGGCATCCCCTTTGGCACCTCCATCTGCTACACCCGCGCCAATGTGGAGGCGGTGACCAGCGACAGTTTTCTGGAGATGATCGCCGAAAAGGGGGCCAGGTTCGGCTTTTATTTCCACTATATGCCGGTGGGCAGCGATGCTGCGCCCGGCCTGCTGCCCACGGTGGAGCAGCGGGAATACATGATCCGCCGCATCCGCTACCTGCGCTCGAAGGACAGCCCCATCGCGTTTTTCCCCATGGACTTCCAGAACGACGGCCAGTATGTGGGCGGATGCATCGCCGGCGGCAGGAACTACTTCCACATCAACTCGGCGGGGGACGCGGAGCCCTGCGTCTTTATCCATTATTCCAACGCCAACATCCACGACAGCTCCCTCCTGGAGATCCTGCGCAGCCCCCTGTTCATGGCCTACCGGGAGGGCCAGCCTTTCAACCAAAACCACCTGCGCCCCTGCCCCATGCTGGAGAATCCCCAGCTGCTGGAGGAGATGGTCCACAGGACCGGCGCCCATAACACCGACCTGGCCTCCCCGGAAAGCGTGGAGCATCTGTGCGCCAAATGCCGGCAGTATGCCGCCGACTGGCAGGAAGCGGCAGACCGGCTCTGGCCCACCCTGGAAAAACCCGCCAGGGGCTATCAGAATTACAAGCAGGCCGACGCCTGAACTCCCTTTCCAAAAACGGGACGCCGCCCCCGGTATCATGCCGGAGACGGCGTCCCGTCTGTTTTGGCTGTTCAGCGGCTCCAGCGGACGGCCCACTCCAGGGCGGCCGCCCCCACCTGCTCGGGGGTCATGTTGGCAGTCTGGAGAACGTCCACATTGTCCTTTTGGGCAAACCAGGCCCGCTTGAGGGGCAAAAGTTCCTGCAAATAGTGCTCGAAGAAACCCCGGTCCCGGGCGGCGTCCCCCTCTTTGCGGCGGCGCAGCACCGGGTCGGGCGCGTCCAAAAAGAGGATGCGCCGGGGCATACAGCGGCGCACCGCCGCCAGTTCCCGGGCCAGGGGGCCTTCCACATCCCAGTCCTGCCCGATGGTGCGGGGATAGTGCAGGGTGTAGAATTCGATCTCCTCCGCCCCGAAGTCCATCACGGTGCAGGGCCACGGCCGGGCCTGCTGCCAGCGGTCCACCTCATGCTGCAGCCAGAGGCGCTGGATCCGGATGTAGTCGTCGCAGCGGGTCTTGTCCAGACCCAGCCGCTGCACCTGGCCGATCACGGCGCGGTTGTCCTCCAGACAGACGTGCAGGTCGGGGGCGTGCCGGGCCAGATACCGGGCGGCGGTGGTCTTGCCCACCGCCATGCCCCCCTGCAGGGAAAGAACGATCATGACATCACCTTACGCGCGGTCAGCAAACCACTTGATCTCGTCCTTGCCGAAGAAGGCGGCCCCTGCAAAGCCTGCGGCCTCCAGGGAAGCCAGCTGCTTGCCCAGCTTTTTGCCCTGGGCCAGCACCGTGACGCTGTGTTCGGCCCGCAGGGCTTCGGCCTGGGCCAGCACGGCGGCAAAATCGTCCCCGGCCCTGTACAGCAGGGCCAGCTTCTGCCGGGCCCCGGGGATCCGGTAGCCCTGCTCCAGCAGGATGCCGCACACCCGCTCGAATCCGATGGAAAAGCCCACCGCCGGCACCTGCTGGCCCAGGAACTTGCCCACCATGTTGTCATAGCGGCCGCCGCCGGCCACCGCCCCTGCAAACTGGGGGCAGACCACCTCGAACACCATGCCGGTGTAGTAGCCCTGGCCGCGCACCAGGCTGGGGCAGTAGGCCACCTGGTACTTGCCCTGGGCCAGACGGCCCGCCGTCGCAAGGACGTACCGCAGGCCGTCGGCGATGGAGGGGTCGGCGCAGCGGGCGGCCACCGCCTCCAGGGAGACGTCTCCCTGGGCCAGGAAAGAGGCCAGGGCGTCCACGGCGGCGGCAGGCATCTGCTTTTCCAGCAGCTCGGCCCGGACCCCTTCGGGGCCTACCTTGTCCATCTTGTCAAAGGTGATGCACACCGAATCCAAAGTGTCGGGGGCAAAGCCCATGCTCTCCAGCATCCCCCGGAGGATGCGCCGGTCGTTGACGTTGACGGTGAAGTCCGCAAAGCCGATCCGGAGCAGGGCCCGGGCGGTGACGTCGATCAGCTCCACCTCGGCGTTGGGGCTCTCGTCCCCCAGGATGTCGATATCGCACTGGACGAACTCCCGCAGGCGGCCCTTCTGGGGGCGCTCGGCCCGGAAGACCCGGTCGGTCTGGATCACCTTGAAGGGGGCGGGCAGCACGCTGCGGTTGGCCGCGTAGTAGCGGGACAAGGGCAGCGTCAGGTCGTAGCGCAGGCCCATGTCGGCCAGCTGGTCGTATCGGCCTTCCTCCAGGGCGGCGGAGAGCTTTTCGCCCCGCTTGAGCACCTTGAAGATCAGGTTCAGATTTTCGCCGCCCTCGGATTTGTCCAGGTTCTCCATGTCTTCCAGCATGGGGGTGGAGATCCGCTCAAAGCCAGCTTCCCGGTAGACCTGGAGGATCTGGCCCTGGATGTGGTCCCGCAGGGCCTGCTCGGCGGGCAGAAGGTCCCGCATCCCTTTTAAAGGTTGAATTTTCATCTGTTGAATCCCTCTCTTTTCCACACGAAGGGCGGTAAAATGCAGCCCCGGTTCGGTCGTAGCTCTCATTATATAGAATAACAGGCCGGCTTGTCAACCAGAATACGTGTATCCGATATGCCCTGGAAAACAGGCGGGCGCCCCGTGCGGGGCCGCCGGCCCCACAAGAGAAGGGAGCGTGGCACAGATGCAGAAAAAGGCAGGATCTTCCGCCCGGCCGGGCGCCATCCTGGCGGCAGGGGCGGCTGTCCAGCTGCTGACAGGCCTGCCGGCGGCCTGGGGGATATTCCAGCAGCCGGTGATGGAGGAATACGCGCTGGGGGAGGCGGGGGCCACCGCCGCCTTCAGCATCCTGATCGCCGCCTACGGGGTGGGGTGCGTGGTGGGCGGCTTTTTGCAGGACCGGCACGGCCCCCGGTGCGGAGCCCTCTGGGGAACCGCCCTGCTGTGCGGGGGACTGGCAGGGGCGGCGCTTCTGCCTGCAAAGGCGGGCTGGGCCATGGGGCTGGCCTTCAGCATCCCGGCGGGGCTGGGGACCGCGTTCCTCTACCCGTCCATCCAGTCCTGCGTCCAGAAGTGGTATCAGGGGCGCAAGGGGTTTGCCACCGGGATCACCGGGGCGGCAGCGGGGCTGTCGGGGGCTTTCCTGACCCTGCTGGTGCGGCTGACTGTGCCCCGCTGGGGAATCCGCGGGGCCTTCTGGACCCTGGCGGGGGCGGCGCTGCCGGTATGTCTGGCCGGCGCCGCCCTCCTGACCGACCCGCCCGGCGCCGCGAAACAGGGGCAGAAGGCCCAGGGCCCCGACTACACGCCCGGCCAGATGCTGCGCACCCGGCAGTATTGGCTGTGTACGGCGGCCGTCTGTCTGTCCACGCCGGCTGTGCTGCTGTTCAGCCCCATCATCCTGCGGCTGGGTCAGGCCCGGGGTCTCAGCGAAGGGGAAGCGGTGTGGGCGGTGGTGCTGGGCAGCGTGGGCAGCACGGCGGGCCGTCTGCTGATGCCCCTGCTCAGCGACCGGATCGGGCGCCGCCCCACCGACCTGGTGCTGTTCGGGGCGTCGGCAGCCCTGTCGGCCGGCTTCGCCTTTGCCCGGGGATGGGCGGTGGCGGCGGTCTATGCGGGGCTGACCTTCTGCTATTCGGCTCTGGCGGCGGTGCTGCCCGCCTTTTCCACCGACCTGTTCGGGCTGCCCCACGCCGGGGTGAACTACGGCTTTCTGGCCCTGGGACAGAGCGTGGGAAGTCTGCTGTTCCCCCTGGGGGCCGGGGCTCTGGGGCTGGAGGCGGGCCGCCACTGGGCCGCCGCCGCAGCGGCCATGGGGGGATTTTTGTGCATCTGGCTGGTCAAGCCCACCGCCCCGGCGGCCCCCGGCCAACCGCGCGGCCCAAAAGCTACAAAACAAAATCAAAAGCGCGGCCTTGCTTGACAAACAGGTAACGATCCTGTACAATCAAGCTGGATGTGTCTGCGGAGAACAGACACCGTTCAAGGTAAAGAAGAAAGGAAAAAAGACATGAGAAAACGCATCGCTGCGCTTGCACTGGCGGCGGTCATGGCCTTTGGGCTGGCCGGCTGCGGTGGAAGCAGTTCCTCGACTGCCGGCTCGGCACAGTCCGGCGCGACAGGGGTGTCGGGTGAGTTCACCGGCACCGCCCAGGGCATGGGGGAGGTCACCGTTACCGTTACCCTGACCGACGGCGCCATCACCGGCTGCGTCATCGAGGGCCCCGACGAGACAGAGGGCATCGGCTCGGTGGTGCTGGAGAACGCCCCCGACGAGATCGTCTCGGCCAATAAGGGCTCCATCGACGTGGTGGCAGGCGCCACCATCACTTCCAACGCAGTCAACGAGGCTCTGGCCGCAGCTCTGGCTGCCGCCGGCCTGGACGCTGCCGACTTCACCGGCAGTGCCGCCGAAGGCCAGACCGCCGAGGACAAGGTCATTGACACCGACGTGGTGGTCGTGGGCGCCGGCGGCGCCGGCATGACCGCCGCCATCACCGCCGCCCAGGCCGGCCGGAACGTGGTCGTTCTGGAGAGCCAGGCCATGGTGGGCGGCAACTCGGTGCGGGCCACCGGCGGCCTGAATGCCACCAAGACCCCCGCCCAGGACAAGAACGAGTTCAATGAGGCGGCCGGCGTGGAGGCCACCCTGGCCGCTGCCGCTGCCGACTACGCCGACAATGAGACCATCACCGCCCTGGCCGAGACGGTGGCCCAGCAGTGGGCCGACTACCAGGCCAACCCTGTGGGCTACTTTGATTCGGTGGAGCTGATGGAGCTGGACACCATGATCGGCGGCCACGGCGTCAACGATCCCGCCCTGGTGGAGACGCTGTGCTCCAACTCGGCGGACGCCATCGCCTGGCTGGCAGAGCAGGGCATCGATATGCCCAGTGTCTCCAGCTTCGGCGGCGCATCGGTCAAGCGGATCCACCGCCCCCTGGACGACGAGGGCAAGGTGATCTCGGTGGGCAGCTACATGATCCCCCGCCTGGAGGACAAGTGCGAGGAGGAGGGCGTTGAGATCCTGCTCAACACCACCGCCACCAAGATCCTCACCGATGCCGAGGGCGCAGCCGTGGGCATCGAGGCCACCGACAACAAGACCGGCGGCACCGTCACCGTCAACGCCAAGGCGGTCATCCTGGCCACCGGCGGCTTTGGCGCCAACCTGGATATGGTCGTGGAGTACAAGCCCGACCTGGCCGGCTTCATGACCACCAACGCAGCCGGCGCCCAGGGCCAGGGCATCGACATGGCCGTGGCCATCGGCGCAGGCACGGTGGATATGGACCAGATCCAGATCCACCCCACTGTGGAAGCCAACACCGCCGCCCTGATCACCGAGGGCCTGCGCGGCGACGGCGCCATCCTGGTCAACGCCGAGGGCAACCGCTTCACCGATGAGGTGGGCACCCGCGACGTGGTCTCGGCCGCCGAGATCGCCCAGACCGGCAGCTACAGCTGGCTGATCATCGACCAGGCCATGGCAGACGCCTCCAGCGTCATCCAGGGCTACATCAACAACGGCTACACCGTCACCGGCGAGACCTATGAGGAGCTGGCCGGCGCCATGGGCGTCGATCCCGCCGCTTTCACCGCCACCATGGAGAAGTGGAACGCCGCCGTTGCAGCCGGCGTGGACGAGGAATTTGGCCGCACCAGCTTTGCCAACCCCCTCGACACCGCGCCCTACTACGCCATTAAGGTCACCGCCGGCATCCATCATACCATGGGCGGCCTGACCATCAATCCCCAGACCCAGGTGCTGGCAGGGGACGGCAGCGTCATCGCCGGCCTGTATGCGGCAGGCGAAGTGACCGGCGGCGTCCATGGCGCCAACCGCCTGGGCGGCAACGCCGTGGCTGACTTCACCGTCTTTGGCCGGATCGCAGGCCAGCAGGCTGCCGACTATGCTGCATGAAGCGACCCGCTGACAGGCCCCGCCGCCGCTGGCTGATCAACGCGGTGTTTGCCGCAGTGGTCCTGCTGGCAGCCGGTGGGTTGTGGCTGGCTCTGGGCCCTGACAAAACCGGGGCCAGCCGGGCTGTGGTGGATTTCGGCATGGGGATCACCGAACAGATCCCTCTGGACGCCGACCACGACTATTACTACGAGGTGGGCGGCTACGTCGTCCACCTGCAGGTCAGCCAGGGGGCGATCGCCTTCCTGGACAGCCAGTGTCCGGACCACGTCTGCGAGGACTTCGGCTGGCTGGACCAGCCCGGCCAGTGGGCCTGCTGTGTGCCCGCAGGGGTATACGTCACGGTGGAATAGGCCCGGCCGGCGCAAGCAGACAGACAGGGGCTGCCGCATGGAAATGCGGCGGCCCCTTTTGGCGCGCACAGCTGAACAGAATGCAGTCAAAGTGTGAAAATAGGGCGAAAAAATTGCGATGTAAAAGGATGTCTTTTTAAAAATTTTATGAAAGAAAAGTGGTTTTGCTTGTCTGGATTCGCCGGTGTGCTATAATAAGAAAGCGATCCTTCGGCGCAAAAGGGGCCTGTGCGCCCTGCCGGAGGGACAGACAGCAGATCAGGAGGAAAGATTTACATGACCTGGAAAAAGAACAAAGGCGCGCCTGCCGGCCAGCAGCCCCGGGCGGATGACGCGGCAGCCGCCGAGTCCGGCCTGAACAAGTATAAAAAGTATCTCAAGTGGATCATTCCGCTTGTTGTTGTAGTCCTGCTGGTGGTGGTGATTGCACTCCGCAACGCCAGCACCGCCAAGACCGCCGAGGTGGCCCCCGAGTATACCCAGGCCTCCGTGACGAGGCGCACCATCTCCCAGACCCTGAGCACCACCGGTACCCTGAATGCCGCCAACAGCTACAAGGTCAAGACGCTGGTGCAGGGCGAGATCCTTTCCTCGGATTTTGAAGAGGGCGACCAGGTGAGCAGCGGCCAGCAGCTGTACCAGATCGAGAACAGCGATGCTTCCACCAATGTGGAGCAGGCCCAGATCAACCTGGAGCAGGCCCAGCGCAACTACGATCAGATCGCGGATTACCGCTATGTGCGCTCGCCGGTGGCGGGCACCATCTACACCCTCAGCGTCAAGGTGGGGGATGAGGTCACCAGCGGCCAGGAAGTGGCCGTGGTGCAGGATGCCAGCCAGATGGTCCTGCAGCTGACCTTCCCCTCCGCCGACGCTGCCCATTTTGCGGTGGGCCAGAGCGCCCAGATCACCCTGGACGGCACCTTTGAGGTGCTGCAGGGCACCGTCACCGAGGTGTCGGGCAGCGACGTGCTCAGCACCGGCAATGTGCTGGTGCGCAACGTGACCATCTCCACCGCCAACAACGGCGCGCTGAACACCGCCCAGTCGGCTACCGCCACCATCAACGGCATCAGCTCCACCAACAGCGCCACCTTCAATTACCGTGAGCAGCGGACCCTGACCGCTTCCACGGCGGGCACGGTGGCCAAGATCTACATCAGCGAGGGCGGCCAGGTGCCCGAGAACGGCATCGTGCTGGAACTGTCGGGCGACGACCTGGAGGAGACCATCCAGAGCGCCTATGAGAGCCTGCGCAGCCGCGAGATCTCGATGCGCAACGCGGAGGACACCCTGGCCAACTACACCATCACCGCGCCCATCAACGGCACCGTGATCCAGAAGAACCGCCAGGCCGGCGAGTCGGTGGAGAGCGGCAGCGACCTGTGCATCATCTACGACATGAGCTACCTGGAAATGACCATCAACATCGACGAGCTGGACATCAACCAGATCAACGTGGGTCAGCCCGTCACCGTCACCGCCGACTCGGTCAACGGCACCTTTGACGGCGTGGTGACCCGTGTGTCGATGGTGGGCACCACCCAGGGCGGCACCACCACCTATCCCGTCACCGTCCAGGTGGATGAGTACGGCGACCTGCGCCCCGGCATGAACGTCAATGCCGATATCGTGGTGGAGCAGGCCTCCAGCGTCATCGCGGTGCCCAACGCCGCCGTGGAGCGGGGCGACATCGTGCTGGTGACCACCGAGTCCCCCAGCGCCGCCAACGCCCTGGCCGATACCCCGGCCCCCGAGGGCTACGTTTATGTGCAGGTGGAGACCGGCGTCAGCGACCAGAACTACACCGAGATCGTCAGCGGCCTGCAGGAAGGGGACATCATCGGCTATGTCTCCAGCAGCACCTTCAGCTATGACGATTACAGTACATCCACGGATGCGGCCACCGGCAGCATCCTGATCGCGGGCGTGGTCAACCCTGTCCCCGCCCTGGGAGGGCGTAAATGAGCGCATTGATCGAATTCAACGAGGTGTGCAAGTTCTACCAGATGGGCGATACCACCGTCAAGGCCCTGGACCACGTCACCATGCGGATCGAAAAAGGGGAGTTCGTGGCCATCGTGGGCCAGTCCGGTTCGGGCAAGTCCACCTGCATGAACATCATCGGCTGCCTGGACGTGCCCACAGCCGGCACCTATCAACTGAACGGCCGGGACGTGGGCAAGATGAAGCGCAGCGAACTGGCCGCCATCCGCAACGAGATGCTGGGATTCGTGTTCCAGCAGTACAATCTGCTGCCCAAGCTGAACCTTTTGGGCAACGTGGAAGTGCCCATGATCTACGCCCGGGTGCCCCGGGCCCAGCGCCATGCCCGCGCCAAAGCGGTGCTGGAGCAGGTGGGGCTGGGGGATAAGCTGAAAAGCAAGCCCAACCAGCTGTCGGGTGGCCAGCAGCAGCGGGTGTCCATTGCGCGGGCCCTGGTGCGCAATCCGCCCCTGATCCTGGCGGACGAGCCCACCGGCGCTCTGGATACCCATACCGGCCGGGAAGTGCTGGGGATGCTGCAGGAGCTGAACCGGCAGGGGCACACCGTCATCCTGATCACCCATGACAACTCCATCGCGGTGCAGGCCCCCCGGATCATCCGGCTGGAGGATGGCCGCATCGTCTACGACGGCGACGCCCATTCGCCCGACGCTTTTGTCGTCAGCCCCATCCTGGAGACGGTGCTGGAGAGCAGCCAGAAGAAAGCCCCGGCCCCCCAGGGTCAGGAAGGAGGCGAGAGCCCGTGCTCTTGATGGATACCTTTATTCTGGCGCTCAAGAACATCTGGAGCAACAAGATGCGCACCATCCTGACCATGCTGGGCATCATCATCGGCGTGACGGCCGTGATCGTCATTGTGGGTCTGGGCAACGGCATGACCCAGTCGGTGCGGGACAGCTTCTCGGCCATGGGCATCAACAGTATGTCGGTGTCCATCTGGGGCCGCGGCTCCTCCCGCAACGCCAGCGTGGACTATATGTACCAGGTGGTGCAGGACAATCCCCTCTATCTGCAGGATATCTCCCCGTACATCCAGGTCTCCGGCGGCCAGACCGTCAAGGAGGGCCGGGATACCTACCGCTACACCGGCGTCTACGGGGTCAATGAGGACTACACCTCCATGGCCAACTACACCATCGCGGACGGCCGCGGCCTGCAGTACATGGATATCAAGGAAAACCGCTATGTCTGCGTCATCGGCGACTATCTGTCCCGGGAGGCGTTCAACGGCAACGCCATCGGACAGGACATCAAGGTAGGCCCCTACCGCTTCCAGATCGTGGGGGTACTGGCCGCCAAGGGCAACGACCCCGAACTGCAGGAGGGCGGCGAGGATGACCGCATCTACGTGCCCTATACGGTGGCCATGAAGATCAACCAGCAGAGCACGGTGGACACCTACACCGTCATCATGGCGGACGAGAATTACGCCAACCAGGCCAAAGCAGCCGTGGAACAGGCCCTGTATGCAATTTATGAGGATGAAGACGCGTATTATGTATACAGCATGAGCGAGCTGCTTGCCCAGATGAACCAGACCATCAGCATGGTGGTCATGGTCCTGACCCTGATCGCGGGCATCTCCCTGCTGGTGGGCGGCATCGGCATCATGAACATCATGCTGGTGTCTGTCAGCGAGCGCACGCGGGAGATCGGCATCCGCAAGGCGATGGGCGCCCGGGAGCGCACCATCCTGTTCCAGTTCGTTGTGGAAGCGGGCACCACCTCGGCCCTGGGCGGCGTCATCGGCATCCTGCTGGGGTACGCCCTGTCGGCGGCAGCCACGGCGGCTGTGCCCCTGATCATGCCGGGGGAATCGGTGGCCATTACCCCGGGCAGCAGCGCAGTGCTGGTCTCCTTTGGCATCTCGGTGGGCATCGGTGTGATCTTCGGCTATCTGCCGGCCCGCCGTGCCGCCCGGCTCAACCCCATCGAGGCGCTGCGCTATGAATAAGCGCCCCGCCTTGAGTGAAACATGAGGAGAAGCGAAAATGAAGAAACGACTTTTGTCCCTTCTGCTGGCAGTCTGCATCCTGATCCCCATTCTGACGCTGCCGGCCGCGGCCGTCAACAGCAATGTGGCCATCCAGACCGCCCGCACCATGGGCGTGCTGGATGTGCAGACCGCCGAGGAGCTGGCCGCCCCCGTCACCCGGGGAGAGTTCGCCCGGATGCTGACCATGGTCTCGTCCTACCGTGAAACCGTGAATGAGCAGATCCTGGTGGGCAGCCTGTTCACCGACGTGAACAGCTCCACCGCATACGCTCCCTACATCCGCATCGCGGTGCAGCAGGGCTGGCTGACCGGCTACACCGACGGCACCTTCCGCCCCGAGGGCACCGTCAGCCTGGAGGCCGCCTGCGCGTCCGCTCTGCGGCTGCTGGGCTTCACCCCCACCGACCTGGCGGGCGCTTTCCCGGCAGCACAGCTGAGCAAGGCCACCGAGCTGGGCCTGCGCAGCGGCCTGACCCGCAGCCAGGGCGAGGCCATGACCCGCACCGACTGCGCCGTGCTGCTGTACAACACCCTGACCGCCACCAACAAGAGCGGCTCGACCTACGGCAACACCATCGGCCTGACCGTCTCGGACGGACAGGTGGACACCTCCACCATCCTGGCCAGCAGCCTGAAGGGACCTTTCGTGGCCCAGGCCGGCGAAGTGCTGCCCATCGTGCCCACCACCGTCTACCGCAACGATGAGGTGAGCAGCTCGGCCCAGCTGAACATCAACGACGTCTACTATTACAGCGAGAGCCTGAATTCCCTGTGGATCTACACCAACAAGGCTTCGGGCCGGATCACTTCCGTCTCCCCCAACGCCGCCGCCCCCACCTCGGTGACGGTGGCCGGCGTGACCTACCAGATCGGCAGCACCGATGTGGCCTACCGCATTTCCTCCCTGTCGGGCGGCGGCGTGGGCCAGGTGGTGACCCTGCTGCTGGGAATGGAAGATGTAGCCGTGGGGATCCTCACCGGCGAGGAGGTGGACCAAAGCTACTACGGCGTAGTGCAGTCCTCCAGCAAATCCCTCATCACCGATAACGGCGCCGACGTCATGCAGACCGTCCGTGTGCTGTGCACCGACGGCACCGTGCGCAGCGTCCGGGTGGACAAGAACCTCCGCTACCCCACCGGGTGGCTGGTGTCCATCACCGCCACCCCCGAAGGGGAGAGCGTGGCCTCCCTGAGCGAGCGGGGGGTCAGCGGGCTGTTCAGCGCCGCGGGCCGCAGCCTGGGCAATTACAGGCTGGCCAACGACGTGGAGATCCTGGACACCACCGCCGACGGCACCGGCAAGACCATCCGCCTGGACCGTCTGGACGGGGTGAACCTGTCCGAAAACGATATCCGCTACTATGCCCTCAACGACGCGGGGGAGATCTCCCGCCTGGTGCTGGACGATGTGACCGGCGATGTCTGGACCTATGGCTGCCTGACCGGCTGGAGCATCAACAACAACAATTCCGTCCTGGATGACCTGACCAACCTCCAGCCCAACGATGTGCTGATGCAGATCGTCACCGGCCTGGCCTCGGGCGTGGTGACCGGTTCGCTGCTGAACGATATCTGGAGCGAAGTGACCGGCAACACCGGCTACCTGACCAGCCTGGTGCTGAACCTGCTGGCCAACAACACCAGCGGCCTGCTGAGCACCGTGCTGGGCACCATTGCAGGGGGCGCCAACTACACCTATATGACCGGAACCTCTGCCACCACCTCCACCACCGATGTGCTGTACCCCGTTGTGGCGGGCGGCATCGGCGTGCGCTATGAGGTGAACGGCTCGGTGCGTGGGATGGTGCAGCTGCAGCCCATCCTGATCCAGGACCTGGGGGCTGCCTCGGTGACTGCCACCGGCGGCGCCCGCTATGAGACCGCCGACGATATGCAGGTCTATCTGTGGCACATGGGCGTCTACTATCCCACCACCCTGTCCACCATCAACTCCCAGGACTACTTCCTGGTGGGGTGGGTGGATTCCTGCACCGCAGGCCATCAGGTCCGCGTGCTGACCGCCCTGCGGAAGAACTGAGATGCGGGCGGGACTGGGCGGCTACACCAGGCCGGAGATCCTGCTGCGGCAGGCGCTCGGGCTTGTACTGCCCCGCCGGTGCCCTTTCTGCGGGCAGGTGTTGGGCTGGATGCCCCAATGCCCCGATTGTGCCGGTATGCTGAAAAACCGCGCACGGCATCCCCAGGGCCGGAACCTGCCTCTTTCGGGCATCCAGCCCGGGATCCTCGCCTGGGCTGCGTCCGCTTTCTGGTATGAGGGCACTGTGCGCAGCGCCATCCGCCAGGCAAAGTACGACCGCAAACCCTGGATCGCGGTGCAGCTGGGCTGTCTGCTGGCCCAGCAGATGTTTGGGGTCCGGGTGGATGTGCGGGGCGGGGTGGAGATCCCGCGGCCTGCGGCAGACCCGGTCACCGACTGTGACCTGATCGTGCCCATGGCCTCCTCGGGGCGGGGCAGGGCTTATAATGTCCCGGCCCTGATGGCCTACCCGCTGGGTCATGGCCTGGGGATCCCGGTGGACGAGGCTGCCCTGCTGCGCACCCGCCGCGGGACGGCGCAGGCCGGGCTTTCGGGCCAGGAACGGGTGATCAACGCCATGGGGTTGTTCCGGGCAGACGCCGACCGGGTAGCCGGACGACGGGTGCTTTTGCTGGACGATGTGATCACCACCGGCTCAACGGTGTCCGCCGCGGCCCAGGCCCTGCTGTATGCAGGGGCCGAGTGGGTGGGCGCTGTGAGCTTTGCCGTCCCCTGGGAAAATCAGACGCTGCCCGCGTATCCCGGTGTCCCCTTTGAGGGGAGAGGGGAGGGCCAGTGGGAGGACGCCGGTCCGGAAGAAGACGAAGAGATCCCATTCTGAAAACGGGAACCGATTTGCCGCAGCGCTCCTGCGGCAAATTTTCCTGTCCATAAAGGAGGAGCTGCATCATGAACCCGAGAAAACAGAGATTTTATATTGCGGCGGCCGCTGTGCTGGCCCTGGTGGCCCTGGCCTGGTCTTTGCTGGGCAGCCCGGTGGTGCTGTGGCACAACCACCAGCTGAAATCGGCCCTGACCGGCCTCACCGACACCACCATCACCCTGGAGCAGGCGGTGCCTTTCAGCTGGGACGAGGTGTATACGTTTGCGCCTTATACCCCGGTGGAGGAGATCCAGCAGGTGATCGGCGCCCAGAGCTACAACCTGCGGGAGGCACAGAGCGAGGGGATGCTGCAGCTGGTCTTTCTGGACGAGGGCGCAGTGACCGCCGCGATCTGCGGCTTTCCCGCCGAGCTGGGCTATGAGATCGTGTTCCCCGACGCGGCCGGCACAGACCCCGGTCCTATCACCCACGGCGAGGACATCTCTTTCACGGTGGAACGCACAGAAAGCGTGGTGCGGCTGACCGCCGCATAAAAGCGGGAAAAAACCCTTGACAAAACCAGCCCGGTCCGGTATAATAATGAAGCTGTGAGCCGCAAGGCGCACAGCAATATCCGGGTGTAGCGCAGTTTTGGTAGCGCGCTTGAATGGGGTTCAAGAGGCCGTGAGTTCGATTCTCGCCACTCGGACCAAAAGACCGTCAGCATGAGCTGGCGGTCTTTTTTGCGTGCAGAGGCTTTTCCTGTCTTGCCCCGCAGGACGTAGTGTGATATTCTTCTTATAGAATGGCCGGCGCAGGCCGGCTCAAATAAAAGGAGTGGGAAAAATGAAGGATCGTGTGGGCCCGATGGTCAGCGGCTGGCTGAAACGGGCGAGGCAGGAGGCGCTGCTGGTGGTGCTGGCAGCGGCAGCCGGCGGGATCGCCGGGGTGCTGACGGCGGTGTTTGGCCGGGGTGTGCTGGCGGTGACTGCGCTGCGGGAAGCGCAGCCCTGGCTGCTGGTGCTGCTGCCCGCAGGCGGTGCGGTGATCTGGCTGGTATACGCCCGCTGGGGCAAGGAGTGCAGCCGGGGCATGGCCCTGGTCTTTGATGCGGAAGAAGGCCGCCGGGAGGACGTGCCCCTGCTGCTGGTGCCTCTGGCGGTAGGGGCTACCTGGCTGGGCCACCTGCTGGGGGCCAGCGTGGGCCGTGAAGGGGTGGCCGTCCAGATCGCGTCGGCGGGGGCCAGCCTTCTGACGCCGGCCCTGCAAAGGCAGCAGGACCGGCGCCGCCTGCTGGTGGCGGGGGTGGCGGCCGGTTTTGCGGGGCTGTTCTGCACCCCGTTGGCGGCGGTATTTTTCGCACTGGAACTGTTCCGCGCGGGGGTGGCGGTATACGACGCTCTGCTGCCGGCTTTGGTGGCCGCATGGACCGCGTCGGCGGTCAGCGGGCTGCTGGGGATGGCCCCGTCGGCGGTGGATCTGGGGATTGCAGCCCCGGCCCTGACAGGACCGGTCCTGCTGCGGCTGGCGGTGCTGGGCGCCGCCTGCGGTTTGGCGGGCTGGCTGTTTGTGGCCCTGCTGCACGGCCTGAAAGACCGTCTGGGCCGCTGGCTGCCCAATCCATGCCTGCGCATCGTGCTGGTGGGAGCGCTGGTGGCGGTCATAGGCTTTGCCACAGGCAGCCGCTACAACGGCCTGAGCGAGGGCCTGTCGGCGGCGGCCATGGCAGGGGGCAGCCTGTATGCCTGGGACTGGCTGGCCAAGCTCTGCCTGACGGCGGTGTGCCTGGCGGCGGGGTTCCAGGGCGGCGAGGTAGCCCCACTGTTTACCATTGGCGCGGCGCTGGGCGCGGTCCTGGCTCTGCCTCTGGGCCTGCCGGTGCCCCTTGCTGCGGCCCTGGCTTATGCGGCCGTGTTTGCGGCGGGGACCAACACCCTGGCCGCCCCCATCCTGGTGGGGCTGGAGCTGTTCGGCGGGGAGTATTTCGGCTGCTTTGTGCTGGTGTGCGCGGCGTCCTATCTGTGCAACGGGGGCCACTCCATCTATCCTCAGGCCAAAAGTTAAAATTCAGCCTTGCCCCGCGGGGCGGGTTTATGGTACACTTTACCAAAATAAACATAGCAGGAGGATGAATGGTTTGAAGATCACAAAGCACATCGCAAGACGGCTGGCGGCTCTGGCCCTGGCCGGGGTCATGACTCTGGCGGCGGCGCCGCAGGCTTTGGCGGCGGACACCATCGGCGGGGCGGATACCGCACAGGTGCCCGTCAGCCGGGAACTGGAACAGGAAAACTGCATCCAGTGGTTGCTGGACCTGTTTGGCCTGGGAGGCAGCGACAAGATCACGGTGGATTATCTGAACGTCCGGGGCCAGGGGCTGCGCCGCAACGTGCGGATGGACCTGGTGGACTGCCTGGTGGGCATCACCTACACCGAGCTGGGTTCGATCGGCAGCTATGCTGAGATCTCGGACCGGGCCGCCGCCGAGGCATGGAAGGCCCAGGCCATTGCCATCCACTCCTATCTGGAGTACCAGAACCAGTATGGCTCCTCGGCCAACGCTCTGACCTACACGCCGGTGGACCAGATCCCTTCTGCCACCCGCCGCAAGATGGAAAACGCCATCCGGGATGTGGCCGATCTGGTGCTGGTCTATGACAACGGCAGCGGCTGGTCGGTGTGCGACGCGGTGTTCTCCTGCAGCGCCGGCTACAACACCCAGACCGGGGTGTACGGCACCTGCTCGGCTCTGGATGCCTGGGGCACCGATGTGCCCTACCTGCAAAGCGTCGAAAGCCCCTATGAGGAGCAGTACCACAACATCCTGCGCCGGGTGATCGGCAAAGATTACCGGATGCTGGAGTACAACGACAGCCGCCACCCGGACGAGCCCTACCGGAGCGCCGACACCAGCCACAAGAGCCTGGGCGGCTTTGTGCAGTACGATACCCTGGTGGTGAATGGCCGCAGCTACCGCTACCTGAACCAGTTTGTCAGCTCCCGGTACTGCTTCGACTTCACCGCCGACCAGGACGGCACCCCGGCCATGGCGTACTATGGCTATGGCCACGGTGTGGGGATGAGCCAGTGCGGCGCAGTGGGCTTTGCCCAGGAGCGGGGGTATAACTACCGTCAGATCCTGTCCACCTACTACACCGGCACCCGCCTGATGGACAGCAGCGACGGCAGCGTGAGCTCGGGTGGCTGGAATCTGTTCGACTGGCTGTTCGGCTGGCTGTTCTGAACAGACCCTCTATAGACTATAAAAAGGCCCGCCCCTGGAAGATGGGGGCGGGCTTTTAGCTTGGTCAATTGAGGGAGGCATTAAATACAGATAGAAATGAAGTACTGTAAAATGTATTTTAAATCGATGAATTTCTTGTTTGAGGTTAGAAGAAAATCTTTAAAGGCAAACAACGACACTTTTCGATGATTTTTGATAAGCTTTTTCCAGTTGGATGGCTTTATTTTATAGAGCTGCCAAAAGATACTGTTGTATGTTTTAAAAATAAAATAATTTGAACCAGCAATGATCTCTTTTGAAGCATTATGCGCTATAAAGTAGTCTTTTATTTGATAGGAAGTTTCAATCGTTTTTATTTTTCTTTCAAAGTCATTGCTTTTACTTGAAGAACCAATTCGATAATAATAGTGATACATTGGCAGATTGCAGAAGTAAATATCAGGTTCTGCGAAAAAAAGCTGCAATGAAATTACATAATCCTCGTAATTTCTTAATGAGGGAAAGCGGAACGTATCAAATAATTCTCTTTTAAATAGCTTACAGCACATAGAACCCAAATCGTCTTCTGTTTGATATAAAACATTCAGAATACATTTTTTCCCACTTATTATACCACTTTTTGAATCAGAAAATTGGTTCTTGGAAGTGCCATCTGCAAAATCAATCGAATACGCACATCCGGTGATATCTCTCTTATATGTATTACAAAGGCTCATAAGCTTTTCACACATACGAGGATCTATCCAATCATCGCTGTCAACAAACATAATATATTCGCCTTTGCTGCGGTCAATACCGTAATTTCGTGCAATGCCCTGACCCTCGTTTCTTTTGTGGTATGCAATGACTCTTCTGTCTTTTTCTTGGTAAAAGTCGCAGATTTTTGAACTTGAATCGGTGCTCCCATCATCTATAAGGATAATTTCTAAGTTTTTGTATGTCTGAGATAATACGGAGTCAATGCATCTATTCAGATAATTTTCCACATTGTAGACAGGGATAATGATAGAAATCATCGCATTGGTTTCCATGGATTGCCTCCTCTATGCCTAGGGTGTATCTGAGAAGTCAAACATGCTGAGATATTCGCCAAAAAGTGCCAGCTGCAAGGCGCATGAGCGCTGCACTCCTCCATGGAATGCAAGCGAATGCAACGCAGCAGATGGGGCTTTTTGGTAGAATAGAACAGCGTGGGGGAGTTTTCAGATACACCCTAGTGAACTTAAAGTATATGGCAGAAGTTGGTATAAGAATTATATCAAAAAACCTATTTATTGGCAAGTTTTTTTATAATCCGAAAGAACTGGCTGTTCTGAACAGACCCTCTATAAACTATAAAAAGGCCCGCCCCTGGAAGATGGGGGCGGGCTTTGGTCGTATCCGGAGGTCAGACCAGGTAGGGCTGGTAAAGATGCAGGTCCTCCCGCTTGACGATGCCCTCGAGATAGAGGCCGTCGGGGCGGTATTCCTCGGTCAGGACGCTGCCCCGCTGGCGCATGGGGCCTGCCAGGGACAGGGCATCGTAGGGCAGCAGCACCTGGATGGTGCGCACCCGGTCGGCCAGAAGCTGGTCCAGCCGCTGCAAAAGGCGGTCCAGGCCCAGGCCGGTCTTGGCGCTGGTCAGCAGGATGTCGGGGTCGAAGGGGGCGGCCCCGGGTTTGTCGCACTTGTTGTAGAGAGTGATGCGGGGGATATCGGCGCAGTCCAGGCTGTCCAGCACCTGGGCGGTGACGGCCAGCTGCTCCTCCCGCAGCGGATCGGAGGCGTCCGCCACCTGAAGGATGACATCCGACCAGGCGGCTTCCTCCAGGGTGCTCTTGAAGGCTTCCACCAGATTATGGGGCAGCCGGGACACAAAGCCGACCGTGTCCACCAGCAGCACCGCCATGCCGCTGGGCAGCACCAGCTTGCGGCTGGTGGGGTCCAGGGTGGCGAACAGCATATCCGCTTCGGCCACGCTGGGGCCGCACAAAGCGTTCATCAGGCTGGATTTGCCCACGTTGGTGTAACCCACCAGGCTGACCACCGGCATACCGGTCTTGGCCCGGGCCCGGCGGCTCTCCCCGCGGCGCTTTTCCATTTCGGCCAGACGGGCGGCCAGGGTATCGATGCGGGCGTGGATGTGGCGGCGGTCCAGCTCCAGCTTGGTTTCGCCGGCGCCTCGTCGTGCGCCTGCTCCGCCGCCCCCGCCGCCGCCCTGGCGGCTGAGGCTTTCGCCCATCCCCTGGAGCCGGGGCAGACGGTACTTCAAAAGGGCCAGCTCGGTCTGCAATTTGCCTTCCCCGGTCACGGCGCGGCTGCGGAAGATCTCCAGGATCAGCATGGTGCGGTCGATCACTTCCACCCCCACCGCCGTCGAGATGTTGCGGATCTGGCTGCCGGTCAGCTCACCGTCAAAGACGGCGCACTGGGCCCCCAGCTGCTGGGCGGCGAGGCGCGCTTCCTCCAGCTTGCCGCTGCCCAGAACGGTGCCCGTCTCAGGAGTGGAGCGCTTTTGCACCACCTCGCCCACCGCTTCCATGTGGTTGGCCTCGCACAGGGCGGCCAGTTCTTTCAGACTGCGCTCGCAGTCAAAGGCCCCCTGGTCCAGCGCCAGCAGCAGGGTGGGGGTAGGGGGCGTTTCCACCAAAATATCGTATAATTCGCTCAAAGTGTGTCCTTTCTCGTCTGCCAGGCGTCCCGCGTCAAAAGATAGGTATGGCAGGGCACCGGCGTGCCGTCGAATTTGTGGTAGGTGTCGTCGTGGTGCCAGACAAAGCCCGCCTTCTGCATCACCCGGCCGCTGGCGGGGTTTTCCACCGCGTGGCAGCAGGCCAGCCACCGGCTGTCCGTCCGGGTGAACCAGTAGTCCACCGCAGCCCGCAATGCCTCGGTGGTATAGCCTTTGCCCCACCAGGCGCGGCCGATGCAGTAGCCCGGTTCCCACACCCCCTGGGAGGTATCGAAGCCCAGACTGCGCCAGGTTTCGGCGGCCCCGGGCTCGCCCATCCGGTCGTCGCAAAAGCTCATCGTGCCGAACACCTCGCCGGTGGCCTTGTCCACCAGGCACCAGTGGTAGTAGTCGGAGTTTTGGTACAGCTCGTCCCAGGCCGTCAGCAGGGCGAAGGTCTCGGTTTCGTCTTTGTGGGGCTCCCACCGCGTATAACGGGTGACGGCCGGGTCGCTGGCCCAGTTGCGGTACATGGCCGGGGCGTCCGCCGGGGCAATGCGGCGGAGAAGCAGCCGGGGCGTTTCGATCTCTTGTGTGCCGGCATGGCGCATGGTGCATTCCTCCCTTGGTTCATGTGGAGACAAATATAGCATATATGCGCCCTTTATGCAAGAGGCGCTTGACAATTTGGCCCGGACCGTTACACTGGTAGCATAAACCACCGAAAGAGAGACGGAACTATGAAAAATGCGCGTGAGATCCTGAAAGACCGCGTCCTGTTGTTTGACGGGGGGATGGGCACCTATTACAAGGCCCGGCCGGGGCTGGAGTGCGAACAGGCCAACCTGGAGGACCCGGCGGGCATCCTGGCGGTGCACCGGGAATACCTGGCGGCAGGGGCTCAGGCCCTCAAGACCAATACCTTCGGCCTGCCCCGGATGGCGGCAGCCCATGTTCCCGGCTGGCAGCAGCTGGCCCGGGCCGGCTGGGAGCTGGGAGCCCAGGCTCTGGCAGAGGCAGGGGGAGAGGGCGCCCTGTTCGCGGACATGGGGCCCGCCCCCGACACCGAAGCCGACCCCGCTGCCCAGAGCTACAAGGCGGTAGCGGAAGTGTTTTTGGAGCTGGGTGCGGAAAATTTCCTGTTTGAGACCCTCAGCAGCGACGCCGGCCTGGCCGAAGCTGCGGCCTATATCAAGAGCCGGCGGCCGGACGCCTTTGTGCTGGTATCCTTTGCGGCGCTGCCCGACGGCTACACCCGGGAGGGCCTGTCCTGCCGGGAGATGGCGGCCCGGATGGCGGCCTGCGGCCAGGTGGACGCCGTGGGCCTGAACTGCCTGCTGCCCCCCGGCGCCATGGCCCCGGTGCTGCAAGGGGTGGCGGGCTGCGGGCTGCCGGTATCCGCCATGCCCAACGGAGGCTACCCCCTGGTGACCCGCAGCCGTGTGGTCTACCGGGGCAGGCCCGACTACTTTGCCCGGGAGATGTGCCGCATCCGGGCCGGGGGCGCGGTCATCCTGGGAGGGTGCTGCGGCACGGCTCCCGCCCACATCGCGGCGCTGCGGCAGGCCCTGGAGGAAACGCCCATGCCCATTTGCGGGACCGAAGCTCCGGCCCCGCAGCCCGAGGCCCAGATCCTGCCGGCGGTCTCCGACCCCTTCCTGCGCAAGCTGGCCCGGGGGGAGCGGGTGATCGCAGTGGAGCTGGACAGCCCCCGGGACGCCGACCTGACCGGCTATATGGCCAGCGCCCGGCGGCTGCAGCAGGCCGGGGTGGACGCATTGACCATTGCCGACTGCCCCATTGCCCGGGCCCGTGTGGACGCCAGCCTGACCGCCTGCAAGCTGCGGCGGGAGCTGGGGTTGGTGGCCATGCCCCACATGACCTGCCGGGACCGCAACCTGAACGCCATCAAAGCCCTCCTGCTGGGCCTGTACGCCGAGGGGGTGCGGGAGGTGCTGGCCATCACCGGGGACCCCATCCCCACCGCCGAGCGGGACGAGGTAAAAAGCGTCTACCAGTTCAACTCCCGCAAGCTGGCGCGGTACATCCACGCGCTGGCGGGGCCGGGGGAGGCCCTGCCGGGGATGACGGTGTTCGGGGCGCTGAACCTCAACGCCCGCAACTTCGACGTAGAACTGCGCCGCGCCCAAGAAAAACAGGACAGCGGGATGGCGGGCTTTTTGACCCAGCCGGTGCTGTCGGCCCGGGCGGTGGATAACCTGCGCGCCGCCCGCGCCGCCCTGCCGGGGGCCAAACTGCTGGCCGGCATCATGCCGGTGGTCAGCCACCGCAACGCCCTGTACATGGAAAATGAGATCAACGGCATCCACGTGGAGGACAGCATCATCCGCCGGTACGAAGGGGCCGACCGGGCCCGGGGCGAGGAGCTGGGCCTGGAGATCTCGCTGGAGATGGCGCGGGCCGCCGGGCCCTGGGCCGACGGCTTTTACCTGATGACTCCCTTGGGCCGGGTGGGGCTGATGGAAAAGCTGGTGCAGGCCATCCGCCGGGAGGGACTGTGAACCGGCCTTGACAAGCGGGCCGCCGCACACTATAATGGAGCCAGAGGGCCGCTCGCAAAGCTGGGGCGGCCTTTGGCTGGACTTTCTGGTTTGCTGCAACAAACTAGAAACCTAGAAGATTGTGTGCCCGACTCACGGACAGGGCGTGGAAAGGAGAATAGAATGGAGGGAAGAAGCAACTGAATAGAAACGAGGTAACGATTTATGCTGAGCAAAGTCATGTGGGGGATACTGATCCCCTTTTTGGGCACTTCTTTGGGGGCGGGATGCGTCTTTTTGATGCGGCGGCAGCTGCATGAGCTGGTGCGGCGGGGGCTGACCGGGTTTGCCGCCGGCGTGATGGTGGCGGCGTCGGTGTGGAGCCTGCTGATCCCCGCGCTGGAGGAAGCCGGAGCCGCCGGCATGGGGGTATGGTCCTTCGTGCCTGCCGCCGGTGGATTCTGGGCGGGCGTGCTGTTTTTGCTGGCGCTGGATCATCTGATCCCCCACCTGCACCAGAATGCCCGCCGGCCCGAGGGGCCGCCCGCCCGGCTGCCCCGCATCACCATGATGATGCTGGCGGTGACGCTCCACAACATCCCCGAGGGGATGGCGGTAGGGGTGGTGTACGCGGGATATCTCACCGGTGCGGCGGATATCTCGGCGGCGGGGGCCCTGGCTTTGTCGCTGGGCATTGCCATCCAGAACTTCCCCGAGGGTGCCATCGTATCCATGCCCCTGCGGGCTGAGGGCGCGTCCCGGCGGCGTGCCTTTGCGGATGGGGTGCTGTCCGGCATCGTGGAGCCGTTGGCCGCGGTGTTCACTATCCTGGCCGCCGAACTGGTCCTGCCCGCCCTGCCCTGGCTGCTGGCCTTTGCAGCGGGAGCCATGCTGTATGTGGTGGTGGAGGAACTGGTGCCCGAGATGGCCAGCGGACAGCATTCGGACATTGGCCCGATGGCTTTTGCGGCGGGCTTCACCCTTATGATGGCCCTGGACGTGGCTCTGGGATGAGACAACAAGGAGGACGGAACGATGTACAAGACGACCGCGAAGATCGACGGGATGGCCTGCGGGATGTGCGAGGCCCATGTGAACGAGACGGTGCGCAAAGCTTTTGCGGTGGAGAAGGTCACCTCCTCCCACCGGCAGGGCACCTGCACCATCCTGTCCCGGCAGCCCATTGAGGAGCAGGCCCTGGCCGCCGCCCTGGAGCCCACCGGCTACCGTGTGGTATCGGCCCAGTGCCAGCCCTATGAGAAGAAGGGCCTGTTCGGCTTTGGACGCTGATACGCTGCAAAAAAGACCGCCGATCAGGCGGTCTTTTTTGCAGCGTATGTGTCCCGTCCATCCGCACATGTCGGCTGGACAGGACTTTTTTGCTCATTCAAATACGGCGTCGGTCAGGTGGAGATAGCGGAAGCCGTTTTCTTCGTACAGCTCCACCGTGCCCACCACCCGCACCTGGCTGCCCTCGGCGGGGTAGTCCTGGGGATAGGCGGCGGACGGGTCCGCCAGCTCAAACTCCAGCCCCTGGGCGCAGCAGGCCAGGGCGTCCTCGATGACGCAGTAGAAGAAGTTCTGGCTCAGGTCCTCTTCTCCGTCCATGGTGTAGCCGTGCTCCACCGAGAACTCTCCCTCCATCCGCACCGTCTTGCCCAGATAGGGGATGGGGTCGTACATCAGATTGCTCACCTCGGCAAATACCATGGTGCTGCTGAGGGTGGTCAGATCCACGTCCACAGGGGCCGGCTGGCTGACGGCCTGGGGCTGGCTGGCCGGAGCAGAGGAGACAGGGGGCGGGGCCGGCTGGCTGGCCGGGGACTCCGGCGTGCCGGCCTGCCTGCCGCATCCGGTCAGGACAGCGGCGGCCAGCAGCAGGGCTGCACAGCGGGCAAAGGGGTGCATAAGGACCTCCTTTCAGGCGGCGCGGCCGGTGACGGCCCCCGCCAGCGCGAACAGCGCGAACACGCCCAGGTCCACCGCCACGATGGTGGAGCCCACCGGGGTGCCCGCCAGGATCGAGATGAGGATGCCGGCGGCGGCGCAGACCACCGATACCACGGCGGCACACACCGTCACCGCGCGGAAGCTCTTGAACAGCCGCATGGCCGACAGGGCGGGGAAGATGATGAGGGCCGAGATGAGCAGCGAGCCCACCAGGTTCATGGCCAGCACGATGATCACCGCGATGACCACCGCGATCAGCAGGCTGTAACGGCCCGCAGGCAGGCCGGTGGCCGCCGCAAAGACTTCGTCGAAGGTGACCGCGAAGATACGGTCATAGAACACCACGAACAGGGCGATGACCACCACCGACAGCACCACACACAGCCACACCTCGGCCCGGGTGAGGGTGAGGATGGAGGTGGAGCCGAACAGGGTGCTGCACACATCCCCCGACAGGTTGGTGCTGGTGGAAAAGAGGTTCATCAGCAGATAGCCCACCGCCAGGGTGCCCACCGACAGCACCGCGATGGCCGCATCCCCCTGGAGTTTGGCGCCCCGGCCCCCCCGCAGCAGCAGGATGGCCGCCGCGATCGTCACCGGCAGCACCAGCAGCATCTCGTCGGTCAGGTTGAACACCGCCGCCACCGCCAGGGCGCCGAAGGCCACATGGCTCAGCCCGTCCCCGATGAAGGAGAACCGCTTGAGCACCAGCGTCACCCCGAACAGGGAGGCGCACAGGGCGATCAGCACCCCCACCACCAGGGCATAGCGCACAAAGGGGAAGGTGAAATAGTATTGCAGCGTCTCAAATGCTGTCACTGGGGGTCACCGCCTTTCGGAAAGTCCTGGGAGCAGGGGGCGAACATCCGGCCCGCCCCGCTGGCCGCGTAGGCGGCCGCCGTGCCAAAGAACAGCCGCTGGCCCTCCCCGATGTGAAGGATATGGCTGGCATATCCCACCGCCGCAGAGATGTCGTGGGAGATCATGATGACGGTGATGCCGTCCTGCCGGTTCAGCCCGGCGATCAGCTCGTACAGCTCGGCGGTCACCTTGGGGTCCAGGCCGGCCACCGGCTCGTCCAGCAAAAGCAGCTTGCGGGTGGCGCACAGGGCCCGGGCCAGCAGGACGCGCTGCTGCTGGCCGCCCGACAGCTCCCGGTAGCACCGCCGCGCAATGGGGGTGATGCCCAGCCGCTCCATGTTGCGGGCGGCCAGGGCCTTTTCCTCCTTGCCGTAGAAGGGGCGCAGGCCGCACCGGTTCAGGCAGCCCGACAGCACCACCTCCTGCACGCTGGCCGGGAAGTCCCGCTGGATGGGAGTCTGCTGGGGCAGGTAGCCGATCTCGTTTTTGTGCAGGCCGTCCCCAAAGACGATCTGTCCCGACAGAGGGGACCGAAGGCCCAGCAGGGTCTTCATCAGGGTGCTCTTGCCCGAGCCGTTTTCCCCCACGATGCACAGGTAGTCCCCCTGCTCCACCGTAAAGGACAGGTCCTCCACCACCCGGGTGTTCTCATAGCCCAGGTCCAGATGCTTACAAGTGATCAGTGCCATAGCGTATCTCCTTTATGCGGCGCAGCCCAGTGCCTGCCGCAGAACGTCCAGATTCTGCTCCATCAAAGACAGATAGCTGACCCCCGCTTCCACATCGCCGGCGTTCACCGCCTGCATCGAGTCGATGGTCAGGATGGCCGCGCTGCGGTCTGCGGTGTTCTGTACGATGGTCTGGGCCACCCGCTGGTCCGAGTTCTCAATGGTCAGCACGGCGGGCAGACCCAGCTGGTCCACCTTGCCGGCCAGAAAAGCGATGGTCTCAAAGCTGGCCTCGGTCTCAGCCGAGCAGCCGGGGAAGGCGGCGTAATAGTCCAGGCCGTAATCCTCCACCAGATACCGGAAGGGGAACCGGTCCCCGAACAGCAAGGTATCCACCGTCCCGGCGTCCACCGCCGCCTGGTAATCGGCGTCCAGGGCTTCCAGCTGCCGGCAGTAGGCAGCCGCATGGTCGGCATAGGCCTGGGCATGGTCGGGGTCCAGCTGGCCCAGAGCATCGGCAATGGCGCCGACCAGCAGCTGGGCGTTGCGGAGGGAAAGCCAGATGTGCTCGTCGTATTCGGCCTCCTCGTCATGGCTGTGGCCCTCGTGGTCCTCGGCCTGCATCCCTTCGGCCAGCTCCTCCAGCCGGGCCTGGCTGCCCAGCTGCTCCAGCATGGACACCGTCTGCATGGCGGGGTTGACCGCCTCGGCCAAAGCGTCCTCCACCCAGCTGTCCGAGGTGCCTCCGATATACAGGAACAGATCGCAGGAGGACACCCGCAGCATATCCTGGGCGGTGGGCTGGTAGCTGTGCATATCCACGCCGGTGTCCTGCAGCCAGGTCAGTTCCACACCGGGAACCTCCCCGATCACCTGCCTGGCCCAGTCATACAGGGGGAAGATGGTGGCCACCACCTGTATGGTGTCCTCCTGGGGGGCGGCATCCGGACGGCTGCCCGAAGGGCTCTGGCCGCAGCCCGCCAGCAGCCCGAGGGCCAAAACAGCAGCCGACAGGGCAGAAATAAGACGTTTGGGTTTGAACATAAAAGCGTTCCTCCGATAAAAGCAAGCCCGCGTTGGGGCGAATTTGCAACTTGACTGCAAATTATTATACACAGGGCCGGGGCGGTTGTCAATCGGGTTTTGGTGATTTTCCTACAAAACAGCCCGGTATTTTCTGTGCAGGATGGCAACAGCCTTGCCCGCTCGACAAAGAATGGGGAATGATGTATACTATTGTAAAAGACAGGTACAGGGAGCGTGCAGCATGATGTCCCAGCAGGAAAACGCCCAGAAGGCGCAGTTTATCAAAATGACCCAGACCCCCATCCCCAGGCTGGTGATGGGGCTGGCGGTCCCCACCATCCTCAGTATGCTGATCACCAGCATCTACAATCTGGCGGACACCTTTTTTGTAGGACAGCTGTCCACCAGCGCTTCGGGAGCGGTGGGGGTGGTGTCCAGCCTGATGGCGGTGATCCAGGCCATCGGGTTCATGCTGGGGCATGGGGCGGGCAGCGTCATCAGCCGGAGCCTGGGCAGCGGGGATACCCACAAGGCGTCCCGGTTCGCCTCCACCAGTTTTTTCACCGCCATAGGGGCGGGAGCGGTGCTGGGTGTGTGCGGCATTGCGGGGCTGACAGGACTGGTGCGGCTGCTGGGCAGCACCGAGACCATCCTGCCCCACGCCCGGGCCTATGCCTTTTACATTTTGCTGGCGGCTCCTTTTATGATGTCCAGCCTGGTGATGAACAACATCCTGCGCTATGAGGGCAAGGCCAGCTTTGCCATGGTGGGCCTGGTGACAGGCGGCCTGCTGAATATCCTGCTGGACCCTCTGTTCATCTTTGGGCTGGGGCTGGGCACCGGGGGCGCGGGGCTGGCCACCGGCCTGAGCCAGATGGTCAGTTTCGGCATCCTGCTGTCCATGTATCTGCGGGGCAAGACGGTCAGCAAGCTGGCCCTGAAAAATTATACCCGCGCCCCGGCGGACCTGGTCCTGATCCTGACCACCGGCCTGCCCAGCTTTGGACGGCAGGGCCTGGCCAGCTTTGCCAGCATGATGCTCAATGTGGCGGCCCGCCCCTATGGAGACGCGGCGGTGGCCGCCATGAGCATCGTCAGCCGGATCTTCCAGTTTTTGCAGTCGGTGGCCCTGGGGGTGGGGCAGGGATTCCAGCCGGTGGCGTCCTATAATTATGGCGCCCAGAAGTTCCACCGGGTGCGGGCGGCCTGCATCTTTACCATGGAAGCGGGGATGGTGCTGCTGACCGTCCTGGCAGGACTGAGCCTTGCCGGAGGGGATACTCTGGTGCGCCTGTTCCGGGATGACGACGCGGTCACCGCCATCGCGCTGCCCGCCTTCCAGTGGCAGTGCGCCGCCACCCTGCTGCAGCCGGTGCTGGTGTGCAGCAATATGCTGTTCCAGAGCGTGGGTAAGTCGGTGCGGGCCACCTTCCTGTCCTGCTGCCGGCAGGGGATCTTCTTTATCCCGCTGATCCTGGTGCTGCCCCGGGTGTGGGGGCTGGCGGGGGTGCAGTACAGCCAGCCCATTGCCGATCTGCTCAGTTTCTTCGTGGCGGTGCCCTTTATGGCGCAGTTTTTGGCCGAACTGGACCGGATGGAAGCCCGGGTGCAGGCCGGCCAGGCCCCGGAATGACCCAAAACGCGCCGGCCTGTGTCTCTAAAAATTTTGAGGTAAGAGCCTGGGTTTTGTGCAAGTTGATGAAAGAACGCCCACATACTTGTGAAAAATTACGACGGGTGGTATAATTCCACCAAGAACTCGAATGCCCGGGCCCGGCAGGGCGGGGCCAACCTGATAATCTGCGTGGAGGGATAGACCATGAAAACCATCGAACAGACCTCGATCAAGGCCGGCAGCTACTACACCATCGCCGCCGCATCCGGCTGTGTCATCGAGTATGTGGGACAGGCGGCTGACGGCGCCCAGCTGCGTCTGGGCAAGTACCAGCACAAGCCTGAGCAGGAGTGGTCCTTCGTGCGGGTAGGGGACAACGCCTACCGCATCCACTGCCGTGCCAACAACAAGGTGGTGGACCTGGTGGCCGCCGGCACCGGCCGGGGCACCTGGCTGCACCTGTGGGACGATGTGATGGGCAGCTCGCAGGTGTGGGTGCTCACCCGCAACAACGACGGCACCGTGCAGATCAGCAGCCCCTGGGCCAGCGGCAAGTGCGTGGATACCGTGGGGATGGGCAGCCCTGAGGGGGCCATCCTGCAGATCTGGGACAAGACCCCCGGCGACGACCAGCATTGGCTGATCGCTCCGGTCCGGGAGCGCAAGGGCACGGCCAAGGCAGAGGAGGCCGAAAAGACCCAGACCGCCGCCGTGGAGGCCGCCCCCGCAGAGCAGGCACAAACTGCCGGGGCACAAACTGCCGAGGCACAGCCTGCTGAGGCGCAGCCGGCTGAAGCGGAGCCTGCTCCCGCACAGGCTGTGGAGGAGAAGGCCGCCGAACCGGCTGCCGCGGAAAAGCCCAAGCGCCGTGCCTGCCGCACCAAGAAAGCGGCGGAGGCTCCGGCTGCCGAGGCCGAAAAGGCCGGGACTGCCGCTGAAAAAGCTCCGGCTCCCAAGAAGGCTGCTTCCCGCAAGAAGGCTGCCGGGACGGAAGCTGCGCCCAAAAAGCGCGCCGCCCGCACCAAAAAGACGGCCGACAAATAAGTAAGACGTGCAGAATGATGCCCCCGCTGTCCGAAACAGGATGGCGGGGGCTTTCTGCTGCGGCCGGCAGAACAACAAAAAAGACGAATGCCATCAAGCACTCGTCTTTGGTCGGAGCAGCGGGATTTGAACCCACGGCCTCCTAGTCCCGAACCAGGCGCGCTACCAGCTGCGCTATGCCCCGAAAATACCGCAGCCTTTTGTGCTGCGGTTAGGTTTGGTTGGGGATGAGAGAATCGAACTCCCACAAGTAGAGTCAGAGTCTACCGCACTACCACTATGCAAATCCCCATCATTCAGTTTGGGCCAGGTGCCGCGCCCTGCCGGGCCGCCGCCGCTGACAAGGGATATTATACCTGAACAGGCCGCCTTTGTCAACACCTTTTTTTACTTTTTTGCGGCGGCGCATTTTCTTATGAAATAAGGCCAAAAACCTTGACAGCGAGCCCCTTTCGGGCTAATCTTATACATAAGATATGGGCCTGTGCCCAAGACAAGGAAAAGAGGGTTTAGAATGAAGAAACGTGTTGGCATCCTGACCGCCGGCGGCGACTGCCCCGGCCTGAACGCGACCATCCGCGGCGTGGCGAAAGCGCTGTACGTCCGCATGGGGGAGAACGTGGAGATCATCGGCATCCTGAACGGCTACCATGGGCTGATCAACGGGGACTACAAAAAGATGCAGCCCGACGATTTCCGCGGCCTGCTCACTTTGGGCGGCACCATCCTGGGCACCAAGCGCACCCCCTTCAAGATGATGCAGGTCATCGAGGAGGACAAAATCGACAAAGTGGCCGCCATGAAAAAGACCTATAAGGATCTGAAACTGGACTGCCTGCTGTGCCTGGGCGGTAACGGCACCCACAAGACCGCAAATCTGCTGTCGCAGGAGGGCCTGAACATCATCGGCCTGCCCAAGACCATTGACAACGACATCTATGGCACCGATGTGACCTTCGGTTTCCACACTGCGGTGGAGATCGACACCGAGGTGATCGACCGCATCCACACCACCGCCGGCAGCCACAGCCGCGTGATGTGCATTGAGATCATGGGCAACAAGGCGGGCTGGCTGACCCTGTATGCCGGCATTGCCGGCGGTGCGGACATCATCCTGATCCCCGAACTGCCCTACGATATCGACCGTGTCTGCGCCGCGGTGGAGCGCCGGGCCAAGAACGGTTCCAACTTCTCCATCATTGCGGTGGCTGAGGGCGCCATGAACGCCGAGGAAGCCCGGATGAAGCGCAAGGAATGGGCCGCCAAGCGGGCCGAGGCAGGCTTTGGCGCTACCGCCACCAACCGCATCGCCGCTGCCATCCAGAAAAAGACCGGCCTTGAGACCCGTGTGTGCATCCCGGGACATATGCAGCGCGGCGGCACCCCCTGCGCCTATGACCGTGTGCTGTCCACCCAGTTCGGCAGCCATGCAGCCAAGCTGGTGGAGGCCGAGCGCTATGGCGTCACGGTGGCCATGGTGAACAACCGCGTGGTGGAGAACCGCCTGGAGGATATTGCCGGCAAGAGCCGCAATATCCCCGAGAGCTGCGATCTGCTCACCGTCGCCCGCCGCATGGGCATCAGCCTGGGCTGACATGCTTTGCCGCGTCCTGTGGCTGCGTAGCCGAGCCGCGTCCTGCGGACGAAGCAGGCGAGGCGGAGCAGGGGCCGCGGTCTGAATTTTCAAGCGCATTGCATGCGCGCCGGAAATTCAGGGTACCGCAACCCGGACGAAGCAGGCAAAGCATGTCAGGCGCAGCGCTCCGATTTTTACAAGCATCATCCTGGATGCGCAGGAAAAATCGGCCAAGCGCAAGAGAGCAGACTTCTTTGCCGCGTCCTGCCCTTCGCAAGCCGGACGCAGCAAAAGCAGGGGACCGCAACCCGGACGAAACATCCCAAACCCAACAGCACATCAGCCTCCGCCGCCCTGTCAAAAGGACGGCGGGGGTTTTTTTGTATGGCCGGCTTCTTGACTGCGCACCAATGCATAAAACTGGCAAAAACCGGACTTGTTTTGTATAAAACGCCAAAAATGTCCTGCGGCGGGCTTTGCCCCCTTTACAACCGGGAGCGGGTGGGGTATAATCCAATACGTTATCACTGCATCGCTTTACCACGGTAGAATGATAGCGCGGAGGGGCCGCGCCCGGCGTGCAGCGCATAGGGAGGAGATCACGATGAGAAAGTTGAAAAAGGCAGTTTCCCTGATGATGACGGCGGCCATGTGCCTGTCCTTTGCAGCCTGCGGCGGCTCCGCCAGCTCTGCTTCGTCCGCTTCGTCTGCGGCGGCTTCGTCCGGCGCGGCAAGCCAGGAGGCAGCTTCGGCCGCTTCGAGCGAAGCGGAGAGCGATCTGGCCTATGTGCAGGACAAGGGCACCCTGGTGGTGGGCATGACCGACTTCGCCCCCATGGATTACCGGGACGAGAACGGCGAGTGGATCGGCTTTGACGCCGACATGGCCAAGGCGTTTGCCGAGTACCTGGGCGTGGACGTGGAATTTCTGGAGATCAACTGGGACAACAAGCTGATGGAGCTGGACACCAAGGGCGTGGACGCCATCTGGAACGGCATGACCATCACCGACGAGGTGACCAACGGCGCGTCGGTGTCCCAGCCTTACTGCAACAACGGCCAGGTGGTGGTGGTGCCTGCTGAGAAGGCCGCCGACTACCAGACCACCGACAGTCTGTCCGACCTCGCCTTTGCGGTGGAGAACGGCTCGGCGGGCGCCGAGCAGCTGGACGCCCTGGGCATCCCCTATGTGGCCAAGACCACCCAGGCCGACGCCCTGATGGAGGTGGCCTCGGGTGCTTCGGACGCCTGCGTCATCGATCTGCTGATGGCGGGCGCCATGATCGGCGAGGGCACCAGCTACCCCGACCTGACCTACACCGTCCAGCTGAACAGCGAGGAGTACGGCGTGGGCTTCCGCAAGGGCTCGGATCTGGTGGACGCCTTCAACACCTTCTGGCAGGAGGCCTATGCGGACGGTACCGTCACCGAAGTGGCCACCACCTACGGCGTGCAGGAATCCCTGATCGCCTACTGAATCGAAGCATGACGATGGCAGCGGCCTGGCCCCCCGGGGGCGGGCCTGCTGCTGTGTAAAAGGAGAGGAAGTTTATGCTGCTGACCGTTACCCTGAGCTTGCTGGAGGGCCTGGGCATCACCATGGAACTGTTCGCCCTGACCCTGCTGCTGGCGCTGCCTTTGGGCCTTGTGATCGCCCTGGGGGCCATGAGCCGGCTGCGGCCTCTGCGGTGGCTGGTCAGCACGGTGGTGTGGGTGGTGCGCGGCACCCCCCTGATGATCCAGATCCTGATCATCTTTTACGGCCCGGGCCTGCTGTTCGACCTGCCCCTGCTGCCCCGGTTCGGGGCGGCGCTGCTGAGCTTTGTCATCAACTACGCCTGCTATTTTTCCGAGATCTACCGGGGCGGCATCCAGTCCATCCCCCGGGGCCAGTATGAGGCGGGCGAGGTGCTGGGCATGACCCGCAGCCAGATCTTCTTCAAGGTGACGCTGCTGCAGGTGGTCAAGCGGATCGTGCCGCCCATGGGCAACGAGTTCATCACCCTGGTCAAGGACACCGCCCTGGTGCGGGTCATCTCGGTGTACGAGATCATCTGGATGGGGGAATCCTACATTAAAAAAGGGATGATCTGGCCTCTGTTCTATACCGCCGTGTTCTATCTGGCGGTCAACGGCATTTTGACGCTGCTGTTCCGCTGGGCTGAGAAGAAGCTGGATTATTTCCGCTGAGGAGGGGGACGCCATGGCCATTCTGGAAGTCAAGAACATCGAAAAGCACTTTGGCGCCACCCGGGTGCTGGAGGACATCAGCTTTGAGCTGGAACAGGGCCAGGCCCTGGCCATCATCGGCTCGTCGGGGTCGGGCAAGACCACCCTGCTGCGCTGCCTGAATTTTTTGGAGGCCCCCGACCGGGGGCAGATCGTGGTGAACGGGGAGACCCTGTTCGACGCGGCCGATCCCGCCACCCAGCGGGAAGGGGAGGTGCGGCGCAAGCGGCTGCACTTCGGGCTGGTGTTCCAGTCCTTCAACCTGTTCCCCCAGTACACGGCCCTGCAGAACGTCATGCTGGCCAAGCAGCTGCTGGCCAAAGAGCAGCCCGGCTACAAAGAGAACAAGGCGCAGGTGAACGCCGCCATCGAGCAGGAAGCCCGCGAGCTGCTGAGCCGGATGGGCCTGGCCGACCGCGCCAACCACTACCCCCACCAGCTGTCGGGCGGCCAGCAGCAGCGCGTGGCCATTGCCCGGGCGCTGGCCCTCCACCCCGATATCCTCTGCTTTGACGAGCCCACCAGCGCCCTGGACCCCGAACTGACCGGGGAGGTGCTGAAGGTGATCCGCAGCCTGGCCGAGCAAAAGACCACCATGATCATCGTCACCCACGAGATGGCCTTTGCCCGCGATGTGGCAGACCGGATCATCTTTATGGACGGCGGCGTGATCGTGGAGCAGGGAGACGCCCGCCAGGTGATCGAACGCCCCCGCCAGGAGCGCACCAAGCAGTTCCTGGCCCGCTATTCGGAAAACTGAATCCCGGCCCCCGCTGCCCGTATCCGGACGGCGGGGGCTTTTGCTGTCTGCTGCGCCCCAAAGAGGGCCCGCCGGCCTTGCCCCGGCGGGGCGGAAGGTGTATACTGAAACTATCTCGACCTGACTTCATAAGGAGGTATATCCATGCAGGCAACCATTCGCAACGACTTTCTTACCTTGACCGTGGATACCCATGGGGCGGAGGCGGTCAGCGTCCAAAACGCCCAGGGCCAGGAGATGCTTTGGCAGGGGGATAAATCGGTGTGGGGCCGCCATGCCCCCATCCTGTTCCCCTGGACCGGCAAGCTGGCCGGGGGCATCCTGACCCACGCAGGCAAGAGCTATAAGGGCGGCCAGCACGGCTTTGCCCGGGATCTGGAGCACACGCTGCTGTCCGACGGACCCGACGCCATCCGTCTGGAGCTGCGCTCGGACGAGCAGACCAAAACCAATCGCTTCCCCTATGACTTTGTGCTGGAGAGCACCTTCCGGCTGGACGGCAAGACGGTCTGCCACACCCTGACCGTCACCTGCCCCGAGACGGCGGCCGAACCCTTGCCCTTTGGTATCGGGTATCATCCGGCTTTTGCGGTGCCTTTTGACAGCCAGCACACCACCACCGACTACGAGTTCCGGTTCGACCGGCCCGAGAGCCCGGTGATCCTGGATGCCCGGCCCAACGGGCTTTTGTCGGGGCGGTGCTACTACCAGTGGAAGAACGCACAGTCCATCCAGCTCACCGACGAGCTGTTTGCCAACGACAGTTTCTGCATGGCGGGGCTGCGCAGCGAAACGCTGGGCATCTATGAGAAGGACACCGGCCGCAGTGTCACCTGCCGGATCGCCGGCTTCCCCTATACCCTGATCTGGAGCGCCAAGACCGACAAGGTGCGCTTTGTGTGCATCGAGCCCTGGCACAGCCTGCCCGCCGCCGAGGCGGACGGCCCCTCCTGGTCCAAGCGGGCGGCGGCCGCCATCCTGGAGCCGGGCCAGCAGTGGCAGACCACCCTGTTCACCACCTTCGACCGGTGAGGGCACTGGGCTGCTGGGCACTGGCCCATCGCGGGGCTCTGGCGGCTCTGGCCGGCGCCCTGGGGGCTGTGGGCCTGTTCTTGGTATTCCGCTCGGACCGCGCCGCCATGGACTGGTGGGTGGCGCGGGTATCCATGCCGGTCAAGCGGTTTTTGGGCGCCGTGTGCGATCCGCTGCCCTTCAGCGTCTGCGAGGCGGGGGCCACGATGCTGATCCTGGCGGCCTTCCTGCTGCTGGCCCGGGCCCTGTGGCAGACGGCCCACGGCAGCCCCGGGGCCTTAGGGACCTGGACGCTGCACCTGGCAGTGGTGGTGCTGTGGGGCTATGCGGCGGTGTGCGGGCTGTGGGGCACCCAATATTATGCGGCTTCCTTTGCCCAGCAGGCGGGGATGGCCGCCAGCCCGGTCACGGCCGCCCAGCTGGAGGCGGTCACCCGGTACTTTGGACAGCAGGTGGCGGCCTGCGCCGGCACGGTCCCCCGGGATGGGGAGGGCCGGTTTGCGGTGGCCCGCAGCGCCATCCTGGAGGACACGGAGGGCCTCTACGACGGCTTGACCGGGGACTGGCCCTTTCTGAAGGGGCCGGCCCGGAGGCCCAAGCCCGCCTTCTATTCCCGGCTGATGAGCGCCTGGGGCTTCACCGGGTATCTGTGCCCCCTTACAGGGGAGAGCACCCTCAACGTGGACTGCCCGGCGGTGTTCCTGCCGGTGACGGTGGCCCATGAATTTGCCCATCAGCGCGGGGTAGCCGCCGAGCAGGAGGCAAACTTTGTGGGGATCCTGGCATCCATCACCAGCGGCAAGCCCGCCTATATTTATTCGGGGTGGCTGTATGGCTACCTGCATCTGTCCAACGCCCTTTACCGCGCCGACCCCCAGGCCGCAGCGGCCCTGTCGGCCCGGCTGCCTGCGGGGGCTGCGGCCGACTTTGCAGACAACAACGCCTACTGGGCCGGCTGGGAGGGCCCGGTGCGCACCGTCGGGGAGTCGGTGTACGACAGCTTCCTGCGCAGCTATGGCCAGGATCTGGGGATGCAGAGCTACGGCGCCTGTGTGGACCTGCTGGTGGAACACTTCCTGCCCCTGTGCGGCCCGACCGAATAAAACGACCCCCGCTGTTCCTTTCGGAAACAGCGGGGGTTGTTTTTATCTTACAAAGAGAGCAGGGGCCTTAGTACGCTACGCCCCAATAGACCATCGCCTTGGCGGGTTTGCCGCAGCAGGGGCATACGTCGCTCAGATGCTCCTGGACAAAGGGCATACAGCGGCTGGACAGTCCGGCTTCCTCTTTCATCTTCAGCTCGCAGGCCAGGTCGCCGCACCACATGGTCTTGATGTAGCCGGTGTTTGCGGCGGCCAGCTCCTTCACCTGGTCCATGGTGGTGGCGGCCCAGGTGCGCTTTTCGCGGTTTTCCAGGGCGCGCTGGTACAGATCGTGGGTCAGCTGCTCCAGCAGGGCGGGGATGGCGGTCTCCAGCTCATCCAGGCTGACAAAGATCTTTTCCCGGGTATCCCGGCGCACCAGGACGCACTGGTTCTTCTCCAGGTCCTTGGGGCCCAGCTCCAGACGCAGGGGCACGCCCTTCATCTCCCACTGGCTGAACTTCCAGCCGGGGGCGTTGTCGCTGTCGTCCAGCTTCACCCGGGCGTAGCGGGCGATGCCGGCGGCCACTTCGGCAGCCTTTTCGGCCACGCCGGGCTTGTGGGGAGCGATGGGCACCACGACCACCTGCCAGGGTGCAATGGCGGGGGGCAGGATCAAGCCGTCGTCATCCCCGTGGGTCATGATGATGGCGCCCACCAGACGGGTGGAAACGCCCCAGCTGGTCTGGTAGGGATGGTGCAGCTGGTTGTCCCGGCCGGTGAAGGTAACGTCGTAGGCCCGGCTGAACTTGTCGCCAAAGTAGTGGCTGGTGCCGCTCTGCAGGGCCTTGCCGTCCTTCATCATGGCCTCGATGGTGTAGGTGGCCTCCGCCCCGGCAAACTTCTCCTTGTCCGTCTTGCGGCCCTTCACCACGGGGATGGCCAGGTCGTCCTCGCAGAAGCTGGCGTAGCAGTTCAGCTGGGCCATGGTCTCTGCTTCGGCCTCGGCGGCGGTCTCATGGATGGTGTGGCCTTCCTGCCACCAGAATTCCCGGCTGCGCAGGAAGGGGCGGGTGGTCTTTTCCCACCGGATGACGCTGCACCACTGGTTGTACTTCATGGGCAGCTCCCGGTAGCTGTGCAGCACGCGGGACCAGTGGTCGCAGAACATGGTCTCACTGGTGGGGCGCACGGCCATCCGCTCTTCCAGCTCCTCGCTGCCGCCCATGGTCACCCAGGCCGCCTCGGGGGCAAAGCCCTCCACCAGCTCCCCTTCCTTTTTCAGCAGGCTCTCGGGGATCAGCACCGGCATGGCCACGTTCTCGTGGCCGCTGGCCTTGAAGCGGGCGTCCAGATTCTTCTGGATGTTTTCCCAGATGGCCTGGCCGTAGGGCCGCAGGATGATGAAGCCCTTCATGCTGGAATATTCCACCAGCTCCGCCTTCAGGCAGATGTCGGTGTACCACTGCGCAAAGTTCTCTTCCTGACTGGTGATGGCCTGAACCAGTTTTTTCGTCTCTTTTGCCATTGTTATCCTCCTCATGGCCGTGCGCCAAACGCTCTGCGTTCCGCACGAGCCGTCAGTAAAGGCCCCGCCGGGGCGGCTGGGGCCGTCAGAGCATCAGTTGTCCAGATGGCTGTCCACAAAGCGCACCACGTCGCCCACGGTGTGCAGGGACTCGATGGCGTCATCGGGCACCTCGATGCCGAATTCGTCCTCCAGGGTCATCACCATGTCCACGATGTCCAGGCTGTCTGCGTCAAAATCGTTCAGCAGGTCGCTGTCCATGGTGATGGTCTGGGGCTCGACGCCCAGCTGCTCGGCCAGAAAGCCGCGGATCTTCTCAAATGTACTGTCCATACTCTTGGTTACTCTCCTTTGGTTTTTGAAATCGGGCGGCCCGGGACCGTCCTTTTACGAAATGCCTTATTAAGATATATCGTAAGCCATGGCCGTTGTCAAGCCCTGATTTGCGAAAAGCGGTTGCCAGAACGGCCTTTGCCCATTATAATAAGAGGCAGGACACCGAAAGGGGATGAGGCCATGAGACTGAGTTTCACCAAAATGCAGGGCTGCGCCAACGATTATATCTACCTGGACTGCCGCACCGGGGGCCCCCCGGCGGACATTGCGTCGCTGGCCCGGCAGCTGTCGGCCCGGCATGTTTCGGTAGGTGCGGACGGCGTGATCTGCATCTGCGCCCCACAGACCCCCGGCGCTGCGGCCACCATGCGCATTTACAATGCCGACGGCAGCGAGGGGATGATGTGCGGCAACGGCATCCGCTGCGTGGCCCAGTGGCTGCGCACCCACGATCCCGACCTGGCCGGGGCGGATACCCTGCTCATTGACACCCGCAGCGGGCCCAAGACCCTGCGCTGGCAGGGACAGGGGAACGATGCCCGGGAGGGGCTGTGGCAGGTGGAGATGGGCCGGTACAGCCTGCTGGCCGACAGCCTGCCCGCTGTGAACATGGGGCCCGGCCCGCTGGTGGACTGTACGCTTCATGCCGCGGGGCGCGACTGGCGCGTCACCTGTGTCAGCGTGGGCAACCCCCACTGTGTGGTGGTGGTGCCCGACGTGGACAGCCTGGACCTTGCGGCCATCGGCCCCGCCTTTGAGAAGCATCCCAATTTCCCCCGGCAGGTCAACACCGAGTTTATCCAGCCCCTTGGACCGGACCGGCTCAAGATGCGGGTATGGGAACGGGGCAGCGGAGAGACCTGGGCCTGCGGCACCGGCGCCTGCGCCAGTGTGGCGGCCGCCACCCAGCTGGGCTTGTGCGATCCCGGGCAGGATATCCGGGTGCAGCTGCGGGGCGGCGTGCTGACCATCCGGGTGCTGCCCGGCCAGGACCTGCGGATGACGGGCCCCGCCTTCACCGTGTGTGAGGGAGAGGCTTTGCTATGAACGCGTCCGATCCATCGTTGAACCACCAAATGGCAGAAAGGACCCTTTGACTATGAAGATGAACCATCATTACAGCGAACTGAAGGAAAGCTATCTCTTTGTGGAGATCAACCGCCGGGTGACCGAGTACCAGAAGGCCCATCCCGGCTGCGACATCATCCGCATGGGCATCGGGGACGTCACCCGTCCCCTGGCCAAAAGCGTAGTGGAGGCCATGACCGCCGCCGTCCAGGAGATGGGCACCACCGAAGGCTTCCACGGCTACGGCCCCGAGCAGGGCTACGATTTCCTGCGCCAGGCCATCCAGAGCTATTATGCGGGCCGGGGCGTCCAGCTGGAGGCCAGCGAGATCTTTGTCAGCGACGGCGCCAAGAGTGACCTGGCCAACATCCTGGGCCTGTTCGATGCGGACAACACCGTCCTGGTGCCCGACCCCGTCTACCCCACCTATGTGGATGACAACATCACCGACGGCCGCAAGGTGATCTATGCCCCCACCAGCCGGGAGAATGACTTCCTGGCCATGCCCGATCCCGCGGTGCACGCCGATATCATCTACATTTGCAGCCCCAACAATCCCACCGGCGCCGCCTACGATCGCGCCCAGCTCAAGCAGTGGGTGGACTATGCCCTGGCCAACGACGCCGTCATCCTCTACGACGCAGCCTATGAGTGCTTTGTCTCGGAGGAGGGCCTGGCCCGCAGCATCTTTGAAGTGGAGGGGGCGCGCCGGTGCGCCATCGAGATCTGCTCCTTCTCCAAGATCGCGGGCTTCACCGGCACCCGCTGCGGCTACACCGTGGTGCCCCACCAGCTGCAGCGGGAAGGGCTGGAGCTGAACAAGCTCTGGCTCCGCCGCCAGACCACCAAGTTCAACGGGGTGCCCTACATCGTGCAGCGGGGCGCAGCCGCTATCTTTACCCCCGAGGGAATGGCCGAGATCCAGGCAAACCTCGACTATTACCGCCGGAACGCCAAAGTGCTGGCCCAGGCGCTGGACCAGGCCGGCATCTGGTACTGCGGCGGCCACAACAGCCCCTATATCTGGATGCGCTGCCCCGGCGGGATGGACAGCTGGACCTTCTTTGGCTGGCTGCTGGAGAAGGCCAATGTGGTGGGCACCCCCGGCGTGGGCTTTGGCCCCTGCGGGGAAGGCTATTTCCGCCTGACCGCCTTTGGCGACGCCGAAAAGACCAAAGAAGCCGCCCGCCGCATCCAGGAGGCCGTGCGCTCTCTGGAGGGCTAAGGCGCAAGAGTTGCAGCGCTCATGCGCCTTGCATCTGGCGTTTTTTGGCGAATATCGCAGCATGTTTGACTTCTCAGATACACCCTGACGGACGGGGATTCGTCCTTGCAAAACAGGGCGAAATATGCTATACTGCACACAGGCTTCCGCCTGACCGGACGTACAAAACAGTCCGCCGCTCCCGCAGAGAAAGGAGCGTGCGGCTGTGGTTTTGGACGCCCCCACAACAGGCGGGCAGGCCCTTTTGGAGAATGACTCTATGATATTTGATACACTGAACAACCTCCCCAACTATCTGGGGCTGGCCCCCGGTCTGGATGCCGTCATCGAGTATATCATGGCCCGTGACATCGGCACCCTGCCCGATGGCCGCACCCCTGTGCCCGGCTCGGACGCCTGGGCAGAAGTGACCGCCCTGACTCCCCAGCCGGGGGAAAAGCTGAGCTTTTCCTGCCGGGAGGGGCATCTGGCCCTGGTCACCGATCTGACGGGCAGCGAGATGTTCGAAGTCTCCCTGGGGGACTTCGCCCTCCAAAAGCCCGCCGCAGGGGCGGCGCCCGCCCAGGGCAGCGCTCCCACCAGTGCCGCAGGGATGCTCAGCGAGGGACGGTTTGCCCTGTTTCTGGCAGGGGAGCCCTATAAGACCGGCATCAAGGCCCAGGGCTGCGGCAAAGTGCGGCAGGCGGTGTTCCTGATCCCGGTGGAGCAGCCCGCCCGGGACTGACCCCGTCCTGTACACAACGCTCATGAGGAGGGGATTTGCATGAGGATCGAGACGCTTGAGACACCCCGGCTGCTGCTGCGCGGCTTCCAGCCTGAGGATGCGGATTTTGCCATTGGTATGTGGAATGACGCCGAGATCGGGCGCTGGCTGTCGGACCCGCGGCTGGAGGATATCCCGGACCAGGCGGCCTACCGCAAGGACATCGAAAACCTGGGGGAGGCCATGGACTGCTGCCACATGGTGGCGGTGGACAAAGCCGATGGGCAGCGGATCGGCACCTGCAGCTTTGTGCCGGAGAACAACGGCCGCAGCTACGATATCGCCTATGCGGTCCATCCCAGCCAGCAGTGCAGGGGATACGGCACCGAGATGGTGCAGGCCCTGATCGACTATGCCCGGGCCCGGGGGGTGGGTGCGGTGACCATCCGCATCGCCCAGGAAAACGCCGCGTCCAACGCCCTGGCCCGCAAGGTGGGCGCACAGGTCATCGCCTCGGGCTCTTACACCAAGGGCGGCACCAATGAGGTCATCCCGGACTTCCTCTATGAGCTCAAGCTGTGAGCTCCGGCCCATCTGTTTCCGATCGCCTTTTGGCTCCCGCGCCTGTTTTGGCAGGCTGCGGGGGCCTTTTATTTTGGGCGGCACAACAGAGAACCCCCTGCGCCCGTTAAGGCACAGGGGGTTCTTTCGATCAGCGTGTCACTGCTGGGGTGCATCGGCGTCGGCGCCGGCAGGGTCGGTCAGCAGTTCTTTGATGGCGGGCACTACGGCCCCCAGATTCTGCAGCTCGGAGGGGATGATGATCTTGGTGGCTTTGCCATTGGCTACCTTGGCCAGGGCTTCCAGGCTGCGCAGGGCGATCACCTTGTCGGCCGGGGCGGCCTCGTTCAGCAGGCGGATGGCGTCGGCGTTGGCCTTCTGCACCGCCAGGATGGCCTGTGCTTCGCCCTCGGCCTCCAGGATGCGCTGCTGCTTGATGGCGTCGGCCCGCAGGATGGCGGCTTCCTTCTCGCCCTCGGCGATGGTGATGGCGGCCTGCTTTTCACCCTCAGCCTTGAAGATGACGGCCCGTTTTTCACGCTCGGCCTTCATCTGCTTTTCCATGGCGTCCCGGATGTCGGCGGGCGGAGTGATGTTCTTGACTTCCACCCGGTTGACCTTGATGCCCCACTTGTCGGTGGCTTCGTCCAGGATGGCGGTGATCTTGGAGTTGATGGTGTCGCGGCTGGAGAGGGTGTGGTCCAGCTCCATCTCACCGATGATGTTGCGCAGGGTGGTGGCGGACAGGCTCTCCAGAGCCGCGATGGGCTGGTTGACGCCGTATGTGTACAGCTTGGCGTCCATCACCTGGAAGAACACCACGGTATCGATCTGGATGGTGACGTTGTCCCGCGTGATGACAGGCTGGGGCGGGAAGTCGCCCACCTGCTCTTTCAGGCTGACCTTCTTGGCTACACGCTCAATGAAGGGGATCTTGACATGGAGGCCGGCCTCCCATGTGTCGGAATAGACGCCCAGCCGCTCGATGACGTACACGGTGGACTGGGGGACGATGACAATGTTGGTCACCACGATGAGGATGACCACAAGGACCAGCGCCAGGATCAGAAAAAACAGAATTGCGCTTTGCATAGCTCATACGCTCCTTTCTTGGCAGTCAGTTGGGCTGGAGAGGCGTTTCGATGGGGGCGGGCTCGACGATCAGGGTGGTGCTGTGGATGGCGGTCACCCGGCACTTGTCGCCGGGCACAAAAGAGGCGCCGGGCACGGCCTGGGCGTTCCAGTCCACGCCGTCCAGACGGACGCGGCCGGGGGTGCCGTCCGAGACCGGGGTCAGGATGGTGGCGGTACGGCCGATGTTCAGATCCCCGTTGGTGGGGGTGGGAGGCCGGCGGAGCCGGGCTGCCAGCGGCCGCAGGGCCAGCAGGCAGAGGATGCTCACCGCCACAAAGATCGCCGACTGGACCTGCATACTGTCGGTAAAAAGACAGCTGATGAGGGCAGCGGCCCCGCCTACCGCGAACCATACCGACACCAGGTTGAAGGTGGTGGCCTCGATGAACACGAGGACGATGGTGGCGATCAGCCACCCAATGGCTTGCAGCATAGGTACTCCTTCCTTATGACGGGCGCGGCAGAAAGGACCGCGCCTTACCTCTACTATATTCATTTCCGGGGGCCAGGTCAAGCTTTTTTGGCTGGAAGGGACACACTGCCCCGGAAGTTTGGCGGAAACCACAAAAAAGCCCGGCACATTTTGGCGTGCCGGGCAAAAATTGCGTGCAATTTTTTGAAAGATGCTGAAAACGGGCGGAAAATCTCTGTCAAAATACAGCGCTTTTCCGGGCCGGAAGGTCAGCGGTAATCGTAGTAGCTGTGGTTGGGATTGTGGCCCACTTCCTCCACCGTGATGGTGAAGCCCATGGGGTTGACCTCGGTGTATTTGCCGCTGGCCAGTTTCTCCACGATCAGGTGGTCGGTGCGGTTGGCGATGATCTCGGCGGTCTCCATGGCGCCCACCCGCTGGTAGTGCAGGATGCCGCCCTCTGCCCGCAGCACCCGCAGCTCTCCCTCCCGGAAAGCCTCGCAGCTCTGGCGCAGCTGGGCCAGCTGGGCGATCACCGGGCGCAGCCGGTCCTCATGGCTGTCCCACAGGTAGTATCCCCGGTTGAAGGGGTCCCGGTAGCCCTGCATCCCGATCTCGTCCCCATAGTACACGCAGGGGACCCCCGGCAGGGTGAAGATGATGGCATAGGCCATTTTGAGCAGGATCAGGCCCTCCTCATAGGCCTCGCCGGTGACGCTGCGTCCGCTCTGCCACTCCCGGCCGCGGTCGCCTGCGGGCTCGTCGGCAATGACGGTCAGGGCCCGCTCGGTGTCGTGGGTGGAGAGGAAATTCAGGGCGGTGTGCAGCGCCGGGGCAGGGTAATGCTCGCAGATGGACAGGATCTGATCGGCGGCGTCGGCGGCATCCCCGCCGCAGACAAAGCCCAGCACCGCGTTTTTGAAGGGGTAGTTCATCACGCTGTCCAGTCCGTTGCCCAGCAGATAGGTGCGGCGGTGTCCATAGCCGAATTTGGTGGTGGCGTCCTCCCACACCTCGCCCAGCAGGAACTTGTCGGGGCTGACCCGTTTGACCGCCGTGCGGATCTGCTGGATGAAGCTGTCAGGCAGTTCGTCGGCCACGTCCAGCCGGAAGCCCGCTGCCCCCCGGCGCAGCCAGGTGTCGATGACGCCGCCTTCTCCGGTGATGAACCGGGCGTAAGAGGGGTCCTCCTCGTTTACTTCGGGCAGGGTCTCGAAGCCCCACCAGCTGCGGTAGCCGCCCTTGTAGTAGGGGGCGAAATCGTACCAGGAGCGGTAGGGGGAATGGGGGTCCCGCCAGGCCCCCTTGCAGCCATAGCGCCCTTCCTTGTTGAAGTAGATGCTGTCCGAGCCGGTGTGGCTGAACACCCCGTCCAGCACGATGCCGATGCCATAGCGGGCAGCGGCCTGGCACAGCTCCTCAAAATCCTGGTTGGAGCCCAGCAGCGGGTCCACGTTGAGATAGTTGGCGGTGTTGTACCGGTGGTTGGAGTGAGCCTCAAAGATGGGGTTGAGGTAGATATAGTTCACCCCGAGGTGATGCAGGTAGGGGAGCTTGGACTGGATGCCCTTGAGGTCGCCGCCAAAGTAATCGTGGTTGAGATGGCCGCCGTCCTCATTGGGCTGCCAGAAAGGCTCCGCGTGCTTGTCAGCCCGGTAGATCCGGTCCGAGAAGGGCATATGCTTGTTCTCCACCCCCTCGCAGAACCGGTCGGGGAAGATCTGGTAGAACACGCTCCCCTTGATGCACGCCGGCGTCTGGAAGCTGGGGTCGTAGACGGTCAGCTGCCAGCGCTCCCCCTCCTGCCAGGACAGCACCCCGCGGCCCATCTTGCCCCGGTAGATCTTGCGGAAGTCGGTGTACAGATCGAAATAATAAAAGTACAGTCCCACGTCAAAGACCTGCACGTCCACCGAAAAGTGGTTGACACCGGGGGTCTGGCCGTCGAAGCGCATCCGGTAGTACACAGGCTGGTCCCTGGGCCCTTCCTTTTGCAGGACCAGGTGGGGGTCCACATAGCCCATCTGCTCGGGGATGCACAGGGCCATATGCACCGTCTGTCCGGCGGGCAGGGCGCCGAAGGGGCGCTTGTAATAGGTGTCACAGCTGTTGAACAGGCAATCCAAGTTCGATCGTTCCTTTCAAAAGAGAAAAGGGGAAGCAGACCCTCTGTGCGCAGGATGCGCGGGACCACTTCCCCCTTAAAAGATACAAAGAGAATTGCAGGGCTGCTTATTTGACGGTGGGTGCGTGCCAGATGTCGCGGGCGTAGTCCAGCACGGCGCGGTCGGCGCTGAAGATGCCGCTGTTGGCGATGTTCTTCAGGCTCATGCGGGCCCAGCCCTCGCGGTCGGCGTACAGACGCTGCAGGTCGGCCTGGGCGCGGCGGTAATCCTTGAAGTCGGCCATGACCATATAGGGATCGCTGGTGAACAGGTTGGAGGTGACCTCGTGGAAGTTCTCGCCGTTCCAGCCGCGCTCCAGGAAGTTCAGCACCTCGTTGGCCACGTCATCCCCGGTGATGAAGGAGCTGGGATGGTAGCCCACCCGCTTGAGGTTCTCCACCTCCTGGGTCAGCATACCGAAGATGATCTCGTTCTCCTTGCCGGCGGCGTTGGCGATCTCCACATTGGCGCCGTCCAGAGTGCCCAGGGTGATGGCGCCGTTGAGCATGAACTTCATGTTGCCGGTGCCCGAAGCCTCGGTGCCGGCCAGGGAGATCTGCTCCGACACCTCGGAGGCGGGCATCAGGTGCTCGCTGAGGGACACGCAGTACTCCTCCAGGTAGACGATGCGCAGCTTCTGGTTGACGGCGGGATCGTTGTTGATCAGGTCGCCCAGCTTGCAGATCATCCGGATCATCTGCTTGGCCATATAGTAGCCGGGGGCAGCCTTGGCGCCGAAGATATAGGTCTTGGGGATGAAGTTGGCGTTGGGGTTGGCCTTCAGGTACAGGTACTGGGCGGCGATGTTCAGGGCGTTCAGATGCTGGCGCTTGTACTCGTGCATCCGCTTGACCTGGCAGTCGAAGATGGAATCGGGGTCGATCAGCTGGCCGGTGGTCTTGGAGATATAGTTGGCAAACTCGGCCTTGTTCTCCAGCTTGATCTTGTTCAGCTCGTTCAGGACGGTCTTGTCGCCGGCGTAGGCGTTCAGCTTGGACAGCTGGGCGGCATCCTGCTTGTAGCCGGTGCCGATGGTCTGATCCAGCAGCTTGCACAGACGGGGGTTGCCGCCCAGCAGCCAGCGGCGGTAGGCGATGCCGTTGGTGACATTCTTGAAGGCGGCGGGCTTATACAGGTAGTAGTCGTGGAAGACGCTCTGCTTGATGATCTCGCTGTGCAGCTTGGACACGCCGTTGATGCTGTTGGCGGTGTAGGCACAGATGTTGGCCATCCGCACCTGGTTGTCGCCGATCAGGGCCATATAGTCGATCTTGCCCTTGTCGCCGGGGAAAGCCTGGTTCAGCTGGATGCGGGCCCGGCGGTCCATCTCGGCCACGATCTGGTAGATGCGGGGCAGGGTCATCTTGAAGATGTCCACGTTCCACTTTTCGAGGGCCTCGGCCATGACGGTGTGGTTGGTGTAGGAGAACACCTTCTGGCAGATCTCGAAGCTCTTGTCCCAGTCAAAGCCGCACTCGTCCAGCAGGATGCGCATCATCTCGGGGATGGCCAGGGTGGGGTGGGTGTCGTTCAGCTGGATGGCCACCATGTCGGGCAGGTTCTCCAGGGTGCCGTAGGTGGACAGGTGGTTCTGGACGATGTCGCCCACCGAAGCGGCGGACAGGAAATACTGCTGGCGCAGCCGCAGGATCTTGCCCTCCACGTGGTTGTCGTTGGGGTACAGCACCTTGGAGATCAGCTCGGCCGAAGCGCTCTTGCTCATGGCGGTGCTGTAATTGCCCAGAGAGAAGCTGGACATATCGAAGTCGGGGGCCTTGGCCTGCCACAGGCGCAGCTTGGCCACGCCGGCTCCGTCGTAGCCCTGGACGTACATATCCGAGGGCACGGCCATGACGCTGTTGTAGTTCAGATGCTGCACATAGTGGAAACCGTGGTCCCAATTCTCGCGGATCTCGCCGTCAAAGCGCACCTCGATGGCCTGCTCGGGGTGGCTCTTGAGCCAGACCTGGCCGCCGGGCAGCCAGTTGTCGGCCCGCTCCTGCTGCCAGCCGTCCACGATCTTCTGCTTGAAGATGCCGTACTCATACAGGATGGAATAGCCGGTGCCGCCGATGCAGGTGGTGGCCATGCCGTCCAGGTAGCAGGCAGCCAGACGGCCCAGGCCGCCGTTGCCCAGACCAGCGTCGGGCTCTTCCTCATAGATGGTGTCCACGTTGATGTCGGCGGCAGCCAGGGCATCCTTGCACACCTGGTCCAGGCCCAGGTTCATCAGGCTGACCTTCAGGCTGCGGCCCATCAGAAACTCCATGCACAGGTAATACACCTGCTTGGAACCGGTGCCGATCACCTTCGACTGGAACTTCTTGTAGTTGTCGCTCATCATCTGGCGGCAGATCAGGGCCAGGGCCCGGTAGATCTGCTGGTTGGACGCCACCGAAAGATCGACGCCGTACTCGCTGGTGAGCTTGTTCTGCAGAAGGGTAGAGAATTCCTTGGTTGTCATACGTTCAATCTCCTGTCCAATATGGGTTGCGCAGCATAGTTTGCAAAATGTGGGGCGGCAGCGCGGGGCATCGGCCCCCGCCGCCGGCTGCTTGCCCGGATAAAAAACGGCGGAAACGTCGCGGTAACTCCTCATACTGTATCCGCGTTCATAACACAACAAAGTTATTATAATCGGTTCCACGCGGGATTGCAAGGAAGTGAGCCCATTTTTTCCGTATCCTCTATATTTTGATGGAAAAGTTTGTGCTGAAAGTGCACTAATTTCAAATTTGCTCTTTCTCTTAAGGCCCGATTATATTATAATAGGGTCAAATGGAACGCCGTCCGCACCGCCGCCCGGCCCCTGTTTTTGGGGGAAACTCGGGGAGAAATGCGGGGGGAAATGTCTGCGCCTGCATCCTGTATGAACAGGAGCAGGGAGTTTGCCCCCTCTGCGCCGCCGTTTTCGGGGGCGGACAGGCGGAAAGACGACAGGAAAGCGAGGCTGGCAGCTATGGTCAACAAAGTGCGGGTCAACATTGCGGGGGCGCAGTACGCCTTCGCCACCACCGATTCAGAAAAATACATCACCTCCCTGGCCGACAAGCTGGACCGGGACATCGGCAAGCTGATGGAGGCAAACCCCAGCCTGCCGGTGACCAAGGCTGCGGTGTTCTGCGCCATGGACTACCTGGACGAATACCAGAAGAGCACCGGCAGCGCCGAAAATATGCGCAGCCAGATCCAGGATTACATCGCGGACGCAGCCCGGGCCCGCACGGCAGAGGACAAGCTGCGGGCCGAGAACGAGGCCCTGCGCCGGGAAGCCGCCGCCCTGCGGGAACAGCTGGACAAGCTGCGCCGCCACAAGGAAAAGGAAGAGAAGGAGAAAGAGCAGGAGCAGGCCGAAGGCTGACAGGCTCCTGCGGTTGGAAGGAGAGCTATGGCACAGATCGAGATCCTTGCCCCGGTGGGCAGCGAAGAAATGCTCCGTGCGGCTGTATACAGCGGCGCGGACGCGGTGTATTTGGGGTTCGCGGGGTTCAATGCCCGCAGCGGCGCCGGCAATTTTGACGCCGCCAGCCTGTGTGAGGCGGTGCGCTTCTGCCATGGGCGGGGGGTGAGGGTCCATGTGGCCATGAACACCACCGTGTATGCCGGCGAGCTGGAGGCTTTGGCCGGCGCGGTGCGGGCCGTGGCGGCCAGCGGCGCGGATGCGGTGATCTGCCAGGACCTGGCGGTGGCCCGTCTGTGCAGGGAGATCGCGCCTCAGCTGCCCCGGCACGCTTCCACCCAGATGAGCGTCCATACCCTGGAAGGGGCGCTGGAGATGGCCCGGCTGGGTTTTACCCGCGTCATCCTGGCCCGGGAACTGAGCCTGGAGGAGATCCGGCAGATCACGGCCCACTGCGGCATCGAGACCGAGTGCTTTGTCCATGGGGCCCTGTGCATGAGCATGAGCGGCCAATGCTATATGTCCGCTTTCCTGGGCGGGCGCAGCGGCAACCGCGGCTCCTGTGCGGGGCCCTGCCGGCTGCCCTTTGACGCCAGTCCCCTGCCCGAAGGCCGGCCCGGCACCGCCTGCCACCTGTCCCTCAAGGACAACTCGGTGATCGACCGGCTGGACCAGCTGCAGGCGGCGGGGGTGGCGTCGGCCAAGATCGAGGGCCGGCTGCGCACCCCCGAATATGTGGCGGCGGCGGTCAACGCCTGCCTGGCCGGGCGGGAGGGCCGGGCCTATGACCGGGCCCTGCTGCAGGACGTGTTCAGCCGGTCGGGGTTCACCTCGGGGTATCTGGACGGAAAAATCGACGGCACCATGTTCGGGACCCGCAGCGAGGCGGACGCCCGGCAGACCCGCCGCGCCCTGCCTGCCCTGCGGGAACTGTACCGGAGGGAGCGGTCCCGTGTACCGGTGGACTTCAGGCTGGAAGTGGAGGCCGGGGGTGAAAAGCTCACGGCCGCCGACCGGGAGGGCAACCGCGCCATCGTCTACGGGGATACCCAGCCCCAGCCCGCCCGTACCGACCCCGCCGAGGGTCTGCGCCGCAGCCTGGCCAAGACCGGCGGCACGCCCTTTGCGGCCGGGTCCATCGAGATCCGGATGGAGGATGGCCCCTGGTACCTGCCGGGCAGCGCCGTCAATGAGCTGCGCCGCGAGGCCCTGGATGCCCTGCTGGAAAAGCGGTCGGCGGTGCGGCCCTGGCCGGTGCAGCCGGTCCAGATGCCGGCCCTGGTCCGGCGCAGCGCCCCGGCCCGGCCTCAGCTGTGGGCCCGGTTTGAGGAATGGGCCCAGGTGCCCCCCGAAGCGCTGGCCCAGGACGGACCCGTCCGGCTCATCCTGCCCATCGCCCAGGCGGACCAGGTGCCCGGGGAGTGGCGGTCCAGGACCATCCTGGAGCTGCCCCGGGCCATGTTCGGCGCCCTGGAACAGGATACCCTGCGCCGGGTGCAGCAGGCGGCAGGGCAGGGCTTTGCGGGGTTTGAGGCCAACAACATCGCCCACCTGGGCATCTGCCGGGGACTGCCGCTCACCGGAGGGATCGGCCTCAACCTGACCAACCCTCTGGCGGCCCAGGCTTATGCCGATTTGGGGCTGGAGGCCATGCTGGTGCTGCCCGAAGTCAGGGACAGCGAGATCGCCTGCATCGCCCCCCTTCGGCAGGGCGTGCCGGTGCCCACCGGGGCCCTGATCTATGGCCATATGCCCCTGATGCTCACCCGGGCCTGCCCCTTGCAGAACGTCCGGGACTGCGCCCACTGCGACAGGCAGGGGGTGCTCACCGACCGCAAGGCCAGGAAATTCCCGGTGCGGTGCACAGGCGGGGTGCGCACCATCTATAATCCCGTGCCCCTCTATATGGCGGACAAGACCGGGGCCCTGGCGGTGGACTACGGGGTGGCTTACTTCACCCTGGAAAGCCGGGAAGAGGCCGTCCGGGTGCTGGCCCGGGTCGTCCGGGGAGAGCCCTTTGACGGGGAGTTCACCAGAGGGCTGTATTATAAAGGTACGGCGTGAGCCGTCCCGGGTCCGCGGCGCACCTGCCGGCGGCCCTTTTGAATAAGATGAAAGAGACAAGAGAAAAGGATTGTACTGATATGCAGCAGATCACGGTAAAATATAAGGTACTGGACCCGCGGGCCCATGTGCCGGCCTACGCCACCGAGGGTGCGGCAGCCGCCGACCTGTGCGCGGTGCTGGACGCGCCCCTCACTCTGGCCCCCATGCAGCGGGCGCTGGTGCCCACCGGCCTTGCCATCGAACTGCCGGGGCCCGGGACGGTGGCCCTGGTCTATGCCCGCAGCGGCCTATCCATCAAGCATGGGCTGTGCATGGCCAACGGGGTCGGGGTGATCGACAGCGACTACCGGGGGGAACTGCGTGTGCCCATGATCAATCTGGGGACCGAAAGCTACACCATCCAGCCGGGAGAGCGGGTGGCGCAGCTGTGCATCGCCCCGGTGTACACGGCGGCCTTTGTGCCCGCCCAGACCCTGGGGGATACCGCCCGGGGCCAGGGCGGCTTTGGCTCGACCGGTAAGTGAGGAGGCTGCGCTGTGAAACTGATCTTGGCTTCCGGCAGCCCCCGCCGCAGGGAACTGCTCGGACTGTATACTGCGGAATTTGAAGTCTGTCCCAGCGCGTTTGACGAGCGGGCGGTGCACGCCGACAACCCGGCGGCCCTGGCAGGAGCCCTGGCCCGGGGCAAGTGCCTGGCGGTGGCCGCCCAGCATCCCGGGCGCCTGGTGCTGGGCAGCGATACGGTGGTGGAGCTGGAAGGCCGGGTATTCGGCAAGCCGGCCGACGCCGCCGACGCGGCCCGGATGCTGCGGGCTTTGTCCGGGCGCACCCATCTGGTGCACACCGGGGTGTGGGTGTCGGACGGCGAGCGGGACGAAGGCTTTGTGGACAGCTGCAAGGTGACCTTTTTCCCCATCCCGGAGGAGGAGATCCAGCGCAGCATCGCCAGCGGCGAACCCTTCGACAAGGCGGGAGCCTATGGCATCCAGGGCAGCGCCGCCCTCTGGCTGGACCGGCTGGAAGGGGATTATTACACCATCATGGGGCTGCCGGTCAGCCGCACCGTGCGGCTGCTGCACCGGTTTGGAGACTAAAAGGGGCGCCCCAAAGATGAAAAAAGGGGGAAAAATTGCCAAAGGACTTGTGAAAACGGGGCTTTGTGACTATAATAATGAAAGGACTGGCTGTGCCCGGCACACGGGTGGCCGTCTGCAAGATGCATTTTCTGCCCGGGCTGGCCGGTGGGGCCGGGCCGGGTACCGAGATAGGGGGCAGGATCGCGGGTCCGCCCTGTATGCGCGTGGCTGATTGGAGTTTAGGAGTTTAAAGGAGCTGGCTTAGCTATGAATTTTCTGTCGAAGGACATCGGGATCGACCTGGGCACCGCCAACACCCTGGTCTACATGAAGGGCAAGGGCATCATCATGCGGGAACCGTCGGTGGTGGCGGTGGACACCCGCAACGACGAAGTGCGCTGTGTGGGCGCCGAGGCCAAGGCGGTCATCGGCCGCACCCCCGGCAGCATCGTGGCGGTGCGCCCTCTGAAGGATGGCGTGATCGCTGATTTTGATATCACCGCCAATATGCTGGAGAATTTCCTCAAGAAGGCCTGCGGCAACAGCCTGTTTGCCCGGCCCCGGGTGGTCATCTGCATCCCCTCGGGCGTCACCGAAGTGGAGCGCCGCGCCGTCCGTGAGGCTACCCTCAAGGCGGGGGCACGCCAGGTGTCGGTGATCGAGGAGCCCATGGCCGCCGCCATCGGCGCAGGTCTGCCCATCAGCGAGCCCACCGGCAGCATGATCGTGGACATCGGCGGCGGCACCGCTGAGATCGCGGTCATTTCCCTGGGCGGCATCGTGGCATCCCGCAGCGTGCGGATGGCCGGCGATATGTTCGACCAGGCCATCATCGCGTTCATCAAGCGCAAATACAACCTGCTGATCGGTGAGCGCACCGCCGAGCAGATCAAGATCGATATCGGCTCCGCCTACAAGCTGGAGGAGGAGCTGACCATGGAGATCAAGGGCCGCAACCTGGTGGACGGCCTGCCCAAGAATGTGGTGGTCCACTCGGAGGACGTCCGCGAGGCGCTGCTGGAGTGCCTGGTCAAGATCACCGACGCCATCAAGGAGACGCTGGAGCGCACGCCCCCGGAACTGAGCGCCGACATCATCGACCGGGGCATCACCCTGACCGGCGGCGGCGCTTTGCTGCGCGGCCTGGATAAACTGATCCAGAGCGAGACCGGCATCGACGTCCATGTGGCGGAGAATCCCCTGGACTGCGTGGCCACCGGCGCCGGCGCCGTGCTGGACCATGTGGATGTGCTGCACGACGTGCTGGACACCGACGGGGACCATATGTGACGGACCCGGCCCGCAGCCGGCGTGGCCGTAAGAAGCGAACAAGCGCGGATGGCACCGGCTGTCCGCGTTTTTTCGACCCGATGGGGGGCTTGACGCAGTGAAGGACTTTTTCGACACCTGGAAATTCAGGATCTTGATCGCGGTGGCGGTGTTTCTGGCGGGGCTGATGCTGTATGCAGCGGCCAATGGCCGCCTGACTGCCGCCCCTCAGGAACTGCTGAGCGTGGCGGTGGCGCCGTTCCAAAAGGTGGCCGCCGTGATCAGCGGGGGAGTGGCCTCGGTATGGGACAAGTATACCAGCATCGACGAGACGATGGCGGAAAACGAGGCCCTGCGGGAGGAGAATGCGCAGCTGCGCAGGCAGCTGGCAGACTACGACCAGCTGAAAGCCGAGAACGAAGCCTATAAGAATCTGGCCGGCATCCAGGAGGATAACCCGGAGATGAGCTTTGTGTCGGCCTTTGTGATCGGGCGGGACGCCCTGGATGCCTTCGGCGGCTTTACCCTGGACAAGGGCACAGTCAACGGGGTGGAGCGGGGCGATACCGTCATCGACGACCAGGGCCGGCTGCTGGGCACCGTCATCGAGGCGGACCTGACCAGCTGCCGTGTGCTGACCATCCTGCACCCCAGCTTCAACGCGGCCGGGGTGGTATCCCGCACGCGGGACAACGGCATCCTGACCGGGGACGCCGCCTACGCGGCCGAAGGGCAGTGCGTCTTTACCGACCTGTCCCGGGAGTCGATGGCGTCGGTGGGGGATGAGGTGATCACCACCGGTCTGGGAGGCGTCTACCCGCCGGATATCCTGGTGGGGCGGATCGTCAGCATCGAGCCGGAGGCCAGCGGCACTTCGGTGGTGGCGGTGATCCAGCCGGACGCCGACGTACTGGGGGCCAAACAGGCCTTCATCATCACCGACTACTGAGCAAGGAAGGGCGGGGCTTATGGAATCACGGCGCAAACGCAGGCGTTCCCAGCTGTACAAGTGGGGGCTGTACGTCCTTTTGCTGCTGGGATGCACGGTGCTGCAGACCGTCCCGGGGTTTCTTCTGCTGGGGCAGGCCAAGCCTGTGCTGCTGCTCCCCCTGGCGCTGGCGGTGGCCGTCTGCGAGGATGAGTTTTCGGGGGCGCTGTTCGGGGCGGTGTGCGGCCTGATGTGGGACTACACCGCCGGCCGGACGGTGGGGCTGCTGGCCCTCACCCTGATGGGGCTCAGCTTCGCGGTATCGGTGGCCAGCCAGCTGTATCTCAAACTGAACACCCTCAACTTTGCGCTGGTCAGCGCGGGGGCGGTGTGGCTGGTGGTGTCGGGGGACTTTTTGTTCTATTACGCCATGCCCGGTTACAGCAATATGCTGGGCCGCTATCTGGGCTATGTGCCCCTCACGGTGGTGATGAGCGGGCTGCTGGCGGCGCCCCTCTACCGCGCCGCCGTCTGGATCAGCGAGACGTTCAAAATCGACAACGGTGTGATCTGATACACCCGGAAGGAGGGGCACGCGCCTATGGATGAGCACAAGACAGTGGTGCGCCGCCTGGCCATGCTGATCGCCGCTGCAGTGGCTGTACTGGCACTGTATACCCTGCGGCTGATCTTTCTGCAGCTGGTGCATGGGGAGGAGTTCGCCGCCCAGGCCACCAGCACCACCGAATACCGCTTCAACGTCACGGCGGCCCGGGGGGACATCGTAGACAGCGCCGGCCGCCGCATTGCCACCAGCACCACCAGCTACAATGTGGTGCTCAGCCGGCTGCTGATCGGGGACAACGACCTCAACGAGACCATCCGCAGCGCGGTGGAGATCCTGCAGGCCAACGGCGAAAGCTGGAACGACGGGCTGCTGATCGGCCAGGCGGACGGGGCGGGGCACTATGCCTTCACCGATGACCCCGCCAGCGAGAGCCAGCAGGAGGATGTGGCCAGCCTCAAGGAGGCCCTGGGCCTCCAGCAGTATGCCACCGCCGACGATGTGATGGACCGCCTGATCCAGCGGTACGAGCTGGAAGGATATGACCCCGCCTGGCAGCGGGTTCTGGGGGGCATCCGCTACCAGATGGAGCAGGAAGCCTTTTCCAATGTGAACAACTTCACCCTGGCGGAGAACGTCTCGGACAAGACGGTGGCCACCGTGATGGAGCACAGCCTGACGCTGCCCGGGGTGGAGATCGCAGAGACCAGTGTGCGCAGCTACACCGACGGCACCATCCTGCCCCATGTGCTGGGCCGGGTGGGCAAGATCACCGCCGAGATGTGGCGCGTTACCGACGAAAACGGCCAGGTGACCTACCCGCTGCGGGAAAAGGGCTACGCGATGAACGACGTCATCGGCATCTCGGGGCTGGAGTCCGCCTATGAGGACCAGCTGCGGGGTCAGGACGGCGTGGAGACCATCACCCGGGACAGCGACGGGGTGATCATCGACACCAGCATCACCACCGAGCCCCAGCCGGGCAAAACGGTGATGCTGACGGTGAACAGCGAGTTCCAGAAGGCTGTGGACGAAGCCCTGGCCCGCAACATCCAGCAGATCGCCGCCACCTACAACACCGATGCCAGCGCCGGCGCGGCGGTGGTCATCGACGTCAAGGACGGCAGCATCCTGGCCTGCTCCAACTATCCCACCTACGACCAAAATCTTTACAGCACCCAGTACAGTGCGTACAGCGCCGACCCCGGCCTGCCCCTGTACAACCGCGCCCTGCAGGGCCTGTACACTCCCGGCTCCACCTACAAGCCGTCGGTGGCCATCGCGGCCCTCCTCAGCGGGGTGATCGACCGCAACAGCACCGTCTACTGCAACGGCGTCTACAACTATTTCAGCGATTACCACCCCCGCTGCACCCGCCACGGACACAGCGGCGACATCGACGTGGTCACCGCCATCAAGTGGAGCTGCAACATCTTCTTCTACGACGTGGGCCGCCGCACCACCAGCGAGATCTACGACCAGTATGCCTACCAGCTGGGCCTGGGCACCCCCACCGGGGTGGAAGTGAGCGAGTCCACCGGCCGCCTGACCACCCGGGAGGACTCCAACTACACCGCCTCGCTGGAGATCCAGGCCGCTATCGGCCAGGGCAATACGGTGGTGTCCCCGGTGCAGCTGGCCACCTATGCCGCCACCATCGCCAACAAGGGCGTGCGCTACCGCACCCACTTTGTCAAGGCCCTGGTGGACACCAACACCGGTGAGGTGCTGGAGGAGACCGCCCCCGAAGTGATGGACGTCATCGAGGATCAGGTGGGCGCCTTTGACATCGTGGAGGAGGGGATGGTGGGGGCGGCCCAGACCGTCAGCGGCCTGGCCAACTACCCCTATACCATCGCCTGCAAGACCGGTACCCCCCAGCGCAGCGAATACACCATGGTGGGCAACCGGCGGCAGTATTACACCAACTCCACCATCATCGCCTATGGCCCGGTGGAGGACCCCCAGATCGCTGTGGGCATCGTCATTGAATATGGCGGCGGCGGTGCCCGTGCCGGCGAGCTGGTGGCGGATATCTTCAACGCCTATTTCTTCGAGCGCTCCAACAGCATGATCCCCGTACAGGAGGGCGAGCTGCTGGAGTGAGCCGGCCTCCCCAAACAGGCCCGGCGCCCCGCAAAAGCGGGCCAGTTCTTTGCATCTGTATGGAAAAAAGATGCGGATTCTAAAAATATTGAAACTAATGTATAAAAACGGTTGCTATTCTGAGAAAATTGTGGTAATATCATAATTGAATAGTAGCACTGTTTATTTGGATTGAATCGGGTTTAGACAAAGGAGATGGATACGGATGACGATTGCGCTGATCGCACATGACTCCAAAAAGGAATTGATGGTGCAGTTTTGTACGGCGTACTGCCGTATCCTCAGCCAAAACCAGCTGGTCGCCACAGGCACCACCGGCAAGCTGATCGCTGAGGCCACCGGCCTCCAGGTCAAACGGTTCTTGTCGGGCAAGCAGGGAGGAGACCAGCAGATCGCCGCCCGCATCGCCTGCAATGAGATCGACCTGCTCATCTTCTTCCGCGACCCGATCAATGCCAAACCCAGTGAGCCCAACGAGATGACCCTGCTGCGGCTGTGTGATGTACATAACATCCCCATGGCCACCAATATCGCCACCGCCGAAGTGCTGATCCACGGCCTGGAGCGGGGCGATCTGGACTGGCGCAGCATCGTCAATCCGCCTCAGGCGTAACGGCTGCCCCTGATCGTACTGCAAAAGCCCCGCTGTGCCCCGGTATGTCCGGCGTGCAGCGGGCTTTTTCGCGTCCGGACGCAAAAAAGCTCCCGGCTAAGGCTTCCGGGAGCTTTGGCTGTGCAGGCAGAAGTCAGCGTGCGGACGTGATGAAGCCGCTGCCGGCCACCGCGTCGTTCCGGTAGAAGGCCGCAGTCTGGCCGGGGGCGGGGGCGCGTACCGGCTGCTCAAAGACCAGGGTGTCCACACCGTCAAAGGCGGCGCTTTGAGCTTGGGCGGCGCTGCGCACCTTGACCTTGTATGTCCCGGCGGGCAGGGGCTGGCCGTCCGGGGTGACGATGCCGTCTACCGTCACGGTGGTGAAAAATTCCTCCCCGGCCCGGGCCAGACGGATATCGCCGTTGGGGCAGATCTCGCGGATGAACACCGGCTCGCCCAAGGCAATGCCCAGGCCCTTGCGCTGGCCCACCGTGTAGTGCAGCACCCCTTTGTGGGGGCCAAGGTCCTCTCCGTCGGGGGAGATGAACCGTCCGGCCTTGCCCTCCATGCCGCGGTCCCGGATGAAGGCGGCATAGTCCCCGCCGGGAATGAAGCAGATCTCCATGCTGTCGGGGGCGTCGGCGCAGTCCAGGCCGAAGTCCCGGGCCATCTGGCGCACGTCGTCCTTTTCAAATTCGCCCAGGGGCAGCACCAGACGGCTGAGGACCTCCTGGTCCAGCCGGCTGAGCATATAGGTCTGGTCCCGGGCAGCGCTTTGGGGCAGGTGGATGCGGCTCACCCCGTCGGCGTCCACCTCCACCCGGGCATAGTGGCCGGTGGCGATGTACTGGATGCCCAGCCGGTCGGCCGCCGCCAGCAGTGCGGTGAACTTGACGGCGGGGTTGCACCGCACACAGGGATTGGGGGTGCGGCCGGCGCAGTAGTCGGCGCAGAAGGGAGCCACCACTTCCTGCTCAAACAGAGCCTGGGCGTCCAGCACGATGCATTCGATGCCCAGCTGCTGGGCGGCCTGCCGGGCGGCCTGAACCGCTCCGTCGTGGGCGTCCGAGAAACGGATCACTGCGCCGGTCACCGCAAAGCCCTGCTGCTGCAGGATGCGCACCGCCACGCTGGAGTCCACCCCTCCGCTCATCCCCACCAGGACCTTGTCCTGCTCCTCATAGGTGTCAAACCCGCTGCCGGGCAAAATGGTATCGTTCATGTTCAGCTCTGCCTCCCGCCATGTGCTTTGCTCTGCGCCACGGCCAGACGGTCGCAGCGCTCGTTCTCCGGGTGGCCCGCGTGGCCCTTGACCCAGACGTAGGTGATGGTGTGTTTTTCGGCCAGTTCCAGCGCCCTGGCCCACAGATCGGGGTTCTGGGCAGGGGATTTGTCCGCCTTTTTCCAGCCCCGGGCCCGCCAGGACCTGGCCCAGCCTTTTTCCAGCCCGTTGATGACATACTGGCTGTCGCTGCAAAACCGGATCTCGCAGGGTTCCTTCAGCAGGCCCACCGCCTCGATGAAGGCGGTCAGCTCCATCCGGTTGTTGGTGGTGGAGCTGTCGCCGCCGCTCAGCTCCTTCTCATAGACTTTATCGCCGCTGCGGTACCGCAGCAGCGCCCCCCAGCCCCCCGGGCCGGGGTTGCCGCTGCAGGCGCCGTCGGTGTAGATCTCGACTTTTTTCATATCGCTCTCCTTGCAGGGTTCAGGGGCACGCAGCGCCCGCTGTCCCTCTTATATTAGAGGCAGGCAGGGGGCGCTGTCAAGGGCAAAACGTATATTTTCCCGCCGCCCTGCCCAAGCTCGAATTGACAAAACCCGGCTTACCTACTATAATGATTGCAAGTAGAAAGCGCCAGGATGTGCGTACAGCGCGCATTCAGGGCGTATCCGGGGCCCTTCCTGCTCTGTGCAGAGCATCCGATCCCGCGTCGTGCGCAGGGGTCTTTCAGGACAGGGCGGCCCGGGTATGCCCCAGCCTCCGGGGGGCCGGCCGCGGTCGCATTGAGCAGATGGACCGTGCAGGCCACCAGCGCCCGCCCCGGGGCCACAGCATCCGATCAGCAAGCCGGAGAGCGGCTTTTTTGAGATACGATCCTTTACCGGAGACCGGGCGGAAGGCCGCGGCCTCCCCTTTGGTAAGGGCCGGACGGCCCTTGCCCTGTTTGCGTTATGGAGGTACACATGGCAACAAAAGAGAACACTGGCACATCTTCCGGCAGCACCCGCCGCCCCAGCCCTGCGGCTGACAACCGCGTCCAGCGCACCCGCCGCCCCATGCGCCGGCCCCGCCGGCCCCAGCCCCCCAAAGGCGGCGCGGCAGTGCCCATCCACATCTACCCTCTGGGCGGCCTTGGGGAAGTGGGCAAGAATATGACCGTCTATGAGTGCTGCGGCGATATGATCATTGTGGACTGCGGCCTGGTGTTCCCCGACAGCGAGATGTATGGGGTGGATATGGTCATCCCCGACTTCACCTTTGTGCTGCAGAACAAGGACAAGATCAAGGGGCTGCTGATCACCCACGGCCACGAGGACCACATCGGCAGCATCCCCTATCTGCTGCAGAAGATGGACCTGCCGGTCTATGGCACCCGGCTGACCCTGGGGCTGATCCGCAACAAGCTGGAGGAGTTCAACCTGGCAGGCAAGACCCGTTTTGTGGAGATCGTCCCCCGGCAGAAACTGCAGCTGGGATGCTTCACGGTGGAGCCCATCCACGTCAACCACTCCATCCCCGATGCGGTGGCCTTTGCCATCGAAAGCCCCGCCGGCGTGGTCATCCAGACCGGCGACTTCAAGATCGATTACACCCCCCTGGCCTGCGGTCCCACCGACCTGACCACCCTGGCCGAGTACGGCCGCAAAGGGGTGCTGGCCCTGCTGAGCGATTCCACCAATGCCGAGCGCCCCGGGTTCACCGCCACCGAGCAGAAGGTGGCTGCCGGCGTCCACAACCTGTTCACCCAGGCGCGGAACAAGCGGATCATCATTGCCACCTTTGCTTCCAACATCTACCGCATCCAGCAGATCATCGACCTGGCGGTGCAGGAAGGCCGCAAGGTGGCGTTCAGCGGGCGGAGCATGGTCAACAACACCGCCATGGCCCAGGAGCTGGGCTATATGCATATCCCGGACGGCACCCTGATCAGCGTGGACGAGCTGAACCGCTATGCCCCCGAGGAAGTGGTGCTGATCACCACCGGCAGCCAGGGCGAGCCTTTGAGCGCTTTGTCCCGGATGGCTTCCTGCAGCCACCGGCAGGTGCGGGTGGGCCCGGGGGATTTCATCATCATCTCGGCCAACCCCATCCCCGGCAACGAAAAGAGCGTCACCAAGATCGTCAACGGCCTGCTTTTGCTGGGGGCCGAGGTGATCTATGAGAGTATGTACGATGTGCACGTCTCGGGCCATGCCTGCCAGGAGGAGCAGAAGCTGATGCTCACGCTGACCCGGCCCAAGTTCTTCCTGCCGGTGCACGGCGAGTACAAGCAGCTGAAAAAACACGCCCTCACGGCGGCCAGCCTGGGCATCCCCCACAGCAACATCCTGATCGCGGAGAACGGCTCCAACGTCATCCTGACCCAGGATGAGATCAAGCTGGGAGAGCCGGTCACCGCCGGCGCCGTCATGGTGGACGGCCTGGGCGTGGGCGACGTGGGCAATGTGGTGCTGCGGGACCGCAAGCACCTGTCGGAGGACGGCCTGGTGATCATCGTGGCCACCGTGGACGGCAAGACCGGCCGTGTGCTGGCCGGGCCGGACCTGGTCAGCCGGGGCTTTGTGTACGTCCGTGAGAATGAGAGCCTGATGGAGGGCGCCCAGAGCACGGTGGAAATGGCCCTGAACCGCTGCGTAGAGGAGCGGGTCCGGGACTGGAACAGCGTCAAGACCCGTATGCGGGAGGCGCTGAGCAGCTATATCTACCGGCGCACCAAGCGCAGCCCCATGATCCTGCCCGTGCTGATGGAGGTATGACCTCCATCCCCGCCGGGGCCGTGCCGTGCAGGATGGACCTGCGCGGCTGAACCGCCGGGCCGCCCGCCCCGGGGGCATCCCGGGGACACAGCGGCAGAGGGGATGCAGGCAGCTCCCCGGCCCGGCCAGTGAAGTGTGTCCTCCCGAAGGGGAGGGGAAAAGAGGCATCCGCCATGAAGCAAAAACCCAGATGGACGCTGGAAATGTTTACAATGGGCTTTGCGCTGCTGGCGGCGGCGCTGTCCCTGCTGCTGCTGGTGGTACAGCCCGCCCTGGGCCCTGTGGTGCTGGTGGTGGCGGTGGTGTGCATCATCCTGGTGGTGGTGTCGCGCTACCGCATCCGCCGGTGGGCGGCCCGCTGGGTCACCGGCACCAGCTTTGAAAATTCCCGCACCCAGTACAGCCTTGCGTCCCTGTCCCAGCCGGCGGCCCTGCTCAGCGGGGACACGGTGGTGTGGTATAACCTGCCTTTCCGGGACAGGGTCCTGGCCGGCGGGGACCAGCTGGCCGGACGCGTGAACAAGATGCTGCCCGGACTGGATATGGCCCAGTGCGCCGGTCCGGACGGCCAGGTGCTGGCCTGCGTCAGCGGTACCTGGCGCATCCATGCCTCCACCGTCAAGGGGGAGGGAGAGAAGGTCAGCATCCTGATCCTCAACGATGAGACCGCCCTGCGCAGGGTCGAGCTGGAATACAAGGCCAGCCGTCCCGGTTATATGATCTTCTCGGTGGACGGCTACGACGATGTGTTCAGCGACATGCTGGACAGTGAGAGCGCCCGTTTGCTGGAGCGGATCAACCGCACCATCGAGGCCATGATCGCCCGGGGCACCGGTTTTCTGCGCCGGGTGGCCAACGGGCGCTACATCGCTGTGGTGGAGGAGCGTCAGCTGGAGCAGTTCGCCCAGCAGGGCTACGATGTGCTGGACAAGATCCGGGCCCTGGAGCCCAGCATCAACCTGTCCATCTCCATCGGCATCGGCCGGCGGGCCCCCACCCTCCACGAAGCCCAGGAGATGGCGGTGCAGGCTCTGGATATGGCCCAGGGCCGCGGCGGCGACCAGGCCGCCGAGATGACCCCCGACGGCTTCACCTTCTATGGCGGCGTCAGCCATGGCGTGGAAAAGCGCAGCAAGGTGCGCAGCCGCATCGTGGCCGAGGCCCTGGTGGGGCTGATCAAGGCCGCCGACCATGTGGTCATCATGGGCCACCGGATGAGCGATCTGGACGCCATCGGTTCGGCGGAAGGGATGCTGCGGATCTGCAAGATCTGCGATGTGCCCGCCGTCATCGCCGTCAAGCGGGAAGCCACCCTGGCCTCCAGCCTGATCAACGCCATTGAGGACGCCGGTCAGGAGGGGGATTTCATCGACCCTCGCAGCGCCCTGAGCATCATTTCCAAGGAGACTTTGTGCATCGTGGTCGATACATACCAGGTCGGCCAGGTGGAGTGCAAGGAGATCCTGGAAAAGTGCGGCAAGATCGCCGTCATCGACCACCACCGCAAGGGGGTAGGCTATATCGAAAACGCCGTGCTGGTCTGCCACGAGCCCTATGCGTCCTCGGCCAGCGAGCTGGTCACCGAGCTGCTGCAGTATGTGGGCACCCGGGATGACAAGCCCACCCGCATCGAGGCCGAGGGCCTGCTGGCGGGCATCATGCTGGATACCCGCAACTTCAGCCTGCATACCGGCGTGCGCACCTTTGAGGCGGCGGCGGCCCTGCGCCGCTACGGCGCCGAGACCGAGCGGGCCTGGGCTTTGTTCGACGTCAGCCTGCCCGAATACAACGCCAAGGCGAGCCTGGTGGCCAAGGCCCAGATGTACAAGGGCTGCGCCGTGGTGCTGAGCGGGGAATTGCCCGCCGAAGCGCAGGTGGCGGTGCCCCAGGCGGCCAACGACCTGTTGAGCATCGAAGGGGTGCAGGCCAGCTTTGTGGCGGTGCAGGCCGGCAGTATGGTCAAGATCTCGGCCCGCAGCATGGGCCAGGTGAATGTGCAGGTGATCATGGAGAGCATGGGCGGCGGCGGACACCAGACCATGGCGGCCACCGTCCTCAAGCACACCACCATGGAGCAGGCCCACGCCCACCTGTGCGCGGCCATCGACGCCTACCGGGCTGCCCAGAAAAAGGGCAGCGTGAAAGCCTGACAAGCTGAAAGGAGAAGGGAAATGAAGCCCTATGATTATCTGATCGTGGGGGCGGGGCTGTTTGGCGCCGTCTTTGCCCATGAGGCCCGCAGCAAGGGCAAGCGCTGCCTGGTCATTGACCGGCGGGACCACATTGCGGGCAATGTGTACACCCAGCAGGTGGAGGGGATCAACGTCCACCGCTATGGCGCTCATATCTTCCACACCAACTCCAAAGAGGTGTGGAACTATGTGGGCCGGTTTGCCGAGTTCAACCGCTACACCAACAGCCCGGTGGCCAACTACCACGGCCAGATCTACAACCTGCCCTTCAACATGAATACCTTCAATAAGATGTGGGGCGTGGTGACTCCCGCCGAGGCCAAGGCTGAGATCCAGCGCCAGCGGGACGCCGCCGGCATCACCCAGCCCAAAAACCTGGAGGAGCAGGCCATCAGCCTGGTGGGCACCGACATCTATGAGAAACTGATCAAGGGCTACACCGCCAAGCAGTGGGGCCGTCCCTGCGACCAGCTGCCCGCCTTCATCATCCGGCGGCTGCCGGTGCGGTTCACCTACGACGACAACTATTTCAATGCCCTCTATCAGGGCATCCCCAACGGCGGCTACACCGCCATGGTGGAGCGTATGCTGGAGGGGGTGGAGGTCCGCCTGGGGGTGGACTACCTGCAAGAGAAAGCGCAGCTGGACGCTTTGGCGGACCGTGTGATCTACACCGGCGCCATCGACGCCTATTTCGGCTATCAGCTGGGGGCGCTGGAATACCGCAGCGTCCGGTTTGAGACGGAGGTGCTGGACACCGACAACTACCAGGGCAACGCGGTGGTCAACTACACCGACGCCGAGACCCCCTACACCCGCATCATCGAGCACAAGCACTTTGAGTTCGGCACCCAGCCCAAAACGGTGATCAGCCGGGAGTACAGCGCCGAGTGGAAGGTGGGGGACGAGCCCTACTATCCCGTCAACGACGATAAGAACAGCGCCCTCTACGCCCGTTACCAGGCCCTGGCCGGGGAGGAAAAGAAGGTCCGCTTCGGCGGGCGTCTGGGCGAGTACCGCTACTACGACATGGATAAGGTGATCGAGAGCGCCCTGGCCGCTGCCCGGGAGGAGCTTGCATGAAGATGGATCGGAACATGATCGCCTATTGCGGCGCCTACTGCGGTGTGTGCGAGTGGAAGGACAAGATCGGCTGCAAAGGCTGCAAGGCCAATGCGGGAACGATGTTCTGGGGCGAATGCGATAAGGCGTGCTGCTGCATCGAAAAGGGCTTTGCCCACTGCGGCGAGTGCCCGGATCTGCCCTGCCAGAAGCTGCAGGAGCTGTTTGATGACCCGGAACACGGCGACCGGGGCGTGAGGCTCCGCAACCTGATGCACTGGAAAGCCGGAGACAGCGTGTATGAAGAACTGGGCAACGCAGCCCAGGAGAAAGCAAAGGGCCTGCAATAAAAAGGACGCGGGCAAAGGGCTTGCCGCCCTTGCCGAAACGGCCCGGATGCGCTATACTGTAAGATAGAGACAGGCCTGCGCGGCGCGAGCTGCCAGGCCGGAAATGAGGGATTGCCATGAAGGTTATTTTGAAGCAGGACGTCAAGGGGATCGGCAGGAAGGACGAGATCCATGAGGTGTCGGACGGCTATGCCCGCAACTACCTGTTCCCCCGCAAGCTGGCTGCTGTGGCCGACGCTACCGCGCTGAACATCGCCCGCAGCAAGGAGGCCGCCGCCGATTTCCATGAGGCGGAGAATGTGGCCGCTGCCCAGGCGCTGGCGGCCAAGATCAACAGCCGCATCGTCACCGTCAAAGCCAAGGGCGGCGCTTCGGGCCGCCTGTTCGGCAAGGTGACCGGCAAGGAGATCGCCGCCGCCCTGTCCGAGGCCACCGGCGAGACGGTGGACAAGAAGAAGATCGAGCTGGAGGTCAAGGATATCCGGGACGCCGGCGTCTTCAACGGCAAGGTGCGCCTGTATCCGGGCGTCGTGGCCAGCTTTAAAGTGAATGTGGAGGTCGAGCAGGCCTGAGTGACCTGCCCGGCGGCCGCTGCGCTCCCTGCAAAAGAGGGGGCGCTTTTTTGAGTTTCTGCCCCGGATGGGCAAAACGAGTGGAAGGGGGAGGCAGATATGCCGGAACAACGCCGGAAGGGCGGCTATTCCAATCAACTGAACCTTGAGAGCATGGGCATCCAGCCGCCTTACAGTATGCAGGCGGAACAGAGCGTGCTGGGTGCGGTGCTGCTCAAGCCCGATGTGCTGACCGACCTGGTGGAGATCCTGCGCCCCGAGATGTTCTATGCCGCCCAGAACGGGCGGATCTATGCCGAGATGGTGCGCCTGTTCACCGGGGATCAGACCATCGACTTTGTCACGCTGCTGGACGCGGTGGTGTCGGACAACATCTTTGCAAGCCCGGACGAGGCCAAAGTCTACCTGACCGGCCTGGCCGAAACGGTGCCCAGCATCTCGAATGTGCGGGCCTATGCCGAGATCGTCCAGGAAAAATACCTCATCCGCCAGCTGATGGGGGTGGCGGCGGATATTTTGCAGGACGCCGGTGACGAGCCCGACGCCAGTATGCTGCTGGAAAACGCCGAACAGCGCCTGTATGAGATCCGTTCGGGGCGGGATTCCAGCGCCCTGACCCCCCTGTCCTCCAGTATGGTGGAGACCCTGACCAACCTGCAAAAGATCAGCGGCCCCGATGCCGACAAATACAAGGGTATCCCCACCGGCTTCCGGCTGCTGGATACCGTCCTGACCGGTCTGGGCCGGGGCGACCTGATCATCCTGGCAGCCCGTCCGGGCATGGGCAAATCCAGCTTTGCGCTCAACATCGCCACCCGTGTGGCCATGAAACAGCACATCCCGGTGGCCATCTTCAGCCTTGAGATGACCAAGGAGCAGCTGACCAACCGCATCCTGTCCGCCGAGGCGGGGATCGACAGTCAGGCGTTCCGCACCGGCGCCCTCACCGCCTCGGACTGGGAATACCTGGCCCTGGCCACCGAGAAGCTGCACGATGCGCCCATCTACATGGACGACACTTCCTCCATCACCATCACCGAGATGAAGGCCAAGATCCGCCGGATCAACCAGGACCCGGCCCGGCCCAACATCGGCCTGATCGTCATTGACTACCTGCAGCTGATGACCTCGGGCCAGCGCACCGAGAACCGTGTGCAGGAGATCAGTTCGATCACCCGCAATCTCAAGATCATGGCCAAGGAGATGAATGTGCCCATCATCGCCCTCAGCCAGCTGTCCCGTGCGGTGGAAAAGCAGGGCAGCAATTCCGGCCACCGGCCCCAGCTGTCGGACCTGCGCGACTCGGGCTCGATCGAGCAGGACGCCGACTGCGTGCTGTTCCTCTACCGGGATTCCTACTACGCCAGCCAGCAGCCCGACGGCGCCGACGTGGACGCCGATACCGCCGAGTGCATCGTGGCGAAGAACCGCCACGGCGAGACCAGCACCGTCCCGCTGGGCTGGGACGGCGCGCATACACGCTTTATGGATGTGGATTTCAGGCATTGATATGACCGAAGAAGAAAAGACTCTGCATGGGACACGGGACCGGGTGCTGGCGTTTTGCAGGCAGGCCGGGCTGCTGGCTCCGGGCCAGCAGGTGGCGGCAGCCGTGTCGGGCGGGGCGGACAGTATGGCCCTGCTGCGGCTGCTGCTGGATCTGGCCGGCCCTCTGGGGATCCGGGTGTCGGCCTGCCATGTGAACCACAGGCTGCGGGGCGCCGCGGCCGACGCCGACGAGGCCTTTGTGCGGGCCCAGTGCGCCGGGCTGGGGGTGCCCCTGCGGGTGTTCCGCGCCGGAGAGGAGGGCCTGCCTTCTGCGGCCGGCGGGGAAGCCGAAGCCCGGGCGCTGCGCTACGCCTGCTTTGCCCGGCTCCACCGGGAGGGGATAGACCGGGTGGCCACGGCCCATACTGTTAGCGACCAAGCGGAAACGCTCTTGTTCCGGCTGGCCCGCGGCACCGGGCTGCACGGGGCGGGGGGCATCCGCCCGGCCCGGGACTTTTACGTCCGGCCGCTGCTCTGCCTGACCCGCCTTCAGGTGGAGTCCTATTGCAGGGCCTGCCGTCAGACATGGGTCACCGACGAGACCAACCTGGAGGACGGCTATGCCCGCAACCGGCTGCGCCACGATGCGCTGCCCGCTTTGCGCCAGGCCAACGCCGCCGCCGAGGAAAATCTGGCCCGCTTCTGCGAGAAGGCTGCCCGGGCCGACGCCTACTTTGCCCGGGCGGCCCGGGAGCTGCTGGACCGGGCCGCAGCCGCCTGGCCGGGAGCCTGGGACCTGGGACCTCTGCGCCAGGCCGACCCCCTGATCCTGGAGGCGGCGGCCCACGCCCTGGTGGCCCCGCACCGGGACCCCGAGGCGCTTTATATCCGGCTGGTCTGCGAGGCGGTGGCCCGGGGCGCCGGAGCGGTGCAGCTGCGGCCGGATGTGCGGCTGCGGGCCGGCCAGGGCTGCCTCTGGCTGGAGGAGGGGCCTCCTGCCGGACCGCTGCAGCCGGCGACTTTCTGCCCCGAAAAACAGTCCCGCTATCCCCTGGGCGGGGGCAAAACCCTGTCGGCACAGCTGGTAAGAGAGACTTTTCAAGAAAAAACACAGGTCGTTCACAAAAAAGACTTAAAAAATGTAGCAGATTATGCTAGAATAACCATGTTGCATCCTGCCCTCACCCTGCGCAGCCGTCAGCCGGGGGACACCTACCGGCCTGCGGGCCGCGGGGTGACCAAATCCCTGCGCAAGTGGATGAACGAGCAGGCCATCCCGCCCTGGATGCGGGACAGCCTGCCGTTGCTGGCGGATGGCAGCCAGGTCGTTTGGGTCTGCGGCGCAGGCTTTGCGGAGGGCCTGGCCCCCGATGGGGCCGCCGGCCTTGCCCTGCGCCTGGAGATACAACCCGAAAGGGAGAACAGAGAGGATGTTGAGTCATGACGATGCACGATGATATTCAGACCATTCTGGTCACCGAGGAACAGCTGCAGGCCAAGGTGGCCCAGCTGGGGGCCCGGATCAGCCAGGATTACGCAGGCAAGGACCTGCTGCTGGTGTCCATCCTGAAAGGGGCGGTGGTCTTTATGGCCGACCTGATGCGGGCGGTGAGCATCCCCTGCAGCATCGACTTTATGGTGGTGTCCAGCTATGGCGGCACCAACACCGAGACCACCGGCCTTGTCAAGATCGTCAAGGATCTGGACGCCGATCTGACAGGCAAGGACGTGCTGATCGTGGAGGATGTGCTGGATACCGGGGTCACCCTGTCCAACCTGGTGCCCATGCTGAAAATGCGCAACCCCAGCTCGGTGAAGATCTGCGCCATCCTTGACAAGCCCGCCCGCCGCAAGACCGACATTGCCGCCGACTACCGCGGCTTTGAGGTGCCCGACGCCTTTGTGGTGGGCTATGGCCTGGATTACAACGAAAAATACCGCAACCTGCCCTATGTGGGCGTGCTGAAGCCGGAGATCTATCAGTGAGCCCGGCGCCAAAACCATTCAGAACTGGAGTTGATCGTTTTTGCAGCAGAAAAGACCACATCTGAACCCGCTGATCCTGGCGCTGGCGCTGGCCGCCGTGCTGATGATCTGGTCGGTGTTCACCACTTCCAACACATCGTCCGGCGCCACCATGAGCTATTCTACGGTGGTGCACTACTTTGAACATTTGCAGGTGACCGCCTTCACCCTGGACCGGAACACCGGCGTCATCACCATGAACATCAAGGAAGGGGATCTGCCCCTGCCCGGCGCCACCAGCGACACCCAGACTTCCGGTACAGGCGGTCTGATGTCCGGCCTGCTGGGGTCGGGCAGCTCCTCGGGCGACTCGGTGCAGCAGAATGACGACGGCACGGTGACCGTCCGCTACCAGCTGCCCTATGCCGCCATGTTCGTCAATGAGGTGCAGGGCTATATCGAGGCCTATGACGCCGCCAATCCCGACGCCCCCATGGAGTACGACTACACCGCCCTGCGGGAGTCGGTGCCCTGGATGGAGATCTTCTTCTATCTGGCCATGCTGGGCTGCACCGGCTTCATTCTGTTCTCGATGCTGCGGGGCGGCGCCGGGGGCGGCAACGTGATGAACGTGGGCCGCGCCAAGGTCAAGGACGAGTCCACCAACCAGAAGACCGCCACCTTTGCCGACGTGGCCGGCGAGGACGAGGAAAAAGAAGAGCTCAAAGAGGTGGTGGAGTTCCTCAAGAGCCCTGAGAAATTCAACTCCCTGGGCGCGCGCATCCCCCACGGCGTGCTGCTGGTAGGCCCTCCGGGCACCGGTAAGACCCTGCTGGCCCGGGCCTGTGCCGGCGAGGCGGGGGTGCCCTTCTACTCCATTTCCGGTTCCGACTTTGTGGAGATGTATGTGGGTGTGGGCGCATCCCGTGTGCGCGACCTGTTCGACAAGGCCAAAAAGAGTATGCCCTGCATCATCTTCATCGACGAGATCGACGCCGTGGGCCGCCAGCGCGGCGCCGGCCTGGGCGGCGGCCACGACGAGCGCGAGCAGACCCTGAACCAGCTGCTGGTGGAGATGGACGGCTTTGAGGCCAACGACGGCATCATTGTCATGGCGGCCACCAACCGCGCCGACATCCTGGACAAGGCCCTGCTGCGTCCCGGCCGCTTTGACCGCCAGGTCTATGTGGGCCTGCCCGACGTCAAGGGCCGTGAGGAGATCCTCAAGGTGCACACCCGCAAAAAGCCTCTGGCACCCGACGTGTCCCTCAAGGTCATCGCCCAGCGCACCGCCGGCTTTGCCGGTGCGGACCTGGAGAACCTGGTCAATGAGGCGGCCCTGCTGGCGGCCCGCCGCAACCGCAAGGCCATCACCATGGAGGACATCGAAGAAGCCTCCATGAAGGTGATGGCAGGCCCCGAGAAGAAGAGCCGGGTGGTCACCCCCGAGGAAAAGAAGCTGACCGCCTATCACGAGGCGGGCCACGCAGTGGCAGGCTTCTACTGCAAGCACCATCCCCGCGTGCATGAGATCACCATTATCCCCCGCGGCCAGGCCGGCGGCTACACCATGTATCTGCCCGAAAAGGACCGCTCCTACGTCACCAAGGGGGAGATGTTCGAGGACATCGTTTCCAGCCTGGGCGGCCGCGTGGCCGAGCAGCTGATCCTGGATGACGTCTCGACCGGCGCTTCCAACGACCTGCAGCAGGCCACCAACATCGCCCGCCAGATGATCACCCGCTACGGTTTCTCGGAGCGGCTGGGCCCCGTGGTCTACGGCACCTCCCAGGAGGAGACCTTCCTGGGCCGTGACTTTGGCCAGGGCAAGGGGTACAGTGAGACCACCGCCGCCGAGATCGACAGCGAGATCCGGGACATCATCGACGAGGCTTACGAGACCTGCCGCCGCACCCTGACCGAGCACATCGACCAGCTGCACGCCCTGGCACAGGCTTTGATCCAGCGCGAGAAGCTGAACGAGGCCGAGTTCAATGCCATCATGCGGGGCGAGACGCTGCCCCCGCGCAAGGATGAGGCCCAGCCCGCCCCTGCGCAGCAGCCTGCTCCGGATGAGTCCAGAGCAGCTGAGGCCGAGCCTGCACAGCAGCCTCTGCCTGAGAACGAGCCCCCCGCCGGCCCGGTGGATATCCCCGGGGAGAGTGCTCCCGGCCAGGACGACCCCAAACCGGACGGGCAGTGAGCCCGCCCCGCCATAGAGAGGGAAGGAGTTGAGTGTTGTGGAGGAGAGCTTTGATCCCATTGCCCAAACCAGAGCCAACTACTATACGCCGGGCAGCCCGGTGCAGTTTGTCCGGGTGGAGCTGCTCAAGGGCAGCATCAGCGGGGACCGCGCAGTCTGCCTGACGTTCAAGAACATTTCCCGGGTGAATCTGACCGCCCTGGACGTCCGTTTCAAGTGCAAGACCACCGGAGGAGAGATCCTCTGTGAGGATGAGTTCGCTTACCAGGGCCTGGATATCAAGCCCGGGGAGCTGTTCGGCATGGACGATGCGGTGTTCATCACCCAAAAGCCCATCACCAGCGTGGACGTGGTGCTCAAGAACGTCTACAACGGCAAGCGTGTGGTCCGCCTGGACAATATCAAGCGGGTGCGGCTGCCTGCCCCCCGCCGCCTGCCGGAAGACCTGGCCGCCGCCCTGGAAGAACGGATGGGCCGCAAGGGGATGGTGTACGCCCCCCAGGTGCTGGACTGTGGCTGGTACTGCGCCTGCGGCGCCTTCCATCCCAAGGAGGAGGACACGGTCTACTGCAGCGAGTGCGGCTCGGACCGGATCCTGCTGCAAAACGCCCTGAACACCCTGATGCAGCCGGAGCAGCCCCCCGAGGAGGATCTGCCTGCCCCCGAGGCCGAGGCAGAGCCCACCCGCATTGCCGGAGCTGCCGAGATGGGCGGTACCCGCGCCTTTGAGCCGGTGCAGCCTGCCCGCCGTCAGGAGACGCGGGCCAGCCAGGAGACACGGCTCTTCACCCAGCCCAGCGCGCCCCCGGCCCAGCCGGAGGAGCCTGAGCCGGAACAGCAGCCGGAGGATGCCACACGGGCCGTCCCGGCGGCGGACCGCTGGGCAGAGGAAAAGCCTGCCCACCGTCCCCGTCCCGCCCCCGTCCGGGAGGACGAGGAGGATGAGGAGGACGACCGCGACCCCATGGCGGAAAATATCATCCGCTGGGTGCCGCCGGTCACCGCCCTGATCTGCGCGGGCATCGCCCTGTATGGCTTTATTTACTATCAGTTCTTTATCTGAACCAGCCCGCCCAGGGGGAGCGTGTTTTGACCGCTCCCCCTGTTTTGGGTCGGAGCGTCCTTTCCCGGCAGGTTTTTCAGAGCCGGGATCGGAACAGAAGGGAGGGGAGAGTATGCCTGAAGCCTATTTGCAGGCGGCCTTTGAGATCAAGGCGTCCTGCGATGAGATCAGCCGCCGCATCCTGCGCTGGCACTGGGACGCCAAACCCGGGCCCCACAGCTTTGACTCCCTGCTGGAGCACATCGCACGCCGCCAGGAGGAGAGCCCCACCTACTACGGCCATATGCCCGACGTCAGCCGCAAGACCAGCTGGCAGCAGCTGGATACCACCCTGTGTATGCGGGTGCTGCTGGACCCCGAAAGCGACGCCGCGCAGCCTCTGGATCTGCTGGGCAGCACGGCCCACCCGGGCGCGGCCCGCAGGGCCTGCAACGCGGTGCGCACCGCCCGCAACGAAGCGGCCCACGCCTCGGACCGGGCGGCAGGGGGCCAGGCGGCCATCCTGTTCGATGAGGCGGTGGAGTGCATCGAGGACGCCTATGCGGGCACCGCTTTCAGCGAAAAGGAGCTGGCCAAGTATTACCAGCTCTCACGGGATTACCTGCGCCGGTGCGGCGTAGGGGGCAGGGAACCGGCTCCGCCCCCCGATCAGCCGCCTGCGCCGGAAGATCCGGCCCCCGAAGTGCGGGTCTATCCCACCGGGGAGGCCCGTCAGAAGGCCGCCGCAGCCCGCCAGAAGGGCAGCCGCAGCGCCGCAGGCACGCCGTCCCGGGAGAGCGCAGCCCCTGCCCGCTCCCGCGCCGCACGCAAGGCGGCCCCGGCCAGGGAGCCGGCCCGCCGTTCCCGCACCTCCAGAGAGGAGGAGCCGGGCAGCCGGGCGGCTGTGGTGCTGGCGCTGGCGGCGCTGGTGATCGGTTTGGCAGTGCGGGCAGCCCGGATGGGCGTGCTGCCCTTTTTGTAAGAACATTGTGAGGGATCGGATATGGACAAACGACTGATTTTTTTGGATATCGACGGCACCTTCATCCAGCCGGGGCGGATGGAAGCCCCGGCCAGCGCGGTGGAGGCGGTGCGCCAGGCGCAGGCCAATGGCCACAAGGTGTTTTTGTGCACCGGCCGCAACTACAAAATGACCTCCCCGGTGCTGCGCTATGGCTTTGACGGCTATGTGTGCAGCGCGGGGGGCTATGTGGTGTGCGGGGACACCGTCCTGTTTGACTGCCCCATGGACAAGGCCCAGAGCGACGGAGTGCGTGCGGTGCTGGAGGCAAGCGGGGTGGAGTGCACCCTGGAGGCCAGGGACGCCACCTACGGGGGCGGCCAGATGATGGAGCGGCTGGCCTCCTACCAGGCCCAGCGCCCCGACGCCGTGAACAGCGAACTGGAGCGCTGGCGTCAGGCTTTTGCGGACGGAATGCTGATCCGCCCGCTGGAGGAATACAAGGGGGAGCCGATCTACAAGATCTGCTACATAGCCCCGGGCCGGGATTGCCTGGCCCAGGCCAGGGCCGCCTATGAGGATCAGTTCCTCTTTTGCGAGGCCGGGGGTCCTGCGCAGCGTCAGGGCTTTGTCAGCGGCGAGCTGATCAACCGCAAGTTCAACAAGGGGGAAGGCATCCGCCGGATCTGCGATTTCTGCGGTCTGCCCACCTCTGCGGCGGTGGCCTTTGGGGACAGCGAGAACGACCTGGAAATGGCCGATGTGGCCGGGGTCAGCTGCTGCATGGAGAACGGCGCCGAGGCCCTCAAGGCCCGCTGCACCTTCACCTGCCCCTCGGTGGACGAGGACGGCATCGCCGTGGCGTTCCGCCGGCTGGGCCTGATCTGACCCGCCGCCCAAAAAGAAAAGCCGGCGTCTGCCGGCTTGTAAGGGATCGCGTTTATGCGCCGCCTTCGGGCGGCGCTTTTTTGTGGGCGGCGGCCTGCCAGCCCATGGTGTATTCTTCCTGGCCGGTGGCGGGATCGATGCCCTGTCCCAGGATCTCAAACCCTTCCCGGCGGTAAAAATCCAGGGCGCGGGGGTTCTTTTGATAGGCGTGGAGCCGCAGGGCAGGCTTGTGTTCTTTGGCGCAGTCCAGCAGCAGCCGGCCTACTCCCTGGCTGCGGGCGTCCTGGCTCACAAAGATCCCCTCGATCCACTGTCCCACAAGGCCGATGAAGCCATCGATTTGGCCGGCCTGGTCCTGGTGCACATAGACCTCTGCCCGGGGCAGAGCGGCCCGCACGGCTTCCCGCTGCTCTTCCCAGTACGAGCGGGGGATAAAGCTGTGGGCCTGGATGTTGGCGTCCAGCCAAAGGCGTACGACGGCGTCCAGGTCTTCCGGCTGAAATGGGCGGATCATACAAAAACTCTCCTTTCAGGGGTCTGCGCTTTCGGGGCGCAGGTCGGTGTAGTAGCAGGTCGGTGTAGTATAAGATCTCCTTTCGGTGATCTCCATCATTTGGCGGGTGAAGCGCAGGCTGCCGCACACCGTGAGGATCTTCATGACAGAGCCTCCCGGATGGCCGCAAGGACAGGGTCCAGGGTGCTTTCGTCCACGAAATCCACCTGTTTGCCGTAGGTTTCCAGCATGGCCCGGGTCTCGGCGTTCTGCTTTTCGGGGGGCAGCTTTTTGGCGTGGCTGCACAAAAGGGACATCATGGTCTTGTGCATCAGGTTCAGCTTACTGTAATCGATGCCGCCCCGCAGATGGAAGATCTGGCTGCGCGCCAGCACCGCCGGGGGCACCTGCAGGGAGATGGAGCGGCGGATGTTGGCGACGTTGGCCGGGTCGGCGGGGTCGGCCAGACCCACCGTGACGATCATCAGCCGGGCGTCCTGGGGCAGGGCCTGCAAGGTCTGCTTGAGCCCTTTGACCCCGCCGGCATACAGTCCCCCCAGGTGGACTGCCAGTCTGCATCCCGCAAGGTCTGGCTTGTGCTGCGCGTTGTGGACGGGCAGGCCGGACATCCGGCCTAGGGCTTCGGCGTAGCGCCGGGTGGTTCCGTACTGGCTGCCATAGAGGATGACGGATTCCATAAAGACTCCTTTCGTTGCGGTCATTGGCTGCGGTAGGCCCGCAGCATCCACCCGCCCAGATTGCCCAGCAAAAGGGCCAGCGTCACCGGCATGAACCAAGCCGGCAGCGGCCGGGCCAGGATGGAGCAGAGGGCCAGAAAGCCGAACACAAGGGCCATCAGCAGCTTGGTGCTGCTGAGCAGGTGGAGCAGGGCGGCATAGACCCGGGCCTGGTTTGCCTCGGTGATCTGCAGGCCCCCGGTATTCCACAGGGCGGGGAAACGGCCGATCACCGACAGCAGCCCATAGAGGACCCAGGCCACACCCAGCAGCGCTGCCAGACTGGTCTTGCTGCCCCACCGGTCGATCTCGCCAAAGGCGTTGTAGTGCATGGGCACCCGGCTGGGCAGGGCCTGCCAGCGGGCAGCCAAAAACACACTGATCCCCGCCAGCACCAGCAGCGCCAGCGCATTCAGCAGGCGGTCCAAAAAAGCAGGCTTCATAAAGGTACTCCTTTGCGGCTTCCAGGGCAGGATTCAGTTGTTTTTGTTGTCCCTGCCGCCGGTGTGGCGGTCGATGAAGGACTGCCAGGCCTTGCCCCGCAGCAGCATGGCGCCGCAGACGGCCAGTGCGGCGGCAATGAGGATGACGATCTCCATAGGAAAACCTCCTTTTGCAGAAAACCTCAGTCCCTCGCCCGGAGCTGCCAGAAGGCCACGGCGCTGGCGGCCGCTACGTTCAGGCTGTCCACACCGTGGGACATGGGGATCCTGGCGGTGTAGTCGCAGTGGGCGATGGTGTCGGCGGTCAGGCCGTCCCCTTCGGTGCCCAGCACCAGGGCCAGCCGGGGTTCGGCCATCAGGGCGGGGTCGTCGATGGACACCGAACGGTCGGTCAGGGCCAGGGCGGCGGTCTTGAAACCAAGAGCCTTCAGCCGGGCCAGGCCGGCAATGGGCCAGTCGGCGGGCTCGGCGCCGATCCGGGTCCAGGGCACCTGAAAGACGGTGCCCATGCTCACCCGCACTGCCCGGCGGCACAGGGGGTCGCAGCAGGAGGGGGTCACCAGCACTGCATCGATGTGCAGCGCTGCCGCTGAACGGAAGATGGCCCCGATGTTGGTGGAATCCACAATGTTTTCCAGCACCGCCACCCGGCGGGCGTCCCGGCACAGAACTTCCACGCCGGGCAGGGCGGGACGGTGGAAGGCCGCCAGTACTCCGCGGGTCAGCTGGTAGCCGGTGAGGGCCGTCAGGATATCCCGGTCGGCGGTGTAGACGGGGGTATCAGCCGGGCAGCGGGCCAGGATCTCCTGGGCCGGACCCTCGATCTTCCGCCGCTCCATCAGCAGGGAAAGGGGAAGCAGCCCCGCGTCCAGGGCCCGCGCAATGACCTTGGGGCTCTCGGCAATAAAGACCCCTTTTTCCGGCTCCAGGCGGCTGCGCAGCTGGGCCTGGGTCAGGCGTGCAAATACGTCCAGGGCGGGATCGGACAGGTCGTTGATCTCGATGATATGCGGCATAGGCTCTCCTTTATGAGGGGTTGGAGGTGAAGTCGCTGTGTCCCGACAGTCCGTCCAGGCTCAGCATCCCTTCCAGGGCGGCGATGTCCGCCGACACGTCCAGGGCGTCCGACTGGAACAGCTTGTCCAGCTGGTTTTCAAAGGCGGTGACCAGCAGGTCGAGTGAGCGCTCGATGCTCTGCTTGGTTTTGGCGATGTTCTCACCGTCCACCCCCTGGCTGTCCAGCTGGGCGTAAGTGTGCAGCAGCTTGAGGGAGGTGGGCAGGTAGTAGCTGGTAAACTTGCGCAGCTGCTCCTCCTTGTCCGGGTCGGCCTCGGCCAGGGCGAAGATGCGAGCGCTGACCTGCTCCAGCCGGTCGGCCTTGCCCTTCATGTCGGGGTCGGTGATGGCCTGTCCGGCCTGATGCAGCTGGCGCAGCAGTTTCTGGTACTGGGTCTCCCCGCCGGCGTCGGGTTGGGGCTCGGGAGCGGGCTGGGCAGGGATGGGGGCCGGGCCCCGCACTACCAGAAAGCCGGTGCGGTTGTCGATGTAAGCATCCGTGCCGAAATAGCCGTGGTCGATGGCGTTTTCCAGCACCTTGCGGCCCTCTTTTTCGGTCAGGCCTGCCGCCGCGAACAGCTCGTCCAGGGGGATGTTGTCCCGGCCGCCCACCACCTTGTCCAGCTGGCGTTCCAGCCGGCGGCTCCGGCGGATCACCAGGCCCAGGGCCAGCGCGCCCCCGCCGCCCACGATCATGGTCAGATTGGAGAACACATCGTTCCACAGGCTATAATAGATGCTCTCCGGCAGGCTGAGCACCCCGGCCAGCAGCACAAGGCCTCCCAGGACAGTGCACCACTTGATCAGGGTCTGCTGGCGGCGGCGGGACTTGCGCTGTTCGTCGGCCGTCATGCCGTCGGGGGTATAGTGGACACTGTAATCGTAGGCTGCCTTTGGGGCGCCGGCCTCTTGGGGGCGGAAAGCGGTGCCTGCGAACTGGCTCTCCTGAAAGGCATTCCGCTCTTTCTTTTCCGCATCCCGGTCGATGGTCCGCAGGATAAACAAAACCACCGCCAGCCAGGGGACGGTGCCCAGCAGGACCAACAGGAAAATGGTGGGGATGCGGGCAAAATAGTGTTTGTGCTCCGGCTGCATCGTGATGAAACCTCCTGACAAAACGGCACAAAAAAGCCGTGTTCCCCTTTATTATAATGGAACACGGCTCGTTTGTTAAGGCTTTCTTATAAGAGAGGAAAAATTTTTGATCCTGGCCGGGATGGACGGTGTGCGCGGCCCTCCTGTTATTTCATGAGGGCGCAGACGGCGTCGGCGTAGGCGACAGGGTCGTCCACCGGCAGACCCTCGATCAGCTGGGCCTGGGCATAGAGGATCTGACTGTACTGGTTCACCTTGTCGGTGTCGCCGGCCTCCTGGGCGGCTTTGAGGGCTGCAAAGACCGGGTGGCTGGCGTTGACCTCCAGCACCTTGTCGCTCTTGACATCCTCGCTGCCGGGCTGGCGGGACAGGACCTTCTCCATCTCAATGGACAGGGGACCCTCCGACGACAGGCAGACCGGGTGGTCCTTCAGCCGGGTGGAGACCTTGACTTCCTTGACCTTGCCCTCCAGGGCGGCCTTCATGGCGTCGAACAGGGACTTGTTCTCGGCGGTGGCGTCCTCGGCGGCCTTCTTCTCCTCGTCGGTCTCAAGGCCCAGGTCGCTGCCGTTGATGTTCTTGAACTCCACGGTGCCGTCCTTGCCCTCGGCATCCTTGCGGGGGAAGCTGTGCATGATCTGGAAGCAGAACTCGTCCACGTCCTCGGTCAGCAGCAGCAGGTCATAGCCCTTGTCCAGCACCAGGGAGGCGGCGGGCAGCTTGGCCAGCCGGTCGGCCGAGTCGCCGGCGGCGAAGTAGATGTACTTCTGCTCGGCGGGCATCTTGTCCACATACTCCTGCAGGGTGACCATCTTCTGCTCCTTGGCGGAGTAGAACAGCAGCAGGCCCCGGAGCAGCTCGGTGTGCATCCCGTAGTCGGAGTAGACGCCGAACTTGATCTGGCGGCCGAACTCCTTCCAGAAGGCTTCGTACTTCTCCCGGTCGTTGACCAGCATGGCGTTCAGCTCGTTCTTGATCTTCTTCTCCAGGGCGTTGTGGATCAGCTTGAGCTGGCTGTCCTTCTGGAGGGTCTCACGGCTGATGTTGAGGCTCAGGTCCTGGCTGTCCACCACGCCCTTGATAAAGCTGAAGTAATCGGGCAGCAGGTCGGCGCACTTGTCCATGATCAGGACGCCCGAGGCATACAGGGCCAAGCCCTTTTCGTACTCTTTGGTGTAGAAATCGTAGGGCCGGTGGCCGGGCACGAACAGCAGGGCGTTGTAGTTGGCGGTGCCCTCGGTGCGGCTGACGATCACCCGGGCCGGGTCGGCATAATCCCCGAAGCGGTTCTTATAGAACTCGTTGTACTCGGCGTCGGTGACCTCGCTCTTCTGCTTCTTCCAGATGGGGACCATGCTGTTCAGGGTCTCCAGCTCGGTGTACTCCTCCCACTCGGGCTTGTAGTCCTCGGGCTTGGGATCGGGTTCGGGCTTCTGGCGGCTCTTGGTGCGCTCCATCTGGATGGGGTAGCGGATGTAGTCGCTGTACTTCTTGACGATGGCGGCCACGCCGTACTCGGACACATAGTTGTCGTAGTTGTCGGCGTCGGTGTTGGGCTTGATGTGCAGGATGATATCGGTGCCGGCGGTCTCCTTTTCGGCGGGGGTGATCTCATAGCCTTCCACCCCGCTGGACTCCCACTGCCAGGCCTGGTCGCTGCCGTAGGCCTTCGAGATGACGGTGACCCGGTCGGCTACCATAAAGGCGGAGTAGAAGCCCACGCCGAACTGGCCGATGATGTCGATGTTCTCATCCACGTTTTCGGCCTTGAAGTCCTGGCTGCCCGAGTGGGCGATGGTGCCCAGGTTCTGCTCCAGCTCCTCCCGGGTCATGCCGATGCCGTTGTCCGATACGGTCAGCATGCGGGCGTCCTTGTCCAGCGTCAGCAGGATGCGGAAATCCTCCCGGTCCATCCCCACCGAGGTGTCGGTCAGGCTCTTGAAATAGAGCTTGTCGATGGCGTCGGAGGCATTGGAGATCAGCTCCCGCAGGAAGATCTCCTTGTTGGTATAGATCGAATTGATCATCAGGTCCATCAGCTTTTTGCTTTCGGCCTGGAACGGCTGCATTGCCATAGCAAAAACCTCTTTTCTGGTATGGGTAGTTAGCACTCATAGTTTACGAGTGCTAATATACACCGTTTTGACCTGAAAATCAAGAGGGAAGGGGCTTCCTTCATAAAAAGTTTAAAAATCCCCCTTTCCAGCCGGGGCGCTGTGAGGTACAATAAGGGGCAGGCAGACCATCCAGGTCGTATAGATGGGAGGATAAAAAGATGAAGATCGAGACGTTGAACCCCTGCGGCAGCCGGCTGACGGTCTATCTGCGGGATGCAGAGCAGGCCATGCCCCTGTTCCAGATCCGGCCTTTGGTGTTGGTGATCCCGGGCGGCGGCTATGAACACGTCAGCCCCCGGGAAGGGGACCCGGTGGCTCTCCGCTTTTTGGCAGCGGGCTACCATGCGGCGGTGCTGCATTACAGCGTGGGCGAACAGGCCCGGGATTACCGCCCCCTGGCCCAGGTGAACGGGGCGCTGGCCGCCCTGCGGGCCCATGCGGCCGAGTGGGGCATCTGTCCGGACAAGATCGCGGTGTGCGGTTTTTCGGCAGGGGGGCACCTGGCGCTGTCCTCGGCTGTGCTGGACCTGCCCGACCCTGCGCTGCCGGCTGGCCAGCAGCGCCCCGACGCCCTGATTTTGGGTTATCCGGTGGTGAGCGCCGGTCCCTGCGCCCATCGGGGCAGCTTCGTGCAGCTCAGCGGCAGCCGGGATGAGGCCAGCCACCTGGCCTTTGGCCTGGAGGACAAGATCACCTCCCGCACGCCCCCGGTCTTTGTGTGGCATACCATGGACGACAGCACCGTGCCGGTGGAGAACACCCTGCTGCTGGTGTCCGCCCTGCGCAAGGCCCAGGTGCCCTGTGAAGCGCATCTGTTCCCTCACGGCGTCCACGGTCTGAGCGTCTGCACCGCCGAGGTCAACACCCCGCTGCCCCATGCGGCCCACTGGTTTGCGCTGGCCTGCGAGTGGCTGGGGGAGACCTTGGACTTCCACCCGTAAGGGAAAGACGACTTTTTCGTAAATACGATGAAAAGATTGTGGAAACCGATTGACACGGGCCACCTGTTTTTGTATACTATGGAGCGGAGGGCATCCGCTCTGTACGGCAAAGGAGAGCGAGAGATATGCCGTTCCGTGATGACCAGCCCAGGATATCGGTGAAGGGCCTGCTGCTGCAGGCTTTCCTGACCGGATGGGAGAAGTCGGGCAAGGCCATCCCCCAGGACGAATATCTGGACAGCTCGATCCGGGTGATCGAGAAACTGCAGGTGGAGCCTGAGACCCTCTATGCAGAGGAGGGACTGGGCCTTTTGGACGGGGACCATGTGGACCACCTGGAGGATCTGCTGCGCGCCGACGGCGCATGGCTGTACTATGGGGTGGAAGCCGAAAACTTCTTCCTGCTGCAATGGTATCCGGACCAGGCCTCGGCCCAGGCCAAGCTGGCCGACCTGGAGGCGCTGGGGGATGGGGTCCAGTATGTGGTGGATCTGACCCTGCGCCGCGAAAACCCTTCACAAGCGGAATATTTTGGGGATTCATCCCCGGTGCAGCTGCGTTCCTGACGGCGGCCCGGGGCCTATCTTAGGGAGGAAACCTATGATCCTGTCTGAAACAGAACACAGCTGCCTGCGGGGCATCCTGCAAGCCTACGAAAAGGACCCCCGTGTGCTGGAGATGGACAACTACATCCAGCACGGCAGTGTGACCACCTACCAGCATTGCTGGAACGTGGCCCGGGTGAGCTTCTGGATCAACCGGCGGTTCCACCTCGGCGCGGACGAGACTGCGCTGGCGGTGGGGGCGCTGCTGCACGATTTTTATCTCTACGACTGGCACTGTGCAGGTCGGTTCCAGCTGTGCAGCGGGCTGCGCAGCATCTTCAAGATGCACGGTTTCATCCACCCGCTGCTGGCCAGAGAGAACGCCGAGCGGTGCTTTTCCCTCAGCCCCAAGGTGCGCAACATCATCCGCAGCCATATGTGGCCCTTGACTTTGCTCCACGCGCCCCGGTGCCGGGAGGCGGTCATCGTCTGCATCGCCGACAAATACTGCGCGGTGCTGGAGGCGCTCTACCGCAACCATCAGAAGGCCATCTGCGTGTGAGCCCCCTTTTACACCCATACAAGACAAAAGCCTGTGCCCTTTAAAAGGCACAGGCTTTTTTGTGTTTAAAGCTTGATGTATCCCGGGGGCTCGTCGGCGGCACAGCGCCGCTCCATCAGCCAGGTGTCCAGCCAGCGGCCGTGACAGTCCCGGGCGATCCGCTCCCGGCGGCCCACCACCCGGAATCCGCATTTGGCGTGCAGGCGCCGGCTGGCCTCGTTGTCCTGGAGGACGGTGGACTGCAGGGTCCAGTAGCCGGCGGCCTCGGCCTCGCGGCACAGGGCGGTCAGCAGGTGGTATCCGTAGCCGTGGCCGCGGTAGCGCTCCCCCACATAGATGCTCACCTCGGCCACCCCCCGGTAGCACCAGCGCATATTCACCCGGGACAGCACCGCCCACCCCGCGATGGCCCCGTCGGGGGCCAGGATCACCAGCCGGCACTCCCGGATGTGGGAGGCATCCCACGCCCGGTAAGGGGGACAGGCAGTCTGGAAGGTGGCGTGTTCGGTGGCGATGCCCTGGGTATAGATCTCGGCCACCTGGGGCCAGTCCTCTGGCCGCATGGGCCGGATCGTCATTTCCTGTTCCATGAAAATTCGTCCGTTCTTTCGTATCAGAAATCGATGGGAGCGCCCTGCAGCTCGGCCTCGGTGACATAGCCGGAGGCGATCACTTTGGCCCGCATGGCTGCGTAGAGCTCGGCATTGGTGGTTGAGGTATAGGGCTGCACAAACAGGACGCCGATGCCCAGCAGCAGGCTGCCCAGCAGGTTCCATCCCAGGAAGGACAGGTCCAGCACAAAGATGTTCCACTTTTCGCCGTCGGTCATCATGGTGCTGATCTCAAAGGCGCGGCTGGCGTCCATGCCGGGATTTTCAGCCAGCAGCCAGCCGACGAAACGGTACTGGTAGGACTTGACGATGCCGGGAACGATCAGCAGCAGGCTCCACAAGACGATCTTCAGGTTGAGAAGGAACATGACCCACACCGTGTTCCAATAGCCATAGGTAAAGCTGGAAAACAGCATGCCCAGCCGGGCGGGAGCGGTGCGGTTGAACAGCAGGTAGCGGTTTAGTCCCACCTGGATGGCCGGGCTGACCAGGATGGTCCAGCACAGCGCCGCAAAGAGGAACAGCAGGATGGCCAGGGTGCCCAGCGTGAAAAGATAGGGCAGCAGCAGGGAATAGGGAAAACCCTGATTGCTGGCCAGCTGGGCGGCTTCCTGGGGCAGGCTGGATGCGCTGTTCGAGCCGACGTTGTACCGCAGCTCGATGGTGCCGCACAGCAGGGAAGTGATGAGGCAGGCGAGAAAGACCTGCCAGTAGCTGCGGCTCAGCACATGTTTGGCGTTGGTCTTTAAAAGTTTGCGTGTCCACATAAAAAGGACCTCCTCCTTTGCAACCAAAATCAAAGGGCACAGCAACAGTATAGCAGATTTCGCCCCAAAGCACAATGCGACGGTTTTGTAAATGTTTTGACAAGGAGCCCTTTGGAGGGTACAATAGAAGAAACTGCGCCGCCGGCTGGCGGAGAGATGACAGGAAAGAAAGGTACTTCTTATGACGATCACAGGCAAGATCCAAAAGAGGCTTTGTGCCGGCGCGGCCCTGGCGATGCTGGCGGCAGCGCTGCTGATGCCTGCACAGGCAGCCGGCGCCCCCCATGTGACCCCTGACACCACGGTGGCCGAGATGCGGGCCAATGAGGGGATCATGGGTTCGGGGGTCAATACATGGGACAGGGGAGACCTGCTGCCCGAACAACCCTGGATGTACGGCCACTGGACGCTGCGCCGGTTCATCGGATCCACGGTGGAGGACGGCGTGGCCGGGCTGAACCTCATCATCGACAACTATAATCAGGGAGTGCAGGTCACCTACCCGATCTATACCCCCGAGGAGATCGCGGCAGACCCCTCCCTGGCTGAGGTGGAGCTGTATTATTTCCCTGCCACCCAGCCCGGCGCCAAATATGCCCTGGTACTGGCGGGCAATATGTTCGAGCGCACGTCGGTGGTCAAGGAGGCCTGCGGGGCGGTCAGCCAGCTGCACGAGATGGGCTATGGGGCCTTTATCCTGCGCTACCGCATCGGGCGCGACCTGAAAGACAACGCCAACTACAAGGACCTGGTGCGGGCGGTGCAGTTCATCACCGAGAACGCCGAGAAGTTTGAGGTCCAGGCCGAGGACTATGCCCTGGTGGGCCACTCGGCAGGGGGGCAGCTGTGCGCCATCTTTGGCACCGACCGGATGGGATACAGCAATTACGGCCTGCCCAAGCCCGGGGCGCTGCTGCTGGCCTACCCCATCATCAATTATATGTACAGCAAACCCGCCTTCTTTTACCTCTACGACGGGGCGGAGCCGGGGGACCACCTGGCGCCGGGGGACTACTATTACAACATCGAGGTGGCGGCGGAAGTGAGTTCCGATTTCCCGCCCACCTTCCAATGGTATGGCCGGAATGACAATACCCTGAAGGGGATCTTCTTCCCCCTGCAGAGCCCCGCGCTGGACCGGGCTCTGGAGGCCCATGGCGTCATGCACCAGATGCTGGTGTTTGACAATGCGCCCCACGGCAGCGCCACCGGCACCGGCACCGACGCGGAGGGCTGGCTGTACCAGGCAGCCGCCTTCTGGGAACAGGCGGTGGCTGCACGGCACGCAGGCGGGTAAGACAGAGCGGTGACCCATCCCAAAAGAGAGGTGATTTTATGCCCCGAGATCTCAATGAAACTTTCCGCAGCCTGAATGAGGGCCTGCCCGGCGATATCGCCAGACTCAAGGCCGCAGGGTATTTTGCCGAGGCCATCGCCCGGATCGATGAACGGCTGGCCGAGGACTGGTCCGCCACCCAGAACGGCCCGGGCCTGGCCGCCAACCCCACCCCCCGCGGGCCGGACGGCCAGCGGGAAGCGATGACGGCGCAGCGGGAGATCATGCGCCGTCTGCCCCTGGAGTACCCTTACGACCAACAGCAGGCCGTGGCCAAAATGCAGGCCAGAGTGCCGGATTTCACTCTGGAGGAGCTGCAGGCCCTGGAGCGGGCCGGCCGGGTGGACTGGCGCTTTGTGGAAGGGGAAAAGCACTACCTGGACCGGTTCGATGAGACGCTGCTGGACACCGACCCCAGCTTTGCGGCCCGGCAGGCATCGCCCCCGCCCCGGGACGGCCAGGCCCTGGCCCGCCGCAGGGCGGTGCACCAAAAGATGAAGCAGCGGGGGTCTGCCCGTGCGCGCATCACCCTGGCCACAGGGGTGGGGATGTCGGACCAGGCCTTTGCCCGGGCGCTGGCCAGGGCCAAAGCCGAGGGCCGGGACAGCGTCCATGTGCGGGCCTGGCTGCCCCTGCCGGCGGCCTGCCGGGCCCAGAGCGACATCCGGCTGGAGGAATGGTCGGTGCAGCCCACCCTCATTGCCCTGGCCGACGTGCCCCAGCGCACCGCCTATTGGGAGGCCGACCTGACCGAGAACCGCTTCTTTACGGCGCGGTACAGCTACATCAGCACCGCCCGCTACATCGAGCCGATGGACGCGGTGCCCGACAGCACCCAGCCCAGCTTTGACACCGCCGAGGAGCCGCCCCACATCGTATTCACCCCCTTCCTGCGGGCGCTGGCGGCCCAGCTGACCCAGGGGGTCACCAGCCCGGTGGAAAAGGCCCGGCGTTTCTATGACTACATCACCCTGAACGTCCGCTACCATTACCAGCCCTCCTACTTTGTGCTGGAGGACATCCCCACCTGCTGCGCTGCCGACCGCCGGGGGGACTGCGGCGTGATGGCCCTGACCTTCATCACCCTCTGCCGCATTGCGGGCATCCCAGCTAAGTGGCAGAGCGGCCTGGCGGTGGGACCGGGCAAGTGCGGCTGCCATGACTGGGCCAAGTTCTACATCGAGCCCTGGGGCTGGATGTACGCCGACTGCTCGTATGGGGCCTCGATGGCCCGGGCAGGGGAGGAGGAGCTGCGCCGCCACTACTTTGGCAGCCTGGACCCCGGCCGGATGGTGGCCAACCGGGCCTTTGGCGCGCCTTTCGATTCGCCCATGTACGGTTTCCGGGCGGACCCCTACGACAACCAGACCGGCGAGGTGGAGGCCGACGGCGTGGGCCTGTACGGGGACCAGGTGGTCAGCACCAAAGAGACTCTGTGCTACGAAGAATTGGATTGACCAGGAAAGGTATATGATGGAAATGAGCATTGTACTCTGCCTGCTGCTCGTGGTGGGCGATATCCTGCTGGTGGTGCTGCTGCTGCGCAGCCGCCGCCCCGATGACAACGCCCGGGAGGAGATGGAACACTGGCTGTCCGAACAGCTGGCCGCCCAGGCTGCCGACTTTGACCGGAGACTGCGGGCCAGCCAGGCCGCCCTGGCCGACCAGAACTATGCGGCCATCCGGGGGGTCAAGGATGCGGTGGAGGGCATGGCCCGCCAGATGACCGACAGCCAGGGGGTCCAGCAGAAAAACCTGGAGGGCCGGGTCCAGAGCATGGAGCGCACCCTGGAGAGCCGCCTGCGCACTCTGGAACTGTCCAACAGCCAGAAGCTGGAGGATATGCGCCGCACCATGACCGAGGGGATGGACGCCGTCCGGGCGGAGAGCGCCAGGAAGCTGGAGGAGATCCGCCATACGGTGGACGAGCAGCTCCAGGATTCCCTGCAAAAACGGGTCAGCGAGAGCTTCCGGACGGTCAGCGACCAGCTGGAGCAGGTGTACAAGGGCCTGGGTGAGATGCAGACCCTGGCCGCCGATGTGGGCGGCCTCAAACAGGTGCTGTCGGGGGTCAAGACCCGGGGCATCCTGGGTGAGATCCAGCTGGGTGCCATCCTGGAGGAGATCCTGGCCCCCGAACAGTATGCCACCAATGTGGCCACCATCCCCGAATCGGCCAACCGGGTGGAATTTGCGGTGCGGCTGCCCGGAGCCGACGGCCAGAACATCTGGCTGCCCATTGACTCCAAGTTCCCGGGGGACACCTACGCCCACCTGCAGGACGCCTATGCCTCGGGGGACGCCCAGGCCGTGGAAGCGGCCCGCCGCGCCCTGGAGCAGGTGGTCCGCGCCGAGGCCAAAGACATCCGCACCAAATATGTGGAGCCCCCCTATACCACCAACTTCGGCATCCTGTTTCTGCCCTTTGAGGGACTGTATGCCGAAGTGGTCAACCTGGGCATGGTGGAAAAGCTCCAGCGCGACTACCAGGTCAATGTGGCGGGCCCCAGCACCATGGCCGCCCTGCTGAACAGCCTGCAGATGGGCTTCAAGACGCTGGCCATCCAAAAGCGCTCCAACGAGGTGTGGCAGGTGCTGGGCGCGGTCAAGACCGAGTTTGAGAAGTTCGACAAGGGGCTGTCCCGCCTGCAGGACCGGCTGCGTCAGTCCGACCGGGAACTGGATGACCTGATCGGCACCCGCACCCGGGCCATCAACCGCAAACTGCGTTCGGTGCAGTCTCTGGACGACGCCAGCGCCGCCGCCCTGCTGGAGCTGGACGCGGCCCCCGGCCAGCCGCCCCGGGCCAGCCTGACCGGCGGGGAAGAATGAGCGGATTTTTTATCCCGTGAGCGGTTTTGGCATTGCTTTTTCCCTATGAATATGGTATGATAACAGCCGCGAAGGAACCAGGGCGCCGCCGCAGGCCCGGTCACGGCCACCCCGGCCCGGCGCCCTTTGCAGTAAAATGGAAATGATAAGAAAAAATGGTAAGGAAAGGACGACCCGCCATGAACGTATACAAGACCCATGTCACCGATTCTGTGTTGGGCATCAGCATCAACGACACCACCCTGGATCTGTTTGAGAGCCAGTACCCGGTGCCCACCGGCGTCAGCTACAACTCCTACCTGATCCGCGACAGCAAGACCGCCGTGCTGGATACGGTGGACGCCCGCGCCACCGACGCCTGGCTGGAGGCGCTGGAGGCGGAACTGGACGGCGCCGCCCCCGATTATCTGATCGTCTCCCATGTGGAGCCGGATCACTCGGCCAATGTGGCCCGTCTGGCCGCCAAGTACCCCGCCATGCAGGTGGTGGGCAACGCCAAGACCTTTGCCTATCTGGAGAACTTTTTCCCCGGCGCCATCGCTGCCGGCCGCAAGGTGATGGTGAAGGACGGCGATACCCTGGAACTGGGCAGCCACACCCTGCACTTTGTGTTTGCGCCCATGGTCCACTGGCCCGAAGTGATGGTCAGCTATGAGTCCAGCGAGAAGATCCTCTTCTCGGCCGACGGCTTTGGCCGGTTCGGCGTGGTGGCCGACGGCGACAGCTTTGACAACTGGGTGGAGGATTCCCGCCGCTACTTCCTGAACATCGTGGGCAAGTACGGCCCCCAGGTGCAGGCCCTGCTGAAGAAGGCCGCCGCCCTGGACATCGCGCAGATCTGCCCCCTGCACGGCCCCGTGCTGAAGGGCGACCTGACCGGCTATCTGCACCTGTACGATACATGGTCCAGCTACAAGCCCGAGGCGCCCGCCGAGATCCTGGTGGCGTCGGCTTCCATCCACGGCCACACCCTGGCCGCCGCCCGTACCATGGCTGAAAAGCTGCGTGCCGCCGGGGCCAAGGTCACCGAGATCGACCTGTGCCGCACCGATGTGTCCTATGCGGTGGCTGAGGCGTTCCGCTGCGGCAAGATGGTGCTGGCCTGCGCTACCTACGACGGATTCCTGTTCCCCCCGATGGAGACCTTCCTGACCCACCTCAAGACCAAGAACTTCCAGAACCGCATTGCGGGTCTGATGGAGAACGGCATGTGGGCTCCCATGGCCGCCAAGCTGATGACCGCATCCCTCACCGGCATGAAGGGGATCACCCTGTGCGAGCACATCGTCAGCATCCACGGCGCAGTCAAGGCTTCCACCGAAGCCCAGATGGACGCCCTGGCCAGCGAGATCATGGCCCGCTGCGCCGCAGCCGACTGAATATAAAAAACGCCCCGGCAGCAATGCCGGGGTATTTTTGTTTTCAGTTCAGGTCGTCCAGGATGTCGGGCCAGAGGGCCTGTTCCTGCCGCAGGGCATCGAACCAGCAGTCCAGATAGATCTTGTGGGCGGCCGGGATGATGGTACGGCGCAGAAGGTACTGCTCCTCGGTCAGGTCGCTGTCTGTGGGGCGCGGGGCAGCATCCAGGCCGAACACCTGGCCAATGGCAGACTCCAACTCGGCGCAGAAGGTGTTGTAGGCCCTCTCCGCCGTACTGATCTCCTGCTGGATGGCAAAAAGCATCTGGATGTTCTCCATCGACAGCACGTTCTTGACCGCCACGATGTACATGAGGTAAGCGATCTGGTCCCGCATATACTTCTTGCGCACCGGGTGGGTGATAAGGCCCTTTTTGACGTAGTTGCTGACCATAGAGCCGGTCAGCTCCATCCCCGCAAAGGTGCGGAAATGGCTGTTCACATATTGGACGGTCTGGTCCAGATACAGCCCCATGGTCGGCAGCTGGTCATACCGGGGCAGGGCAAAACCCGCGGCAGAAGCCGCAACACGGCGTTTCGTTTCAGCATTCATGATTTCAGTATACAGCAAAACGTTGAAATGTCAACAGAAAACGAAAATAAAAACTTGTGTTAAGATTTTTTGATTGTGTTGACAAGTTATTGAAAACCTGATATGATGAAATCAAATCAAGCTACGGTTGGCTCTGCCGGCTGCAGAATGGAGAGATGTATGTATGAAACGGAAGATCGTGGTGGATTCCTCATCGAATCTGAGCCGGATGCAGGGGATCGACTTTGCCTGTGTGCCCCTGAAGATCATTACCGATGAGCAGGAGTATGTGGATGCTCCTGAGACGGATGCTTTTGCCATGGCCCATGCTTTGCGCAGCTACAAGGGCAAAAGTTCGACCTCCTGCCCCAATGTGGGGGACTTTCTGGCCGCCTATGAGGGGGCGGACGAGATCTTTGTGGTGACCATCACCGGCACCCTGTCGGGCTGCAACAACGCAGCCCGCATGGCCGCCGAAGAATATCAGGACAATCACCCCGGGGCCCGCGTCTTTGTGCTGGACAGCCTGTCCACCGGGCCGGAGATGTGCCTGCTGGCCCGGCGGATGGCGGCCCTGGCGGCCACAGATGCCGCCTTTGATGAGATCTGCCAGGACGCAGAGGCATACAGCCAGCATACCCACCTGCTGTTCAGCCTGGAGTCCCTCAACAACCTCGCCCGCAACGGCCGCGTCAAGCTGACCGCCGCCGTGGTGGCCCGGGCGCTGGGGATCCGGGTGCTGGGCCAGGCCAGCCCCCAGGGCGAACTGGATCTGATCTGCAAGACCCGCGGCGAGCACGGCGTGCTGGAGCGGATCATCCTGGAGATGAAGGCCAAGGGCTATGCCGGCGGTCCGGTGCAGATCGCCCATTGCGACAACGAGAATGCCGCCCGCCGCCTCAAGCTGATGATCGAGGCGGTGTGGCAGAACGCCAGGGCCGAGATCGTCCCCTGCGGAGCGCTGTGCAGCTTCTATGCGGAGCTGGGCGGCCTGCTGGTGGGCTATGAGGACGCGAAAGCGCCTGCGCTGCCCGTAAAAGAATAAGAGACCCCGGCCGGCCCGCCTGTGTGTACAGACGGGCCGGTTTTGTCTCTTTTTGGGGAGGGCGGCTTGCAAAAAGCGCACAGGGGCGGTATACTGTCGGAAAAGGAAAGCGTCCCGGGGCCGGCCGGCAGGCCCCGCAAGGGAAGGAGAAGCTATGTTCAGACTGCCCATTGTCAAATTCTTCAGCCGTTTTGTCAATAAGATCACCATTACCTTTCTGCTCATCCTCATCGAACTGGTGTGGCTGGCCTCCCTCTATCTGCGACTGACCGAGTACGCGGCCTGGCTGAATGGCGTCATGACCTCGCTCAGCGTGCTGATCATCCTGTTCCTGGTGCGCAAAGATGAAAACCCCGCCTACACCATCGCCTGGATGGCCCTGATCGGCATTACGCCGGTGTTTGGCGGTCTGATGTACCTGTTCTGGGGCAACAAGCGCCCCTCCCGCCGGATGCGCCGCCGGATGGCCGCTGTGGACCGCCGCCACCGCGGGCTGGTGGCCCAGCACCCAGACCAGGTGGCGGACCTGCCCTCCCGCACCCGCCAGCTGAACAGCTATATTGCAAAGTACGGCCCTTGGCCTGCCTGGCAGAACACCTCGGTGCAGTATTATTCCAGCGGCGAGGAGATGTTCCCCCACCTGCTGGAGGATCTGCGCAAGGCCCAGCGGTTCATTTTCCTGGAGACCTTCATCATCCGTCCCGGCAAGATGTGGAACGCGGTGGAGGATATCCTGCGGGAAAAGGCCGCCGCCGGTGTGGATGTGCGGGTGATCTATGACGATATGGGCTGTCTGACCACCGTGCCCTCGGGCTTTGTGGTCCGGCTGGAACGGGCCCACATCCGCTGCATCCCCTTTAACCCGGTGGTGCCTCTGGTGTCGCTGGTGATGAACCACCGGGACCACCGCAAGATCGTTTCCATCGACGGCAACGTGGCCTACAACGGGGGGACCAACTTTGCGGATGAGTATATCAACGCAGAGGAACGGTTCGGCTACTGGAAGGACGCCGCCGTCCGGCTGGAAGGCCACGCGGTGTGGAATTTCACGGTCATGTTCCTGAATTTCTGGAACGCTTTCCGCCCCATGGAGGAGGATTACAGCCCCTTCCGCCCCACCTGCACCGCGCCCACCGACGGGGTGGTGCAGCCCTATGCCGACAGCCCTCTGGACGAGGAGCGTCTGGCCGAGAGCGTCTACCGGGATATCATCGACCAGGCCCAGCGGTATGTCTATATCTTTACGCCCTATCTGGCCATCGGCGAGGATCTGCTCAACTCCCTCAAGCTGGCGGCCAAGCGGGGAGTGGATGTCCGGCTGGTGCTGCCCGGTATCCCGGATAAGCCCATCGTGTTCCGGCTGAGCCGCTCCTACTACCTGCCCCTGCTGCGGGCGGGGGTGAAGATCTACGAGTTCACCCCGGGGTTCATCCACTCCAAGTGCTATGTCAGCGATGACCACATCGCCACCGTGGGCAGCATCAATATGGATTACCGCAGCCTTTACCTCCACTTTGAATGCGGCACCCTGCTGATGGGGGGCAGCCAGGTGGCGGCGGTGCGCGCCGACGCCGAAAAGGCCTTTGCCCAGAGCCATCGCATCTCCATCGACGACTGCCGCACCAGCCTGCTGGGCACCCTGCTGGACGACGTGCTGCGCCTGGTCAGCCCCCTGCTGTGATACGAGTTTTCAACACGGCTTTGAGAAGCGCTTTGCGGCGCTTGAGCGTGTCGAAAAACGACACGCTCCAGGGGGAACCCATTTCTGCGCGCAGCCGCGCGTCAGAAATTCCTTCCCCCTGGTGGTTGCGGTTCCCTGCTTTTGCTGCGCCCGTCGCAGCGGGCTTGCAAAAGGCAGACCGCTGCCCCTGCTCCGCTTTGGCTGTTTCGTCCGCGGGACGCGCCTCAGCTTCGCAGTCCCTGGGGACAAAATTTAGCGCTGAACCGCGCACTCGCCGCAAGGCGGCTCGCACACTCTCAGCGCCAAATTTCCCTGTATGTGTCCCGTCCATCCGCACATGTCGGCTGGACGGGACTTTTTGATTATCTGCGCTTTTCTGTGCGCATAAAACCGGTCCGGGGCGGGCATACTGGCCCAAAAGCCCCCGCAGGGGCATACAAAGGAGCGAGAAGATGAGAGCAAGACAGTATCTGGCGGCCCTGGCCGCGGCGGTGATGCTGGCCGGATGCGGCCAGACCGGGACGAGCAGTTCGAGCGGAGCCTCATCGGGACAGCAGGCCCTGCGCACCGGCCTGGCCGTCCAGAGCAAGGCCGAGGATGGGGAGATGCACACGGTGGCCGCCGCCGTATGGCTGGACCAGGAGGGCCGCATCCAGCGGGCGGTGGTGGACGAGTTCGAAGGGCAGCTGGCCTCGGGAGAGGACGGCAAAAACACCTGGCCGGAGGACCTGCGCACCAAGCGCCAGAAAGGCGCGGACTATCCGCTGGACAAGGTCTCCTCCATCGGCAGGAGCTGGGCCCAGCAGGCGGACGCCTTTGCCGAACACCTGAAGGGGATGACTGCCAGCCAGGTGCGGGCGGTGCAGACCGACGAGGACGGCTATGCCCGGGACCCCGACCTTTTGGCGGGCTGTACCATCAAGATCGACGATTACCGGGAGGCTGTGGCAGCCGCCTGCGCGGACGCCATGGCCTGATGGTGTGCCCCTCGTGAAAATAGATAGATTTACAGCGGGGAACGCCGCGCGGATTGTCCAAAAATACGCTTGCAAATCAGGGCGATCTGCACTATAATGTCTCCGTTCAAAGACAGCGTCCTGCCCTGTTTGGGGCAGGGCGCTTTTGACGGCAAAAAAACGGGTGCACCCGCCTGTGGTGCGGGGCAAGGAGGATGCGTATGACCAAGGATATGACCCAGGGCCGGCCGCTGCAGCTGATTTTGCTGTTTGCGGTGCCTATGATGCTGGGCAGTTTGTTCCAGCAGTTTTACAATATGGCCGACACCATCATCGTGGGCCGCTTTGTGGGCGTGGAAGCCCTGGCGGCGGTGGGCAGCGTGGGCGGCCTGAGCTATCTGGTGCTGGGCTTTGTCAACGGCATTGCCTGCGGCTTTGCCATCCCTCTGGCCCGGTGCTTCGGCGCCAAGGACGGGGAGGGAATGCGCCGCTACACCGCCAATTCGGTGTGGCTCTCCATCCTGTTTGCGGCGGTGCTGACGGTGGTGACGGTGGCCCTCACCCGGCCCATCCTGGTGCTGACCAACACCCCCGCCGATATCATCGATATGGCCGACGCCTACATCCGCACCATTTTTGCCGGCATCCCCTTCACCCTGCTCTATAATGTCACCAGCGCCTTTATGCGGGCGCTGGGGGACAGCCGCCGGCCCCTCTATTTCCTGATCGTGGCCAGCGTGCTGAACGTCTTTTTGGATATCTTCTTCATCCTGGCCTTCGACGCCGGGGTGTTTGGGGCGGCGCTGGCCACCGTCATCAGCCAGGCCATTGCGGGTGTGTGGAGCCTGGCTTATATGGTCCGCAACTTCCGTATGCTGGGCTGGTCCAAGGAGGAGGGCCGCCTCAGCCGGTCCCACTGCGCCGAGCTGTGCCGGATGGGCCTGCCCATGGGCCTGCAGTGCAGCGTCACGGCGGTGGGCAGCATCGTGCTGCAGGCTGCGGTCAACGGGCTGGGCAGCGCTGCGGTGGCTGCCATGACCGCAGGCTCCAAGGCGGGCCAGATCCTGTCGGTGCCCCTGGAGAGCATCGGCACCGCCATGACCACCTACACCGGCCAGAACCTGGGCGCAGGCAGCCTGCCCCGGGTGCGCCAGGGCGTGCGGACGGCGCTGGGCATCGGGTGCGTGTACAGCGTGGCCTCCTTTGTGATCCTCCACTTTGTGGATACCCTGCTCATCGGGATGTTCCTGGATACCAGCCAGGACGCGGGCGGCGTCATCATGGCCAACGCCCGGGAGTTCCTGTTCTGGAACAGCGTATTCTACATCCCTCTGGCGGTGCTGATCGTCTACCGCTACTCCATCCAGGGCCTGGGTTATTCGGGCCTGGCCATGTTTGCCGGCGTGGCGGAGATGTTCGCCCGGGCCATGGTGGGCTTTGCCATGGTGCCGGTCTTTGGCTATTGGGCCGGGTGCATCGCCAGCCCGGTGGCCTGGCTGTTCGCCTGTGCTTTCCTGCTGCCCGCCTACCATTTTGTGATGGCCCGGCTGGAGCATCCCGCTGCCGCCGGCACGGTGCGGCTGCGCAAAGCTTGACCCTGTGATCCAGACGGCCCCCTTCCGGCCCGCGGCGCCATGCCGCCTGCCCGGGAGGGGGCTTTTTTGCGCCGGTACAGGCCATTTACAAAACCAGTCCGAAAGGGTATACTTAGAATATATCTGCAAACGTCCCGGCCCCTGCCCAAGCGCCGTTTTCGGCCTGCGGCAGAGGCGGCCGAAGGGGCGTATCCGGGGTCGCCCGGATCTTGCGAGAAGGGAGGGCCCGCCTGTGGAGCAGCAGGAGCTGGAGCAGCTGGAAGGCACCGTAGAGGACATTATTTTTGAAAACAGTGACAGCGGCTATACCGTGTTCGAGCTGTCGGGGGGCGGTACCTTGACGGTGGTCTGCGGTACGGTGGGGGAGCTGCACCCGGGCCAGGCCGTGGTCTGCCGGGGCCGCTATGAGAACCACGCCACCTATGGCCGCCAGTTCCATGCAGTGGAATGCATGACCGATATGCCCAAGGATCTGGATGCCGTGTATGCCTTCCTGGCCAGCCGGTCTCTGCCCTATGTGGGCCCCGCCACCGCCCAGAAGATCATCGAAAAATTCGGGGCTGCGTCCCTGGATGTCATCGCCAACCAGCCCGCCCGCCTGACCGAGATCAAGGGGATCTCAGCGGACAAGGCCGACCGCATCCAGCAGGAGTTCAAACGGATGTTCGGGATGCGGGAACTGATCGCCTACCTGGCCCAGTTCGAGATCGGGCCCCGGCGGGCTATGGAGGTGTTCCGCACCTTTGGGCCGGGCGCAGCCCAGGCCATCGCGGCCAATCCCTACCTGCTGTGCGGCGAGCCTTTGCAGCTGGATTTCCGCCATGCGGACAGCATCGCCCAGTATTACCAGATGGAAGGGGACTGCCCCCAGCGACTGGAGGCGGCTTTGCTGCGCACCCTGCGCCACAACGCCGGCAACGGCCATACCTGCCTGCCCCGGGAGCGTCTGGTGGCCACCGCATCGGCCTTCATCCATCAGCCCGCCGATAAGCTGACCGATGCGTTGGAGCGATGCCTGGCCGGCGGTGAACTGGATTCCCGCAGCCTGGGCGGCGCGGAGTACATCTATCTGCCCGATCTGCTGGCTGCCGAGGAAGCCATCGCCGCCCGGCTGGCGGCCCTGGCGGGGCGGGAGCGGCAGGCCGCACTCCACCTGGACCGGGATATCCAGACCCTGGAGCTGAGCCAGGGGTTCGCCTATGCCCCTGAGCAGCGGGAGGCCATCCGCCAGGCGGTGACCGAGAACTGCCTGGTGCTCACCGGCGGCCCCGGCACCGGCAAGACCACCACCGTCAAGGCCATCCTGAACCTGCTGGAGAGCCGGGCCGAACGGGTGGCTCTGTGCGCCCCCACCGGCCGGGCTGCCAAACGGCTGTCCGAGCTGACCGGGCGGAAGGCTTCCACCATCCACCGGCTGCTGGAAGTGGATTACAGCGGCGGCGTAGTCACCTTCATCCACAACGAAAAGAACCTGCTCAAGTGCGACGTGGTGATCCTGGATGAGATGAGTATGGTGGATGTGCAGCTGTTCCAGAGCCTGCTGGCTGCCCTGCGGCCCGCCTGCCGGATCATTATGGTGGGGGATGCCGACCAGCTGCCCAGCGTAGGCCCCGGCAACATCCTCAGTGAAGTGATCCGCTCGGGGGCGGTGCCCACCGTCCGGCTGGAGCACATCTTCCGCCAGGCCAGGCGCAGCCTGATCGTGGAGAACGCCCACAACATCGTCAGCGGCCGCCCCCTGCAGAAGGGGGGCAGGGAGGACGATTTCTTTTTCCTGGAGGCGGACGGGGAAGCCTGCCAGAAGCTGGTGTGCGACCTGGTGGCGGTCCGGCTGCCCCGCAGCTACGGGCTGGACCCGGTGCGGGATATCCAGGTGCTGTGCCCCACCAAGATGGGGCCCTGCGGCACCCAGGCGCTGAACCCTCTGCTGCAGGACCTGCTCAACCCGCCGGCCAGGGGCAAAGCCCAGCTGCAAAGCGCCTCCCGGGTGTTCCGGGTGGGGGACAAGGTGATGCAGGTGCGCAACAACTATGAGATCATCTGGCGCCGGGACGGCGGCGAACAGGGGGTAGGAGCCTACAACGGCGACATTGGCATTGTGGAGTCCATCGACACCCGCAGCCGCTCGATGGTGGTGCATATGGACGACCGGCGGCTGGTCTATCCCGCCGAGAATCTGAACGAGCTGGAACCCGCCTACGCCATCACGGTGCACAAGAGCCAGGGCAGCGAGTTTGCGGCGGTGGTGCTGCCTGCGGCAGGGGTGCCGCCCCGGCTGTGCTACCGCAACCTGTTTTACACCGGGGTCACCCGGGCCCGCCGGCTGTGCGTGGTGGCGGGCCGCCGGGACACGGTGGCCGCCATGATGGCCAATGTCCGCCAAAACCTGCGGTACAGCGGTCTGGCGGCCCTGCTGCAGCAGCGCCTGGCCCCAAAAGGCCCGTGAAGGCCGGCGGCTTTTCCGCTGTACTTTTCGGGCGGGATATGGTATACTGAAAACTGGATTTTTACGGCCCCGCAGGGCCTTTATATCATAGAGGACAGCCGGGGCCTGCCGCCTGCGGCGAGAAAGGATGCAGCATTATGGCACAGAACGATATCGGGATTGATCTGGGCACGACCACCATCATCATCGCGCAGGAGGGCAAGGGCGTGGTGCTCAACCAGCCCAGCGTGGTGGCGGTGGATACCCGCAAAAAGACGGTGCTGGAGGTAGGGGACAAGGCCCTGGCCATGGTGGGCCGCACGCCCAACTACATTTCGGCCACCTTCCCGCTGAAGGACGGGGTCATCAGCGACCACACCATGACACGGGAGCTGATCTGCCGCTTTGTCAATGAGGTGTACAGCTCCCACATGGTCAAGCCCCGCGTGGCGGTGTGCGTGCCGGCGGCCATTACCGGCATCGAGAGCGACGCGGTGGTGGAAGCCGTGGTGGCGGCGGGCGCCCGTCAGGTATACCTGATCGACGAGCCCATCGCGGCAGCCCTGGGTTCGGGGCTGGATATCACCGTTCCCGACGGCCGGATGATCATTGACATCGGCGGCGGCACCACCGATATCGCGGTCCTCAGCCTGGGCGGCAAGGTCAAGGCCACCAGCGTGCGGGTGGCGGGCAACCACTACGACGACGAGATCCTCAAGCACGTGCGGGCCAAGTTCAACATCGCCATCGGCCAGCGCACCGCCGAGGAACTGAAAAAGCGGGTGGCCTGCTGCCCCCAGAAGACCGACTTTGACGAGACGATGGAGATCAAGGGCCGCAGCCTGCTGACCGGGCTGCCGGTGCGGGTCAATGTGTCCACCAGCGACCTGTATGAGCCGGTCATGATGCTCAGTGAGCAGATCGGCACCGCGGCCCACCAGGTGCTGGAAAAGACGCCCCCCGAGCTGGCCGGCGACATCTACAAGAACGGCGTCATGCTGACGGGCGGCGGCGCGCAGCTGCACGGCCTGCCCGAGTACCTCAGCCAGGAGCTGAAGGTGGATGTGTACGTTTCCCCCGATCCGGTCAACTGCGTGGCCCTGGGCACCGCCATGAGCCTTTCGATGGGCGACAAGCTGGAGGTCGGCTTCACCGACGCGACCCCGCGGATCGGCCGCCGGTGAGAAAAGGCTGTTGAAATCCGCCAAAAAACCGGGTATAATGGGAAATAAATAAGATGACCGGCCCAATTTGGGCTGCAACAGGAGGATGAACATGGATACCAATACGATCATGATCTTGGTGATTCTGGCAGCGCTGCTCATTGCCTTTGTGGTGCTGCGCGGCCGCGGCAGCTCCAAAGCCCGCTCCGATTTTTCCGCCCCCACCGCCCCGCTGCCCGAGTCGATGCCCGCAGCCCCGGCTGCGCCGGCTGCTCCCGCCGCGGCGTCCGCGCCCCAGGTGGAGGCCGGCATCCCTCCTGAAGTGGTGGCAGCCATCACAGCGGCCATCTATGCCATGGGCAGCGGCCGGTATGTGCTGAAAGCTGTCCGCCGCGCCGACCGCTCGGTGTGGGCCCAGGCGGGCGCCGCCGACGTCACCGCACCTTTCTGAGAGTGCCTGTGAGGAGGAACTGTCATGAAAACAAAAAAGAAACTTGCGTCTGTTGTGCTGGCGGCAGCCATTGCGGCGGCTGCTTCCGTGCCGGCCTGGGCTACCGAGAGCTTCGATCTTTCGGTGTTCCAGGGGATCGAAGGCATCACGGCGGAACAGCAGAGCATAAAGGTGGATGACACCATGGTGTCAGGCGCCATCGTGTGGCCGACTTCCTATTTACAGACGGCCAACGACGAGCAGCCGGTGGGAACGGTCAGGGTATATCCCATGGTGGAATCGCTGCAGGACGGGGACTATATGGCGTTTATCTTCTGCTGCTATCCGGAAGAAGGGACCAGTCCGCTCTTTTATGAGGCGGAGCTGGACATCGCCGGTGTGACCCATACGCTGGAGACAGCCCCCAGTATGATGGACCTGGCGCTCAGTGAGGGAGCGCGCAGCTCCGTTACTTCCCCTCTGACCCGGGACAGCCTGACCATGCTCCAAAGCCTGGCAGAGCATCGGGACGAGGAGATCCGCGGCCGGCTGAGAGGCATGCCGGATATCCGGCAGATGTATACCACCGGCAGCAAAGAGGATGTCGTGATGGAATTTGTCCTGACCCAGGAGGATAAGGATACCCTCATCGATTTCTACAACCGCTTCGGGATGGCCGGCGGCTTGCGGGAGGACAATCTGCGGGTGATTTTTGGCGAAGAATAAACCGTAACAGTTGGACCGCTATGGCCCGACCTCCGGTACAGGAGGCCGGGCTTTTTTGCGGGGCCAGTTGCCCGCCTTTACTTTAAATAGAGGCCGGTTTGTGGTATACTGTAAAAAGATTTTGTAGGACAGGAGAAGCACATGGCAAAGGATATACAGACCGAATTTTGTACTTTGCGGGATACATTCATAGAAAAGCAGTTCGGCCGGCTGAATGAGATGCAGCGGCAGGCCGTTTTTACCACCAGCGGCCCCCTGCTGATTTTGGCAGGAGCGGGCAGCGGCAAGACCACCGTGCTGGTCAACCGGATCGCCAGCTTGATCCGGTTCGGCAGCGCCCACGGTTCGAACTGGACCCCCCGTCCCGCCACCGACGAGGACGTGCGGGCCCTGCGCACCGCCATCATGACCGGCACCGATGTGCCCCTGTGGCTGGACGAGATGCTGCGCAAGGACCCGCCCCACAGCTGGAACATCATGGCCATCACCTTTACCAACAAGGCCGCCGGCGAGCTGAAAGCCCGCCTGCGCGCCATGCTGGGGGATGAAGAAGGGGATGAGGTGTTCGCCTCCACCTTCCACTCGGCCTGTGTGCGCATCCTGCGCCGCTATGCCGAGGAACTGGGCTGGCCCCGCAGCTTTACCATCTACGATACCGACGACGCCCAGCGGGTGATGAAGGCCCTGTATAAAGAGCAGGGCGTGGACGATAAGCTCCTGCCGGTCAAATCGGCCCTGGGGCAGATCGGCCGCTGGAAGGATCAGCTGATCGCCCCCGCCGATGCCGTCCGGGACAGCGCCGGCAAGACCAAGGCGGAGATCGCCGCCAGGCTGTACGGCCTGTACGAAAAGCGGCTGCGGGAGGCCGGCGCCTTCGACTTTGACGGGCTGATCTACTACACCGTCCGGCTGCTGCAGGAGCATCAGGAGGCCCGGGAGTACTACCAGAACCGCTACCGCTACCTTTTGGTGGACGAGTACCAGGACACCAGTGTGGCGCAGTTCCGTCTGGTCAGCCTGCTGACCGGCCCCGACCGCAACATCTGCGTGGTGGGCGACGACGACCAGAGCATCTACCGCTTCCGGGGCGCCACCATCGAGAATATCCTCAACTTTGAACGGTATTACCCCGGGGCCAAGGTGATCCGGCTGGAACAGAACTACCGCTCCACATCCAACATCCTGGACGCGGCCAACTGCGTCATCCGCCACAACACCGAGCGCAAGGGCAAGACCCTTTGGACCAAGAACGCCGAGGGCGCCCCGGTGCACGTTTACCAGGCCGAGGATGAGCAGGATGAGGCCGCCCATATCGCCGAGGTGATCGGCCAGCATCTGCGCCAGGGCGGGCATCTGTCGGATCATGCCATCCTCTACCGGATGAACGCGCAGTCGGCCCCCATCGAAAACTACTTCACCCGTGCGGGTATCCCCCACAAGATCGTGGGAGGCCAGCGGTTCAACGACCGCAAGGAGGTCAAGGACATCCATTCGTATATGTCCATCGTGGCCAATCCCCGGGACGATGTGCGCCTGCGCCGGATCATCAACGAGCCGGCCCGGAAGATCGGCGCGTCCACCGTGGATACCATCGCGGAACTGGCCGCCCAGGAGGGCGTGGGGATGATGGATATCATCAGCCGGGCCGATGAATACGCCCGGCTCAGCCGTGCGGTGGCGCCCCTGCTCAAATTCTGGCAGATGTACCGCCAGCTGCAGGACGCTCTGGACACCTGTCCGCTGGACCTCTTTGCCCAGAAGCTGATCGACCTGACCGGCTACCGGGCCATGCTGGAACAGCAGGCCGCCCAGGGCCATGAGGATGCCCAGGACCGGCTGCAAAACCTGGGCCAGCTGGTGAACAACGTCAAAAACTACTGCGACACCCGGGGGGTGGATGCCAGCCTGGAGGGCTATCTGGAGGAGATCGCCCTGATCAGCGACATCGACAGCTACAACGCCGACGCCGACCAGGTGGTGCTGATGACCATCCACTCGGCCAAGGGCCTGGAGTTCCCCTATGTGTTCCTGGTAGGCATGGAGGAGGGGATCTTCCCCAGTGAGATGAGCCGTTATTCCGAGGAGGATCTGGAGGAGGAGCGCCGCCTGGCTTACGTGGGCATCACCCGGGCCAAGCAGGAACTGTATATTTCCCACAGCGCCACCCGGATGCTGTACGGCCGCACCTGCCGCAATGAGCCCAGCCGCTTTTTGAATGAGATCGAGCCGGAATACCTGGAGACCACCCGCAGCCCCGCCCTGGACCGTCCGATGCGCGCCGGCTGGGGGGGCGGTATGGGAGCTTCGGTGCCCGGCGGGGCCTCGGGCTATTCCGGGCCGTCGGGCTATGGCCGGGCCGCCTCGTCCGGCCGCACGGCCTACCTGGACCGGGAATACAACGCCGCCGGCCGGCGGACTGCCTTCCCGGGAGGCGCGGGCATCAGCCGCCCGGCCCCCGCGCCCCGTCCGGCTGCTCCGGCCAAGAGCTACCAGCCGGGGGATGTGGTGATGCACAAGGTGTTTGGCCGGGGCGTGGTCACCCGGGTCACCCCGGCGGCGGGGGACTTTATCGTGGAGATCCGTTTCGACAAGGTGGGCGTCAAAAAGACCATGGCCAACTACGCCCCCCTGACCAAAGTTTCGGAGGGATGAGGAATGATGACAGTTCGACTGATCGCATATACGCCCGACCCGGAGCGTGTGGTGGCCGCTGCGGCCAAACTCTGCTACTCCGACAGCCATATCCCCGACCTGCTGGAAGGGCTGGATGAAGAAAAGACCGCCCGCTTTCTGGATATGCTCAGCGACCTGGGCCACGCCAGCCCCATCGAGCACGCCAGCTTTACATTTGGCATCGAGGGGGTCAGCCGGTCGCTGCTGGCCCAGATCACACGGCACCGGATCGCTTCCTTCAGCGTCCAGAGCCAGCGGTATGTCCGGCTGGACGATTTCCGCTATGTGGTGCCCCCCGCCATCGAGGCGGTGCCCGAGGCCAAAGCGGCCTTCCTGGCCAGCATGGAGGAGGATGCACGCCGCTATCTGGACCTGGCCCGCAAACTGGAGGAGGGCCACACCGCCCGTCTGATGGCCGAGGGCGTGCCCGAAAAGGAAGCCCGCCGCAAGGCCGAAAAGATGGCCAACGAGGACGCCCGCTTTGTGCTGCCCAATGCCTGTGAGACCAAGATGGTGGTGACCATGAACGCCCGCAGCCTGCACAACTTTTTCCGCCTGCGCTGCTGCGAGCGCGCCCAGTGGGAGATACGGGCCCTGGCCGACGAGATGCTGCGGCTGGTGTATCCCCTGGCGCCCCACCTGTTCCGGACGGCGGGGCCCGGCTGCCTGAGCGGCCCCTGCCCCGAAGGCAAGATGTGCTGCGGCCGGCCGGGAGAGGTGCGGGAGAAATACCGGGCTCTGTGCAAAGGCGGTGAGGACGCATGAGGAATTCTTCCCAGGAAGGGCGGGGACGCCTGCTGGTGATCGAGGGGCTGGACGGCAGCGGCAAAGCCACCCAGGCCAGGATGCTGGCCGAAACCCTGACTAGGGAAGGGCTGCCGGTGCGGCAGATCAGCTTCCCCAACTACGAAAGCGAGTCCTCGGCCCTGGTGCGGATGTATCTGGGCGGGCAGTTCGGCGATAAGCCCGACGATGTCAACGCCTATGCGGCGTCCAGCTTTTTTGCGGTGGACCGCTATGCCAGCTACAAGACCGACTGGGGCGCGTTTTATCACAGCGGCGGCATCCTGATCGCCGACCGCTACACCACGTCCAACGGGGCCCATCAGTGTTCCAAGCTGCCCCGGGACCAGTGGGACGGCTATCTCGGATGGCTGTTCGACTACGAATACCGGCTGCTGGGGCTGCCCGCCCCCGACCTGGTGATCTACCTGCGGGTGGACCCCATGGTCAGCCAGCGGCTGATGACCGGCCGCTACCACGGAGACGAGAGCAAGAAGGATATCCAGGAGCGGGATCTGGAGTACATGGAGCGCAGCCGCCAGGCTGCCGAATACTGCGCCCAAAAGCTGGGCTGGGAGATCCTGGAGTGCACTACGGCGGCGGGCCGGATGCGCCCGGCGGACCACATCAGCTGGGAAGTGCGGGCCCTGGCCGGCCAGATCCTGGGGCAGGAAAAATAATACAGATGCAAGCAAGAACGAAAAAGGGGGTATCTTAAAGATGTTTCGCCTGATGGGACCGTCCGACCTGGCGGCCATGGAACAGCTGTGGACCGCCCAGTGGGACGAACCGGCCCAGGCCGCCCGGCGTGCGGTGCTGCAGTTTGCCGGGCAGGAGAACGCCTATGTGGCGGCGGAAGGGGACGCGGTGCAGGCCATGGTCCTGGCGGTGCCGGTCACCCTGCAGGGCCGCCGCGGCTGTTACCTGTGCGGCCTGTGCGCCCGGGACACGGCCCTGGCTGCGGGTCTCGTGGACTATGCCTGCGATCAGCAGAGCCGTCAGGGGGCGGTCTTTTTTGCGGCGGCCCCCGGCGCGGGCCAGACCGCCTTTTACATCTCCCGCGGGTTCCAGCGGGCCTTCGGGCTGCGCTGCCTCACCCGGGAGGTGCGCCGCAATCTGTGGAGCCAGGCCGAGTTTGATGCGGTCACCGCCAAGCGCCTGTGCGAGCTGCGCCGCCAATACTGTCCCGACTGCGTGGAGCTGGACGCTGCACGGATGTCGGTGGTGCTGGGGGACTTGTACAGCCGCGGGGTGACCATTGTGTCCAACGCCCATGGCTATGGCCTGTATTTCCGCAAGGATGACACCCTCTTTTTCATCGAGCTGATGGCCGACGACGACCGCGCCGCCGAGGTGCTGATGGAGGCCGCCCGTGAGAAGGAGTCGGTGGTGGAACGGGCCGTCATCACGGTGGGGGAGGCCCAGCCCCTGTTTTTGGGAGAGGGCAGCCGCCAGGAATACGGCATGATCCGTTTTGTGGGCGCTCCCTTTGACGTGAGCGGGAGTTATATGCGCCTGATGCTTGAAAACTGACCGGAAGGAAAACCTGTATGAAGGAAGCGAAAAAAAGCAAACACACCGCCCCTGCCTCCAAACACACCCTGCGCTGGGTGTTGCTGGCGCTGCTGGCCGTGCTGGTGCTGGGAGCGGGGGCCGTGGGGCTTTTGCTGCGCCGGGAGATGACCGGCGCCGGGGCTACCGGCCAGACCGTCACCGTGACGGTGGAACAGGGCAGCGGGGTGGCCGCCATCGCCCGGGATTTGCAGCAGGCAGGGGTGATCCGCTTTCCCCGGCTGTTCCGCTGGTATGTGGGACAGCAGGGTGCGGCCGGCAGCCTGCAGTATGGCACTTTTGAGCTGGAGCAGGGCGCTTCCTACGACCAGCTGATCCAGGCGCTGTCCGTATATGCCGCCGCCGAGACCACCCGCCTGACCTTCCCGGAGGGGACCACCGCCATTGCCATCGCACAGCAGATGGAGCAGGCTGGCCTGTGCACCGCCGAGGAATTCCTGCAGGAGGCAAACGAGGGGGATTTCAGCGAGTTTACCTTCTGGCAATACCTGCCCACCGACCAGGAGGCCCCCGACCGCTTTATGAAGTGCGAGGGGTATCTGTTTCCCGACACCTACGAGTTCCTCAACGACGGGACCGTCCATGACTATGTGGCCACCTTCTATGCGCGCTTTGACCAGATGATCACCCCGGACATCTACGAGGCGCTGGAACAGCAGGGGATGACCCTGCACCAGCTGGTCACCCTGGCTTCCTTCGTCCAGGAGGAGGCGGGCAACGACCAGGACAGCAACGTGGCCCAGGTGTTCCGCAATCGGCTGGCCCCCGATTCGCCCTACCCCCGGCTGGAGAGCAACGTCTCCAGCTACATCCAGAGCGATGAGGACAACAACTACCTGTGGAACTGGGTGGCCCCGTGGTATGGTGGCTGGGACGAGATCCCCGCCAACATCCTGGCGGCCTACGACACTTACAGCTGCGCCGGGCTGCCGGCGGGGCCTGTGTCCAACCCCGGCCTCGCAGCCATCCAGGCCGCGCTGGACCCCCAGCCCGACCCCGAGGTCCAGGATGCCTATTTCTTTGTCACCGACCTGACCGGCCGCTACTATTACGCCCAGACCCTGGAACAGCACCAGGCCAACGTCCGGGCGGCCCGCGCGGTCAACAACAGCCTTTGAACCACATCCACAACAAGGGGGCAGGCCCGGCGCCCGGGCCCGCCCCTTTTGACGTATGGGAGGAAACATCATGCTTCAAATACCCGAGCTGCTGGCCCCTGCGGGGGACCTGGAGCGGCTGCGCTATGCGGTCTGCTACGGCGCCGACGCCGTCTACTGCGCCCTGCCTGAGTTTGGGATGCGGGCCGCTCCCGCAAACTTCACCCCCGAACAGCTGGCCGAAGGGGTGATTTATGCCCACGCAAGAGGGCGCAAGGTCTATCTGACCCTGAACACCCTGCCCACCAACGAGGAGGCGGACCGTATGCCCGACGCCATCCGCCAGGCCGCCCAGGCCGGAGTGGACGCCTTTATTGTGGCGGACCTGGGGGTGCTGGACGCCTGCAAGACCTATGCCCCCGACATCGATGTGCATATGTCCACCCAGACCGGCATCACCAACTACGCGGCTGCCACAGCCTGCTGCAAGATGGGGGCCAAACGGGTGGTGCTGGCCCGGGAACTCAGCCTCACCGAGATCGCCGTCATCCGGGACAAAACTCCGCCTGAACTGGAGCTGGAAGCCTTTGTCCATGGGGCCATGTGCATGAGCGTGTCGGGCCGGTGCCTGCTGTCCAACTACCTGGCGGGCCGGGACGCCAACCGCGGCCAGTGCGCCCAGCCCTGCCGTTGGAAATACTACCTCACCGAGGAGACCCGTCCCGGCCAGCTGTATGAGATCGGGGAAGGGGAGGGCGGCAGCTACATCCTCAATGCCAACGACCTGTGCACCGCCCCGTTCCTCGACCTGCTGTGCAAGGCCGGCGTGGACAGTCTCAAGATCGAGGGCCGGGCCAAGACCTTTTACTATGTGGCCAGCGTCACGGCGGCCTACCGCAAAGCCCTGGACCAGTACCTGGCCGACCCCTATGCGGAGGATTTCGAGCTGCCGCAGGCGGTGCTGGAGGAGCTGACCCGCACCAGCCACCGGCCCTATTCCCCGGGGTTCTATTTCGGACCCGACAAGGCTTGCCAGAATACATCCACCGCGGCCTATATCCGCCAGTGGGAGTTTGTGGGCACGGTGGACAGCTGGGAAAACGGGGTGGCCAGCTGCCAGCAGCGGGGCAAGTGGTCCCTGGGGGACACCCTGGAGGCGCTGACCCCCGACGGCACCTCCATTCCCCTGCAGCCCGAATGGATCCAAAACGAGGCGGGGGAACCGGTCACATCCACGCCCCATGCCATGGAGCGCTACACCATCCCCACCCCTGCGCTGCCGCCCATGAGCCTGCTGCGCAAAAAAGTTGCGCTCTAAAAAACGGAGCCGCCCCGGGCGCTGGTCCAAGACCAGCAGCCCGGGGCGGCCTGCTGTATAAGGAGAAAGAAAATAGCAAAGATCAGACGCTGTCCAGCGCGGTGCGGGCAGCGCGGATGGCGCCGGCATCGGTCTGCCACAGAGTGAACTCGTCAAAGCCCGGCAGGCCCATGGGCACGCCCTCCCGGCGGAAGGACATCCGGCTGGGGACTGCCTTTTTGCCCGACAGGTGGCAGGCGGTGACGCCGGTCTGGCGCACCAGTTCGGGGATGTTGGCTGCACTGACCCCGGACCCTGCCAGGATCTCGATCCGGCCGGCGGCCTGGGTTTGCATTTGAGCCAGCATGGCCCGGCCTGTGTAGGCGTCGGCGGCCTGTCCGCTGGACAGGATGGTGGCAAGGCCGAGGGCGCAGGCCTGCTCCAGGCAGGCGCCGGCGTCCCGGCAGACGTCAAAGGCGCGGTGCAAAGCCAGCGCCACAGGGCGGCCTCCGGCAGCCTTGCGGGCAGCCTGGCAGATCTGCTCCATGGCGGGCAGGTCCAGCTGGCCTTCGGGGGTCAGCACGCCGGTGACGATACCGTCGGCCCCTGCGCGCACCAGCTGGGCCGCCAGGGCGACCATCTGGGCCACTTCCCACCGGTCGTAGCAGAAATCGCCTGCCCGGGGGCGGAGCAGGGCCCGCACCGGCAGCCCGGTCTCGGCCTTGACCTGTTCCACCAGGGCCAGGCTGGGGGTGGTTCCCCCAATGGCCAGATCGGCGCAGAGCTCCAGCCGGTCGGCCCCGCCTTCGCGGGCGGCCAGGGCGCTGGCTGTGCTGTCCACACAGACTTCAAGGATACGGGTCATCCAAAAGTCCTCCTGTCCTTAACGAATGGTCTCGAGGAAGCGGACAAATCCGGCCTGGCCGGCCTCATCCCGCTTGTAAACGCCGGCATCCTCCAGCACCTGTGCAAAGACGTGCCCGATCTCCTCCTGCACGATGGCATGGACGTTGCTTTCATTGAGGTCGGGGTATTTGGCCAGCAGTTCACCGGCCCATTCGGCGTGCTTCTGGATCGCCTCGCCATACTGGTCCACAGGGGTGCGGGCCACCAGGGCAGTTTCCAGCTGGGCCATCTCGCCCTTCAGGCGGCTGGGCAGCACGGCCAGGCCCATCACTTCGATCAGGCCGATGTTTTCCTTTTTGATGTGGTGGAGCTTGGCGTGGGGGTGGAAGACGCCCAGCGGATGCTCGGGGGTGGTGATGTTATTGCGCAGCACCAGATCCAGCTGGAACTTGCCGTCCCGCATCCGGGCAATGGGGGTGATGGTGTTGTGGGGCTCGCCGTCGGTCTCGGCGTAGACAAAGCAGCTCTCGTCGGTATAGGCGCGCCAGGCCAGCAGGATCTTGTCGGCCAGGTCCACCAGCTGGCTGTCATCCTCGCTGGTCAGCCGGATGCAGCTCATGGGCCAGCGGACGATGCCCGCCTCCACATCCGGATAGCCCGGGAAGGACCAGGGCTTCTCGATGGGGGCCTTGGCCATGGCGAACTCGTAGCAGCCGCCCTGGAAGTGGTCGTGGCTCAGGATGCTGCCGCCCACGATGGGCAGGTCGGCATTGCTGCCCACAAAGTAGTGGGGGAACTGGGCCACAAAGTCCAGCAGCTTGCGGAAGGTGGCCCGGTCGATCTTCATGGGGGTATGCTGGCTGTTGAACACGATGCAGTGCTCGTTGTAATAGACATAGGGGCTGTACTGCAGGTTCCAGTCGCTGTCGTTGATGGTCAGGGGGATGATGCGGTGGTTCTCGCGGGCGGGATGGTTCATCCGGCCTGCGTAGCCCTCATTCTCCTGGCACAGCTGGCATTTGGGATAGGCGCTCTGGGGGGCGAGCTTGGCCGCCGCGATGGCCTTGGGGTCCTTTTCGGGCTTGGAGAGGTTGATGGTGATGTCGAGATCCCCGTAGGGGGTCCGGGTGACCCACTTCAGGTCCTTCTTGATGCGGTAGCGCCGGATGTAATCGGTATCCTGGCTGAAGGAATAGAACCAGTCGGTGGCGGCCTTGGGGCCTTCTTCCTCGTACTTTTCCCAGAAGTTGGCCCGCACGATGCTGGGCCGGGGGGTCAGCACGCCCATGAGCCGGGTGTCGAACAGGTCACGGGCCACCGAGTTGTCTTCGCAGACACCCCGGGCGACCGCGTCGTCCACCAGGGTCTTGAGGATGGATTCCAGGTCGATGTAATAGCAGTCGCCTTCCGGCTCCTCAAAGCTGTCCAGCTGCATGGTCATCAGGAGCTGGTTGCGGATGTAGATCGCATCATCGGGCTGGATCAGGCCGGTATCAAGGCCGTAGTTCACCAGCTGCTGAATGGCGTTGGAAATCACAGGACGGCACCTCCTTCAGGACGGATCGAAAGGACATGGCAGCGGCCGGCGCCAATGATGGCCTCGATGCCGGCCTTGAAAGACTCCAGCTGCTCCAGGGGGACAAAGGCCTGCACGGTGCCGGCAAAACCGCCGCCGTGGACCCGGACCGCGCCCTGGCCGGCCAGCAGATGCTTGGCGGCGGCGATGGTGACGGCCACCTCCTGATGCTTGGTGTAGCCTGCGGGGATGACGTTCTGCAGGTACTCCCAGCTGCTGCGGCCCGACTCGTTGACCAGGGCCAGGAAGGTGTCGAAGTCGCCTGCCCGCAGGGCAGCCACCTGGCGGGCCACACGCTGGTTGTCCGCATAGATGTGGAAAGCCCGCAGGACAGCCCGGTCGCCGCAGGCCTTGCGGCAGGCGGGGATGTTGGCCAGGAAGGTCTCAAAGGGCACCTGGCGCAGCACTTCGCCGCCGCACACCTTGGCCACAGCCCGGCAGTCCGCAGGGATGGCGGCGTACTCGTCGGTCAGGTCGGCGTGGTCGGCACCCGAATCCAGGATGCACAGGGCCAGGCCCGCCTTGGAGAAGTCCACCTCCACCGGCTCCACCACGGGGTTGGAGGAGTCTGCAAAGTCGATGGTGATGATGTTGCCCACGCTGGAGGCCATCTGGTCCATCAGGCCGCAGGGCTTGCCGAAATAGACGTTCTCGGCCCACTGACCGATCTGGGCAATGGCGATGGGGGAGAGCTTCTCCTCCATGAACAGCTCGTTGAGGATGGTGCCCACCAGCACTTCAAAGGCGGCGCTGGAGGAGACGCCGCTGCCCTTGGGCACATTGGAGGTGATATACACATCCAGGCCGGACAGCTGTGCGCCCCGCTGGACAAAGGCGGCGCAGGTGCCCCGCAGGATGGCGGCGCTGGTGTTCTCCTCCGATTTGCGGGGGGCCAGGTCGTCCAGGCTGATGGTGCACAGGGGATAGCCCTCGCTCTGCACCCGCAGCTGGCCGGCATCGTTGGGGCCTGCGGCGGCGATCATATCGATGTTGACGCTGCCCGCCAGGACACAGCCGTGCTGATGGTCGGTGTGGTTGCCGCCGATCTCGGTGCGGCCCGGCGCGCTGAACAGGGCGGCGCCGCTGTGGGGGCCGAACTTGGCCTCCAGGCCATCCAGGGCGGCGGCATAGCGTGCCGCATGGGCGGCGGCCTCCTGGGGGGTGCAGCAGTACAGAGAAGCCAGACGGCCGGCATAGACGCCCCCGGCCAGCTCCTGCTTCCAAATACGGACATCCTTCATTCTCGTTTCCTCCTTACACATACACTGGCTGCGGCCCCGGTGTTTTGCGGCGGCTCCGGGGCGCAGGGCAGCCTTCTCACTTACAATAATAAAAGCTTTGGACCAAAAAGGACATATATTATTGTTGCATTTAGATGCAAAGTTGCCGAAAAAGCGCCTTTGGGCGGCCCGGAAGGTTTTCACAAAAAATTCTGCACATAAAAATAGGTTTTGGAACCTTCGACGACTGTGGGGCCGGACGATGCCGCCGGCCGGTGTCAAAAAAGCCGCCCGGAACGTTTCGGTTCCAGGGCGGCATCCATGACAGATGTGTTATAGCTGTTTGAACAGATCCGAGATGCCGTCCACCAGTTCGGTGGTCAGCTCAAAGATCGAGCGCACCGCTGTGAACAGCAGGGCAGGAACGAAGGTAAACGAGATGGCGAGCACCGAGGAACCCCGATAAAAATCGGTCAGATGCAGGCTGTCGAGAAAATCGACAATCGCGTCGCTCAGCGGGCCGCCGCCCTGGATCCGACGCTGCTCATCCTCGCCGATCTCCCCGTAATGGGCAGGCATGTGAAGATTCTGCATGAATGTTAGCTCCTTTCGTCATAAGATTTCAAAAGCCAGGGGCTCAGGCGGCCACAGCCTCAGCCTGCTGCTGGGCAGCCAGCTGCTCCTGGGTGAGGGCATACGCCTCCTGGAAGACCTTGATCAGCGGGTCCACCAGGGCCATGTAGTAGTAGGACAGCATGCTTACGCCATAGAAGCCGCCCATGACGCCCACGATGGCCAGCGCGCCCCACTGGGCGCCGTTCAGAGAGGAGAAGAAATCCTTCATGATCCGGACGCCGGATTTCAGAGTGGTGCCGACAAAGGCGTTGGCGAGCATACCCACTCCCGCCGAGAAGAAGGCGCCGCTGAGGACCATGAAACCATTCACCAGCACATTGACGCCGAACTGGATGACGTCCTGCTGGGTGATGCCGCCATCCAGATAGATCATTTCTTCCTGCGGGACAAGGGCGTAGTGGGCAGGCATGCAGACTGCGCCTGCGGAAACAGTGTATTCCATATGTAGGGCTCCTTTCAAGCTTGGCCCCCGCACAAAGCCGCGGGAACTGACTTTATATGAATTATAGCATATTCGGCAAAAAACAACAAGGCATCGCTGAGGCAGGTTTGGACCCGGATTGTGAGGATGATGTGAAATCGAAAGGGCCAAAAGAGCGTGCCTGTGTTGGAAAGGCGGATGTAAGGCCCCGCGGGGCAGGTGAAAAAATGTTCCTGTGCAATATTCCCGCACCGCAAAACAGGGAAGCCGCCCCGCGGCCACTGGGCTGCAGGACGGCTTCCGCTGCGCAAAATAAGGAAAATAGAGAAAGAAAAATAGAGGGATGTTTTAATTCTGCCCGGGGGCGCGGCCGTACAGTTCGGTCAGGGCGGCGATCTGTCCGGCCAGAGCGGGGGTGAGCAGGCCGGGGGACAGCCGCCACTGCCAGTTGCCGCCCTGGGTGCTGGGGGTGTTGATCCGGGCCTCGGGGCCCAGATGCAGCCAGTCGGCCATGGGGATGACCGCCAGGCCGGATACGCTGGACAGGCAGGCGCAGATCATGGCGTCGGTCAGGTCCTGAGGCGCGCAGCGCAGGTAGCGGCAGGCGTAGGCCACATCCTGGGGGCTGGCGCTTTGCTGCCAGCCCTCGGTGGTGATGTTGTCGTGGGTGCCGGTATAGACCACACTGTTGGGTGTGTAGGTGTAGGGCAGGTAATTGCCCGGTTCCCGGCTGTCAAAGGCAAACTGCATGATCTTCATGCCGGGACAGCCGCTGGCAGCCAGCAGGGCCTTGACCTGGTCGGTGAGGTAGCCCAGGTCCTCGGCGATCACCGCGTCCCGGCCCACGGCCTGGTGCATGGCGTCCAGGAAGGCCTGGCCCGGACCCTGGACCCATTGGCCGCCCTGGGCGGTGGCGCTGCCCGCCGGGATGGAAAAGTAGCTCTCGAAGCCGCGGAAATGGTCGATGCGCACCACATCGTAGATGGAGGTGGCGTGGCGCATCCGCTGTTTCCACCAGGCAAAGTCCTCGGCGGCGTGGCGCGGCCAGTCGTAGAGGGGATTGCCCCACAGCTGGCCGTCTGCGGCAAAGGAGTCCGGGGGACAGCCCGCCACTCGGGTCAGATGCATCCGGCCGTCGGTCTGGAACAGCTCGGGCCGGGTCCACAGGTCGCTGGAGTCGGGACTGACATAGATGGGGATATCCCCGATGAGGCGGATGCCCTTGCCATTGGCATAGGATTTGAGGGCCTGCCACTGCTTATAGAACAAATACTGGACCGCCCTATGGTAGCCGCAGGCGCCGGCCAGGCGCTCGCGGGCGTCGGCCATGGCCTGGGGCTGGCGGCAGCGCAGGGGATCGGGCCACTGGGACAGGCCCGCCTGGCCCTGCTCCTCCTTGATGGCCATGAACAGGGCGTAGTCCTCCAGCCACCCCTTCTGCTGGCGGCAGAAATCCCGGTAGGCGGGGGTGGGGCTGGCCAGCAGGCGGCCGGCAGCCAGCCGCAGCACGGCGGGCCGCTGGGTATACAGAGCGCCATACTGGATGGGCTCTACCGGCAAAGCAGGGGGCAGCTCATCCGGTGTGAGAAGTCCGTCCTGCACCAGCAGGTCCAGGTCGATGAAGTAGGGGTTGCCTGCAAAGGCGGAAAAGCTCTGGTAGGGGCTGTCCCCATAGCCGGTAGGGCCAATGGGCAGGATCTGCCAGAAGGATTGGCGGGCGTCGGCCAGAAAGTCCACAAAGCGGTAGGCCTCCCGCCCCAGCGTGCCGATGCCCCAGGGGCCCGGCAGGCTGAATACAGGCATCAGGATGCCGCTTGCACGCATGAGAACCCCTCCTTCAGCCCTTGACAGCGCCGGCGATGACGCCTTCGATGATGTATTTCTGACAGACTACATACAGGATGATGATGGGCACGATGGCAATGATGATGCAGGCCATCATGGGGGCCAGCTCCACCCGGCCGTAGCCGCCGCGGAAATACTGGATGGCCATGGGGATGGTGCGGTACTTTTTGATGTCCAGCACCAGGGTGGGCAGGAGGTAGTCGTTCCACACCCACATGGTCTCCAGGATGGCGGTGGAGATCATGGTGGGCTTGAGGATGGGGAACACGATGCGGAAGAACAGCTGGATGGGGTTGCAGCCGTCGATCATGGCCGACTCCTCGATCTCAATGGGGACGCTCTTCATGAAGCCGGTGAACATGAACACCGCCAGGCCGGCGCCGAAGCCCAGATAGATGATGCAGATGTTCCAGGGGGTGTTCAGCTTGAGGGTGTCCGCCGTCTTGGAGAGGGTGAACATGACCATCTGGAAGGGGACCACCATCGAAAAGACGATCAGAAGGTTCATGGCCTTGGAGAGGGCGTTGTGCACCCGGGTCAGATACCAGCCGCACATGGAGCAGCACAGCAGGATCAGGGCCACGCTGGTGACGGTGATCACCAGGCTGTAGGCGAAGCTGGACAGGAAATTCATCTTGACCACGCCGTAGATGTAGTTCTCCAGGCCGGCAAAGTTGGCGGCGGTGGGCAGCGCAAAGACGGTGGAGGTGGTGAAGCTGCCCTCCACCTTCAGGCTGTTGAGGAAGATCAGCACGATGGGGTAGACCCACAGAAGGCAGAGCACCGCCATGACCACGGTGAGGAAATTGTTGTAGATCCGACGGGACTTGGACATCAGGACTGCACCTCCTTCGAGCGGGTGAAGCGGAGCTGCACCAGCGAAATGACCACCACGATCAGGAAGAACACCACAGCCTTGGCCTGGCCGATGCCCTTCCACTGGGCGCCGCTGCGGCCGTAGAAGGTGGAGTAGATGTTCAGGGCCAGCATCTCGCTCAGATTGGCCGGCTCGCCGCCGGTCAGGGCCACGTTCTGGTCGAACAGCTTGAAGCTGTTGGTCAGGGTCAGGAAGGTGCAGATGGTGATGCTGGGCATCACCAGGGGGATCTTGATCTTGAACAGGATCTCATGCCCCGATGCGCCGTCGATCTTGGCGGCCTCGATCAGGTCGCCCGGCACGCTTTGGAGGCCGGCCACATAAATGATCATCATATAGCCGATCTGCTGCCAGCACATCAGGATCACCAGGCCGATGAAGCCGTACCGCTCGTCCAGAGCCAGCAGGGGCTTGCCGAGGTTGGCCAGCACGCCGTTGAGCAGGATCTGCCAGATGTAGCCCAGCAGGATGCCGCCGATCAGGTTGGGCATGAAGTAGACGGTGCGAAACAGGTTGGTGCCCCGGATGCCCCGGGTCAGGGCCAGGGCGATGGCGAAGGCGAACACGTTGATGAGGACGGTGGACACCACCGTGAAAGCCGCCGTGAACCAGAACGCATGGGTGAAGGTGCTGTCCTGGAACACCTTGATGTAGTTGTCAAAGCCCACAAAGGTGGTCTTGGACACGGTGGTGAAGCGCTGGAACGAGAGGTAGATGCCCCAGATAAAGGGCCAGATGAAGCCGATGATAAAGGCCAGCAGGGTGGGCAGGACGAACACCGGCCAGTATTTGCTGATCGCTTTCTGCATGGATCGCGCCTCCTTGGATGGTTTTCACACATAAAAAGCAGGGGCGGGCCTGTTGCAGCCCGCCCCTGCCGGTTTCCTATGCTGTCACAGCGGGCAGCTGCCGGAGGCTCAGCCGTTGGCCAGCTGATACTCGGTGGCCCAGTTGTCCACAAAGGCAGAGACTACATCGTCCCAGGTGCCGGTGCCGGCCGCATAAGCGGTCAGGGCGCTGCCCAGCATATTCTTCCACTCCTCCGAAGGCATGGTGGAGAAGCACCAGTCAACGGGGGTCTTGCCGTCGGCCACGTACTGGTCCGAGATGGCGTTCAGGGGGTTGGTGGGAGCCTTGGCGCTCTTGAAGGGGATGACAAAGCCCATGTTGTCGGCCATGGCGCTGGTGCCCTCCTCGCTGGTGACGCACCAGTAGATGAAGTCCAGGGTAGCCTGGATGTCCTCCTCCGAGGACATATTGTTGACGCACCAGTAGTTCTCGGAACCGGTGCACAGGCCCTGGTTCTCCTCGCCCTCGACGCCGATGTAAATGGGGATCATGCCGAGGTTGTCATCGCCCAGGTCCTTGATATCGGTGTAGGCCCAGGTGCCGTTCTGATAGAACACGGCCTGCTTGTTGACGAACTCGGACACGGCGTCGTTGCCGGTCTTGCTGGCCAGGACGGTGGGATCGCAGGTGGAATCGGTGATGTACAGATCAAAGATCTGCTTGTAGTTGTCCAGATAGGTGCCCTTGATGGCGTCGGTGGAGCTGATGCCGTCGGCCTGGTACTCGTAGTAGATGGGCAGGTTGGCCAGGTGGGTCTTGAAACGCCAGTCAGAGGAGGAATCCATGCCGGCGGAGGTAAAGGCGCCCTGGATGCCCAGCTCGTCCTTGCGGGCCTGGAGGTCATCGGCCACAGCCTTCAGGCTGTCAAAATTGGTGATGTCAGCCTCGGTGTAGCCTGCGGCGGTCAGCAGCTCTTTGTTGTAGATGATGCCGTAGGTCTCGATGACGTAAGCAATGGCGGGGATGGTGTCGCCGTCCTTCAGGACGAAGGAATCACTGGTCACTTCGCCGTACAGTTGAGAGCCGGACAGGTCGTAGCAGTAATCCTTCCAGTTGTTCAGACCCACGGGGCCGTTGACCTGGAACAGGGTAGGAGCCTCGCTCTTCTCCATCTCGCTCATCAGGGTGGTCTCGTACTGGTTGGAAGCGGCGGTCACCACGGTGACAGGGACGCCGGTCTGCTCGGTGTAGACGGCGGCCAGGTCCTGCCAGGCCTGATCCTGCTCGGGCTTGAAGTTCAGGAAATAGACCTTGCCGCTGGCGGCGGGGGCGGCAGCAGAGCTGGAGCCGGCAGCCGTACTGGCGGCGGTGGAAGCAGCGGTGCTGCTGCTGGAAGAACCACAGGCGGCCAGGACACCGGCAGCGGACACTGCGCCGGCGGCCTTCAGGAAGTTGCGGCGAGAAATCATCTTTTTCATAGTTCTTCTCCTTCTTGTGCTTTGTGTCAAGTGTATTTCAGTCCCGCCCACAGGGCGGAAGTGAGACTGGATTCAGGCGGGGCCGCCCCGGGGCGGGCGGACGCTTTCGCCCTCCTGGATGGTGGGGGCCAGCACCACCGTCTGGGCGGGGGCCCCGTGCTCGATCTGGTGGATCAGCAGCTCGACGCAGCGCAGCGCCAGCTCTCCGGTGGGCTGCACCATACTGGCCAGGGCAGGCACGCAGTAGCGCGACATGGGGATGCCGTCAAAGCCGATCACCGACACATCCTCGGGCACGCGGTAGCCGGCGCTGGCCAGCGCGCGGATGGCCCCGATGGCAATGACGTCGCTCATGGCGAACAGGGCGGTGAACCGGGCCCGGCGGGCCAGCAGGCTGTTCATGGTGTTGTAGGCGGATTCAAAGTTGTAGCTGGACAGCCCGTACAGCTGGGGGTCAAAGACGATGCCGTTATCCTCCATGGCCTGCTGTGCGCCCAGGCGGCGCATCTTGCTGGGGTGGCTGGAAGGCGGCCCGCCGATGACGCAGATCCTGCGGTGGCCCTGAGCGATCAGATGGGTGACGGCCTGGTAGGCTGCCGCCCGGTCATCCACGCCCACCATGGACAGGTTGGGGAAGCTCAGTTCCTCCGACACCACGGTGGCCAGTACCGACGGTATGGTGATCTGGTCGAAGCTCTGGCGGAAGTTGTCCACGTTGCCGCCCAGGAAAATGATCCCCTTGGGCTTGATCTCCCGCAGGATCTTCTCGGCGGCCTCCATCTCGTTGGCGTCCTCGTCCAGATAGGAGATGATGCCGCTGTATCCGTACAGCCCCACCACCTGCTGCAAATGGACCAGAAAGTCCGCAAAGAACATATTCTGGGTGCCCTTGACCACAAACACCACGCTGCGGGACTGCTGGATCTTGAGCTGGCGGGCGTTGGTGTTGGGCACGAACCCCACTTCCCGCATGATCTGCAGCACGTGTTCTTTTGTCTCGGGGCGGACGTCGGGCCGGTCGTTGATGACCCGGGAAATGGTGCTGACCGAGCAGCCGCTGAGCCGTGCGATATCCTTGATGGTCATGGCCGGCAGCTCCTTTCAGGTGCGGCCCCGGCAGGGGCCTGCATCGTTCGGTATCGTTTACGGAAACGTTCCCGACAAGCTCATTATGGCACACATGCCCAAAAAAAGCAAGAACAATACAAAAAGTTTGTAGGCTTTGATGCAAGTTGCGGCCCGCTTTTGTGCAGGTTGGAATGACGGGAAAGCAGGGAAGCCGAAACTTCTGCAAATTCCCGGGAATTTGACTTGATTCCCGGTGTGCCGGAAAGGCGGCGGCCGCAACTTGTCTGCACAAGACGCGTTCTGCCGTAGTTTTGTCGTGGCGTTGGGGGCATAGAAAAAGGCCCCCGCCCTTTTTGCAAGGGTGGGGGCGCTGTGGGTCAGAGGCCAAAGAGCCGCGCTGCGTCCAGCAGCGACTGGGCGGGGAGGGTGACATATTTCTCATACCTTTCCAAACAGACACAGCAAAGCGGCCCCCAGCTCTGTACAGGCAGAGACAGGGGCCGCTTTTGTGCACAGGTGCGCGCGGCATCGCTTGGCCGCACCGAAAAAGGCCAGCCGCACCGGGCGGCTGGCCTCTTTGGGTTTTGTTACGGGCGCTGGGACTCGTACTCTTTGCGGTAGCCCTCCAGCTCCTTCTGGTTGCCGTAGACGAAGTGGCCGTTCGCGATCTCCTGCCACATGGGCTTGTCCACGCTGTAATCGTGGATGGAAGGATCGTAAACCAGCAGCTTCTTCTTCTTCTCCAGGCTGGGGTCGGGGATGGGCACTGCGGACAGCAGGGCTTTGGTATAGGGGTGCAGCGGGTGACGGAACAGTTCCTCCGTCTCGGCCAGCTCCACGATACGGCCCTTGCTGATGACGGCGATGCGGTCCGAAATGAAGCGCACCACCGACAGATCGTGTGCAATGAACAGGTAGGTCAGCCCGCGGGAGGCTTTCAGCTTGTTCAGCAGGTTGAGCACCTGGGCGCGGATGGAAACATCCAGCGCCGAGATGGGCTCATCCGCCACGATGAACTCAGGCTCCATGATCAGAGCACGGGCAATGCCGATGCGCTGCCGCTGTCCGCCCGAAAACTCGTGGGGGAAGCGGGAAGCGAACTCGGGCAGCAGACCCACCTCGTGCAGGGCCGCCATGACCTTTTCATGCAGGTCGTTCTGGTCCTTGTAGAGATGGAAGTTCAGCAGGCCCTCGGCGATGATATACTCGACCTTGGCGCGCTCGTTCAGGCTGGCCATGGGGTCCTGGAAGATCATCTGGCATTTGCGGATGACCTCCTGGTCCAGTTCCTTGGGGATCTTGCCGTTGATCTTGCGGCCCTTGAACAGGATATCGCCCCCGGATGTGGGGTTGATACGGGTGATGGCGCGGCCAATGGTGGTCTTGCCGGAACCCGACTCGCCCACCAGGGAGAAAGTCTCCCCCTTGTAGATGTCAAAGTTGACATGGTCCACGGCCACGAACTTCTTATGCCCGGACCCGAAGGAGATCTGGAGGTCCTTGATTTCAATGAGCTTTTCTTTTTCAGCCATTGGCATGATCCTCCATCATCTTCTTGCGCAGGTTCTGGATCGAGTGGGGGCGCTCGATCTTGGGCGCCCGGGGGTCCAGATACCAGGTCTTGGCGGCGTGGGTGGGGGACACCTCAAAGAAAGGCGGCTCCTTCACAAAGTCGATGGCCAGAGCCATCTTGTTGCGGGGTGCAAAGGCATCGCCGTGGATCTCGTTGAAGAGGTTGGGCGGCGTGCCGTCGATGGTGGGCAGCTGCTCCCCCTTCACACCCAGCTGGGGCAGCGCCTGCAGCAGGGCCCAGGTGTAGGGATGCCATGCATCGTAGAAGATCTCCTCCACGGTGCCGTACTCCACGATCTGACCGGCATACATGACGGCCACACGGTCAGCCACGTTGGCCACAACACCCAGGTCGTGGGTGATGTAGATGACCGACATGCCCAGCTCTTTCTGCAGGTCACGGATCAGCTGCAGGATCTGGGCCTGGATGGTGACGTCCAGGGCGGTGGTGGGCTCGTCGCAGATCAGGATCTGGGGCTTGCAGGCGGCGGCAATGGCAATGACCACGCGCTGGCGCATACCGCCCGAGAACTCGTGGGGGTACTGCTCATAGCGGCGCTCAGGGTCAGGGATGCCGACCTTGCCCAGCATCTCGATGGCGGCCTTCTTGGCGGCTTCGCCGCGCAGGCCCTGGTGCTTCTCGATGCTCTCCTGGATCTGTTTGCCGATCTTCTTCAGGGGGTTCAGGCTGGTCATGGGGTCCTGCATCACCATCGAGATCTTTTTGCCGCGCACGCCCAGCCAGTCCTTTTCGGTGAACTTGGTCATGTCGCGGCCCTCGTACATGATGCTGCCGCCGGTGATCTTGCCGTTGACATCCAGCATGCCCACAAAGGTCTTTGTGAACACGCTCTTGCCGGAACCCGACTCGCCCACAATGGCCAGCGTCTCCCCCTCGTACAGATCGAGGGAGCACTTGCGGATGGCTTTGAGGGTGCGGCCCCGCAGGCTGAACTGTATCTCCACGTCGCGGGCAGAGATAATTGCTTTTTTCTCCATGTTATCTCTCCTTTAAACGTGATTGCGGGGGTCGGAAGCGTCCGAGAAGGCGTTGCCCATGATATAGAACGAGATGGAAATGATGGACACGATGGACGCGGGGAAGACCAGCAGGTAGGGGTAATCCAGGAAGAAGGTGCGCACCTTGCTCAGGATCAGGCCCAGAGACGGCGTGTCGATGCCCAGGCCCAGGCCCAGGTAAGACAGAGTGGACTCCAGGTTGATGGTGGCGGGGATACGCAGCGCCATCTGCAGGATGATGACCGATACCAGGTAGGGCAGGATGTTCTTGGTCAGCACGCGCCACAGGGGGGTGCCCAGGCACCGGGAAGCCAGGTTGTACTCCCGGTCACGGTACATGATGACCATGTTGCGCACACGGCGCGCCATCTGGAACCAGCCCAGGAAGATCATGGCGGTGGCCATGATGGTAAAGCTCTGGCCCACCATCAGGGCGATCAGGGTCATATAGATGATATAGGGCACGCTGTCGAACAGGTTGTAGATCTCGGTGAACAACCGGTCCAGCTTGCGCACATAACCCCAGATCAGGCCGAAGATGACGCCCACGATGCTCTCGCCCACAGCGACCACCAGCGCCAGGCGGATGGACACCTGGGTGGCGTACCACACCTGGCACCAGTAGTCCTGGCCCAGGTTGTCGGTGCCGAACCAGAACTCCGAATTGGGGCTCTGGAACGAGGTGGAGGAGTAGGGGATCAGCTCCTTGTAATCGTACTTGCCCACGGCAAGGGCGACGAAGGAGAAGATGACCAGCGCGATGAACAGGAACAGGAACAGCACGGCGACCTTGTTTTTCATGAAGGTCTTGAACACCGAGCCCCAGTAGGAATAGTTGGAGTAGCCGATGCGCTCGGCCTCCTCAGGCGAATACTCTACGACGTAAAACAGCTCGTCGTCTTTCTTGCCTGCAAAATCCGAAGCTTTTGCCATCAGCGCTCGCCCCCTTTCCCAGCAATGGTGATGCGGGGATCGACCAGCATCATCAGCACATCGCCCAGGAAGATGCCCACGATGCTCAGCGCAGCGTAGAACATGACCAGGGTCTGCACCACAGCGGTATCATACCGCTGCACGGCGTCGGTCAGCAGGGGGCCCATGCCGGGCACCGAGAAGAACCGCTCCATCAGCAGGGAGCCCTGGATGGTCAGCAGCAGGGACTGGGGCAGGAACTGCACCATGGGGACCAGCGCGTTGCGCAGCACGTGGTGCAGCATGATCTGGCTGTAGCTCAGGCCCTTGACCCGGGCCAGCTTGATATAGTCCCGCGTCAGTTCGTCCACCATATACCGGCGCATCCACAGCGCATAACTGGCCACCGACGCCAATGACAGGCATATGATGGGCAGCACGCTGGAGGGGCCGGGGTTGCGGGTGGAATACAGGGTGGGCATGCCGAACACCGTGGAACCGATGACCAGCACCAGCGAGTAGGTGACCAGGGCGGGCACCGCGTTGACGACGACGGTGTAGGCCGTGCCCAGCCAGTCCACAAACTTGCCCTTGAAGGCGGCCTGTGCGATGCCCACCAGAACACCCACCACCCAAGAGATGGCGATGGAGATGGCGCCCAGGCGCAGTGTGACACCCAACCGGCTGCCAATGACCCGGGTGACAGCGATGCCGCTTTGAATTCTCCGCGAGGTACCGAAGTCCAGGTGGAGCAATTGCCCATAAAAGCGGATCAGCTGTTCGCCGATGGGGTCAAGCAAACCTGCGGCTTCCAATGCGGCCTGTTTCTGCTCCGGGGTGAACTTCATCAGCTGGTCTTCCGTGAAGTAATAGTCCGTGGGCAGCATCCGCATCATCAGGAAGACGAGGGTGACAGCGATCAGGATGGTGATAAGCGACTGCAGCAGCCGCTTGAGGCTGTATTTCAGCATCAGGCCTGGGTAGCTGCTTCATAAGCCGCAGCAAAGGCCTCGTACTGTTCCGTGGTATAGGCGTCCTCGGAAGTCTCCCAGTCAACGTACTTGTAGTTGCAGATGCCGTACATGGCGTTGATCTTGGAGTATTCGTTCACGTGGGTCAGGGTCAGAGCCACCTCCAGGTTGCAGGGGCAGGTGAGCACGTTCTCCAGCATATAGGCCTCGGCCTCGGCAAAGGCGTCATAACGGGCGTTGACGTCATCCACGATGGCGTCGGCGTCATGGACCATCTGCTCGAAGGTCTGGTAGGTGGAGATCAGGTCGGCCTGCCAGTCGGCGGGGCCTTCCTCGTAGACGTTGGCGATATAGCTGTAGTTGTGGCTGTAGTAAGCGTTGGCGTCGGTCAGGGTCTCCTGGCCCAGGAAGTTGATGGGATCGCCGAAGTCAGCGCCCCAGCCGTTGATGACAAAGCCATGCAGGTGGGCGTTGACGATCTCCTGCTGCACGGAGGAGACATACTCGCCGATGTCCAGCACGATGAAGTCGTCGCCGAAGCTGTCGGTGAAGCACTGGCGCAGCACGGCGGCGCTATCCTGGGAGGTGGTGTTGCCGGACTGGATGTGGTAGTGGGCGTGGACAGGGAAGGTGACGCCGATGGCGCTCAGCTCGTCCATGGCCTGCTGCTTCAGATCGGTGATGTCGCCGCCGTTGTCGCGCAGGCGGATCATGGTCTCGCCGTCGTAAGCGCCGTAGCCCATCTTCTCGCAGACCAGCTTGGTGTACTCCACGTTGTCGCTGTTGTAGCAGACGCCGGGCATGGTGTAGGTGTCGTTCTCGCACTTCAGGGGGTTGATGGGGTTGGTGCGGCTGAAGTAGCGGGTCAGATCCAGGCCCTTGGTGAAGCACTGACGGAAGGCGGTGTTGGCGATGGCCTTGTTCCAGTTGTCATCGGGGGTGCCGTCCTCGTTCCGGCGCTGGTAGTTGAAGTGCATCTGGTAGCTGTACTTCTTGGGGCGCTTCTCACACAGCTGGCTGTTGTACTCGCTGGAGGGGTCGTTCTGGATCATGGTGACGTTGGACTCGGTCAGGTCGATCTCGTCCAGCTCACGGTTCTGATACAGCTGGTAACCCACCGACAGATCGCCCAGCATGGTGACGACGACGCGCTCGAAGCGGGCGTGGTCATCGGAGCCGTACCAGTTGGGGTTGGGGATGAAGCTCTTGGAGTTGCCCTGGATATACTCCTCCACCAGATAGGGGCCGCAGTACCACATCTCGGCGTTGGTGGCAGCGCGGAAGCCCTCGATGCCCAGGCTGTTGATCAGCTCTTCCGAGGCGGGCATGAAGCAGGCATAGCCGGCCACCGTGTCGAAGTAGGTGCAGGGGTTCTTGCAGGTGAACACCAGCGTGTAATCGTCGGGAGCCTCGATGCCCACGCCGAAGTCCACCATATCCTGGTAGGTCAGGTCGGCGGCGGCGGCGCCCAGCTCGACGGTGTGGTCGTAGTACTCCTGGGCATTGGCCACCAGCTGGGTGGGCATGGAGGTGTTGCTGGCCTCATTCTTGAACTGGTTGAGCACCCACTCGGCGCCCACCAGGAAGTCCTTGGAGGTGATATGGCCCATGACGGTGCCGTTGACGTCGCACCAATCCACATCCTGACGCAGGTGGAAGGTCCAGACCGAAGCGTCCTCGTTGTGCTCCCAGCTCTCGGCGATGGCGGCCACAGGCTGGCCGTAGTTGTTGGCGCTCAGCAGGCCGTCCACGCAGTTGGTCAGCACGTTGAAGTCGGTGGCGCGCTGGGTGTACAGCATGTTCCAGCTCTCCACTTCACGCATGCTCAGCTCCCAGGTGTACACCTCGCTCAGAGATGCGCCGCCGTTGCTGGCGGCGGGGGCGGAAGCGGCGCCGGATGTTGCGGTGCTGCCCGAGGAGCTGCTGGAGCCGCCGCAGGCGGCCAGCAGGCCGGCAGCGCCCACTGCGCCTGCGCCCTTCAGGAACGTGCGCCGGCTGATGGCATGGGGTTCATAGTTTGCGTTCATGTTTTGTATCCTCCCTGTTATTCTTCGTGTCACGGCAAGAGTTGCAGATTTTGCCTGTTCCTATTCCTGCGGGGCGGCTCATGTTTGGCCAGTTAATACAAAAAGGCCCAAATACAGACCACATCGTCTGTATCTGTGCCCCGCCGCAGAATCCTTAACACAGCTAGTATTTTACCATCTTAAAGTAAGGATGTCAAGAAAAGTCGCACCGCATCTGCACACAATTTGCACATTCGTCCCACAAAACTGTGAAAAAAAGGTGAAACCTGTCCGCGGCAAGGGGAAACTGCCTTTATCCTGCGCACAAACCGGGCCGGACATACCTGCCGGAGGGCTGCGGCTATCTTTTTTGCGCGGAACGTGTTACAATAGAAACACAAAAACCATCACTGCGGCGCCGCGGCGCGCCGCTCAACGAAGGAACGACAACACCATGAAGAATCTGTTTTCCATTTATAAAAAGGATATGCTGCGCCCCATCCTCTACAAGACGGTCAGCCGGCTGGCAGGGGCGGCCTGTGCCTGCCTGCTGTGGCAGCGATTCCTGTCGGACGGGCGCTTTACCATCTGGGAGGCCCCCTGCCTGGCGGTGGGGGCCTTGTTTTTGGCCTGGGCCTGGGTGAGCTACCTGCGGCTGGACGGCATCCGCGTGCCCTTTGTGGACCGCAGCAAGGAGCTGTCCACCAAGCGCAAGGCCCACGGCGGCACCCATTCGATGGCCGACTTCATCGATGAGAAGGTAGTCTCCTTTGAGGAGCTGTCCCCGCAGGAGCGGGCTTTTTGCAGCCTGCTGTCCAACCTGATCCTGGGCGTGCCCATGGTGGCCATCGGCCTTGCGGCCGGTGTGCTGTAAGGGGGCGGCCATGGCAGACAACGCAAAGCGGCTGGTGGTGGGGGTGCTGGCCCATGTGGACTCGGGCAAGACCACCCTGTCCGAGGCCATGCTGTACCGCTCGGGCGCCATCCGCAAACTGGGCCGGGTGGACCACCGGGATGCCTTTCTGGACACCGACAGCCTGGAGCGGGCCCGGGGCATCACCATCTTTTCCAAGCAGGCCCTGTTCACCGCCGGCGATACCCAGGTGGCCTGGCTGGACACCCCCGGCCATGTGGACTTTTCGGCCGAGGCGGAGCGGACGGTGCAGGTGCTGGATTATGCGGTGCTGGTGATCAGCGGCCCCGACGGGGTGCAGAGCCACACCGAGACGCTGTGGGCCCTGCTGCGCCGGTGCCATGTCCCCACCTTCCTCTTTATCAATAAGATGGACCTGCCCGGCCCCGGCCGGGAGGCCCTGCTGGACCAGCTGCGCAGCCGGCTGGGGGAGGGCTTTGTGGATTTCGGGGCGGACGACGCCGCCCGGGACGAGGCCCTGGCCCTCTGCGACGAACAGCTGATGGAGGGATACCTGGCGGGACAGCCTCTGCCCCGGGAGGACATCGTCACCGCCATTGCCCGGCGCCATGTGTTCCCCTGCTGGTTTGGCTCGGCCCTCAAACTGGAGGGGGTGGACGCCCTGCTGGAGGGCCTGGACCGCTGGACCCGCCCCGCCCCCGCGGGGGAGCACTTTGGGGCCCGGGTGTTCAAGGTCAGCCAGGACGAGCAGGGGGCCCGCCTGACCTGGCTGCGCGTGACCGGCGGGGCGCTCAAGGTGAAGGACACCCTGTCCGGCGGCCCCGAGGGGCAGCCGTGGTCGGCCAAGGCGGATCAGCTGCGGCTTTATTCGGGGGCACGGTATACCCTGGCCAGCCAGGTGCTGCCGGGGCAGGTGTGCGCCGTGACCGGCCTGGCTGACGCAAAACCCGGCGAGGGCCTGGGGGCCGAGCGGGACGCGGGCAGCCCTATGCTGGAGCCGGTGCTGACCTACCAGGTCCTGCTGCCCGAGGGCGCCGACGTCCATACCGCCCTGGCGCAGCTGCGCCGCATCCAGGAGGAAGTACCCGAGCTGCACGTGGTGTGGGACGAGGCTTTGGGCCAGATCCATCTGCGCCTGATGGGGGAGATCCAGCTGGAAGTGCTGCAAAGTATGCTGGCCCGGCGGTTCGGGCTGGAGGCGTCCTTTGGGGAAGGGGGCATCCTGTATAAGGAGACCATCGCGGAACCGGTGGAGGGAGTGGGCCACTACGAGCCCCTGCGCCACTATGCTGAGGTCCACCTCAAGCTGGAACCCCTGCCCCCCGGCAGCGGCATCCAGTACGACACCGACTGCCGGGAGGAGGTGCTGGCCCGCAACTGGCAACGGCTGGTCATCGCCAACCTGGAGGAAAAGGAACACCGGGGCGTCCTGACCGGGGCGCCTCTCACCGATGTCAGGATCACCCTCATTGCAGGGCGGGCCCACCTCAAGCACACCGAAGGGGGCGACTTCCGTCAGGCCGCCCTGCGTGCGGTGCGCCAGGGCCTGATGATGACAAAGAGCGTCCTGCTGGAGCCCTGGTATCATTTCCGGCTGGAACTGCCCGCCCAGAACCTGGGCCGCGCCATGAACGACATCCAGCAGATGGAGGGGACCTTCGGCCCGGCGGAGCAGACGGGAGACACCGCTGTTTTGGAGGGATCGGCGCCGGTCAGCGGGCTGCGGAGCTATCCCCGGCAGCTGGCGGGCTATACCCATGGCCGGGGCCGCATCACCCTGACCCCCGACAGCTACCAGCCCTGCCGCAACGCCGCCCAGGTCATCGAGGCGTCGGGCTATGACCCCCAGCGCGATCTGGACAACCCCGCCGACTCGGTGTTCTGCGCCCACGGCGCGGGCTTTGTGGTGCCCTGGGACAAGGTGCGGGAGCATATGCACGTGGAGAGCGGCTGGGGCAAGGCCAGGCCGTCCCGCCCGGAACCGGAAGACCAGCCCGCCCGCCGGGCCGCCTTCCGGGCCAGCCTGGAGGACGACGCGGAGCTGATGCGGATCTTTGAGCAGACCTACGGCCCCATCAAGCGTGACCCGCTGGCCGCCTTCCGCACCGTCAAAAAGGAGCGGCCCGATTTTGACAGCCGGCAGTGGAGCGTCCTGCCGGAATACCTGCTGGTGGACGGCTACAACATCATCTTTGCCTGGGAGGAACTGGCCGCCATTGCCAAAGACAGCCTGGCCGCCGCCCGGCAGAAGCTGATGGACATTCTGTGCAATTACCAGGGTTTCCGGCAGTGTGTGCTAATCCTGGTGTTCGACGCCTACCGGGTGCCGGGCAGCCAGGGGAGCGTGGAACAGTACCACAACATCCATGTGGTCTACACCCGGGAGGCCGAGACCGCCGATATGTTCATCGAACGGGTCACCCATGAGATCGGCCGGGACCGCCGGGTGCGGGTGGCCACCTCGGACGGGATGGAACAGATCATCATTCTGGGCCACGGAGCTTACCGCATCTCGGCCAGGCAGTTCCGCCTGGAGGTGGATGAGGTGGAGCGGGAGATCCGTGCCATGATCCAGCAGGAAAAAGGGTGAGGAGCGCCATGGAACAGCTGAACAAGGAATTCGTCTTTTCCCATATACCGCCCCGTGCGGCAGAGAGCCACAAGGGCAGCTATGGCCGCCTGCTGGTGGTGGCGGGCAGCCGCCGTTACCGCGGGGCCGCCGGCCTGGCGGCGGAAGGGGCGCTGCGGTCGGGGGCGGGCATCGTCACCCTGGCCTCGGTGGAGCCGGTGATCGGGGCGGCGGCTTCCCGCCTGCCCGAATGCTGTCTGCTGCCCTGCCCCGAAGGGGAGGAAGGCGGCATCGCGGCCGCCGGCCTGGAGATGCTGCAAGCCGCCGCAGCCCATGCAACGGTGCTGCTGCTGGGGCCGGGCCTGGGGCACACCGGGGACACCTGCGCCCTGGTGCAGGGCCTGCCGGCGCAGATGCGGGGCACGGTGGTGCTGGACGCCGACGGCCTGAACGCCGCAGCGGATCTGCTGGCCCAGGGCGGAGCGATGCCCCTGCCGGCGTCCGGATCGCTGATCGTCACCCCGCACCCGGGGGAGATGGCCCGGCTGACCGGGCTTCCGGCCGAGCGGATCGCCGCCGACCGCCCGGGCGTGGCCAGCCGCTTTGCCGCGCAGTGGGGGTGCACGGTGGTGCTGAAAGGGCACCGCACCCTCATCGCCGCCCCCGATGGCCGCCTGTGGCAGAACACCACCGGCAACCCAGGCCTGGCGCGGGGCGGCAGCGGGGATGTACTGGCGGGGATGATCGCCGGCCTGGCGGCCTGTGGTCTGGACGCCCCTGCGGCAGCCGCCTGCGGAGTCTGGCTGCACGGCGCCGCCGCCGACCGCACCGCCGCACGCCTGGGACAGTACGGCATGCTGCCCCATGATATCCTGGCCGACCTGGGGGGCCTCTTTGCGGAAAATGGGCGGTGATACAGGAGGGAGGCCGTACAGAATGCATATTTTAAACTCCTTCGTAGCATTGGTCGGCATAAAACAACTATGGTACAATAAAAAGGCTCGCCAAACTGATGTACTGTCCGCACAATATGGGGCGGTTCAGCCCGGGGGTGCGGTTTTTGTTGGGTCAAGGCTGCAAAGCCTGGCCCTGCTCCAGCGCCAGCAGGGCTTTTTTGCGCTCCAGGCCGCCGGCATAGCCGGTGAGGCTGCCCGAGGCGCCCACCACCCGGTGGCAGGGGATCATCAGCCAGATGGGGTTGCGGCGGCAGGCGCCGCCCACCGCCCGGGCCGCCGAGGGCCTGCCCAGGGCCGCGGCAAGCTGGCCGTAGCTGCGGGTCTGGCCGTAGGGGATGGCGCAGAGGGCGCGCCACACCTCCTGCTGGAAGGGGGTGCCCCGGGGCGCCAGAGGTATGGTGAAGCTCTGCCGCTGCCCGGCAAAGTATTCCGCCAGCTGGGCCGCCGCCTGGGCCAGCACCGGGCTGACAGGGCCCTGGGCCGGGACTTCCTGCCCGCAAAAGCGCAGGCCGGTCACCGCGCCCCCTTCCTCCTCCAGGAGGATGGGGCCCAGAGGGCTGCGCCAACAGAGAGTATTCAAATTGACCGCTTCCTTTCTGCACAAAATATGCTATACTTTTACCATAGCACATTCTGCATCGTTTGGAAAGGGGCGGTTTTTATGGTCAAAGCATTGGAAGACATCATCGCGGCGAGCAGCAGCATCGTCTTTTTTGGGGGCGCGGGGGTCAGCACCGAGTCGGGCATCCCCGATTTCCGCAGCGTGGACGGGCTGTACCACCAGAAATACGATTACCCGCCCGAGACCATCCTCAGCCATACCTTCTGGGAGCAGAACCCCCGTGAATTCTACCGTTTTTACCGGGACAAGATGATCGTCCGGGGTGCAAAGCCCAACGCGGCCCATCTGCGTCTGGCGCGGCTGGAACAGCAGGGCAAACTGAAGGCGGTGGTCACCCAGAACATCGACGGGCTGCATCAGGCGGCGGGCTCCAAAACGGTGTACGAGCTGCACGGCAGCACCCTGCGCAACTACTGCGTGGACTGCGGCAAATTCTACGATGTGGACTTTGTGGCAAACAGCACCGGTGTGCCCCGCTGCACCGTCTGCGGGGGCATCGTCAAGCCCGATGTGGTGCTGTATGAGGAATGCCTGGACGAGGCCACCATGGCGGGGGCCATCGCGGCCATCCGCAAGGCCGACACCCTGATCATCGGGGGCACCAGCCTGGTGGTCTACCCGGCGGCAGGACTGATCCATTATTTCCGGGGCAGGCATCTGGTGGTGATCAATATGCAGCCCACCGCCGCCGACAAAGCCGCCGATCTGTGCATCGCAAAGCCCATCGGCCAGGTGCTGAGCGAAAAAATAGACCTCGACGCCCAGTGACACATTTTGCACCCGCTCCCTGTTAGAATAGGCCCACAGGCGTATGCGCTTGTAGGAAGGGGATCGAGTGGAATGCAAACATTGGAACCGGCGGTGCAGGCGCGCCGCCTGTCGGCAGAGGAGTTCTGCCTGCTGGCCCGGCGGGAAGCCTCCAGCCTGTACCGCCCCCGCAGCGAAGTGATGCGGATGCTGACGGTGGGGCAGGCCTTCGGGATCTGCGGACCCCGGGCGGAGCCTCTGGCCGCCATGATCGAGCTGCCCCTGGCGGCGGACGTGGAGGCTGCGGCGGCCCTGCGGCAGATGCTGGGCAGGCAGGGCCTGGGCCGGGGGTCCGTGCTGGGGCCGCCGGTGGGGGACAGGGCCCTGCTGCCCGAGCTGCTGCAGGCGGCGCTGCGGGCTGTGGGCCGCCATGGAGGCCAGGTGTGGGCGGTGCTGGAGGCCGATGCCGACGCCGAGGAACTGCTGCCCATTTACTTAGAGGCGGGGCTGGCCCTGCGCGCCATCCGCCCGCTGAACGGCCTGGCTCCCTGCTGGCTGTTTGTACAGGTGCCCAGGGCCTGCCGGGCCGACCCGGTATGGGTGCCTTTGTCTGACAGGCCCCGGCTGGCCGCCCTGCTGGGGCGGGGCTGGTCGGCGGTGGACAGCGAGACCACCGCGCAGGGCACAGCTCTGGCCTTGAGCCTGGTCTGAAGCAGGGCCGGACATGGAAGTGAAAGAGAGGAAAACGAGCCATGAAACTGGTGATCCTGGAAAGTTATGTGATGCACCCGGGGGACCTGGACTGGTCGGGGCTGCGGGCGCTGGTGGACGACACCGACGAGTACGTCCGCACCGCCTATGAGGAGATCGCGCCCCGCATCGGGGACGCCCAGCTGGCGGTGGTGAACAAATGCCGCATCGACGAGGGGGTGCTGGCCCGGTGTCCCGGCCTGCAGTGGGTGGGCATCATCGCCACCGGTACCGACAATCTGGACCTGGAGGCCTGCCGCCGCCACGGGGTCAAGGTGGCCAACGTGCCCGCCTACTCGACGTACAGCGTGGCGCAGATGGCGTTCAGCCTGCTGCTGGCCGTGTGTCAGTGCCCCGAGCGGCAGGACAGGGCGGTGCGGGACGGCTACTGGCAGCTGCAGGTGCCCCCGGGCTATGGGATCCTGCCCCAGGTGGAGCTGTACGGCAAGACCTTTGGGGTGGTGGGTTATGGCAATATAGGCCGTCAGGCGGCGCGGATCGCCCGGGCTATGGGGATGAAGGTGCTGGCCTGCACCCGCACACGCCGTCCGGCCGATGCCGCCGGCGGGGTGGAATTTGTGGAGCTGCCCGACCTGCTGGCGGCCAGCGATGTGGTCAGCCTCCACTGTCCCGCCACCCCCGCTACCCGGGGAATGATGGATGCCGCCGCCCTGGCCAGGATGAAGCCGGGCGCCATCCTGCTGAACACCGCCCGGGGGGCCCTGGTGGATGAGGCGGCCGTAGCCGCCGCCCTGGCCAGCGGGCAGCTGGGCTGGTATGCGGCCGATGCCTTTGCCGTCGAGCCGCTGCCCATGGACAGCCCGCTGCGCACGGCGCCCCACACCCTGTTCACCCCCCATGTGGCCTGGGCCACCGGCGGCGCGCTGCAGCGCCTGATGGAGATCACCGCCCAAAACCTTGCCACCTTTTTGCAGGGACACGGTCAAAACATCGTCAATCCATAAAAAAGCCCTGTCCAGCCGGCATATGCGGATGGACAGGACCGATACAGGGAGGTTATCACAAGACGGCTTTGCCCCGGAGGGGGCAGGGCCGTTTTGTGTTTACAGGGTGTAGCTCATGGCTTCGATGTGCTGGGTATCGGGGTCCGCGGGAGCGGCGTCCGCCTGCTCGTCTCTGCCGATGCTCACAGGGCCGACGGCCACCGCGCGGACGGCGCTCTGCAGCCCGTCGGGGCAGCAGATGCTCTTGCAGTTGTAGAAGGCCAGATGGTCCAGCACGTCGGCGGGGGTCAGACTGTCGTCCAGGGTGACATTTTTGCAGTCCACCAGGGTCAGCCCATCGGGGAAGGCGTCCAGCAGGGCCTTGTCCACCGTCAGCTCCATCTTGTCATAGAGGGGCTTGCCGGGCAGATAGTGCACCTCGCCGTCCAGAATGGTGTCGGGGATGGCATCCAGGGCGTCGGCCAGGCTTTCGGGCAGGTAGACATCCCCTTCGACCTGCAGATATTCCAGGTTGCTCAGCGGCTCGGCGCAGTCCTCGGTCAGGCGCAGGTCCCCCAGCACCAGCAGGCTGTCCCCAAAGCGCCGCAGGGAGACGCCGCTGAGGGTCAGATCGTCCTGTTCCACCGCGGTGCCGTCGGGCAGGATCACCAGTCGGGTGTCTGCATCAAACAGAGGGGCCAGATCCTCGGCCAGGCTCTCGGACAGATAGGCCTCCTGGGTGGAGAAGCGCACCCCCTTGGCGGCCAGGGCCGCGCCGTCCAGGTCGCTGTCCACCGCGATCAGCCGCTTGCCGGCCCAGTAAAGGCGGCCTTCCTCGGCCCGCAGGGCAAAGGCCCGGTCGATGACAGCGTTGTTTTTCAGCACCACCGCTCCGTCGGGGTAGGTCTCTACCTTGCCGTTCATCATGGCCTTGCTGGCCAGCACGGTGGCAAGGGAATCGGGACAGTAGACCATGCCGTTGATCAGCAGGCCCATATACTGGCGCAGGGCGTCTCCGGCGTCGGGGGTAATGGTCATCATCCCGTTGACGATCAGGAACTGGCGGCCGTTGGGGGTGTTGCGGCCGGTGAACAGGGTCTTGCCGTTGATGGTGTTCAGAGTGGTCTCGTCGTCCAGGTCGATGGTGTTCATGCAGTCGATCTGGATGGGGTAGCGGGCCAGCAGCTCCCGCACGCGGGGGGTGACGACCACCATCATGGCGTCCACCTCGATGCTTTCGTATTGGGCCAGGGTCTCCTCCTGCACCTTGCGCAGGTCACAGAACATGGTATCAATGGTCAGTTTCTTTGCCATAAGTCAGTCCTCCTTCAGGGCTTGTTGCAGTGCTTTTCGGGCGCGGTACAGCCGGGTGCGTATGGTGGCGGCGGGCTGGCCGGTCATCCGGGCCAGCTCGGCTGCCGTATAGCCCTCGTCGTACCGCAGAAAAAACAGGGTGGCGTCTTGCAGGGGCAGTTTGTTCAGCACAGAGGCCAGCTCCACATCCTGCAGCGCCGCTGCAGCGGCGCTGTCCTCCGGCTCGGCACCGGCGGGGGCGTACCGTTCCAGCAGCTGCTGCTCTTTGGCTTTGCGCCGCATCTGGTCGCAGAATAGGTTGTGGGCCGTCTCAAACAGCCAGGATTTTTGCTGGTGGGCGGTCAGGCCGGCCAGCTCGCTGCGGCGGCTCATGGCCCGCAGAAAAGCCTCCTGGGCCAGATCTTCGGCCAGCGACTCATCCCGGGTCAGGCGGCAGCAATAGCGCACCAGCTTGTCCCAAAAGGCATCGTAGAGCGTCTCCCACACGGCGTTTCACCTCCTGCCAGCGGCCCGGCCTGCGCTTTTGCCTCGCAGCCGCTTCTGCCTGTTAGACGAATGGGAAGGGCGGAGTGTTTCAGACCCCGGCAAAAAAATACCCGCTCCTTTTTTGAGGAGCGGGAAAAATCTGTTATGCCAGGATGCCGCTGTCCCGGATGGCCTGCACCGCCCGGTCGATCTGCGCGGCGGGCATGGTCAGGGCGAAGCGGACGTAACCCTCGCCGGCCGGGCCGAAGCTGGAGCCGGGCGTGCACAGCACGCCGCTCTTTTCCACCAGCTCCATGCAGAAATCCATGCTGCTGGTATACTTGGGCGGGATGGGCGCCCAGACGAACATGCTGCCGTGGCTGTCGGGCACGTCCCAGCCGATGGAGCGCAGGCCGCCGCACAGAGCGTCCCGGCGCTGCTGGTAGACGGCGCACTGCTCCTTCACCTGATCCAGGGGTCCGGTGAGGGCAGCGATGGCCGCCTTCTGCACGGGCAGGAACATACCGAAATCGATCTGGCCCCGCAGTCGCCGGAAGGCCGCCACCACATCCGGCCGGCCCACCAGGAAGCTGACGCGGGCGCCGGTGACATCGAAGCTCTTGGACAGGCTGAAGAACTCCACGCCCACGTCCATGGCGCCGGGGGTGTTGAAGAAGCTGTGGCCCACCGCGCCGTCAAAGATGATGTCGCTGTAAGCGTTGTCGTGGATGATGAGGATATCATACTTTTTGGCAAAGGCCACGATCTCGGCATACAGCTCGGGGGTGCCCACGCTGCCCACAGGATTGGCGGGCAGGGAGACGATCATATATTTGGCCCGGCGGGCTACATCCTCGGGGATGCCGGCCACATAAGGCAGGAAACCGTGCTCTTTGACCAGGGGATAGAAGTAGGGCTCGGCGCCGGCCAGCTTGGCCCCGGCAATGAAAACAGGGTAGCAGGGGTTGGGCAGCAGGACGGTGTCCCCCTCGTCGCACAGCACCATCCCGATGTGGCCGCAGCCCTCCTGGCTGCCGTTGCAGCTGGCCACCTGGCAGGGAGAGATCTCCACCCCGAACCGCCGCTTGTAATAGCTGCACACCGCGTCCAGCATCTCGGGCAGGTCCCGGAGGCTGTACTTCCAGTTTTCGGGGTCCTGGGCGGCGCTGACCAGCGCCTCCATGATGTGGGGAGCGGGGGCAAAGTCGGGGGTGCCCACGCTCAGATTGTAGATTGTGCGGCCCGCCGCTTCCAGGGCCACCTTTTTTTCGTTCAGCGCTGCGAAGATCTCGTCTCCGAACAGCTGCATCCGCTTGGAAAATTCCATCCTTACATTCCCTCTCTTTTGGCTGGCGGGCCGGCCCGGGCCGGCCCCGTCTTGATCTTGCTCCATTTTGGCACGTTTATTTTAGCACGTTTTGGGGGTCAATGCAACTGCGGGGGAGGCAGCGGCGCAGCAGGGGAGGCGTGCTGCGGCACCCAAAACCTGAAAAGGCCGGCGGCGCATCCGGTTTCTGGACGCGCCGCCGGCTTTGTTCGGTTCAGTCGATGGTGGTGGCCGTCCGGCCTACCCCCAGCACGGCGGAGGAGATCTTGGCCCAGCTGTTGCAGCCGCATACCCCGTCCACCGTCAGCCAGTTGCGGCTCTGGTAGCCCATCAGGGCGGTCTCGGTCAGGGTGCCGAAGATCCCGTCGATGCGGCTGCCGGTGGGATAGCCCAGGGTGGACAGGGCGTCCTGCAGGATCATCACATAGCAGCCCCGGCTGCCCCGCCGCAGAGTGGGATAGCCCGAGGTGGTGCCGCTGCAGGCGGGCGTGCCGTAGCGCCGGTCAAAGTGGACCCAGGTAGGGGTGAGGGCGAGAGGCTCCACATAGCCCCAGGCGCCGGTGCGCAGGGCCGCGTTGAACAGCTCAGTGCGGTGGGCGCTGGTGGTGTTCTGTCCCACGTCGAAGGATACACCCGCATAGTGCTGGCTGCGGGTGCCATGGCCGCCCTCCCAGATCCGGCGGAAAGCATAGCCCACATGGATGCCCCGGCCATAGCGCCGGCGGGTCAGATTCCAGGCCTCCATGGCGGCGGTGGTGGTCCAGAGGACGTCGCTGCCCGACACCCCCCGGAACTCCCGCACCAGAAGGGTCTGCTCGGTACTGTAAGGCATGGAATCGTTTTCGTGGACGTCGCTGTACGAGTAGACCCGGTCGGCGTAGTTGTCATAGATCAGCAGGCGGGCCATGGCTCATTCCTCCTGCAGCTGGGGCAGCAAGTCGGCCCCCGGCTGGATGGCCCCCGACAGCAGGCCCAGGCCCACCGCCTCGGCGGCCACCCAGGTGTCGGCGTCCACCTGGCCGGTCTCCGGCAGGGCCAGCAGGTGCTGCAGGCTGCGCGTGCCGTTGGCCACCGCCTCGGTGTAATCGGAGACCAACCCGGGGCTGGACACAGAGGGGTAATAGTAGGCGATGCGGGTCAGCAGTACGGTGTAATAGTAGACCGCGTCCCCGCTGCTGCCCACCGTCAGGGGCGTGCCGGGGTAATCCATCCGGTTGATGGTGATCACCGGTCCCGACAGCCGCAGGATGTTGGCCTGGGCGTACAGACTGTCCCAGGTGGCGCGGCCGCAGACGCCGTCGGGCTCCAGCCCGGCATGGCGCTGGTAGGCGGTCACGGCCCGCTCGGTGGCGGCGCCGAACTGCCCGTCGATGGACACCGCCGGCAGCTCATTGATATAGGTGTGCATCAGATAGAGGTAATATTGCAGCTCCCGCACGGCCCGGCCGCTGTTCCCTCTGCGGAGGGTGCCGGGGAACTCGCCGGGGCGCTGGTTCTCACTGAGCAGGTCGTTGGCAATGGCGGTGTACACCTCGCGCAGCTTGTTCCAGGTGCTGCGGCCTACCACTCCGTCGTCGGTCAGGGCAAAATACCGCTGGAAGGCGCTGACCGCCCGGCGGGTGCCGTCCCCAAAGGAACCATCCACGGCGGGGTTGTTCAGGGCGGTATAGACGGTCCGGGCCATCTTGAGCCAGAACTGCACCAGACGGACGTTCTGTCCCTTGTCGCCCTGGCGCAGAGGAGTACCGGGGTAGGCGTTGGGGATGCCGTTGTCCACCTGGATGCTGCGGAACTGGTTGTAGACCGCGTTCCAGGTGGCTTCGCCGCAGATGCCGTCTGCCGTCAGGCCGAAACGCCGCTGGAACGCCCTTACGGCGGCAGCGGTGCCGCTGCCATAGCTGCCGTCCACTGTCACCGAAGGGATGGAGGCGATATACTGGGCGATGGTGGACAGCCAGAATTGCAGCTGTTCCACGGCGCCGCCCCGGCTGCCGGTGCGCAGGGTGACCCCTGCCCAGGTGCCGTCGGACAGGTCCCCGGCGGAAGTCTCGCCCTCGCTGGTCAGCTCGGCCAGGTCCTTGACCGAGACGTAGATGTAGCTGATCCGGTACCAGGTGCTGCGGCCCACCACCCCGTCGGCCGTCAGGCTGAACTGCTTTTGGAACCGCTTGACGGTAGCGGCCATTTCCGACCCAAACACACCGTCGGGGGTCAGCTTGCCGAAGAAGGGGTAGTCCTGGGTGATGCGGTTGAGCTGCCGCTGAAGGGTAAAGACGCTGGCCCCCTGATCCCCCTGACGGACCGGGGCGCCGGGATAACTTTCGGGGATGGAGGCGATGTTGGAGGTGCTGACAAGCTCGATGTCGTCGCCATAGTAATATTTGAGGATGGACAGGGCGCTGCGGCCCTGCTGGGCCAGGGTGACGGTGCCCCACTGCTTGAGTCCCGGGCAGGAGACGGTCTTGCCGTCGCAGTACTCGGCATAGTAGGGGTTGACGGTGCCTGTCTTGCGGATATAAGTGCTGAAGATCTCGTCGGTGAGCTTGACCATCACGTCAAACACGGTGCGGCCGTGGACGTAATACTGATCGTAGCTGGTGGAATTGGTGATGTTGAAGGGATAACCCCGGCTGGGATACCATTCGGTGTAGATGCGGTTGAGCGCCAGAGAGATCTGGCAGTAGATGTTGGCCCGCAGGGCCTGCTCGGGCCAGGTAACACAGAATAAACCAATTCACAAAAACAACGTGTAATCGCCTCAAAATTTTGGTTTTCTGCAAAAAAATTGGGCTTTGGAGGGGGAATAAACGTACAATAAAATATGGATAAAAATTGCATGAAATGACTTGAAAAAGAAAAAGCGTGACGTGGATAAAACGATGTTTTATCTGGGACACGCTTTTTCAGTTGGGGTAAAGAAAGGTAATGGATTATGCTTGATTACTTTTACGGCGGACAAGCCGACCTATTTTCCTTTTATCGATTGCCCAAAGCTCTCTTTGTAGACCCCAGATTCCGCGCTGTCTCTGCGGATTCAAAAATCCTGTATGGCCTCCTGCTGGATCGAATGGGGCTTTCGGTCAAGAATGGCTGGACGGATGATACCGGCCGGGTATACATCATCTTCACGACAGAAGAAATCATGGAAGCGCTCTACTGTGCGGACAACAAGGCTACCAAGCTCATGAAGGAGTTGGAAGGCGTCGGTTTGATCGAACGGAAACGCCGAGGACTCGGAAGACCCAGCCTGATCTATGTGAAAAACTTTATCTCTGAATCGTCAGAACCGCGAATCCAGAATCGTGAAAATCACGATTCTGGAACCGTGAAAAACGCGACTCTTGAATCGCTAAAATCACGAGGAATTAAGAATAATCAAAACCATACTGACCTGAGTGAGACTGATCCTTTCCCTTCTGGCGAAGGGGACGGCGTGGCCGTCGGAACGGAATCCGAAGGGAACAACATCCGCGCCCGGTATCAGGAATATTTTCTCCGGCAGTTTGCGTTCGACTCTCTTGTTGCAAGCTGCCCCGACGATGAAGATATGCTGCGCGAAATACTGGAGCTACTGGTGGACACTGTGTGCAGCAAACGCCGCCTCATCCGCATCGCGGGCGACGATAAGCCCGCCGAGGTTGTGAAAGCCCAGCTCATGAAACTGAACGGCGACCATCTGCGGTTTGTCCTTATGTGCCTCAAAGAGAACACCACCCAGGTGCGGAACATCCGGCAGTATCTGCTGGCGACCCTCTACAACGCCCCCATGACCATGCACAGTTCCTATGCGGCTCGGGTGCAGCATGACATGAATCCTAAACCAGCTAAGTGTTAACTAACCCTAGGCTTCTGCCCCGGACTTTTTGATTTCAGGAAGGGAGGTGGTCTCTGTGAGCCGAAAAGCGACCGTGATTGCCGTGGTCAACCAGAAGGGAGGTACAGGCAAGACCACAACCTGCGAGAATTTGGGCGTTGGCCTTGCCATGGAGGGCAAAAAGGTCTTGTTGGTGGACGCCGACCCACAAGCCAGCCTGACCATCAGCATGGGCTGGCCCAAGCCCGATGAACTGGATACCACCCTATCCACGCTTATGGGCAAGGCTCTGGAGGATAAGCCCATCCAACAAGGGGAGGGGATACTGCACCACGCCGAAGGAGTGGACCTGATCCCGTCCAGCATCGAGCTGGCAGGGATGGAAGTGAGCCTTGTGAATGCCATGAGCCGGGAAAAGGTCTTGAAACAGGTTCTGGAATGCTCCAAACGCTCCTATGACTTCATCTTGCTGGACTGCACGCCCAGCCTTGGTATGTTGACGATTAACGCTTTGGCCGCAGCAGACAGCGGTCTCATCCCGGTACAGGCACAATATCTGCCCGCCAAGGGCCTGGAACAGCTGTTGCAGACCATCCACAAGGTGCGGCGGCAGATCAACCCGCGATTGCGCATCGAGGGCATCCTCATGACCATGACCGACAGCCGAACCAACTACGGAAAGGAAATCGACGCCCTGATCCGGCAGGCGTATGGCGGCAAAATCAAGGTATTTGAGCAGGGGATACCCCGTTCGGTGCGGGCTGCGGAAACCAGTGCCGAGGGCAAAAGTATCTTTGCCCATGACCCCAAAGGAAAAGTGGCAGAAGCCTACCGAGCCTTGACAAAGGAGGTGCTGCACAGTGCCGAAAAGCGGCGCAAACATCAGCTTGACCAGTTACGATGACATTTTCTCCACTGAAGAAACCCGCCAGACCGAGCAGATCCAGCAAATCCCCATCGCCGAGCTGCACCCCTTCAAGAACCATCCCTTCAAGGTGCTGGACGATGAAGCTATGCAGCGGACGGTGGAGAGTGTGGCTCAGTTTGGCGTGCTGGCTCCGCTCATTGCCCGGCCCCGGGAGGAAGGAGGTTACGAGATCATATCGGGGCACCGCCGCCAGCACGCGGCAGAGCTGGCCGGGCTGAAAACCATGCCGGTGATTGTGCGGAACATGAGCGACGATGAGGCGGTGATCCACATGGTGGACAGCAATTTGCAGCGCGAACACATCCTGCCCAGCGAACGGGCGTTTGCCTACAAAATGAAGCTGGAAGCCATAAAAAATCAAGGTGCTAGGTCGGATTTAACTTCGCCGCAAGTTGCGGCGAAGTTCCGAAGCGATGATGAAGTTGCTAAAGGGCAAGGGATTAGTGGTGATACGGTGCGTCGTTATATCCGTCTCACCAACCTCATTCCGGAACTGCTGGACCTAGTGGACCAAAAGAAAATCTCTTTCAATCCCGCTGTGGAGCTGTCCTATTTGACGGCTACCGAACAGCGGGATTTTTTGGAGGCCATGCAGGATACCCAGAACGCCCCGTCTCTTTCCCAGGCCCAGCGCATCAAGAAGCTGAGCCAGGAAGGCAAGTGCACCTACGACGCCATCTTTGACATCATGGGCGAGGAAAAGAAGGCCGAAATGGACCGCGTGACCATCAAAAACGATGTACTGCGGAAATATTTCCCGAAATCCTACACGCCCAAGCAGATGCAGGACACCATCATCAAGCTGCTGGAACAGTGGCAGAAAAAGCGCCAGCGCAGCCAGGAACGCTGACCAGCTGGCATAAATCACAAAACACAAAGAACAAATTTGGAGGTAATGCCTATGAACAAAACGAAACCCACCCTCGCACGGCAGACCTTTGAGAAGGTCTGCGCCATCGAAACCATCCTGAACAGCCTGCTGGCAGATAGCAGCCCGCCTGTATCTGGCCCGCCCGTGTCGGAGCGCCCCCTCTATCTGGCAACGGCTGGCCCCGAGATGCCGCTCTCAGTCATTCGGCTGGAGGATGCTCCCGACTATCTGCCCTGCTTCGATGAGGCCGACCTGCTGTATGGTGTCCCCAACCTGCCCGTCCTCATGAGCTACTGCCCGGAACAGGTCATGGATATCGGGGAGGAATCCTACCTCGTCGGCCCCATGGTCTTTTTCCGCATCGACCGGGACGGCTATACTGTCTCCCTTCAGGTGGCAGACTTGTATCAGCTGGCCGAGTTCCTGGAGGAACACAGCGTCATCCTGATGCAGGGCGGCGAGAGCTTTATCGCCATCCGGCTGGACTGACCATGTGGATGGGCGCGGTGTTTTTTGCGGCGGGCACCTGGTTCGGCTTTCTCGTCGCAGCCCTGATGCAGGCGGGAAAGGAGGATGACCCCCATGCAGGAAGATGTGGAGAACAGAACGATTAACTTTGCCATCAGTACCACCAAGCTGACGGGTCGGACGATCCTGGCGGCGGCCCGTAAGTTTTTGCAATGGCGGGCGGGCAAGACGCACGGCAAGCCGGTAGGCAAGCAAAGCGTCAAGCAGCTTCTGCGGCAGGACCAGGGGGCTACCAACATCGAGATCGAGAAAACCGGCATCCGGGACTTCAAGCGGATTTTGGACAAGTACGGTGTGGACTACGCCATCACCAAGAACCACGATGACCCGCCGCGATATCTGGTTTTCTTCAAGGCGCGGGACGCGGATACTCTGACCGCCGCCTTCAAGGACTACTCCGCCAAGCTGGTCCAAAAAGAAAAGCGCCCCAGTGTTCTGGAGCGTTTGCAGCAGTTCAAGGCCCTGGCTGCAGAGCTGGTACCTGGCCGGATGAAAGAGAAAAAGCAGGAGCGTGGTGATCGATGAACCAAAACACCAAACGACTTGTGCTCCTGAACCTGCCCTATGTCCTGATGGGCCTTTATGCTACCAATCTGGGCCTGGCCTGGCGGCTGGCTGTCGGGGCTGACTTTTCCGAAAAGGTGATGTCCCTGATGGGAGTTTTGCCAGAGGCGCTGGGGCGAATCGTTCCAAGTTTTCACCCGTTGGATTTACTGGTGGGACTGTGTCTCGGCGCAGGGTTGCGGCTGGCGGTGTATCTCAAAGGCAAAAACGCCAAGAAGTACCGCCATGGCAGCGAATACGGCTCAGCCCGCTGGGGCAACGCCAAAGACATCGAGCCGTATGTGGCCCCCAAATTTGAGGACAACATCATCCTGACCCAGACCGAACGCCTCACCATGTCCAGCCGCCCCAAAGACCCCAAGACTGCTCGCAATAAAAATGTGCTGATCGTAGGCGGGTCCGGCAGCGGCAAGACCCGCTTCTGGATCAAGCCCAATCTCCTGCAAATGCACAGTTCCTATGTCCTCACAGACCCGAAAGGCACCACAGTTTTGGAGGTGGGCAATGCCTTTTTGAAGAAAGGCTACCGCATCAAAATCTTCAACACCATCAACTTCAAGAAGTCGATGCGGTATAATCCATTTCACTATATCCACAGCGAAAAAGACATTTTGAAGCTGGTCACGACCCTTATGACCAACACCCGCGGCGAGGGAAAAGGTGGTGATCCATTTTGGGATAAAGCAGAAAAACTCCTGCTTACGTCGCTTATTGCCTATATCCACTACGAGGCTCCGGCAGAGGAACAAAACTTCGCCACACTGCTGGAATTTCTCAATGTCATGGAGGTCCGGGAAGATGACGAGGAATACCAAAACCCGGTAGACCTCATGTTCGAGGATTTGGCAAAACAGAAGCCCGATCACTTTGCCGTGCGGCAATACCGTCTTTACAAGCTGGCGGCGGGCAAAACGGCGAAAAGCATTTTGATTTCCTGCGGTGCCAGGCTTGCCCCCTTCGACATCGCAGAACTACGGGAAATCACCGCCTACGATGAGCTGGAATTGGACACCCTGGGTGACCGGAAAACGGCGCTGTTCCTCATCATGAGTGACACAGATTCCACGTTTAATTTCCTGATCTCCATGGTGTACACCCAGCTATTCAACCTGCTCTGCGAGAAGGCCGATGATGTGTACGGCGGGCGGCTGCCCGTCCATGTGCGGTGCCTCATCGACGAGTGCGCCAACATCGGGCAGATACCCAATCTGGAGAAGCTGGTGGCCACCATCCGCAGCCGGGAGATTTCGGCCTGCCTGGTCTTGCAGGCGCAGTCCCAGCTCAAGGCACTGTATAAGGACAATGCGGACACCATCATCGGGAACATGGACTCGCAGATTTTTCTGGGCGGCTCGGAAAACACCACGCTGAAAGAGCTGTCGGCGACTCTGGGCCGTGAAACCATCGACCTCTACAACACTTCCGACACCCGCGGCAACAGTCCCAGCTACGGCACATCGTACCAAAAGACGGGTCACGAGCTCATGAGCCGAGACGAACTGGCTGTTATGGACGGCGGCAAGTGTATCCTGCAGCTGCGCGGCGTCCGGCCCTTTTTGTCTGACAAGTATGATCTGACCCAGCACCCCAATTACAAGCTGACCGGAGATTACGACAAGAAGAATCTCTTTGACATTGAGAAGTTTCTTGACCATAGGCTTAAACTCAAACCGTCGGACGTGTACGATGTGGTGGACGCCGACTCACCATAAAAACGTTTCTCCCAAAAGGTGCCATAGATTGGGAGAAAGAACTGGCCCGTTGGGAGTAAATGGCCCATAGATCGTTGTCCTGCCCTCCCTGTTCTGGGAGGGCATTTTATTTACCCTAGCCTTAGGATACACCGGCAAATTGATTACTCTGTCCTCTTATTGATCTTAGGTTAATTTTATAAACTCGATTTTTAACATTTACTCCATTGCTCCGTGGAATTATCTCTGCTATTATGATTTACAGAAGAACGGAGGCGGTTGACTGCCGCGCCTATCATCCAAACTATATTGTAGGAGGTGTAATATGAAAATCAATGAAATCATTCGAAAAAAGAGGAAAGCCTTATCTCTCACACAAGAGCAAATTGCGGAGTATTTAGGTGTATCGACACCGGCAGTTAATAAATGGGAGAAAGGCAGCACATATCCCGATATAACGCTTCTTCCCGCATTGGCGCGATTACTAAAGACAGACCTCAATACACTTATGTCTTTTCAAGACGATTTGAGTGATGTAGAGATAGTCAATTTTGTAAATGAAGTCGATAAGATGGTTCGCGAAAAAGATTATGATACTGCTTTCAAAATGGGAATTGACAAGATACATGAATACCCAACTTGTGAAGGTCTAACATATTCAGTAATCATGTATTTAAATGGTGCGCTGTTTCTTTACGGAGTTGCAGAGCCAGAACGCTATGAAGAAACCTTTATAGAATTTTATGAACGATTGTCTACCAGTGAAAATATTGAAATCAAGGAAACTGTAATCAGTATGTTGATTTCTTATAACCGAAAGATAAAAAATTACTCTAAGGCAGAAGAACTCATTAACACTTACCCATCTGCTTCTGTTGATAAGGAAGAACAACTTGCCATTCTCTATACAGAGCAAGATAAATTTTTGGACGCTTTAAAAATATGGGAACACAGGGTCTTAAATAGCGTAACCGAAATTCAAACCGCCTTAATGAATATGTTGGAGATAGCAGTAAAAGAGAACCGAATGCAGGACGCAACCTTTTACACGGAAATTTATGAGCAAGTGTCAAAATTGTGCTATGTCCCACCATATATTCCCTATATTGCAAAACTCCAGCTTTCTGTTATCGAACAGGATAAAATGAAATGCTTAACTGCGCTCAAATCTATGTTACCAGCTATGCAAGAAGAATGGAAACCACAAGATTGTCCTCTTTATCGTCATTTGTGTGGCAGTGAAACAAATATCTTTTCAGAACGACTATTTGATATGATGAAAAATGAAATGGAAAGCGGTAACGAGTTTTCATTTTTATCTAATAATCCGGAGTATCAACAAATTCTCGAAGAACTAAAAGGTAGGGGCTGAACTCATAGCAAACTCAGTCGAGCCAGCGGGCGGTCAAGATGAACGACGCATACGCGCCGCTGCTGAGAGCTCTGCCGGCATTCACTCGTAATCAAACCAAAGGCGACAGCAAGGAGTGCTGTCGCCTTTTATGCTGAAACCCAGTCATTCAACTAAATAGAACTACAATCCTCCCATCCCGGGAGGATTTTTTATTTACCCCAACCCCAGGCCCCAGGATACACCGGCAAATCAGCCCCCGCTGCGGTTGGCAGCTTATAAAAATCAACGATTTCAGGCGTGTATCCGACCGGCCGCAAGCTCTTTTTTGTACAGGAGGAAACTACCATGGAATTTTTTAACTCCGCAATCGAAGTCCTGCAGACCCTTGTTGTTGCTCTGGGCGCTGGTCTCGGCGTGTGGGGCGGCGTCAACCTGCTGGAAGGTTATGGGTCCGACAACCCCGGCTCGAAAAGCCAGGGCATGAAGCAGCTCATGGCTAAGTAGATGTAATCAAGAGAAGAAAGGAAAAGCACAATCCAGACGGAACCGGCGGTTGTATCAAGAAATGTTTGTGGAATAGCAAGAACTTTGATATAATAGGAGCAGGAACCCCGGAACCGGGAGAAAGGCAGGAGGATAAATGCACATAAGCTATAAACCCCTCTGGCATACGCTGGTTGAGCGCAATATGAGAAAAGAGGACTTGCGGATTGCCGCCGGTCTTACCACAAATATGATTGCTAATATGGGAAAAGGGAAAAATATCAGCATGGAAACGCTGGTTCGTATCTGCGAATCCTTGAATTGTGGCATTCTGGATGTGATTGAATTAGAAAATGATGAAATCGAAAAACCCCAAAAATAAAACAATGTGCTGAAATGGAGAAAAATAAAAGTGAAGAAAAAAATCAGAATCATTCTTATAATGTGCTTATTAGCTATCTTTTGTGAAATTAAAAAAATTATAAATATGTTGAGTAGAAGCAAAAGATTTGGCTTGGAATTTTTACAGCAGTGAATCGATAAAAGGAGCATGCTTGATGGTAGATAATATTATTAAATCAGTAGCAGAGAAATTATCCTCTCTGTCTTATATAGAAGGTATTGTTTTAGGTGGTTCACGTGCAAGGGGCACCCATACAGAGGATTCGGATATAGATATCGGCATCTATTACAATTCAGAATCATTTGACATAAATACTATTAATCAATTCGCTACAAAGCTGGATGATGAGCATAGAAATAACCTTGTTGTACCTCCCGGAGCATGGGGTGATTGGATTAATGGCGGCGGATGGTTAGTCATAAACGGGTATCATGTGGATTTAATTTTACGTGATATTAAACGTGTGGAACAAATAATGAAAGATACAGAGCACGGAATTGTTACTGCCAATTATCAGACTGGGCATCCCCATGGTTATATTAGTGCAATGTATCGAGGAGAATTAGCGATTAGCAAAATACTATATGCTAAGAATGAAAGCTTATGCGAATTAAAAAAACAGGCAGAAACTTATCCCAATGCTTTGCAGAAAAGTTTAGTTAACTTTTTTATGTTTGAAGCAGGGTTCTCTTTAATGTTTGTAAAAGCAAATTCGGGAACAGACGATAAATATTATATTGCGGGTCATGTTTTTCGTATAGTTTCATGTTTAAATCAAGTGTTATTTGCATGTAATAATGCTTATTGTATCAACGAAAAGAAAGCTATAAAACTGCTTGAAACTTTTGAACATAAACCTGAAAAATATACCGAGAAGGTAAATCATATTTTTGAAGTACTCGGTATCTCACTTTTTGAATGCTACGACATGACCGAGAAGCTTTATAATGAAGTGAATGAAATTGTATCGGAGATAAATAACTTTTTAAACGAGGAGAGTTCAGATGAAAGAAAACAAATATGATGATAATATATTTTTTCAAAAATACAGTCAAATGAGTCGCTCGCAGAAAGGACTGGCTGGTGCGGGAGAATGGGAGACTTTGAAAAAGATGCTACCTGATTTTAAGGGTAAGCGTGTGCTTGATTTAGGATGCGGCTATGGATGGCACTGTATATATGCGATGGAAAACGGTGCTTCCTCTGTAGTAGGTGTTGATATTTCTCATAAAATGCTCGAAGTAGCAAAAGGAAAAACCCATTTTCCACAGATTGAATATGAATGCTGTGCCATAGAAGATGTGGATTTCCCAGAGGAGAGCTTTGATGTAATACTAAGTTCGCTTGCGTTTCATTATGTAGCAGACTATGAGAATTTAATAAAAAAGATATATAGGATGCTGAAGGCTGGTGGCAATTTAGTTTTTACAGTTGAACATCCTGTTTTTACTGCTCATGGAACACAAGACTGGTATTATAACGAAAAAGGAGAAATACTGCATTTCCCGGTGGACAATTATTATTATGAGGGCAAACGGACAGCTATGTTTTTGGAAGAAAAGGTTACAAAATATCATAGAACACTGACCACATATCTAAATACACTGCTTTCAAATAGTTTTATAATAAATCAGATTGTGGAGCCACAGCCGCCAGAGAACATGATGGATATTCCGGGGATGGCGGATGAAATGCGACGCCCAATGATGCTGATTGTATCGGCAAAAAAGAAGATGTAATAATATAGAAAAAATAAACGAGGAGTATGTAAATGAGATCAGAAAAAGAAATGATGGATTTAGTACTTTCTTTAGCAGAACAGGATGAACGTATTCGAATTGTGACCCTTGAGGGGTCACGCGCAAATATTAATATACCTAAGGACGAATTCCAGGATTATGATGTCACATACTTCGTAACAGATGTGGAATCCTTTACTTTAAAGGATGAATGGCTTAAAAGCTTCGGGAATATTATAATGATGCAAAAACCGGAGGATATGGAACTATTCCCGGCTGAAGAGAAAGGCTACTCCTATATAATACTTTTTGATGATTATAATAAAATAGACCTTACCTTATTGCCCCTGGAAGAGTTGGGAAACTACCTGAATGACGATAAATTGATAAAGATTATTCTGGATAAGGATGGAAGGATTCAGCAAGCTGTAGTTCCGACCGACATGGATTATCATATAAGAAAACCCAGTGCCCGGGAATACGATGACTGCTGCAATGAATTCTGGAACACCACTACCTATGTGGTTAAGGGACTGTGCCGTAAGGAAATTTTATTTGCTATTGATCATTTTAATCAGATTGTTCGCCATGAGCTGCTGAGAATGATATCATGGAAGGTCGGCATCGAAACAGGCTTTAAATTAAGTGTAGGCAAGAACTATAAGTTTATTGAAAGGTATATATCCGAGGATTTGTGGGAGAAACTTTTGTCCACCTACCGGATGGATTCCTATGAAAACATATGGGAAGCATTATTTCTATGCCATCAATTGTTCAGGGCGGTATCCGGTGAGGTGGCGGAAAGGCTTCATTATGCCTATCCGGAGTATGATAGGAATATAACAAAATATACCAGGGACATGTATAAAAAATACACTGGTAAAACCGGCTGCCTGGATAGCACATATGCCGCTGATATAGAAGAGAGGCGGGAACAGTGATTACAGAAATGAAAGCAGGGCACCTGAAAGATATCGATAAACCCAGCGAACCATTTGAGGTGATAGGTAAGATTATACCGAGGTATGAAAACGAGAATTGGACCTTTACAGAATTACTCTATGAAGCGCCATATTTAAAAAGCTACCAAGACGAAGAGGATGAAGAGGATGAGGAGGCAGATTGCCTTGAATATATTGACAATACTGATAAGATAATATATCTTTACTACCAAGACGATAAATGCGTCGGAAAAGTTAAACTGCGAAAAAATTGGAACCGGTACGCTTATATAGAAGATATCGCCGTATGTAAGGATTTCAGGGGGCAAGGCATAGGCAGCGCGCTTATCAATATATCTATAGAATGGGCAAAGCATAAAAACTTGCATGGACTAATGCTTGAAACCCAGGACAATAACCTTATAGCTTGTAAATTCTATCATAATTGTGGTTTCAAAATCGGCTCCGTCGATACTATGTTATACGCCAACTTTGAAAACAACTTTGAAAAAGCTGTTTTCTGGTATTTAAGGTTTTAGAATGCAAGGAACAGTGAATTGGAGTTCGTCTTGTTATAATTAGCTTCTTGGGGTATCTTTAAATACTGTAGAAAAGAGGAAGGAAATAATAAATGGCTAAAATGAGAATATCACCGGAATTGAAAAAACTGATCGAAAAATACCGCTGCGTAAAAGATACGGAAGGAATGTCTCCTGCTAAGGTATATAAGCTGGTGGGAGAAAATGAAAACCTATATTTAAAAATGACGGACAGCCGGTATAAAGGGACCACCTATGATGTGGAACGGGAAAAGGACATGATGCTATGGCTGGAAGGAAAGCTGCCTGTTCCAAAGGTCCTGCACTTTGAACGGCATGATGGCTGGAGCAATCTGCTCATGAGTGAGGCCGATGGCGTCCTTTGCTCGGAAGAGTATGAAGATGAACAAAGCCCTGAAAAGATTATCGAGCTGTATGCGGAGTGCATCAGGCTCTTTCACTCCATCGACATATCGGATTGTCCCTATACGAATAGCTTAGACAGCCGCTTAGCCGAATTGGATTACTTACTGAATAACGATCTGGCCGATGTGGATTGCGAAAACTGGGAAGAAGACACTCCATTTAAAGATCCGCGCGAGCTGTATGATTTTTTAAAGACGGAAAAGCCCGAAGAGGAACTTGTCTTTTCCCACGGCGACCTGGGAGACAGCAACATCTTTGTGAAAGATGGCAAAGTAAGTGGCTTTATTGATCTTGGGAGAAGCGGCAGGGCGGACAAGTGGTATGACATTGCCTTCTGCGTCCGGTCGATCAGGGAGGATATCGGGGAAGAACAGTATGTCGAGCTATTTTTTGACTTACTGGGGATCAAGCCTGATTGGGAGAAAATAAAATATTATATTTTACTGGATGAATTGTTTTAGTACCTAGATTTAGATGTCTAAAAAGCTTTAACTACAAGCTTTTTAGACATCTAATCTTTTCTGAAGTACATCCGCAACTGTCCATACTCTGATGTTTTATATCTTTTCTAAAAGTTCGCTAGATAGAGTTCTATATTAGAGATGTAAAGAGTTTTGGTGAAGAGGTTTGTGAGTATGGCTTTTATAACCAGGGTGCAATGAGAAGCACTAACAGCAGCTAGCTTAAGAACGCATAGGATATACTTTTTATGGAAGTCACAGAGGAGGAATAAAATTTGAACAGGATTAACAGAGTAACCTCTATTCTTATTCAGCTGCAATCAAAAAAAATAATTCCTGCCAAAGAAATTGCACAGCGATTTAATATAAGCTTAAGGACAGTTTACAGAGATATCCGGACACTTGAAGAAGCCGGAATACCAATTGGATCTGAGGCCGGAAAAGGATATTTTCTTGTAGAGGGCTTCCTACTTCCGCCGGTAATGTTTACAGCGGCGGAAGTGGGTGCATTGATTACAGCAGGGAAATTTTTAAATTGCCATGGAGATGAATCATTTATAAAGGATTTTGATTCAGCTATGTATAAAATCACACGACTTCATCACTCAAATGTAATTCTTCTATCGGCGTGTTTTCATATTTCCGATTGTTGGTAAGGCCGAGCAGATAGTCAACGGACACCTGATAGAAGTCTGCCAGCTTCAACAGGCTGCCGTGATTGATTTCCTTGTATTCATCGTTGTCGTTTTCATAGCTGCCGAGGGCTGATTTTGAAATGCCGGTTTTCTGCGCCAATTCTTCCAGATTTAAGCCCTGTTCCACCCGTAAATCTTTCAGGCGTTCCTGTACGGAAATGCGGGTTTTCATAGATACATCGCTCCTTCCTGCGGCTGGCTGCCGCCGTCAATTTCATTATACCATACCCGTTCCGCAATCGTGGAAATTTTCGATTTTGGGGCGGTTTTCCTACTTTGTGGATATACGGGAGAAGGCTCAAAAATGTGCCATAATGGGCTTAGTTCATCGATGGATTATTCCAATCGAATGACCGGCCTGTATGGGATATGCTCCCCGGCGATGTAGCGCAACGACTTGCGGCAGGGAAATGGAGGAACCATGACCGCAACGAGCGTACCAAAGGGAGCGAAACGCCGTTGTGAGAGCCAGGGGCAGGAACGACATCAGGGAGAACCGGCGAAAATGAACACCGAATTGATACCGAAACACAACAATCCGATAGGGCATAGTCTACCCTATCCATAATACTACGGGGGATTTCCGGGCGGCTCTATGGCCGCTTTTTCCTTGAAAATCGCCCCGAAACACGACACTAAAATCTGCTATCCGTCTATTGCGGCTGTTACGGCTGAAATGGGCGGATTTTTGTTTAAGGAGGCACCATGCCGAGAATGCCGAAAAAGAGGAAGCTGGAACTGTCTTTCTTCCTCAATGAACGGGGGCGGGTAACGTACAACGACCTTTGCCGGAAATGCCAGCGCACTTGCAAGCAGAGTTTCCGGGCGGTCATTGTGGACTGCCCCTATTATCTTTCCAAACGCTCAAAACGAAAAGTAAAGGAGGACACCGATTGAATGGAAGTTGAATTTATGACCGCAGACACCGCCCTACCGCCCTGTATGCCGCTGCCGAGAGCCATGCTGCGGCTCCCGATCAGCAGCACCGCAAAGGTCATGTACGCCCGGATGTTGGATATTGTTTTCTTGTCAGGTATAGAGGACGCCAACGGGATTTTGTTTATCCATTTCCCTATCGTGGAACTGGCGGCGGCACTTGCCCGCAGCACCATGACCGTGAAGCGTTCCCTGAATGAATTGGAGGACGCCGGACTGATACTGCGAGTGCGTCAGGGCTTCGGGGAACCCAACAAAATATATGTACTCATTCCGAAGAAGGAGGCCAGCCGCCGATGAATGAAAAGCTGGAAAAACTCAATCAGGAGATAGAGAAAACGGAAAAGAAGCTGCGCTGGGCGCAACAGGAGGAAAAGCGTCTGACCCATCAGGCTAAGGCGCTGACCCGGAAGGAACGGACGCACCGGCTTTGCACCAGAGCCGCCATGCTGGAAAGCTACCTTCCCCACCCGGAAGCCATCACGGATGAACAGGTCAGTTTGTTCTTGAAGCTGCTGTTCCGGAAGGACAGCACCCGGCAGCTTATGGAAAAAGTGTTCGCCGGAAACGGCACAGAGAAGGAGGGCGCAGAATGAAGATGGATTTTTCAAAAGACGAGTTGGCTATGGTCTATCAGTACGCCGCCGGTACGAAGGAAGAAACTCTTGCGGGGCTGAAAGAAATCGTGCCGGTTATCCGTGACCGGCAGACAAGGGAGATTGTGGAGAATACCATCCGAAAGCTGGACGCCATCCCGGAGCCGGAGTGCCGCCGCTTTATCGCTGATACGAAGCAGCGGTTTATCCAGAAGCGGGACAATTCCATCCGGCGCAGGCTTGCCGAAGCCAAGGCACAGGCGAGGGCGGAAAAGCCACATCCCAAGAGAAAACAGCCAGACCGGGAACGGTCATAATTGCTTCCAGAGCCGCAGCCCGTGGACTGCCCCTCTGAAAGAGGGCGCAACTATACACCACCTGAAGGTAGTGTGTTGCGCCCTGCCGGGGGCTTCCTGCGGAAAGCGGATGATTGCCCGCAGCGTTCCGGCTCCTGTCAATCATCACAGAGGAAGCTACACTTCCCCTGCGCTGGCTGACGCCAGCTACCCCTTTGTGTACTTGCCGCCCGGGAACACCTTGCACTGCAAGCTGTTCCCGTCCAGCAAGTTTTACAATAGGCCGCTATACTTTTCTGAAACGATGAGGTATAATGAAGTCAACGACAAATTGGAATTTGGAGGGGATATAGCAATATGAAAAACAATAGATACTTAACTGTTGGCTTATTAACAGGATTTATTGTTGGTGGTTGCATAGGTGTGTTGGCATGGGCGTTTTTGCAAAATCTTTTTGCCATTCCTATTTGTGCAAGTATCGGAATGTTGATTGGAATTGTTATAGGCACGGTGATTGATTATGAAAAAACATCAAAAGAAATAGATAAAATAGATGATTCCTTAAAGGGAAAATCCTAATTTATCGGGCCACCCTGATCCGAACTTTCAAAACTGAATACCAGCCACCCACCGGCGGCACCACCGAGCAGGAAATCTTGAAACAGGTTCCCTGCTCTTTTTATGCCCGGACACCGGGAGAAAGGAGGACGTGACTTGCCATGCCCGCACTTTGATGTGAAAATCATCCAGCGCAGCAAGCGCCAGTCAGCCGTTGCGTCTGCCGCCTACCAGAGCGGGGAACGGCTGTTTTCCGAATACGACCAGAAACAGAAATACTATTCCCATAAAAGCGAAATCGTCCACACCGAAATCATGCTGCCGCCCCATGCCCCGCCGGAATACGCAGACCGGAATACCTTGTGGAACGCCGCCGAAGCCATCGAGAAGCAATGGAACTCCCAGCTTGCCCGGAGGTTTGTGCTTGCCATTCCGAGGGAACTTCCCCGGTCACAGTACGCCGACCTTATCCGGGACTACTGCCGGGAGTTTTTTGTTTCCAAGGGCATGATTGCCGACTTTGCCATCCATGACAAGGGGGACGGAAATCCCCACGCCCACATCCTGCTTACCATGCGGGCAATGGACGAACAAGGCAAGTGGCTCCCAAAGAGCCGGAAGGTTTATGACCTTGACGAGAACGGCGAGCGTATCCGGCTTGCGTCCGGCAGATGGAAAAGCCACAAGGAGGACACCGTGGACTGGAACGACCAGAAGTACGCCGAGATATGGCGGCAGGGCTGGGCTGACACGGCGAACCGCTATCTGGAAGCCATCGGCAGCCCGGAGCGCCTTGACCTTCGTTCCTATGCCCGACAGGGGATTGATAAAATCCCCACCGTCCACATGGGGCCAGCGGTCAGCCAGTTGGAGAAGAAAGGCATACAGACCAACATCGGCAACCTGAACCGGGACATCAAAGCCGCCAATTCCCTCATGCAGTCTATCCGGCAGATGGTACGCAGCTTAAAGGGCTGGCTGTCCGGCCTGAAAGAGAAAAAGGCAGCGCTGCTGGAAGTGCTGGAACAGGCAAAGGAGCCGACCATCCCCGAACTGCTTTCCCGGTATCTGGATATGCGGAGCGAGGAACGCACCGGCTGGACTTCCAAGGGGAAGCTGAAAGGCACTGTTGGCGATTTCAACAAGGTCATGGAAGCCCTTGACTTCCTGCGGCAGAAAGAGATCTCCACCGTGGAGAGCCTTGACGCCTATCTGGATAAGGTCAGCGGGGAGATACTTTCTGCCAAAACCGACATCCGAAAATCGGAACGCCGGATAAAGGCCATCGACACCACCCTTTCCCATATCGCCAACCACGGAGCCTACAAAGAGGTTTACAAGAAATACGCTTCCATCGGCTGGAAAACCCGAAAGGAGAAGTTTGCCGCCGAACACCGGGAGGAACTGGACGCCTACCTTGCCGCAAAGCGTTTCTTCAAAGCCCATCAGGAGGAATTGCCCTTCGATGCGAAAGAGTTAAAGAAAGAACGGGCGCAGCTTTCCGAGGAACTGTCTAAAAAAAATGAGGGATTGCAGGCGGTTCAGGCGGATATGAAGCTGCTGCGGGATGTGCGCTACTGGATAAACCATGTGCTGCCGCCCGACCAGCGCCGTGTTGTGCCGGAGCCGGGAAAGAAGCCGTCCATCAACGAACAATTAAGCTGGAAGATTGAGGGCGCAAAACAGCGGGAAGAACAGAAACGCCAGCAGCCCCGCCGCCAGCAAAAACAGGATATGGAACTTTAACCAATCAGGCGCTTGCCTTTTCTTTGTGAGAATGGCAGGCGCTTTTTCTATTTTCAGGAGGATTTGCCTATTGAACGTATTTGAAGCCGTGAAGCAGTCTGTTTCCACCCGGCAGGCCGCCGAGCATTACGGTATCCGGGTAGGGAGAAACGGGATGTGCGTCTGCCCTTTCCATGACGATAAAAACCCCAGCATGAAGGTTGACCGGCGTTTCCATTGCTTCGGCTGTCAGGCAGACGGGGATGTGATTGACTTTGTTTCCCGTCTGGAAAACGTCAGCCCCAAAGAAGCCGCCCTCATGCTGGCGCAGGACTTCTCCATCCCCTATGAGGACAGGGAGCCGCCAAGCAGGAGCCGCCCGAAGCGGAAGCCACGTCAGGAAAGCCCGGAACATCAATTTAAGCGCATGGAGCGCCACTGTTTCCGGGTACTGTCCGACTATCACAATCTGCTGCGCTGCTGGAAGCGGGACTATGCCCCAAAGACGCCGGAGGAAGAATGGCACCCGCTTTTCGTGGAAGCCTTGCAGAAACAATCCCATGTGGAATATCTGCTGGATGTGCTGCTGTTCTCCGACATAGGGGAACGGGCTGCCCTGATTGCCAGCTACGGAAAGGAAGTGAGGAACCTTGAGCGGAGAATGGCAGACCTTGCCGCCAGAACTGCGGCAGGCCGTGACGGACACCATCGAAGCCGCACCCCCGCCCCGGAGCGTTGAGGAAGTGAAAGCCATGCTGGAGGGCACCGAGAAAGGCGGCGTGCGGAACAGTATCCACAACTGCCTGACCGTGTTCCAGTATGACCCCATTCTTTCCGGGGCGGTTGCAAAAAATCTCCTGACCGAGCGTATTGACCTTCTAAAGCCCATCGGCAGGAAACGCAGAACCGGCAGCAAGGCCATGACCGACACGGACATGAAATATATCCGGCTGTATCTGGAAGATACCTACGGCCTGACAAGCGAGAAAAAGATAGCAGACGCCGCTGATCTGGCCGCAGACGCCAACAGCTACCATCCCATCCGGGACTACCTGAACGGCCTTGTCTGGGACGGGAAAGAGCGTATCCGCTACTGCCTGCGTCACTTTCTGGGAGCCGACACAGACAACTTCACTTACCATTCCCTGCGGCTGTTCCTGCTGGGAGCCATCCACCGGGCATTCTGCCCCGGCTGTAAGTTTGAGGTCATGCTCTGTCTGGTTGGCGGTCAGGGAGCCGGGAAATCCACCTTCTTCCGGCTGCTGGCCGTAAAAGACGAGTGGTTTTCCGATGATTTGCGGAAGTTGGACGATGATAACGTGTACCGCAAGCTACAAGGCCACTGGATAATTGAAATGTCGGAGATGATTGCCACCGCAAACGCCAAGAGCATAGAGGAAATCAAGTCATTTTTAAGCCGCCAGAAGGAGGTCTATAAAATCCCCTACGAAACCCACCCGGAGGACAGGCTGCGGCAATGCGTGTTCGGCGGGACTTCCAATGCGCTGGACTTCCTGCCCCTTGACCGTTCCGGGAACCGGCGCTTCCTGCCGGTCATGGTCTACCCCGGACAGGCCGAGGTACACATTTTGGACGATGAAGCCGCTTCCAGAGCCTATCTGGAACAGGTATGGGCGGAAGCCATGACAACCTACAAAAGCGGCGATTTTAAGCTGTCTTTTACACCCGAAATGATACAGTACCTCAAAGAACACCAGCGGGATTTCATGCCGGAGGACACCAAGGCCGGGATGATACAGGCGTACCTTGACCGCTACACTGGCAGCGCCGTATGCTCTAAGCAGCTTTTCAAGGAAGCCCTGAACCACCCCTTTGACGAGCCGAAGCAATGGGAAATCCGGGAAGTCAACGACATCATGAACCACTGTATCACGGGATGGAAGTATTTCTCCAATCCCCGGATATTTGAAGGGTACGGCAGGCAAAAGGGCTGGGAACGAGAAGCCCCGGCAACGGGCGCTGACAACGGGCGTGAAAAAACGCCGGACGGATTTGTGGAAGTCACGGAGCAGATGGAACTTCCCTTCTGAATAATCCGGAGAAATCACAGCCGGTTGCCGACCCCGTTGCTATCCCGTTGCCGAGCCGGTTGCCGGGAAAAAGACCGTAACTGCGGGCTTTTCTCCCCTCTGACAACCAAAGCAACAGAAAAATAAAAGAAAAAGTAAATAAACAGTAACCCGCCAGACAGAGATTGTTTTCGAGGTTTTTTGAAGACCGTTGCCGGACTTCGTTGCCGACCTTCTCCTGTCTGGCTTATTTTATTTATGGAGGTAACTGCCTATGGCAAAAAGCAAAACTGAAATCCATGTCACAACGGTATTTGACGGCGAACTGGACGCTACGGATGTTTTCGTGAGCCTGATTGCACAGAAATACAGCCAGAGAAATAATAAAGAATATCTTGCGAAAAAGCAAGATTTAGAGTATAATAAAGACAAGGTTCAGAGTGACCGTGTTCCGTCTGGATTGTGCGGGTAAACGGTTATGATGAACGGAATGGAATATACAGGCATGGACGCAATACTGGCGGGCAGCTTCCGGGCGGCTATCTATTGCAGGCTTTCCAAGGACGATGACCTTGACGGGGAGAGCGCCAGCATTGCAAACCAGCGGGATATGCTGGAAACCTACTGCGAGAAGCAGGGATGGGAGGTTGTTGCAGTCTATCAGGACGATGGCTACACGGGGCTGAACATGGAGCGCCCCGACCTGAAACGGATGTTGAAAGCCATCGAGCGCAGGCAGATAAACCTTGTGGTCACGAAAGACCTATCCAGACTGGGTAGGAATTACTTGCAGACCGGCTTCCTGATTGAAGATTTCTTCCCCCGCCACGGCGTCCGGTATATCGCCATGAATGACGGTATCGACACCATGCGGGACAACAACGACATTGCGCCGTTCAAGAACATCCTCAACGAGATGTACAGCAAGGACATTTCCAAGAAGGTTCATTCCTCTTATCTGCTGAAAGCGCAGAAAGGCCAGTTTACCGGCTGCCTTGCCCCCTTCGGGTATCGGAAAGACCCGGAGGACAAAAACCATCTGCTGATTGATGAGGAAACGGCCCCCATTGTCCGGCGTCTGTTTGCGTGGGCGCTGGAAGGACACGGCCCCAACTACATCCGGCGCAGGCTGGAAGAAGAAAAAATCCCATGCCCGACCTACTGGAACCGGGTGCGGGGCTTTCGGAACGTGTCAACCAAGTGGGAAAAGAAAGACCCGGTAAACGGGCGGTATATGTGGGATTTCTCCGTGATTAAGGACATCCTGATGAACCCCGTCTACACCGGCGCTATCGCTTCCCAGAAGAAGGAATACCGCTTCAAAATCGGCACCATCGGGGAGAAGAAGCCGGAGGACTGGATTGTGGTGGAGAACCAGCATGAGCCGCTTGTTGACCGCAAGACCTTTGACATCGTGCAGCGCAAGCTGAAATCCCGGCAGCGCCCCCGCCAGACCGGGGAAATCAGCCTGTTTGCGGGGCTTATCAAGTGCGGCGAGTGCGGGAAGTCGCTGACGATCCGCTACACCAACGACAAGCACCCGAAGCAGATTTATTCCTGTAAGACCTACAACGCCTACGGGAAACAGCACTGTACCCAGCACCGGGTTGAGTACGACACCCTTTACAGCCTTGTACTGAACAAAATCCGGGAGTGCGCCAGAGCCGCCCTGATGGACGGGGAAGCCGTTGCCGGGAAGCTGACCGATACCTGCGAAGCAGAGCAGAAAGGCCAGCGGGAAGCATTGGAGCGTTCCCTTACCAAAGACGAGGAACGGATTGACGTTCTGGAAAAGATGGTGCTGCGGCTGTATGAGGACATGGTTGCCGGACGTATCAGCGAAGCGAACTTCAATCTGCTGATGGAAAAGACGCAGGCGGAACAGGCCGAGTTGAAGGCAAGGGTTGAGGAAGGCCGGAAAAAGCTGGCCGATGAAATCCGGCTTGCGTGTGACGCCCGCCAATGGGTGGAAGCCATTCAGGAATACGCCGACATCACGGAACTGGACGCCGCCACCTTAAACCGCCTGATTAAAGAAATCGTTGTCCATGAGAGTATAGACAGCGATAAGACAAGACACATTTCTATCGAAATTCATTTCAATCTCAAACCCATCCCGGAAGTGGAGCAGGTCACGGCCTGACCTGCCCCCGCCGGGGCGGTTCTTAAAAACTCCATAGATATTTCTTGACACGCCGCCGCCCGCCATCGAGCCGTTTTCCTACACCTATTTGGGGATAAAACAGCTCATGGCCGGCGGCGGTGTCGCCCTCATCGGCACCACCCTTGTGCCTCTGCTGAGTGGCCTGTTTGGCTAAAGATAGCCGGATAGCGTAACCCTGTAATCTGCCCCTACCCAGCGCCCCAAGCGGGAACTGCCGCCCACAGTACAGGGCTTCCACATTCAGCCCGCGGCGCGCTGGCAGGTGGGCAAAACCGCTTCATCACTCAACTTTCATTCACCCACAGGAGGAAAACGAATATGGAACTCTTTTCTGTTGCAACTGCGCTCTTTCAGTTTCTCGCGTCCCTCATGAGCCTTTTGTCCCGCTTTCCGCTGATGGGCTAAGGAGGGCGGCCCGTGGACAAGGTACTCCAGAAAATCACCGAGTGGCTCAAGGAGATACTGGTCGGCGGGGTCATGGGCAACTTGTCCGGGATGTTTGATTCGGTCAACGAGCAGGTGGGCGAGATCGGCGAGCAGGTCAGCCTGACCCCCGCCGAGTTTTCGCCCCGGGTCTTTGAGATGGTCCAGGGGGTGTCCGAGTCGGCGATCTTGCCGATCGCGGGCATCTTCCTGACCATCGTGGCCTGCTATGAGCTGATCCAGATGGTCATCGACCACAACAATCTGGCCAACTTCGAGACCTGGACCTTCTTCCGCTGGGTGTTCAAGACCTTCGTGGCCGTCACCCTCATCTCCAATACCTTTGACATCACCATGGCCGTCTTTGACCTGGCCCAAACGGTGGTGGCCGAGTCCAGCGGCATCATTGCGGGAAACACGGCGGTGGATGACACCACCCTGCTCACCCTGCAGACCTCCCTCATGACCCTGGAACTGGGCGAGCTGCTGGCCCTCTATCTGCAATCCTTCCTCATCGGCTTTACCATGAAGATTCTCGGTATAGCGATTTTCGTCATCGTGTATGGCCGCATAGTAGAGATCTATCTCGCCGTGAGTTTGGCCCCCATCCCGTTTTCGACCTTCGGCAGTAAAGAGCAAAGCCAGATCGGCCAGAACTACCTGCGCAGCCTGCTGGCTCTGGGCTTGCAGGGTTTCCTCATTATGATTTGCGTCGGCATTTACGCTGTTTTGATTCAGGGCGTCTCCTTTGCATCCGACCCCATCGCATCCATTTGGGGCGTCATTGGTTACACCGTCCTGCTCTGCTTCACCCTGCTCAAGACCGGCACCCTCGCCCGCAGCATCCTCAACGCACATTAAGGAGGTAACATGGCAGTGACCCCTTCCCCAAAAAACGGACACAAAGCAGGATAAAAAAGCCGAATAAAATGCAGAGATAAGGTGTACTGCAATCAGGCGGCGGAAGCGGCAAGTTCAGCTTCAAAACTTGCAGGCGAACGCCAGCCAAGGGCAGAATGGGGGCGGATGGTGTTGTAAAAGGCTTCGAGATAGGCAAATATGTCGTCCTGTGCAGCAGCCCTTGTAGGATAGTGCTTGAGGTGGACCAGCTCGCACTTGAGGCAGCTGAAGAAGTTCTCCGCAACAGCGTTGTCATAGGGGTCACCGCGGCGGGACATGCTCTGCCGGATGCCGTAGGCTTCCAGGCGCTCCCGGTAGCCCCGGGCGGCATACTGGATGCCCCGGTCACTGTGAAAAATCAGACCTCTGGCAGGTTTGCGGCGGCGATACGCCATATCCAGTGCTGCCAGCGTCAGCCGGGTATCGATCCTGTCCGAGAAGGCATAACCGACGATCTTACGTGTGCACAGGTCTTTGACAATGGCTAAATAGAGCCATCCTTCCCCGGTGGGAATGTAGGTAATATCTCCCACCCAGGCCTGGTCAGGCCGGTCAAAGGAAAAGTTCCGCTGCAAAAGGTTGGGCGCAATGGGATGGCTGTGATTGGAATGGGTCGTCGTTTTATAAGCCCTTCTGCGTACCGAGGAGATCCCGGCCAGCCGCATCTGACGGTGCACCCGTTTGCGGGAGCAGCCAAATTCCGGCTTCAGCAGCCGGTACAGGCTGTCCAGCCCCATGGCCGGATACTTCTCATGCAGTTCGATCAGCCGGCGTCGGAGCGCCTGGTTTTGCAGCCTGCGCCTGCAGGTCTTCTCTGCCTTCCAGCCGTAATACCCGCTGCGGGATACCTCCAATACCCGGCATGCCTGCTCCACAGAGGCCCCCTGACGCTTGAGCGTCTGGACGCAGCGGTATCTCTCCTCTACGGTTTCGACAGGATGCCGACGGATTTTTTTAAGACGTCTATGACCTCGTCTTTCTCGCCCAGCTGCCTGCGCAGGCTGCGATTCTCTGCTTCCAGCTCCCGGATGCGCTTTTGCTCCCGGTTCTGTCTGCTGACCTGGCCCATCTGAATGCCGGAGGCTTTCAGCCAGCTGCGCAGCGTGTCGATGCAGATCCCCAGCTCTTTGGCCACTTCCACCGGCTGACGGCCCTGTTCCGTGACCAGCCGCACGGCTCCGGCTTTGAATGCATCGTCGTACCGTGGGGGCGCTGTTCGTTTTTTCGTTTTCTTCTGTTCCATAACGTGTGCTCCTTTGCTTTCCAGTTTACGACTCTTTTCTCTGTCTGTCAATTCGGGTATAGGGGCAACCAGCTGAATGAGAAAACCGCTGCCATTGTACAGCAAACAGAGGAATTGAGAGATTCCATCCGGGCCGATGAATCTCGCCTTGCTGAGATTGCGGTGCTGCGGGGGCACATTCTGAACTATGTCAAAACACGGGATATCTACCAGGCATATAAGGCCAGCGGATTCAGCAAGGGGTATTTTGAAACCCACCGGCAGGCCCTGACCCTCCACAAGGCAGCCAAGGAAGCCTTCAATCAGCGGGACTTGAAGAAGCTGCCCCGCATCCGGGACCTGAATGCCGAGTATGCGCAGCTTCTGGAGCGGAAGAAAAAGAACTACGCCGAGTATCGCCAGAAGAAAGCACAAATGCAGGACTGGCTGATGGCACAGAAGATTGTGTCCGTGATGCTGGATGAAAAAGAACAGAAAGAAACCGAGATCAAACGGCAGGAAGAAAGAAAAACACCGGAACATGGTCAATGATCTGGCTGGCACAGCAGTCCTCCATATGGCGGCTGCTGTGCCGGCTTTTTTGTTTGCTGAGATGTTTGTTTTCTTCTCTAGTATACAGTTCACTGCCGAAAGTGTCAATAAAACTATACATCTATAGATAATTTATTATCCATCGTCGTATAGTAAAGTATATGTATGGAGGCAAAATGACATGATTTCTGAAAACATCAAGCGTTTGCGGGAGAATGCTGGTCTCTCACAAGCTGCTCTTGCTCGAAAGCTAGGTGTCACTCGTGCCAGTGTCAACGCATGGGAGATGGAGCTGTCTGCACCAACAGCACAGTATCTGATTGCCCTCGCTCAGATTTTTCATACGACGACGGATGATATTTTGGGTCTGGAGCCGCAGGAACAGATTGTCCTGCGGGATATGAACGAACAGGAAAAGCGCCTGGTTTATGATCTGGTCTCCTATATAGCGGCAAGAAAAGACGCCGACAGGCAGGCGATGAAACCGGAAAAAGCAGATCAGGACGAAAGTGAATCGTGAAGGGACTTCCCATCCTGGCAGCATTTGGATATAAAATGAAGCTGGCACAGCAGTTCGCCAAACGGCGGCTGCTATGCCAGCTTTTTCTTTTTTGTTTGAATATTGGAGCTCGATGTGTAATAATAAATATGTCTTCATGTATTCAGTCCGGAAAGGAGCGTCATTGTGCTGAAATCATCGTTTCAAGCGTATTATACCGCCCGAAAGCTGGATGCTCTGCCGGACCGCGACAAGCTGCTGCCTGTTTATGCTTCTTCCAGCATCGAGATGTACCCTTTTCAAGTCGCAGCTGCAGGCTTTGCGCTCCGATCCCCCTTTCAGAAAGGCATAATACTTTGCGATGAGGCAGGTATGGGAAAGAGCCACGAGGCCATGCTTATTGTTGCCCAGCGGTGGATGGAAGGGCATGGCCGGATTTTGCTGTGTATTCCCAATATAGATTTATTGTCCCAGTGGACCGAATTATTGGACCGCTGTTACACGGTGCCCTATGTGGTTCTGACCAGCCGTCAGGAATGGGAAGCGAACATTTCACAGGATTCACCCAACGGGTTTGAACAGGATGGAATTGTCATTACTACTTATGATTATGCCGCTGACCATGAAGAACAGGCGGCATCTGTCGCCTGGGATTTGACTGTGTTTGAAGAAGCAAATGCCCTCTCTGGCGTATATCAGGAGAGCAGCCGGCAGGCCAGGGCCTTGTATCGGATTGCCGGGAAGTCGTTCAAATTGCTCCTGACCGGCACCCCGATCGAAAAGAATATCATGGACCTTTACGGCTTGATCTGGTTTATCGACAATACCGTATTGCCGGAAGAAAAAGAGTTTTTGACCCGATATTTGCGCCGCCCGGAAAATTATCCTGAATTGAGCGGTCGGGTCAGCAAGTATTGTTTCCGCACTCTGCGTTCCCAGGCCAGGGGCTGTGCCAAAATGCCGGAAAGGCTGCTCCTTACAGAGGAATACACCCGTTCGGAACCAGAGCGCTATGTATATCAGCTTCTCTATGATTACATCAACAAGCCTGTGAAGCTGGCTTTCCCTGAAATGGAATCCTATGACCTGGCCCTTCGGCTGCTGGGCCTGCAAGGGTCTTCGACTGCTGCTATTAGCCAAACCATCCAGGGTGTGATTCGGCGGCTGAAAGCGATGGACAGTGCCGATGATGAAGTCGCGGAATTGAATCACATTCTGGATGCTTGTGCCCGCGTTCCGGTGGATGCCAAGGCGCTGGAGCTGATGCGGATTCTGGATCGTGGTTTTCAGATGATAAAAAAGACCGGAGCCAGGAAAAAAGCAGTTGTTTTTACCGAGAGCGTGGAAACCCAGAAGATGCTGGCCGCAATCGTGGGGAAAAAATACAAGGTCTTCTGCTACAATGGAAGCATGGACTATTCTGCGATTCGGCGCTTCAAGGAGACCGGAGAAGTTTTAATCTCAACGGATAATGGAGCCAGGGGATTTAATCTGGAGGAGGCCGCTTTTGTAATCCAGTATGATTTGCTGTATAATACATTGAAAATGGAACAGCGAATCGACCGCTGCCACCGGCTTGGCCAGCAAAACGATGTGCTTGCAGTTGCTTTTATCGACAAAGAAAACTTTGCCGATGTCCGCAAACTGGAACTGGCCAGTAAGCGGACGCTGGTTTCAGATGGCGTTTTTGGTATCAGCCATGCAGTTCTCGGCGGATTTTCAGATGATCTGGATGCAGCCTTTGAGAAAATTTCGGAACGGATTCGGACGGCGACACAAGTCGAAGCCGATTATCAGCAGACCCTAACGGAACGAGCCAACGAAAACAGGAAGCAGGTAGCTTCTGCCGAAGAAATCCTTTTTACTACATTCAGCAAACAGCTGGCAGACAAGGTTTACCTGACACCCCGCTATGTGGAGCAGCGCACCGCAGAGATGAATCAGGAACTTTGGGATTTGGCCAAGTGGTTCTTTAACCAGTATAACGCATCCCACACTGACTGCTTTTTTGAAATTGACGATACAGCTCAGACCATCACCGCTACCCGTTACGAGTCCTTGCCTACCCTGTTTTACTACTGGAATGGGAGCAGAAACAGAAAGTACCAAAGCCTGAAAGCCTATGGCATGGCCAAGGATTTCAAGCCGCGTTCCGGGCGCATCACTTTTTCCAGTATCATCGGGCAAGGTATCCTCCGTGAAGTGGAGTGCGCCGACACTGGCTGCTGTTATGTCCCAAACCTAGCACCAGAAATGGAAAACGCTGAGATTGCCCTTTATTCTGTGGAAATCAGCTCCCCGGCCCGTGGTGTCGCAAAGGAGATTCCCGTACTGGTGGGGCAAACTGTGGATGGTGAACCGCTCACCGAGGCCGAATGTGAGAACCTGCTCTCTCAAGCAAGAGAAGTTGTAGAGGAGAAAGGGCACAAAACGCCGCACTGGCTCAAACGGGCAGGACGGCCCCACCCTCTTGACAGGCTTGTCCGGGCGGATGCTTTGCTTGCAGGTCAGGTTAAATTGCTGTCCCCCTGCTATGCAGAGGAAACAGAGCGGCTGACACTGGAAGCAACGCGGCAAAAGACCGCTCTTGCCAAAAAGGCAGATGTGCTGGATACTAAGATCAAAGAGCTGGAAACCACACGCAGCACGATCACCGGCGACCGTCTGAAGCTGCTGCAGCTGGACAAACAGATCAACCAGCTTCGCCGGGAGTATATGTCCAGCCAGGAAAATCAATTCTTTGAATCCATGCAGCTCGATCTGGAGCTGGAAGAAAAAATAAAGGCCCTGGCGGAAAACGAGAAGCTCACCGCAAAGGCAGTTAGGGAATTTACGGTTTCAATTCAGGGAGGAGTTTAATGGATACAGCAGACGTTATCACTTTGCTTGGCATTTTTATAACTGCTGCGCTTACGGGTATCAACCTGTATATAACGGTTTTGAATCAGCGGAAATCTCAAGAATACAATCTTCGCAAGAGCGATTATGAAAAACGGAGTGATCAACTCACGGACAGCATAACGCAATATATCGCTATGCTTGATTCGCATCAGATAAGTTTCATGGCCCTAAACGAACAGGAATACGAACAGAAATATGAAGAAGTAAATCATAATTTTCAGCAACTGGAGGTAACTTATCATAAAATCAAACTTTTGTTAAATGACAAGAATGCAGTATATAAAAAACTTGATTCGTTATTGGATGAATCAATGGAAAAGGCAAAGAGCGTCAGATGTCACAACTTATTTGCGGAGATGGCATCGAATAGTTTGCGCAATCCAAAGAGTTTTTTAAAAGCTGTTTCAGAGGTTGCTAGGCACTCAGGTGAATCTGTATCAGATGCTGAAGAAATAGCTGCTGCGAAAGAAATGAGAGACCAGCACTTGAAACAGTATCTAGCGGAAGTAGAAGATCTTCAGATGCAGAAAAGTATGCTGATTTCCATTACGCGAGAGTATCTGGCTAAGGAAAAAGAAGCAGTCTTGAAGGGAGAGAAAAAATGAACGAAAAGATGGACGGCCTTTCCATGAACCTGGAGCAAGCCAATCTGGACAAGCTGCGCTCGGTTTTCCCGGAGTGCGTCAGCGAAGGCAAGCTGGATATCGACAAGCTGCTTTCTCTGTGCGGCGAATACATTGACAACGACTTTGAAAAGTACCGCTTTGAATGGAAGGGCAAAGCCGAGTGCCTGAGCCTTGCCCAAAAGCGTTCCAGCGGGACCCTGCGTCCCTGCCCTGCTGAAAGCGTCAACTGGGACACCACCCAGAACCTCTACATCGAGGGAGATAACCTGGAGGTGCTGAAGCTGCTGCAATCGGCCTACTACCGCAAGGTCAAGATGATCTACATCGACCCGCCTTATAACACCGGCAATGATTTTGTTTACGCAGATGATTTTGCTGATCCGCTGGCCCGGTACAAGGAGGTCACCCAGCAGACAACCAAGTCCAACCCGGAGACGATGGGCCGGTATCACACCAACTGGCTGAACATGATGTACCCCCGCCTGCGGCTGGCGGCCAACCTGCTGCGGGATGATGGCGTGATTTTCATTTCGATTGATGACAATGAAGTGACAAACCTGCGTAAAATTTGCGATGAAGTTTTTGGCGAAGAAAATTTTTTGGCTTGCATTGTATGGGAAAAGAGATTTACACGAAGCAACAATGCACGTCTATTTGCATCATTGACGGATTATATTTTGGTGTACAGAAAGAGTCCATCTGTAAACTATTTACGTGCTCCCCGTACCGAGAAATCCGATAGTATCTATAGTAATCCTGATAATGACCCGCGCGGAGTGTGGACGAGTGTTTCTTATGTTAATCCGGCTACTAAGGAGCAACGTCCCAACTTATCGTACCCAATTGTAAATCCAATAACCGGAAAAGAAATTAATCACCCAACAAATGCTTGGAAGTATGAGTATTCCAAGTATCTTGCTCATGCAAAAGATAATCGGCTATACTGGGGAGTAAATGGGGAAAATACATATCCACGATTAAAAAAGTTTTTGAGTGAAGTGGATGATGGGATGGTCCCCGTAAACCTCTGGAAAAGAGATGAAGTGGGTACAACTGATGCTGCGAGCAAAGAACTTTCAGTACTTATGGGAGCAAAGGTTTTTGATTTTCCAAAACCAGTTGAGCTGGTCAAAACCATGACTCAAATTGCGGCATCCGAAAAGGATTGTATTATCCTTGATTTCTTCTCTGGCTCCGCAACCACTGCCCATGCCGTGATGCAGCTCAACGCTGAGGACGGCGGCAACCGCCGATTTATTCTGGTGCAGCTGCCCGAAGTCTGCGACGAAAAGAGTGAGGCTTACAAGGCCGGGTATAAAAACATCTGTGAGATCGGCAAAGAGCGAATCCGCCGCGCCGGAAAGAAGCTGACCGAAACGAAGGACGGCCAGCTCAGTATGGATGGAGAGAAGGCTCCCCTTGACATCGGCTTCAAGGTGTTCAAGCTGGACACTTCTAATATGAAGCTCTGGGACACCACCCCGATTGCGGATGGAGGCGCAGACGAACTGGTGGAGCGGATGAACCAGATGGTGCGCCGGATCAAGCCGGAGCGTTCTGACCTGGATATGGTATACGAAGTGATGCTCAAACTGGGCGTCCCTCTGACCTATCCGGTGCAGCAGCTGAACATCAACGGCAAGCCTGTCTACGAAGTGGGCGAGAACTGCCTGCTCCTGATCTGCTTGGCAGAATTCGTAGAGCCGGAAGATGTGCAGGCTATGGCCGACTATGCCCCGGCCAAGATGATTATGTCCCGAGATTGCTTTACCACCGATACAGCCATGGCAAATGCCCACTACATCCTGCGGGACCGGCAGATTGAGCTGAAGCTGGTATAACGGAGGTCTTGGAAAATGAAACTTAAATTCAAAAACCAGGGCTTTCAGCAGGATGCAGTCAACGCTGTAGCAGACCTGTTCATGGGTCAGGAAAGGACAACACACACCTTTTCCAACATGGACCTGGGTCAGACCTCTTTCGTGTATCAGACGCGGACATCCAACCAGCTGCTGATCGACGATGCGGCCTTGACCGAAAATATGCACCGTGTCCAGAAACGGAACCTTTTGCCCTTGACCGACAGCGCTGAAACCCACCAGTTCTGCATTGAGATGGAAACCGGCACCGGCAAGACCTATGTTTATACCAAAACGATATTTGAGCTGAACCGCAGGTACGGCTTCACCAAGTTTGTGGTGGTCGTACCCTCTGTCGCCATCCGCGAGGGCGTCTATAAGTCCTTTGAGGTGACAAAGGAACACTTCGGTCTCCAGTACGACAACGTACCCTGCCGGTTTTTTATCTACAACTCTGCGAAGCTCAATGATGTGCGGGCATTTGCAACCAGCACTGAAATTGAGATCATGATTATCAACATCGACGCTTTCAAAAAGGCAGAAAATATTTTTAATCAGGATCAGGACCGCCTGAGCGGCAGCAGTGCCATCCGGCTGATTCAGGACACCCATCCCATTGTCATCATCGACGAGCCGCAGAGCGTGGACAACACCCCCAAGGCGAAAGAAGCGATCCGCTCGCTGAATCCCATGTGTGTGCTGCGGTATTCCGCAACCCACCGGGAAAAGATCAACCTGCTTTACCGGCTGACCTCGGTTGACGCTTTCCGGCTGGGGTTGGTGAAGCAGATTTCAGTATTCTCCAGTCAGGTCGAGGGCGGCCACAACCAGGCATACGTCCGGCTTCTGTCTGTCTCCAACGAAAAAGGCTTCCGCGCAAAAGTCGAGATGGATGTCAAAGAGAAAACCGGCATTGTAAAACGGAAAACAGTTACCGTCAAGCCGGGTGATGATCTGTTCCTGTTGTCTGGTCAGAGGGAGCTGTATGAAGGCTACACCATTGCAGGGATTGACTGCACACCGGGCTACGAACATATTGAATTTGGCAACACAGTTGAGGTGGCTATGGGACGAGCCATCGGTTCCGTAGACGAAAATATCCTGAAGAAAGCACAGATTCGCCGCACCATCGAGGCACATCTGGACAAAGAGCTGCGCTATACAGAGAAAGGAATCAAGGTCCTCTCCTTGTTTTTCATTGACAAGGTAGACAAGTACCGACACGAGGACGGTACCCCTGGTATCTATGCGGACATGTTTGAGGAGTGCTATCAGGACTTAATTTCACGCCCCAAGTATGCTCCCATCCGTGAGAAATTCACCGCGGATGTTTCCAAAGTTCACAACGGCTACTTCTCACAGGATAAGAAAGGCCGGTTGAAGGACACCAGGGGCGACACCCAAGCAGATGACGATACCTACAACACCATCATGCGGGATAAAGAGTGGCTGCTGAGTTTTGAGTGCCCGCTGCGCTTTATCTTCTCTCACTCTGCGCTGAAAGAAGGCTGGGACAATCCAAACGTGTTCCAGGTCTGCACCTTGATTGACCAAAAGTCCACCTTTACCTGCCGCCAGAAGATAGGCCGCGGCCTGCGTTTGTGCGTCAACCAGGACGGAGAACGCATCGAGGATAAGAACATCAACATCCTTCATGTCATGGCCAATGAGAGTTTCGCAGACTTTGCAGCGAAGCTCCAGAAGGAAATCGAGGAAGATACCGGCATGAAATTTGGTGTGCTGCAGCTGGATATGTTTGCAGGACTGACCTTCCAGCAGGAAGTTACACGGGAGCACACCATCGACCAGGAAGAAGCCAAAGAATTGGTGGATCGCTGGTTTGCGGATGGTTCCGTAGAGAAATGGAAGGCTGATGCCGAACTGGTGGCTGCGGAAGAAAAAATCTCTGCCGATTTGGAGAGCGGAAAGATCACATCGCCGCCCAACCCGGTCACCGAAGTGATGCGCCAGGTCAAGATGGGTGCCACTGCCGAGCAGGCTGCAGCGGCTATTGTGGGTATCACCAGTACCATTACCACGGTGGAGGAACGTACCCTTACTCACGAAGATGCAGCCGAACTGATGCAGCACTTTGAAAAAAAGGGCTACATCTCAAGTACCGGCAAGATCAAGGACACCATGAAGGTGGCCTTGAAAAATGGAACGCTTGATCTGCCTCAGAAATACGAGGCAGCCCGTGAACGGTTTGTGCAGATCATCTCCGCAGCAGACAGCAAGCCGCCGATCCGGGATGCGTCTCACGATGTGGTGGTCCGACTCAATAAACAGGTCATGCTCTCCCCGGAGTTCATGGAGCTGTGGCGCAAGATCAAACAGAAAACCACTTACCGGGTCAGCATCGACACCGAGCAGCTTATCAAAAACTGTGTCCGGGATTTGAAGGATATGCCGCCCATTCCGAAGGCTCGCATCATTACCCAGACTGCCGATATCCAGGTGGAACAGTCCGGCGTTCATCATGTGGAGCGGGAAATGCGCACCACCGACATTGCTGATTCGTACCAGTCTTTGCCGGATATTGTGACGGCCATCAGTGATGAAGCACTTTTGACACCGGAAACAGTCACCAGGATACTGACCGAAAGCGGGCGGCTTGGTGATTTCCTGAATAATCCTGAGGCATTTCTTGAGCAGGCCAGTCAAATCATCCGGGATAACCGCCACGCCCTTGCGATTGATGGCATCAGCTACATCAAGCTGGACGGACAGGAATATTATGCCCAGGAGATTTTCAATACCTCAGAGCTGATTGCAAACCTGGACCGAAACGCAGTCAAGGTGGAACACAGTGTCTACGATTATATCGTATATGACAGTAGTTCTGTGGAGCGGCCCTTTGCTTTGGATCTGGACCACGACCCGGATGTGAAGATGTTTTTCAAGATTCCTGAACGGTTCAAGATCGACACCCCCATCGGCACCTATAATCCTGACTGGGCAGTATATTTGCTGAAGAATGGCGAGGAAAAGCTCTATTTTGTTTTGGAAACGAAAGGGAGCGAACGGCTGGCCGATCTGCGCGATGTGGAACGGCTCAAGATTAACTGTGGCAAAAAGCATTTTGAAGCCCTTGGCAGCGGCGTGGAAATGCAGGTTGCTACCGAATGGGACACGATAAGAAAGAGAATCTAAACAGAACAATCAAAGGCCCCCGGCCAGAACACGCTCGTGTTCAGCCGGGGGCCTTGTTCTTCTTCTCACGCGCCGCAGCGCACAGCCTGTGATTTTCAATCACAGTTCACGGGGTTTGGGGCACGGCCCCAACAAGCATTTCGCTTTTGTATATACAAAAGCCCTGCTTGCTGGCACTGCGTACCGTAAAACTCCCGTTTCAATCTTCACGAGTGATTTTTCTTGGAAGAAGCCTCGCCGAAGAACATCTGCCCGGCATTATACAAGCGAAAGAATGCATGAAAAAGAAGAAACACATCTCAGAAGAGCAGCATTATCTCTGTGAAATCGGTCTGGAAAAGATGCCATATGGATCTTCCTGGCTCTACAAATCTTATACAGAGGAAAGCCTCACGCACATCACGATTACAGCCGCTCCATGCAAAGTTCCTGCTCTGCCATGATGGATTCATCCGTTGGGTCGTAGACTTGTTGGCTGTGGATCGCATTTTTTATCGGCATGGTTCTACTTTCCTTATTTATAAGGAATCTTTCTCATTTTTCAGTAGATTCTTCCAGATTCTTTCGGTACTGTGCCGGACTGACACCATACTCTTTCTTGAATACCCGGCTAAAATAGAGTGGGTTATCATACCCTACGATCTCTGCAATTTCTCCAATATTGTATTCGGTGTTCTCCAATAAGCTTTGTGCATTTACCATCCGAAGGGATAGGATGTATTGTGCAGGGCTTATTTTCATGTACTGCTTAAAATTACGGATAAACCAGTTCGTACTGATATGCAGCGATTCTGCGTAATCGTCCACACTGACCTTTGTATTATAATTCTCGTTAAAGTAGGCAACGGCGGCTTCGATTTCTTCGGGGATGCTTGTAGTTGTTTTCTCGCTTTCCTGCTGTTGCCTGCTTACTAAAAGCAGAATGATGTTGAAGAGAGAAGCAATATAGTCTTCATAGCCATATTCACATTGTTGCAGTTCCCGGATGATCTTTCGGAACAGCATTTTGTAATCCGGCAGTGTGCCGCTGTAAAAAACGTGCTTGTCCAAGGGGATTCCGTGATAGTTCAGGATGTTTTTGACATCATATCCTGTAAAGTGAATCCAGAACACCTCTGGATGATCTTCTACATAGTAGACATACTTCTGGATTTCTTTCGGCTGATAAAGCACCATGTGTCCAGAAGTCACCACTTCCTCAACACCATTGAACCAGAAGTGTGCTTTACCAGATGCCACATAGAGGATTTGATAGTCTCTGCGGCCCTTTGCCCAAAAAGTAGGCAGCTTAGGGCGTTTTTTCAAGCGATAAGTGCCGCAGCTGCCTACGACCAGCGGCTTTGAGTAGTCTTTGAAATCCAAACGGGAGTTGTTCAAATATCCTGAGTTGAAATACATCCCTGCGTCCTCCTCATCTTCAGAGATTTTACAGTGATTTGGGAAATGTTCTATCAAAGAATCACAAACGCTTTGATTTTGTGCATATTTTGTTCCATCTTGTCTATATCTTTTCGTTCCATTAGATTCTATAATATTTTCAGATGAAGCGCAAGAGATTTGGGCAACTTGCGCAATGAGAATTCCAGTCTGAAGTGCGCAGCAGACTGGTCGCGCCCACACAAAACAAGCAAGATGGGAGAAAGCACAATGACTGAGAAACGTTATCTAAAGTGGTATAATAAAGTCGGCTATGGTTCAGGCGATATTGCAGGCAACGTGGTGTATGCATTCCTGTCCTCCTTCGTCATGATCTATCTGACCAACACCGTTGGCCTGAACCCCGGTATTGTCGGCACTCTGATTGCAGTTTCCAAACTGCTGGACGGTGTGACGGACATTTTCTTTGGTTCTTTGATTGACAAAACGCATTCTAAGATGGGCAAAGCCCGTCCTTGGATGCTGTACGGCTACATTGGCTGTGCCATTACGCTGGTGGCAATTTTCGCCATCCCGACCAATCTGGGACAGTTTGCACAGTACGCATGGTTCCTGATCGCATATACTCTGCTGAACGCTGTATTCTACACGGCCAACAACATTGCTTACTCTGCACTGACTGCTCTCGTCACGAAGAACAGTGCCGAACAGGTCGAGATGGGTTCTTGGCGTTTCATGTTCGCCTTTGCCACCAGCCTGCTCATCCAGTCCATCACGCTGGGTGCTGTTACGGCATTGGGCGGTGGTGCTGCCGGTTGGCGCACTGTTGCAATCATCTACGCCATCATCGGTCTGCTTGTCAACACCCTCTCCGTTTTCTCCGTGAAGGAACTGCCGGAAGGCGAATTGGTGGATACCACCGACAAAAAGAAAATCGAGCAGGACGAAAAGTACAATCTGGTTCAGGCTGCAAAGCTGCTTGCTGGTAACAAATATTATATGATGATTTGCGTCACCTACATTTTGCAGCAGATCTACGGTGCCATGATCAGCATGGGCACCTACTATGCAACCTACATCCTTGGCAACCAGAATCTGTTCGGTGTATTCTCTTGGGCAATCAACATTCCTCTGATCATCGCACTGGTGTTCACCCCGACCTTGGTTGCAAAGTGGAATGGAATGTATAAGCTGAATGTAATGAGCTATACTCTGGCAACGATTTCTCGTGCACTGGTTGCTGTAGCTGGTTACATGGGCAGCGGCAATGTGACCTTGATGCTGCTCTTTACTGCAATCGCAGCTCTTGGTCAGGGTCCTTGGCAGGGCGATATGAACGCTGTGATTGCCACTTGCTCTGAATATACTTGGCTGACGAAGCACAAGCGCGTGGATGGCATGATGTACTCCTGCACTTCTCTCGGTGTGAAGCTGGGCGGCGGTCTGGGTACTGCCATCACCGGCTGGCTGCTGGATGCAAGCCATTTCGATAGTGCGCTGACCGTTCAGCCGGATTCCTGCATCAATATGCTGAAGATCATGTATCTGGTGATCCCGTTTGCTCTGGATGCCATCATCACCTTCATTCTCTCTCGTATGAAGGTCGAAGAAGCAAATGAAAAGCTGCGTGAAGCAGTCTGATAACAAGCCATTATCATTTCTCCTTCATCTGCTGTTCCCCGGAGGAATCCGGCGATTTCTCCGGGGAGGCTGGAGAAATATTATAAAATTATAAAAGGTAAATGAGGAAATACTATGGCTGCATTTGATTTTGCTAAGGTAAAAGACCCCACCTTTTTCAAGGAAAACGTGCTGAATGCTCATGCAAGTTTCCGTACTTACGCTTCCCGCGAAGAATATCGGACAGGCTCCTCTTCTTTGGCGCTGAAGCTGGACGGTATCTGGAAATTCGCCTACGCAAAGAACTACACCAGTGCCATCCCCGGCTTTGAAAAGACGGATTACGATTGCAGCGGCTGGGATGACATTCATGTTCCGGCACACATCCAGATGGAGGGCTACGACATTCCCCAGTATGCGAATGTTCAGTATCCGTGGGATGGCCGTGAAGAAGTACAGCCGGGCGAGATCCCGCAGCGGTTCAATCCGGTGGCAAGCTATGTAAAATACTTCGAGCTGCCGGAATCCATGCAGGGCAAGCCCGTCCACATCGAGTTCGAGGGTGTGGAAAGCGGCATGGCTCTTTGGCTGAACGGGTCTTATGTGGGTTACACCGAGGACAGCTTCTCCGCACACGCATTCGATCTGACTCCCTATCTCCAGCCGGGCGTGAACAAACTTGCTGTGCAGGTGTTCAAGTGGACTTCCTCCAGCTGGTGCGAAGATCAGGACTTCTTCCGCTTCTCCGGCATCTTCCGCAGCGTGTGGCTGTACGCCATCCCCACCGTGCATCTGGAAGATCTATCCGTCAAGACGCTGTTTGCCGGGGATGATTTTACTCATTCCACGCTGGAAGTTGCATTGCAGGTGGAGGGTAAGGGCGCAGCCCGTCTGACCCTGCGCCGCAGTGAGCTGGAAGTGTTCTCCGAAAAAATCGCACTGAACGGCGGCTCTGCGTTGTTCAGCCATGCGGTGGAGAACCCCCACCTGTGGAGTGCAGAGGACCCGGCTCTGTATGAACTGGAAATTGAGCTGCTGGACGATGCAGGCCATCTGGTAGAGGTGACTGGGCAGAAAGTCGGTTTCCGCAAGTTCGAGTTGAAGAACAATCGGATGCTGCTCAACGGCAAGCGCATCGTGTTCAAGGGTGCCAACCGTCATGAGTTCAGCTCCATTACGGGTCGTGCTGTGGGCGTACACACCCATGAGGAACTGCTTCGGGACATCATCACCATGAAGCAGAACAATATCAATGCCATCCGTACCAGCCATTACCAGAATCAGGATGCACTGTACGACCTGTGCGACGAGTATGGTCTGTATCTGATCGCAGAGAACAATCTGGAATCCCATGGCACATGGGACATCCATCAGGCGGGCATTCGCGGCATCGAGGGCGTTTTGCCCAATGATAAGCCGGAGTGGAAAGCTGTCTTGTTTGACCGCATGAATTCCACTTACCAGCGTGACAAAAACCATCCTGCTGTTCTGATCTGGTCTCTGGGCAACGAATCGTTTGGCGGTGAGACCCTGCTCCAGATGGCAGAGATGGTCCGCCGCTTTGATGACACCCGTCTGGTGCATTACGAAGGTGTGGTCAATGATCCCCGCTTCCTCGAAACCACCGATATTGAGAGCCATATGTACAGCACTGTGAAGGACATTAAAGAGTATCTGGCACAGGGCGATAAGCGGCCTTATATCGAGTGCGAATATTCTCATGCTATGGGCAACTCCAACGGTGCTTTGCACAAGTACACGGAACTTGCCGACCAGAAGGACTGCGGCTATCAGGGCGGCTTCATCTGGGATTACATCGACCAGTCCATCTGGAAAAAAGACCGCTACGGCAAGTGGTTCCAAGCCTACGGCGGTGACTTCGGTGAGCGTCCTACCGACTATAATTTCAGCGGAAACGGCATTGCCTACGGTGGTGACCGTGCTCCTTCTCCCAAGATGCAGGAGGTCAAGTTCTGCTATCAGAACATCGCCATTTCCATCGACAACTCTGGCTTCGAAGTCTGGAATAAGAACCTGTTCACCTCTACGGATGCTTTCGACTGCGTTGCACTGCTGCATCGTGATGGAAAGTTGTATCAGCAACAGGAACTGACCAATATTGATGTTGCTCCCGAAGAGCGTTCCAGCTTCCCGCTGCCGTTTATGGTTCCTGCGCTCCCCGGTGAATATGCGGTGACCATCAGCTTCCGTTTGAAGGAGGACACCAGCTGGGCAAAGAAGGGCCATGAAGTCGCCTTTGGACAGGGTGTGATCGCTGTGGTTCGTTCCATTCCCAGCAAGAAGGTCACGCCGTTTACCGTTACGCACGGTACACACAACATCGGTGTCCGGGGTGAGAATTTCGATGTTTTGTTCTCCGATCTGAACGGCGGTCTGACTTCCTACCGCTATGCCGGCAAGGAGATGATTCAGGAGATCCCCCGTCCCAACTTCTGGCGCGCTCCCACCGACAACGACTGCGGCAACAACATGGGCGGCGTTCGCGGTCAGTGGAAGCTGGCAAGCCTGTACGCTACCGCCAAGGGCATTGGCAAGGAAATCCCGTCTGTTCACGGCGGCACCATCCTCCAGAACCCCACCTGCGAGGTGGAAGCCGACAGCGTGGTCGTGACCTATCTCTATAACCTCCAGACCAGCCCCGCAGCAGAGTGCAGCCTGCAGTACCGTGTGTTCGGTGATGGCCGCATCCAGACCACCCTGCACTATGACCCGGTGGAAGGACTTGCAGCAATGCCGGAGTTCGGCGTACTGTTCAAGATCGACGCTGACTACGACACGGTGGAGTGGTACGGAAACGGCCCTGCGGAGACCTACTGGGATCGTCAGCATGGTGCAAAGCTGGGCATTTACCAGAACAAGGTCGCAGACAACATGGCACAGTACCTTGTGCCGCAGGAGTGCGGTGCAAAGACCGCTGTGCGCTGGGCAAAGGTAGTGGACCGCAAGGGTCGCGGGCTGCTGTTTACCGCAGATGCCGCAAAGCCCATGTTCTTCTCTGCGCTGCCCTACACTCCCCATGAAATGGAGAGTGCCAAGCATCCCTACGAGCTGCCCCCGGTCCATTACACGGTGATTCGTGCCATCGGCGAGCAGATGGGCGTCGGCGGGGATGACAGCTGGGGTGCCAATGTCCACCCGGAGTATATTCCTGATGTGACTAAGCCTGTGGAGTTCACCTTTACGTTCCGTGGCATCTGATGATGGGCCGCAAATGAGGTGTTCTCTGTGAAAAAAGCGAAAGATCAGCCTGGATCTGAACCAGCCGAACTAGCATCCCTTGTTGGAGAACGGATCAGAAAGATACGCAAAGAAGAGGGGTTAAGCCTAGAGCTTTTTGCTTTACGTTGTGACATGAATGCCGCATACGTTGGGCATATTGAGCGCGGCGTTCAGAATCCAACCTTGAACACACTGGAACGTATTTGCAAGGGTCTGGACATCAGCGTAGAAGACCTTTTCATAGATAAAAGCGCAACAGTTGATATGAATACTGCCGCATTGCAGTATTTCTCTCAGATTATTCGTGATCTTTCCCCAGAACAATTTCATCAGCTACTAAACATCATAAAAGAGATCGTAGCCGTGATGAGATGACCCTCGTTATTAAGACACCTTCGCGTTGAGATATGGACATCCCTGCATGAGATTCCTATCAAAAGCGAGGGTGTCTTTTTTGGTATCACAAAATCTCAATTCCTGACACCACTATTTATAAGTAGTGCTTCACTCTATATAAGTAGCGTTGCTATGTCAAAATAACCGTATTCAGCTTTTGTTTAGAGCAACCCCATAAAATATCAACAATAACCGGCACAAGCAAACCAGTTACGACAGTCCGAAGAAGTAACGGCAGCAAACGCCTGGTATAAAGCAAGGTCCAAGTCCTCGAAGGTCAAGGCTCTGTATTTGCGCAGAGAGGCTTTCATTTTGGACCATAGCTTCTCGATCGGATTGAAATCGGGACTATAAGGCGGCAAATAGAGTATCTGTGCTCCTGCCTGAGCAATCATCTGTGCAATCCCTGGCCCGTGGTGGGCAGCCAGATTGTCCATCACCACGATATCTCCCGGATTCAGTTCAGGAAGCAAAGTCTCCTGCACATACTGCTGAAACTTTGACCGAGTTGTTCCACCGAGATAACTCGTTTGTGCAATCACTTTGTTGACTCGAATGACTGAAAGCAGGGTAGTTGCTCTTGGCCTGGTAAGCGGAGCATGGTCAACGACTCGTTTGCCTCCTACAGCACGGCCATACCGGCGTATCATCCCAAGATTGACACCGCTCTCGTCCAGAAAGACCAAATGGTCAATCGGAAGATTTGACCTGAGTTCCTTCCAATGAAGCCGCTTTGCTTTCACGTCGGGAGCGCTCCTGTTCTGAGGCATGAACGCTTTTCTTTTTGACCCGGTAACCCAGCTTTATAACAGCCTTACGGACTGTTTCCTCACATACGTTCAGATGAAGTCTCTCCTTGATTTCACGGATGGAAAGATCAGGCTGTTTGTTTATCATCTCGTTGACCGCATCCAGGTCTTGCCGGGTCAGCTTAGCCTTGCGGCCCCTTTGATTGACACGAAGATCTACGCTGCCGGTCTGTTTCATCTGCTGGCGCAGTCGATAGACCGTCCACAGACTTACTGAAAAATCCTCAGCTGTCTGTTTGGCGTTGTGATTCTTTTCAAACGCCTGCACCAATAAGTTCCGTGATTCATTGTGAAGCATATTCATCATCTCCACATTTATCATACCACTGCTGTACAGTGCGGCGGTGACTTCACTCTATTTTCTGGGTTTGCTCTAGGTGCAATCTTGATGGAAGGCAATGAGGTGAACTTGATCTTTTTACAGGGTAGCAGCCCCATGTGCTGCGTTTGCAGCGAAAGAAAACAAAGGGTTGCTTTTAAATAAGAGAAGACCATCCGATAAATCAAAGCCAAATAGAGAAAGACGGACAAGCTGCCAGCTTGTCCGTCTTTGTTTGTTATGAAGAATGTAATAAGGCGCAAAATGAACCATTTCCCCCAACGCAATGAATCTCGAGTTGAGGATGTATATACTATGAGCATCGCTTAGGGGCAAAAACTGAAATGAGCGAGTTCCTGATGTGCTTGCAGGAATTCACTGTGCAGGCTGTAGTAGTGGGTCATATCATACCCCATGTGGTAAAGTGCGAGGAGCTTGACAAGAATCGTATGAAGATGGCGTTTGGTCATCGCGGCAATTTGCTGCACATCGTATCCTAGTTTGGTGAGATGGTAAACTTCTTCGCTGTCAAGCATCAGATGAGAAGAAAACGCATTGGCCTCATATTCAACCAGATGTGCCGGCGAAATGAAATTCATCGAATGGGAAACCCTATCGGGGAAAAGATAGGCTTCAGCAAAACGGCTTAATGCATAACCGCATACCATCTGCTTGGTCTGCCTATCCAGCGCAACATTGATAACGACCTGGTACAAATCCCATTTGAACGTGAAGAACCCGGAAATCGTGTCAAAGGGCATCTCTGTCACATTCATTCCCACGGTCTTTGCAATGGTGCGCAGATCTCTTGAACCAGCACGCAGAACGAGTTCATTTGCCTTCTGATGGATAAAGGTAGAATCCATAAATAAACCTCATCGCTGTATGAGACAGCAGCCAAGGGAAACTAGCAGGTTTCCAGGGAAAGTCTTTCCTGTTCACGCTTTTGTTCACGGTATTGAAAATAAGCACGGTGCATCACATACATGATGTTGTCCATATCTTCAGCAGACAGTTCTCCTGTGGCGAAAATTTCAGAGAGTTCCATGGCAAGCTGTTTTGCTTCTTTTCTGCCGCTTTCACCATAGGTGGAAGCAGCATCGTTCTCAAAAGACTCATCGTCATCATAAAAGTACTGAACAGGAACGTGAAAAATGTCGGCCAGCTTCTTGTAGGCGTTGTTATCCTTGGGATAACGTCCATCCCGCTCATAACCGATAACGGTACGGGGATGTACGCCAAGAATTTTGGCAAGCTCAGCCTGGGTCAACCCGGCTTGTTTCCGTAAGTTATGCAGTTTTTCGCCAAATTTCATCCTCATTAACCTCGCAGTCGTCTGATCGCACCATTAAGCAACCGCGTAGCGAAATATGTCTTAAAATTCAGACCAATAAAGTTGGAAAATCCCCTTGACACATGCTAACAAGTTGCGTATAATAATGCTACCACTTTCACTTTCCTCCATTATACAGGATTGATACAAGGTTTTCAAGGGTGAAATTTATGTTTGTAAAGGGGCAAAATAAATTTTAAACCCAGTATACCATAGCGGCAAAAAATATTGTGTCGAAATATGGGGTAGGAAAATATTTTTTTACAGGAGGCGTAGTTGAAAGATGGATAAAAAAATGTGGACAGCATTTCCGTTCTATTGTCCGAACTGTGGCAAAGAGTCGCAAGCACATTTGTCGGAAAATGGAACCATGAAAAGTGTATGTGCAAGATGCCGCGCTGTGGTAGTCAGAAGAAGAATTGGCCGGCGTCATACACAGATTGATCTCTACGCTTCCGAAAAAGAGGCGTAACAACAAAACTTGGCACAAAAGTTGAATACGGTATGCCGACGGAATGGTTGAGATGAAACAGGCTGCGTAAATCCATCTCCAGGTCACATACTTTGACAGAACCGGTGTGTTAAACCAGACATTACATGAGAGGCCGCCGGCAAGGCAGGGTTTCTGTTTGAAACAGAAGCTCTGCCCTGCCGGGGCCTTTTGTTTTTCGGCAAGGTAGCGCAGACAGAAAGGAGTCATTATGGGGTTCGATTATGAGCAGTTCGGAGACCGGGTTCGTGCCTTAAGAAAAGAAAGAGACATAACGCAGGCCGAGCTGGCTTCTGTCCTCAATGTAGAAAGCCATTACATAAGCCGAATTGAGCGAGGACTGTCTGGGTGCTCGATCGAGATTATCATTGTGCTGTCAAAAGTGCTGGGGGTCAGTATCGACTACCTGGTGGTTGGAAAAGAGTACAGTTCGGTCAAAGAAGAACTGGAGCGGGTCATCAACCAGCTTGAAAAAATCAGGATGGATATTGTTTGAAGGACTGCGTTATAGAAAGGAGTATGGATGAAAATGAAACATCGGACCATAAAACTAGCACAATTTGTGCTAGAAACTAGCACAAACTGTGTCACGACAAAATACAAAACATCCTGTACAATATGGGTAGATCAAGAAACCGCACCTTGAAAAGTGAATAGCACCCTTTCAGATACGAACACTGCAGCGGGGAGCCCATCCGCGGGAAATGCGAAGATCACCAGCAAAAGGTGAGAGCAGGAACCGGAGGTAAATGAGAGACAGCTTCTCCCAAGGCAAAGATCCGATGCAGGATGATGAGACTTCCGCCTTCGGGCGGCTCGGTGAGAACCACGGAGAGGCGACAACCTATGGAACTGGCAAGCTGCCAGTCATCTGGAAGGGTCCCAAACAGGACAGAGAGCCTGTGTTTCCGGGGGTGTCGTGGACAAGTACGGAAACCGATAGAATGGTGTGAATCATGGTACAATCCTGATTCATAACCATAGGGCGTCCATGCGAATGGAACGCTGTTATATAAAAAGAAAGGAGTGGACGAGGGATGAAGCGATATAAAAAGGTGCGTCCTCTCAAGGCGGATTGGCATTACAAACGCGGAGATATTTACCTTGTAAACCTGAATCCATACCGAGGTTCAGAGCAGGGAGGGGTACGGCCTGCAGTTGTGGTACAGAACAACAGCGGGAATTATCATTCTCCGGTGCTGTTGGTGGTACCGCTGACCACCAAGATCAAAAAAGAATCTATGCCAACCCACTGCCTTATCAAAAGTCACTGCCTGCGGGAACTTTCCATGGCGATTTGTGAATCACCGAGACCGATTGACAAGACACGAATCCAAGGGTATCTCGGGAAAGTAACCAAAGCAGATATGGATAAAATCTCAGTTTGTCTGAAAGCAAGTTTTGCCTGGAAAAGCTAGTGAAAGATTGACATGAAGGAGGACACACAATGGCACGTCAGATGGAAAACGCAAATATGAATGAGATCAGGAGGCCGGTGGCCGAGGAACAGAACCGCTGCTATACAATCAGCGACCTGCAGCAGATGCTGGTACTGAGCCGTGCAAGTGTGACCGCCTTACTGAAAAAGCGGGAATTTCACTGGATTCAGATTGGCGGCAGATACCGTATCCCCAAAAAGGGGTTTGATGCCTGGCTGGAACGGCAGTGCCAGTAAGTGACTGAGCCAAGGATGCCAATCTCGGGACAGTTCGTTTTGGGGTTGACATCCTAAATTTTTTCTCTCCAAGCTGGTATGATAGTCTTGACCGGAATCGAACGGCGAGAAAGGAGCGGAAAAACAATGGCAGATGGGCCAAGCAAAACAACCATGTCAGTTCGTGAAATGCGTGAGATTCTCGGCCTTGGAAAGACAGACAGCTATTGGCTGCTGAAAAAGGAGTTCTTTGATGTCGTACTGGTGAACGGAAAGATGCGTGTCGTGATAGAGAGCTTTGAACAATGGTATGCCAATCAGGTCAAATACTCCAAGGTGAAGGGCCCCCCTCCAGGGGAGCAGCTGAAACAGAAATCTTACTCGATTACTGATCTGGCGGCACTGCTGCGTGTAAGCGATACAACGATTTATGACTTGATCAAAAAGGGCTGCTTTGAAACAGAACTGGTAGACTACAGGACGCGAGTCCCCAAACAGTCTTTTGACCAGTGGTATGCTTCTCAAAGCAGATACCGGACCCCAGAGGATCGGGCAAAAGATCGGAAGTTGGAGAATGCGACCATCAGTATGCCGGAGATGGCCAGACTGCTGGGGATTACACGGGAAAGGGTATATGGAATTATATATAATCATCGGGATGCGTTTGAGTTTGTAATCGTTGCCGACCGCAAACGCATCACCAAAAAGAGCTTCCAAGCATGGCTGCATTCCAGAGAAGAAAAGAAGCTTTCGCAGCCAGTGAAACCACAGCCGACTGAAACAGTGAAAGCTGAAAGCCCTCCCAAGGAGACTCCTTCGGTAAAAGAAAAGCCTGTGGAGGTTCGTCTGGACAAGCCAAGTTATTCTGTAAAAGAAGCTGCAATCCTTTTGGAACTGTCCCAGAAAGTAGTTTACCGCATGGTTCAATCCGGCGACCTGAAAGCACTGGCACTGGACCGGCAAATCCGAATTCGGAGAGAAGAAATTTTTCACTGGCTCTATGACCGAAAGGGCCAAAGCAAACTGAGAGGTGAAAACTGATGGCATCTATTGTGCAGAGGAAAGGCAAGTACTGTGTGGTTTACCTCTATACCAACGATGAGGGAAAACGCAAGCAGAAATGGGAGACCTACAAAACCTACGAGGAGGCAAAAAAGCGTCGGACGGAGGTCGAGTATCGAGAGCAGGTCGGTAAATTGGTGATGCCCAAATGTGCGACGATGGAAGATCTGGTTCGTGAGTTCATTGCCAATTATGGCAAAAACAAATGGGCATTATCGACCTATGAGTCAAACGTAGGAATACTGGAGCACTACGTCATTCCCCAGATTGGCAAGATGAAATTGAAAGACATCACGCCGAGAATGCTGGAAAGATTTTATCAATCTCTGCTGACAACGCCAGCGGTACGCAAGTGTACGGATAAAAAGTACGCGAAGTATTCCCGAACGGTTGCTCCTGAAACCATCAAAAGAGTTCACAAGCTACTGCACAGCTGCTTCAACCAGGCAGTCCGATGGGAGCTGGTGGACCGGAACCCTGTTACATACGCCACTCCACCTGAATCACAGCTGAAGGAACGTGAAATCTGGACGGTGGAAACGCTCGACAAAGCGTTGAGCCTGTGCGAAGACCCAAGACTTAAGCTGGCAATCAATCTTGCTTTTTCGTGTTCCTTGAGGATTGGAGAGTTGCTGGGGCTGACATGGGATTGCATTGATATCAGCGAAAAGAGTATCCAGGACGGAGAGGCGCATGTACTTATTAATAAGGAGCTGATTCGGGTCAGCCGCGATGCAATGAAAGAGCTGGATGGCAAAGGCGTGATCTTTGCCTTCCCCGTTGCTGTCGAGAACGGCACCACCCAGCTGGTGCTGAAAAAGCCCAAAACCGTGAGCAGTACCCGCAAGGTGTTCCTGCCGAAGACGGTGGCAAAGATGCTGGTTCAATGGAAGATTGACCAGAACCAAACCAAGGCAGCGCTGGGGGATGAATACCACGATTATGATCTGGTGTTGGCTAGTCCCTTCGGAACTCCCCTGGAGAGAAATGTCATCGCAAGGGCATTCCGTGAACTCATTGAGAAAAACGATCTGCCGAAGGTGGTGTTCCACAGTCTCCGGCACTCCAGCATAACTTATAAGCTGAAGTGGAATGGCGGTGACATCAAGGCAGTCCAGGGAGATTCGGGACACGCACAGGCAAAGATGGTCACAGACCAGTATTCTCACATCCTGGACGATGACCGAAGGACCAATGCACAGCTCCTTGAAGATGTCTTTTACAACCACAAAGAACCCCCTCACTCCATGAGAAGAAATGATTCTGGGGCATCCGGTGCAGATGCAGAGATGATCGCAAAACTCCTGGGAGACCCACAGACAGCGCAGCTTCTCAGAGCGCTTCTGGACAAGATCAGCTGAAACCAAATAGGACTACATAGAGAAGAACATACCGTTTTCCCGAAAGTGGAAATTGACGGTATGTTCTTTTCTTATAAGGCGGAAGCTGCTCTACCGCCTACTCTACCGCCAATATTGATGAACGACTACCGCCTGCAGTGATCTCAAGAATGGGACAGGCAGTCGCTTCAATCCACAAATTTCCAGCGGATATCCTTGCTGCACAGGCTAAAAGAAGCGGGCGCTGGAAAACCCACCTTCCACCTTTTTTGGAAAATGCTAAAATTCAGCTAAGATCAGCGATGAAAACAGCCGGATACGGATGAGCAGATTTGTGAACGAATGTGCGTGAAAACGATTAGCTATCGTGAATTATCTAGTCATAGATGATAACAGAATTACATAGATTGGAACTGCTAAAAGTAGCTCCTAAGCGAGGGGCCGGCAGTTCGAATCTGCCCGAGGACGCCACAAGACGCAAAAAGCCCGCCGGCAGATTGCCGGCGGGCTTTTTGCTGCCATTGCGGTGTCAGGCTATATGGGCTTCCGAAATGTTTCCGAAATCCGCGCAAGCTATTGCAGGAGCCCGGCATAAGAGGTATTCTTGGAATGTACAACTGAATAGAAATGTCTTCGGGGCAGGGTGAAATTCCCGATTGGCGGTAAAGTCCGCGAGCGTGAAAGCGCATGATTTGGTGCGAGTCCAAAACCAACAGTACAGTCTGGATCAAAGAAGATGCATAGGACTCGCGAAACAGAAGCGCAATGTTTTGCGTTCTATCAATGGTTTGACACCCGAAAGGCATTCCCTTTTGGGTGCTGTTTTTGTGAGGGAGGAAATTTATATGAATGGTAAAACAAAAAAGATCACGGCAGTCGGTATGCTGTGTGCGATTACCTATGTGATTGTAGCTGTGGGGAGAATCCCCGTTGTGCTGTTTTTGCGATACGATCCGTCGGACGTTGTCGTTACTTTGGGCGGGCTGATTTGGGGACCAATGACGGCTTGTATCGTATCGGTTCTTGTGGCAGTGATTGAGATGATAACGGTCAGCGACACAGGTATCTTGGGATGCCTCATGAATATTGTTCAAACACTTTCTTTTGCCTGTACTGCTTCTGTCATTTACAAGAAAAAACGGACTCTATACGGCGCAGTGATCGGTCTTTTTATCGGGTGCGCAGCTATGGTGTCGGTCATGATGCTGTGGAATTATCTCGTTACACTGATTTATATGGGATACCCAAGAGAAGCGGTCGCAAAATTGCTTCTTCCGGTATTTCTTCCGTTCAATTTACTGAAAAGCGTGTTGAACGCGGCCATAACATTTTTGCTGTATAAACCGGTCGTTACTGCTTTGAGAAAAAGCGGCTATGTTGCAGCAGAAAAAGAGACGGTCCATCAAAAACGAAACGGGCTGATTTTACTTGCAGTGCTGACGATTGTTACTTGCGTTTTGGTTATCTTGTCCATGAAGGGCATGATATGAGGAAAGCCATGAAGGAAAAGAAAGATAGGGAAGCTGTTTATACGATAACAGGCGTCGTCGTGCACGGCAGGGGAATTGGAAAACACGTCGGCACGCCTACCGCCAACCTGCAAATGGAAGGGCACGATATCGCACTTGAAACTGGCGTATATGTGTCGAAAGTTTTTCTGAACTGCCATACATATTATGCCATTACCCATATCGGAACACGACCCACGCTTGACAACGACAAAAACATTTCGATCGAGACGCACATCTTGGATTTTGACAATGATATATACGGATGTGCTGTAACGGTCTGCCTGTATGAAAAACTGAGAGAAGTCAGAAAATTTGATGATTTATCTGCACTGATGGAACAAGTGCAAGAGGACCGATTCCTGGCAAGAAAATACTGGGGCTTGGACCAGACAAACTGCGCCTTATATATGGATGTGAAAAGACGTTGTGCCATGCTGGGCGGACAGGAAATATACCTGTCGGTCAATGAATTTGGGGTGCTTTATTTGCTGTATGCATTCCCTCAAACTACCTTTACAAAGGAGGAGATCTACCAAAAGATTTGGCGCGAACCTGCCAACGATCATTTGCACGCGGTAGAAAACACGATCTTCCAGATAAGGAAAAAATTGAAGCCATATGCCAAAGAACATGAATATATCAAAACAGTGATTGGGTATGGGTATAGATTCTATCCCGCTCAGTAAAACCGCCGCTCCGCTCACCCCTGTGCGCCGCCAAAACAAAATGCAGGGACCCCTTCACAAGCCTGTGCTGGGGTCTCTGCATTTTTGAGAAAGAAAAATCGATTCACGCCGTGGGTGCACGGCGGTAAAGCTGTGTCAGGAGATCAGGTGCCGATCTTGGAGAGGGCGTCGTTCACGGCCTCCATGATGCCCTTGCTGGAGAAGGTGGCGCCGGCGGCTGCATCGACTTCCGTGGACTGTGCCGCGATGATGGCGTCGGGGATGGTCTCGAAGGCGGGATCGGAAACACCTGCAGTCTCGCCATGGGACAGCACTTCGATCTTGCTGATCTGGTCGCCGTCCATGGTGACCTTGACGCGGATGGTGCCGCCAAAGCCTTCGCCCTCGCCAATGTATTCGTTGTCAGCCAGGGTCTCCTCGGGGGCGGGCTCTGCGGGAGCGGCTTCCATGTAACCAAAGTGGACGTTCAGCAGTTCGGCGGTCTTTTTGGCAACGTCGCCGCTGACGCCGCCGCAGCGGGCCAGTCTCCGCGGGTCGCTCATCTCGGTGATGCCGGCTGCGGCCATGAAAGCGGTGACGCTGTCGGCGCAGTTTACGGTCTTGGCGATGGTGGGAGTCTCCGCCGTGATCTCGGGCTGATAGATGGGCAGATTGGTGGAAGTGTACCAGTTGAACAGCTCCTTGGTGATGGCAGATGCGTCATCCGGGGCGCACATCAGGCCGATGATGGCGGCCGCGCCGCCCAGAGAACCGCACAGGGAGCTGGCGCCATAGCCGGTCTTGCCGTTGACAAACATTTCGGCGGGGATGGCGGTGTAGGGGAAGCCCACTTTTTCTTTCAGCTCGGTCAGCATGGCGTTGGTCACGGCGTAGCAGCAGCCGTTCTCATAGAAACTCTCGTAGGCGAGCTGCTCGACCCGGTCCAGGTCGAATTCACAAGAGGGATAGGGATGGGCAGGGATCTCGATTTCGGCGTCCGCAGCAGCCGCATCGGCAGCGGGCTGGGAAGAAGCCACCGATGCTGCGACCGAAGAACTGGAAGCTGTCTGCGAGCAGCCTGCGAGGCTGAGGAATGCCAGGCCGCTCAGGGACAAGCCGGTTTTCTTCAGGAACGTTCTGCGGGATTCCAGTTTTGACATGTATAAAACCTCCTTCTAGGCATCAAAACTTTTTAACTATATTGTACGCGTTTTGTGGCATTTGTCAACGATAACTTGACGCGCCGGAAAAAACAGCGCAGTCCCGCGCGATCTCTGCGGAGGATGAGCGGCGCGTTACAGCCCAAAGAGCCGCGCGGCGCCCGGCAGCGGCTGGACGGGAAAGCGGAGGCGGCTTTTGCTGTGGGAGGGTCAGTGCTCCAGCTGGCGGAAAAACCGGCTGAAAGCCAGTCCCAGCAGGCAGACCAGCAGACCGCTTGGCAGCAGCACCCAGTGGACGCTGTCCGAGAACCGGTCCAGCAGGCCCCCGTAGAGGATCTGTCCCAGAGGCTGGGCGCAGAGGGCCACGGTATAGACGCAGGACATCACTTTGCCCATCAGCTGCTCAGGGGTCCGGGACTGGATCAGGGTGATGGCATAGGTGGAAAAGATGCTGCCTCCCAGCTGGCAGGCGCAGAAAGCGGCCACCAGCACCAGATACCGTCCCAGACTGCCCAGAGGGAACAAAAAGGCGGCCCCGGCGGGCAGCAGGGGGAACCCCACCAGCAGGATCAGCAGGGTCAGGTGGCGGGGACGCATTTTGCCCGCCAGCAGGGTCACCAGCACGGCCCCCAAAACGGCGGCCACCCCCATGGCGCTCTCGGCTGCGCCGTAATGGTTGGCCGACAGACCCAGCACCGTCCGCACCAGGTAGGGGAAGCCTACCACCACCAGCCCGGTGATCAGCAGGTTGACCAGGGCGGCCAGCACCAGCATGCGCAGGGTGGCGGGCTGTTCCTGCCGCATGAACCGCAGGGTCAGGGCAAAGTCGTCCCGCACCACATCGGCCAGGCGGGATCTCGGGCCGGGCTGGCGGCGGGGCAGCCGGATGAAGCATTCCAGCAGCGCGGTGAGGAAAAAGCACCCGACGGTGGTATACAGCACCGGCCGCAGCCCGACGGCCGTGTAGAACAGGCTGCCCAGAAAGGGGGTCACCAGGGCGGTCAGAGAAGCCACCTGGCTGACCATGGCGTTGCCCCGCAGCACGTTCTCACCGGTGAGCATCTGCGGGACGCAGGCCTGTACAGTAGGGGACTCGAAGGCGGACAGGACCGACAGGGCCACCAGCAGCGCCCCGATCACCCCGATGCCCTGCCCCTGGCCGGGAAAGGCCAGAGCCGCCAGCAGCACCGACAGGCCGGACAGGCTGTCCAGGGCCACCATGATGGCGCGGCGGTCGGCGCGGTCGGCCAGGATGCCGCCAAAGGGGGTCAGCAGGATGGTGGGCAGCATGGCCGCCGCCATCAGCCCCGCAAACAGGGAGGCCGAACCAGTCTGCTCCAGCACATACATGGACAGGGCAAATTTCAGGGTGTAATTGCCCACCAGCGAGCTGACCTGCCCCAGGATCAGAAAGACAAAGTTGCGGTTGAACAGTTTTTCGCTCATGCCTTCTCCCTCCTTCGCAGCAGGAAACACAGCAGGGCCGCCCCCAGGACGGCTGCCCCCGCGGCAATGAGCCGGAGGGCGCGGCGGTCAAATGAATCGTTGTTCATGGTTCATACCTCCATAGATTCGATGGTGTGGATCAGATCCGCTGCGGCCAGCGCCGCAGGTACGGCAAAGAAAAACAGGCATCCCGCCAGCAGGGCCGGCCGCCCATAGGCCAGGGGGAGCAGCTGGCACAGCAGGCAGACCAGGACCACCGACGCCACGACGGCAGCGGCGCCCGAGCGACGGCGCAGGCCCACCCACACCGCAGGCACCGCCGTCAGGCCGGCCAAAAGGGAACAGCAGGCCAGCGCCAGCAGAGCCAGACCCAGGTCGCCGGCTGTGGGCGGGGCGGCGCAGATGGGAAAGAGGGCCGCCGTCCCAAAAAACACCCCCTGCACGGCCAGTCCGCTCACGAACATGGCTGCAGCCTTTTGAAACATACCGACCGAACGAATGTATACGGCTCCAAAAACAGCCCCCCGCAGGGGGCAGGATGGTCAGTTCTCGTAGATGGAGTCGGGGATCTGCTCAAAGTATTCGTCCACCACCCGCAGCATCTCCTCGTCAAAGAAGGGGACCCCCATTTTCTCCAGCATATCCCCCATAAACAGCATCTTGCGCTTGGCCTGCTCTTTGGTGGCGGGGAAAAGGGAGGGGATCAGCCACAGACTGCTGAGAATGGGCATCAGTTCAGCCAGCTCCCGGGGGTAGTCGGTGTGGATCGAGCCGTCCCGGTTGCCCTCCTCCAGGATGGCCTGGTAGTAGGGGGTCAGGATCTGCCGGTTGGATACGATCATATCCACCAGCAGTTCCGGGTTGGGGGCGATGGACAGCTGCTGGATGGTCAGATTGGTGCTGTCTGTATCCGACTGATGGGCGCGGGCCACCGCCCGCAGTTTTTGCAGGCCGTTCAGGTCGGTGCGGTCCTTCACCACGTCAAAGGGGTTGTTCTGATAAAACAGCCGGTCGCTCACCGCGCTCAGGATGGCTTCCTTGGACTTGAAGTGGTGGTACACCGCCCCTTTGGTCAGGCCGCCCAGCTGGTCCACGATATCCTGTATGGTGGTGTTGTCATAGCCTTTTTCCAAAAAGAGGCGCTGGGCCGTATCCAGGATCAGCTGCACCGTTTCTTCCGGGTATTTGTTCCGTGCCATAGACCGGCCTCCCTCTCAAAAACATTCTCTTGGTATGTATCCAGTATACAGGTGTGCGCGCCGTTTGTCAAGACCGTACGGTTCACAGGGGCAGCGTGAAGCCGTAATGGGTGCTGTGCATCCCTTCCCGCTGATAAAAGCGGTGGGCCCCGGCGCGGCGCTGGTTGGTGACCAGCTCGATCTGGGCGCATCCGGCCTGCCGTGCCAGGGCGCACGCCGGTACGGGCGTCAAGCGGCGAAACAATCCGAAAAACTTTTGAAGCGCGGAAGAATCGCCTCTGCAAAACCTATAAAAACACAGGACTCCATTTGGTAAAACTGCGGAATATACTCCAAAACAAGAAAAAGCTCTTGCAATTTATGACCGGTAGAGCTACAATGCAGATAATACCAATGTTTCGTAATGTTTCGTAAAGACGCAGGTGCAAGCGGAACATCCTGTTCGGCAGAATGGAGGAAGCCATGAACAAGCGTGCAAGCGGCATTTTGATGCCGGTCAGCAGCCTGCCCGGCCCTTATGGGATCGGCTGCTTTTCAAAAGAGGCCAGGGCCTTTGTAGACTGGCTGGCCGACGCGGGGCAGACCCTGTGGCAGATCCTGCCGCTGGGTCCCACCAGCTATGGGGACAGTCCCTATCAGTCTTTTTCCACCTTTGCGGGCAACCCCTATTTCATCGACCTGGAGACACTGATCCAGGAGGGGCTGCTGCGTGCCGGGGATTGTGCTGCCGCCGACCTGGGCAGCGATCCCACCGACATCGACTACGGCAAACTGTACCGCAACCGCTGGCCCTTGCTGCGGCAGGCCTTTGCGGCATGGCGTGCGGCGGGCGGCCCCGGGGAGGCGGAGTACCGGCAGTTTCTGGCAAAGAATGCGTCCTGGCTGGAGGACTATGCCCTCTTTATGGCCATCAAGGACCAGCAGGGGGGCGCTGCATGGGACCAGTGGCCCGACCCCTTGCGTCTGCGCCGGGCGGACGCCCTGGCCCGGGCCCGCAGCGAACTGGGGGAGGAAGTGGCCTTCCAGCAGTTTGTGCAGTATGAATTCGACCGCCAGTGGAGCCGGCTGAAAGAATACGCCAACAGCAAAGAGATCCGGATCATCGGGGACATCCCCATCTATGTGGCGTTCGATTCCGCCGATACCTGGGCCCGGCCTGAGCTGTTCCAGCTGGACAAGGACGGCCGCCCCACCGGCGTGGCAGGGGTGCCGCCGGATGGCTTCTCGGCCACCGGGCAGCTGTGGGGCAACCCCCTCTATGACTGGAAGGTACACCGGGCCGATGGGTACAGCTGGTGGATCCAGCGGCTGGCCGCCTGCTTTGAGCGGTACGATGTGGTGCGCATCGATCATTTCCGCGGCTTTGATGAGTATTTCCGGGTGCCGGCCGGCGCCCCTGACGCCAGGGACGGCCAGTGGATGCCCGGCCCCGGCAAAGAATTGTTTGACGCCGTGCGAAAGGCCCTGGGAGACCGCCCGGTCATTGCCGAGGATCTGGGCTATCTCACCGACACCGTCCGTCAGCTGGTGGCGGATTGCGGTTTCCCCGGCATGAAGGTGATGGAGTTCGCTTTTGACGCCCGGGATTCCAGCGGCGCAAACGAATATCTGCCCCACAACTACCCCGAGAACTGTGTGGTCTACACCGGGACCCACGACAACGAGACGGTGGCCGGCTGGTTCCAGACCGGCATCACCGATGCCGAGCGGGCGGCAGTCTGCCGCTATCTGCACCGGGCTCCGGATGCAGTGGAGCCTCTGCATCTGGACTTTGTCTGCACCGCCATGGCCTCGGTGGGGCGGTGGTGCATCATCCCCCTGCAGGATCACCTGGGGCTGGACAACCGCGCCCGGATCAATCGGCCCTCGACCCTGGGGTGCAACTGGCGCTGGCGTGTGGAAGCCGACGCTCTGACTCCCGAGCTGGCCGCCCGCATCCGCCGGATGTCCGAGACCTATGGGCGCGCCAAACCCATCCCCCAGCCGGAAGAGGAAGAGGAAGAGGATGCCGCCGCAGCCCCGGACCAGGCTGCGGCCGGAAAAAGCGATGCAGAGAAATCTTTGAGATAAAGGAACGGGCAGGCGCAGGGATAAGAAAGGAAATGGACCCGCAGCAGGGCGGCACAGTACAACGCTGTGCCGCTCTGCTGCTTTTTTGCGGAAAAATGGAAAGGACGCTTGACATTTGGCTGGAATCTGCTATACTGGGATTACGGAAAGCGAACTTTCCATCCGACCGGAAGGAGGTGCTGGATGAAAAACCGTCTTGAAGAACTGCGCAAAGCCCGGGGCATCAAGCAGGAAGAGCTGGCCAGTGCGCTGGAGGTATCCCGCCAGACCATCGGCTCGCTGGAAAACGGGCGCTATAATCCGTCCATCCTGCTGGCTTTCCGGATCGCGCGGTATTTTGGATTGACCATCGAAGATATCTTCATCTATGAAGAGGAGGAAAAGCCATGAAAGAAAAACTGCCCTTTCTCATTTACATGGCCGTGGGCGCGGTGCTGATGGCGGTCAGCCTGGCGATCCGCTCCGACTATTACAGAAATCTGGTCTTTTGGATGGGCTTTGGCACCCTTGTGGCCGAGGGGGTGCACCTGGCCCGGCAGATGTGGTGGCAGGCTCCGTCCCGCCAGGCGGCCTACCAGGCCAAAAGGCGGCAGGACCACATCGACGCAGTGGACGAGCGCAAGCAGATGCTGCGGATGCGGGCAGGGTGGCTGTGCAATGCGGTCATGTTCTTTGTGCTGCTGTTCCTGGGACTGCTGCTGGCGCTGCTGCAGGCACAGGCCTGGGTGATCGCTATGGTGTTTGCCCTGCTTGTGTTCCAATACATCTTGGGCATTCTCATCTATCGCAATTTTGAAAAGAAACTGTAAGGGAGGACAAGACGATGAAGAACTATCGCGATCCGCTGCTGGCTGCCCTGGGGGTGCTGCTGGTGCTGGCAGGGCTGTGGCAGGTCAGAGCCGGCGGCAGCGTCCTGGGTTATGTCTGCATTGGGCTGGGCTGCGGGCTGTTCGGCCATGGCACAGGGGAGCTGGTGGCCCGCTGGTCGATGCGAAACGACCCCGCCCTGCAAAAGGAACAGGAGATCCTCCGCCGGGATGAACGGAACGTGGCCATTGCAGACCATGCCAAGGGCCGTGCGTTCGATCTGATGACCTTTGTTTTTGGGGCGCTGATGGTGTCTTTCGCCCTGATGGAGGTGGATCTGGCTGCTTTGCTGCTGCTGGTGTTTGCCTACCTGTTTGTAGAGGGATACGCCGTCTATTGCCGCTGCAAATACGAAAAAGAGATGTGAGCGGCCGGACCCAAAAGCGCCCCTTCCTTCTGCGCGGGCAGAGGGGAGGGGCGTTTTGCTCTGCCGCCGGGGCAGAATGCTGCAAAAGAAAGAAGCGTTCCTGTGCACAACGCCCATTGACGGCTTGCCGAATATGTGGTATATTTTTAACATAAAGTTAGAAATACACCACATAACAAAGGAGGCGCCTATGCGTTCAAGGTATTATATGGAGGGCTTGCTGGGGCTGCTGTCCCTGCTGGGCTTTGTAGGCATTTTCACGGATGAAAAATACTTTTTGTCCTTTTTTGCCTTCGCGGTGGACTTCGAATACTTCTTCATCCAGACCGACGAGATGATGGACCGCTACATGGACAAGGCTGCCGCCCGTGCATTCTACTGCGATATGTTCGCCACAGGCGTGGTGACCGCCGGCTGTATCCTGTTTGGGCACAGCCTGCAGCAGGCCATGCTGTATGGCGTCTGCACGGGGTGGGGCCTGGCGGTGGCGGTGCAGGCACTGCTGGTGGCGTATTACCGCACCAGAGAGAGTTTGGGGGCAGGGCATGATCCACAACAGAATTAAGGAATACCGCGCCCGCCGCAACATGAAGCAGGAGGAGCTGGCGCAGCTGGTCGGAGTGCGGCGGGAGACCATCGGCAACCTGGAAAAGGGCCGCTACAACCCCTCGCTGGTGCTGGCCTGGAACATCGCCAAAGTGTTTGAGGTGCCCATCGAGGAGATCTTTACGGTGGAGGACGACTGAGACCGGACCGAAAAGGGAGACGGAAAATGGCTTACTCTATCTAAGAGCTGACGGCTGCAAAAAACCGGCCCCGTACATTTTAACACAGGGCCGGTTTTGTCATCGGATCCGGCGGGTGTACATCCGGGTGGGGAGGCCGTCATCTCCCTGCACCATGCATAGGTAGTTCCAGCCGTACCGTTCATAAAAGAATGTATGGTCGGTGACGAGATAAAGGGTATCGATCCCAAGGGCGGCCATCTCGGCGCAGACCATCAGCAGCAGACGGCCTGCCAGGCCCTGCCCGCGGAAAGGCTCCTCCACATACAGGGCGCAGACATTGGGGGACAGATCTTTGCGGTCGTGGAAGTCGTTTTCGATGACGCCTACCCCGCCGGCGATCTGACCGTTTTCCCGCGCCAGATACCACTGCGGGACGGCGTCCCTGCCTTGCAGGCAGGCGTCGATGCTCTGCCGGTAATCTTCTGCGAGTACGCCCCATTTTTGATGGAACCACTCGGCGGCCTGCGCGGCCAGCTCCGGGTGCAGACGCAGGGGAAGGATCTCCATATACGCTCTCCTTTTTATAACAGGTCAGTTCTTGACAGTCCAGGTCAGGTCCAGCACCGGGCCATAGGGATCAAAGACCAGGCCTTCCACACCGTCGGCCAGAAGCAGCCGCTTCTGCTGGGCGAACAGGGGCAGGACCAGCCCTTCGGCCAGCAGCTGCCGCTCACACTGAGCCAGCAGCTGGCAGCGGACGGTGCTGTTGGCGGCGGTGGTGCTCTGGGTCAGCAGGGTCTCGTAGCCCACGTCGTCGTAGCGGCACAGGCCGTCGGGGCCAAAGCTGCGCAGCAGGGTATATACGCTGCCGTCGGTGCAGGTGACCGGAGCAATGGCAATGGTGTACTCGCCGTCCGCCATCCGGGCGTCAAACGTTTCATCGGGCACCTCCTCGATGGAGAAGAAAAGGGACAATTCCCGCTGCCAGACGCTGTTGATGGATTCCACCGCCTGGGTCAGGCCGGCGCTCTCGGGCACCAGGATGGTAATGCCCATCAGGTCGCTGCTGGTGACGGTCTGGCGGGCGCCCCGGTAGAGGACGTAGGCGTTGCCCAGATCCGGGGCGGGATCGCCGGCGGTCTGACGGTAGTCCACGCTGCCCACCGACAGCCCCTCGGGCACGAGGCCGGAAGCGGGCTGGTAGATGCTGGTGTCCACCGTCAGGGAAGCCGCCTGCCGGGCCGCCGAGACCAGAGCCTGCCGCAGCAGCGTGTTGGACAAGGCGGGATGCTGGCTGTTGAACAGCATACACCAGGTGGTGTCGGAATAGCGGACCGAGCGCAGGCTGGTGGGAGTGCTGGTGTCATCCAGGGCGGCCGTGCAGCGCTCGTTGAGGATCAGGTCCTGGGCGGACTGGACCGGACCGGTGTTCTGCACCAGGCGCAGCGAGTCGATCAGGCCGCCGCTGACGTCCCGGCGCAGGAACAGGCCGCCGGACGTCCAGTTGTACAGATAAAAGCTGCCGCTGGAAAGGGTGGTGTCGCTGGTCAGGCCATAGCTGCCCCCGGTGCTGAGAAAAAACTCCTCGTCACAGGGCATGGCGCCGGGCAGCGCCAGCTTGTTAACAAAGTTGTCGTCCGGCTCGGTGAGGGTGAACACCACCGTCAGGGAGTCGGCGGCCTCCACCCCGATGTCGCTGGGGTCGGCCAGGCCGGCCAGAGCAGCGCTGCCCCCTTGGATGGCCGAAAACTCCACCGCATAAGGGGAGCGGGTCTCGGGGGAGAAGATGCGCTGGAAGGCGTAGACAAAGTCCTCCGCCGTGATGGCGTAGCTGGTGGCCTCCCCGCGTGTGGCCTTGTAGGTCAGCCCTTCTTTCAGACGGAAGGTGTAGACCAGCCCGTCGGAGGAAACGCTCCAGCTCTCGCACAGATCGTTCTGGGGATCGCCCTCGGCGTCCAGGCGGACCAGGCCGCCGCAGAGGTTGGTGCAGGCAATGACGTCCGATACGGCCGAAGCTACCTGGGGGTCCAGGTTGGTGGGCAGCTCCTCCACAAACCAGGTGAAGCTGTTGACGCCGGACCCCTGGGTGCAGCCCGCCAGGGGCAGCAGCAGGGCGGCTGCCAGTACGGCCGCCGTCAGCCGAACAAGAAAACGTTTCAAGGTGCAGTTCCTTTCTATCGTGACCGGCGCAGCGGGCCGCCGCGCCGGGATCCTGTATAGCATGATTTATAGATATGTCATCAGAAAAAGATCCATGCCGCGCAGCCTTGTGCAGACGAGCGGACGGCCGGAACAAGTCAAGTGTAGCAGAAAGGCCGCGAAAAAACAACAGGGATTTGCGCTCTGTTTTGGGATTTTCGTTGCCAACGGCAGCCAAAAGGGCTATAATAGACCTTGTGTCTGAATCAACCGGCAGTTTGGGGCGCCACGCCCCGGGGGAGGTTTTTGTTATGCAGAAGGAACAGCAGCAGCTTGCTGCGCTGGTGCGCGGCAAAAAGGTGGCTTTCATCGGCGCGGGGGTCAGCCATAAGACCCTGATCGAGGAGTTTGTGGGTCTGGGGGCAGAAGTGACCCTCTGCGACCGGAAAAAGTCGGTGGAGGAGTTCGGCGCGTATGCCGATACCATCCGGCGCCTGGGCATCCGGCTGAGCCTGGGGGAGAACTACATGGACGGGTTCAAGGGGCAGGACATCATCCTGCGCACCCCCGGCTTTGAGTTCTATCAGAAACCCCTGCAGGACGCCATTGCCGCCGGCACCATGGTGACCAGTGAGGTGGAGCTCTTTTTCGACTTTTGCCCCTGCGAGATCGTGGCGGTGACCGGCTCGGACGGCAAGACCACCACCACCACCCTCATCAGCGAGTTTTTCAAGGCGGCCGGGCGCACCGTGCATCTGGGCGGCAACATCGGGGCGGCGCTGCTGCCCATGCTGCCCCAGGTGGCCCCGGAAGATGTGGCCGTGGTGGAGCTGTCCAGCTTCCAGCTGATCAGTATGCGCAAGAGCCCCAAAGTGGCGGTGGTCACCAATGTGACCCCCAACCACCTGGACCACCACAAGGATATGCAGGAGTACATCGACGCCAAGCGGAACATCCTGCTGTACCAGCAGCCTCCCTGCCGGGCCGTGCTGGGGTATGAGAACGACATCACCCGGGCCATGCAGGCCGACTGCAAGGGGGAACAGGTGTGGTTCACCCGCCTGCATGAGACCGACAACGGCGCGTTCCTGCGGGAGGACGGGATGCTCTGCATGGCCGAGCACGGGACGGTGACTCCCTTCCTGGCGCAGAAGGACGTCAAGCTGCGGGGCCTGCACAACATTGAAAACCTGCTGGCCGCCGCTGCGGCGGTCTGGGGCCGGGTGCCGGTCGAGGCTATCCAGAAGGTGGGCAGCACCTTCACCGGGGTGGAACACCGCATTGAGCCGGTGCGCACCCTGGACGGGGTCACCTATTACAACGACTCCATCGCCACCAGCCCCACCCGCACCATCGCGGGCCTGCGCAGCTTTGCGCAGAAGATCATCCTGATCGCGGGCGGCTACGACAAAAAGATCCCCTATCAGCCCCTGGCCCCCGAGATCCTGGCCCATGTCAAGGTGCTGGTGCTGATGGGCGCCACCGGTCCCCGGATCGAGGAGGCGGTGCGGCAGCAGCCCGGCTTTGAGGACAGCGGTCTGGTGATCCTCCATGCCGGGGATATGCAGGAAGCGGTGGCCCTGGCGCGCAGCGCAGCCCGCCCCGGGGATGTGGTCAGCCTGTCCCCGGCCAGCGCCTCTTTTGATGTGTACCCCAATTTCGAGGTGCGGGGCCGTCACTACAAGCAGATCGTCAACAGCCTGCCGGAGCAGGCGGAATGATCGCGGCCGTTGCCACTGCAGCCCAGCGGCAGGCCTTTTTGGAGGCGGCCCGCAGGGACCCCATGCTGCGCGCGGTGCTGGGGCGGGATCTGACCCTGTGGGCGGGCAACAGCGGCGCGCCGGTGCAGCTGTATCTGGCCGGCGGCGCAGCCCTCTCTCTGTCGGACGGCTGTGCATGGATGTCGGGCCTGCCCGATGACCCCGAGGAACTGCACAGCTTTTTGCGGTTTGCCGGGGTGGGCTGCCTGCAGACCCCGGCCGACCTGCGAGGCTGGCCCGGCCTGCGCCCCGGTGTCCAGGATACGGGGCTGACGCTGCCGCCGGGCGGCGCCCTGCCCCAGCCGCCTTTGCCGGAGGGCTTCGTTCCGGACCGGGAGGTCGGGGTAGGGGAGGCCGCCGGGCTGCTGTTTCCCACCCATTCGGGCTACCGCGACGGCTTTTATTCCCGCACCTGCACCACCGTCAACCACGGTCTGGCGCGTCTGTGGGGCCTGCGGGACCGGCAGGGCCGGCTGCGGGCCACCATGGGCGCCGATGCGCTGTTTGAAGGCCAGGCTTACCTCTCTTTGCTGCACACCGACCCGGCCTGCCGCGGCCAGGGCCTGGGCGGGTGGCTGGTGGTGGCCATGGCCAACGCCCTGTCGGCCGAGGGCTGGCAGTGCGTTTTTTACAGCGAACCCCGCAACCGGGCCTTTTACCGCAGGCTGGGCTTTGCCGAGGCCGCCCCGCTGTATGCCTACCAGGTGGGGGACACGATACAGAATCAGGAAGGATAAGGATAGATACGACCCATGATCGAACGTTTTTTTGACTATAAACCCGAGGTGCTGGTTCTGGACCAGAAGGCCATGGAGCTGTGCGCCCCCTATTTCCGCCAGGCGGAGGAGATCCGCGACTACAACCAGCTCAAGATGCTGCGCGCCTTTGCGGACAACCAGATGTCGGCCACCGATATGCTGGGTACCACCGGCTACGGCCTGTGGGATACCGGCCGGGCCAAGCTGGAGCAGATCTTTGCTCAGGCCATGGGCTGTGAGGATGCTTTGGTGCGCAGCCAATTCATGAGCGGCACCCATACCCTGGCGGTGGCCCTCTTTGGACTGCTGCGCACCGGCGACACCCTGCTGGCCGCTACCGGCCGGCCCTACGACACTCTGGAGGGTGTGATCGGCATAGACGGCAAGGGCAAGGGGACCGGCACCCTGACCGACTACGGCATCCGCTACGAGGAGGTGCCTCTGGGGGCGGATTTTGTTCCCGACTACCAGGCCATTGCGGCGGCGGCTCCCCGGGCCAAGGTCTGCCATATCCAGCGCAGCCGGGGCTATATGCAGCGCAACGCGTTTGACCTGGAGACCATCCGCAAAGTGGCCCGGGTGGCCAAGGAGGCCAACCCTTCGATCATCGTCTTTGTGGACAACTGCTATGGCGAGTTCACCCAGACCCAGGAGCCCTGCCAGGTGGGGGCGGACCTGATCGCGGGCAGCCTGATCAAAAATCCCGGCGGCGGGATCGCCCCCACCGGCGGCTACATCGCAGGTCGGCGGGATCTGGTGGAGCAGTGTGCCTACCGCCTGAACGCGCCCGGCCTGGGCAAAGAGCTGGGCTGTACCCTGGACGCGCCCCGGGAGATGTACATGGGCTTCTACTATGCGCCGGGGGTGGTGTGCGAGGCCATCAAGACCACCATATACGCCCAGTGCCTGCTGGAGCTGGTGGGCAAAAAGCCGGTGCCCCGCTACTGCGACAGCCACAACGACATCGTTACCTGCTTTGACGCGGGCACCGCCGAGGCACTGGTGGGCTTCTGCCGGGGGATCCAGGCGGCCAGCCCGGTGGACAGCTATGCCGCCCCCGAACCCTGCCCTGAGCCGGGCTACACCGACGAGGTCATCATGGCCAGCGGCAGCTTCACCCAGGGCAGTACCATTGAGCTGAGCTGCGACGGCCCCATGCGGGCCCCCTATACCTGCTATCTGCAGGGCGGGCTGAACTTTGCGGCCAGCCGCGCCGGGGTGCTGCTGGCGGTGCAGAACGCCTATTTTGCCTAAGGTGTATCGGAAAACCCCACGCTGTTCTATTCTGCCAAAAAGTACCACCTGCATCGAAAAGACCTGCCGTCAGCGTGTCGCTTTTGCGACACGCTTTTTGTGTGCCGGGCGAAAAATAAACAGAAGCGGGATACAATTCTAACCAAACGGAAACAAAACAGGTGTACAATGCTCCCGCAATGCAGGACAGGCGGGATCGCCCCGGACAAAATGCAAAGCAGAACATCGATCGCAGAACATGGACAGGAGGTTATAGTGTTATGAAAAAAAGCAGTTTTATCACCCTTATCCTGGGCACGGTCAGCGGCGTGCTGTTCGCCCTTGGAATGTGCATGGCCCTGATTCCGGAATGGAACGCATTCCGGCCGGGCGTGGTATTCGGATGCCTGGGCGCCGTGATGGCCCTGGTCACCTTCATCCTCTGGCGCCGTATGGAGCACAAAGCGCCCATCCAGGTATCGGGCAAGATGATACTGAGCATTGCGGTGGGCATTCTGGGCGCCCTGATGCTGGGCGTGGGAATGTGCTTCTCCATGGTGTGGGGCAGACTGGTGGCCGGCATTGTGATCGGCCTGCTGGGCATTGTGATTTTGCTGTGCCTCATCCCGCTGACCCGCGGCCTGGAAGACTGAACCGATCCATTTATTAAGAAAGACAGACGAAAAGGAGAATCGCCATGAAAACCAATGATACCATCAGGCTGCCCGCCAACTGCACCGCCCTGACCAGTCAGGAACAACGGGAGGCCACCGGCGGCGCGTCCGCCGAGACGGTCGTCAAGGCCGTGGTGGCCCTGGGCGTATCGGGCGCGCTGCTGTGCGTAGCCGGCGTGGCAGCCGGCAGCGTCCTGGGACTGTTCAGGGGCCAGGGCGGCTTGGGGGCGGCCATCCAGGATTCGATGGACCGGGGCAGAGCTTTCATCGACGGGGCGCTGGAGGCAGGCCGCAGCCTGCTGGATCAGCTGCTGCCCTGGTAAGGCAACGAACGGCGCAGAAAGGACACGGAACAGGATGGCAAAATCAAAGCTGGTCAAAGCCAATGAGAAGATCGCCCGGCAGGTGACAGGGGCGTTTGACAAGATCGAAAACGCTGTGGTGGGCGGTTACACTAAAATCGAGGATGCTTTTGTGGACCAGTACCTGACCCAAGACGGGGAGACGGTGGCCCAGGCCAAAGAACGGCTCCGGCAGGAACAGGTCCGGCGGGAACAGGAAGCCCGGGACGCCCACAGGTAAATCCATAAAAAACGGCAGAGCACACCTGTACAAAGGCGCTCTGCCGTTTTATTTTTGTCATGGCTGCTGGCGGGCGGCCCCCCGCAGGCGGTATTCCCGGGGGGTGCAGCGGTAAAACCGCCGGAACTGCTGGGAGAAATTGCTGGGGCTGTCAAAGCCGCAGGCCGCGGCCACCTGCGCGATGCTCTCGTCGGGGCGGGCCAGCAGGATGTCGGCCCCCTGCATGATGCGGTATTTCAGCAGGTACTGCATGGGCGGGATGTGGATGGTCTTCTGGAAGCAGCGCAGGCATTCCCGCTCGCCGATGCCGGCAGCCCGGGCGATGTCCGCCAGGGTCAGCCCATGGGAAAAGTTCTCCTGGATGCAGGTGAGCATCTGCTGCATCCGCACTTCATCCAGGTTGGAGCGGAGCGGCCCCGCCTGCTGGAAATCGGAGGCATAGTGGCGGTACAGGGCCATGCAGACCGCCGACAGCTTGTCCCGCACCACAAATTCATAGCCGGGGCGCTCGGCGGCCAGGGCGTTGCAGGCCTCCCGGAACGCCTGGATGGCACCGGCGTCGGCCTCCCGGTCCAGTTTGAAGGCCCGGAAGGCGTAGCAGTCCAGCAGGGGAAGGATGTACTTTTTGGCAAAGACGGTGTCCTTGCCACCGGTGATCAGATCGGCGCTGAACACCGCCGAACGGATCTCACAGAAAGTGCTGGTGTTGGCGCTGTGCAGGACCCCTCCGTTGAAGGCGATGCAGTCCCCCTCGGCCAGCTCGTACCGGACCCCCGGCGTCTCGGCGGTCAGCTGGCCCGAAAGGATGTAGATGACCTCCAGATCGTCGTGCCAGTGCCAGGGCAGCGCGTGGTCGGGGTCGGGGGAATAACACTCGGCATAGCCTGCGCAGGGGAAATCCAGGGTGCCGTGGGGCTGCAGCTCCCGGCGCTGGGGGGTGATGTTCAGATCGGGGTTGATCCCGCAGACTTTCAGACCCATAGTCGGCCTCCTTTTTGTCGTTTCTTTTATAGTATACGGCGTTTTATGGATTGAATCAAGAGGAACTTGGCGGTATTCTAGATACGCTTGGAAACCCTGTCCGGCCGCGCAGGCCACGGGGCGCGCAGGAAAGAACATCAGGAGGAAACACTATGGTACATTTGTTGCTTGGGGTCATCTATTTGGCCTTCATCAGTCTGGGTCTGCCCGACTCGCTGCTGGGTTCGGCCTGGCCGTCCATCTATGGGGAGCTGGGGGTGCCGGTCTCGTTTGCAGGGGTGATCTCGATGATCATTTCGGCGGGTACCATCGTCTCCAGCCTGGGCAGCGACCGTCTGACCCGGGCCCTGGGCCCCGGCCGGGTGACGGCCTGCAGTGTGGCTTTGACGGCGGCGGCCCTGTTTGGATTTTCCACCTCCACGTCCTTCTGGATGCTGTGCCTGTGGGCGGTGCCCTATGGCCTGGGCGCCGGCAGTGTGGATGCGGCCCTGAACAACTATGTGGCGATCCACTATGCCAGCCGGCACATGAGCTGGCTGCACTGCATGTGGGGCGTGGGCACCCTGGTGGGCCCCAACCTGATCAGCTACGCCCTGTCCGGCGGACAGGGCTGGCAGATGGGCTACCGGTACATCTCCCTGCTGCAGGTAGTGCTGACCGCTGTCCTGATCTTCAGCCTGCCTTTGTGGAAGCGCCAGCCCGGCGCCGCCGGCCAGCAGGAGGACGGCCAGGCCCGCGAGGCGCTGTCCCTGGGTCAGACTCTGCGCATCCCCGGCGCCAAAAACGCCATGGTAGCCTTCTTCTGCTACTGCGCCGTTGAGCAGACCGCCGGACTGTGGGCGGGCAGCTACCTGGTGCTGCACAGCGGCCTTTCGGCTGAGCGGGCGGCCCAGCTGGTCAGCCTGTTCTACATCGGCATCACGGTGGGCCGGGCGGCCTGCGGCTTTATCACCACTGCCCTTGGGGATGTACGGATGGTGCGCCTGGGGCAGGGGATCATCCTGGCGGGGGCGGCTGCCATGCTGCTGCCCTCGGGCTGGGCGGCCCAGGCGGGCCTTGTCCTGATCGGTCTGGGCTGCGCCCCCATCTACCCCAGCATGATCCATGCCACCCCGGCCCGGTTTGGGGCTTCCCGCTCCCAGGCGGTGATCGGCCTGCAGATGGCCAGCGCCTATGTGGGTACCTGCCTGATGCCGCCCCTTTTTGGCCTGATCGCCCAAAACATCACCATCAGCCTGATGCCGCTGTACCTGCTGGCCATCCTGGTGCTGATGACCGTGATGAACGAGGGCGCCAACCGGGCGGCCAGCCGCCAGTCGGTCCTGCGGGCCGCACGGCAGCGCGCATCCTGAAAAGAGAGATTCAGCCGCAAGCAGCAGATGGGGCCTGCCCCTCTGCTGCTTTTTTGTGCAGCGGAAGGTTTTCCGCCCCCTTGACAGAAGCGCGGCGGGATGCTATACTGAACATCGTTCAGTTTGAGGTGGTGAGACAGTATGAATACCGTGGTGACATCCAGAGAGGACATTTTGCAGCACAGCCGCCAGCTGATCCAGCGGCAGGGCTGGGGTGCGGTGAGCATCCGCACGGTGGCCCAGGCCTGCGGGGTGTCGGTGGGATCGATCTACAATTATTTCGGTTCCAAGGCCGAGCTGGTGGGCGCCGTGGTGGAAAGCGTATGGCAGGAGATCTTCCAGCTGCCCCAGGGGACAGAGGGCTTTGCAGATACGGCGGCCTGCGTGTCCTGGCTGTATGGGCGGATGGAGTACGGGAGCAGGGCCTATCCGGGCTTTTTTACCCTCCACGCCCTGCGCTTTACCGGCGACGAAAAGCAGGACGGGCGGCGCCGGATGCAGCGGGCCTGGCAGCAGCTGCTGGACGCCCTGTGCGCCGTGCTGCGGCAGGACCCCCGGGTGCGTCCCGGCGCGTTTGACAGCCGCTTCACGCCGGAACGGTTCGCGGACGTGCTGTTTTCTCTGATGCTCTCGGCCATGCTGCGGCAGGACTTCGACTATGCCCCGGCGCTGGAGATCATCCGCCGCACCCTCTACTGAGGCGCCGCCGCAAGGCGGCTTTTTTGCCCATGAACTTGAACACTGTTCATAACAGGGCCGGGCGGAAAAGCCCGGCGGGAGAACCAGGGAGGCTGATACAATGCAGGCTGTTATGGAAACGCTTTTTGACGCGGTCTATTTGATCTCGGTCATCACCATCGGGGTGCTGATGATCCGGCAGAGCAGGCCGGGCAGCCAATACCGGCTGTTCGGCTGGATGGCGGTGGTTCTGGGGGCGGGGGATTCGTTCCACCTGGTGCCCCGGGCGGTGGCCCTGTGCACCACCGGGCTGGAACATTACACGGCAGCCCTGGGGGCGGGCAAGTGGATCACATCCATCACCATGACGGTATTCTATCTGCTGCTGTACCATGTGTGGCGCAAGCGCTACCAGATCGCCGGCCGGCGCGGCCTGACCGCTGCGGTGTACGGGCTGGCCGGGCTGCGGGTGCTGCTGTGCATGATGCCCCAAAACCAGTGGCTGCGCGCGGACGCGCCCCTCAGCTGGGGCATTGCCCGCAACGTCCCCTTTGCGGCGCTGGGGCTGGTGATCATCTGCCTGTTTTACCGCAGTGCCAAACAGCACAAGGACCGCGCCTTCCGCTGGATGTGGCTGACCATCGTGCTGAGCTTTGGCTTTTATATCCCGGTGGTGTTGTGGGCTGACGCCGTGCCCATGATTGGGATGCTGATGATCCCCAAGACCTGCGCCTATGTGTGGACGGTGCTGATCGGCTACTTCGCAATGAAACAGGAACAGAAAGGAAAGGAGAACTGACCATGAAACGCTACATCCATACCGCCCTTCTCTATGCCGTGCTGGCCATGGCGGGAGGGGTGTTTTACCGGGAGTTCACCCGGTTCACCGGCTACACCGGAAAGACGGCCCTCTCTGTGGTGCATACCCACTATTTTCTGCTGGGTATGGTGTTCTTCCTGCTGCTTCTCCTACTGGAAAAGAGCTTCCGCTTCACCACCCACAAGACCGGGCCGGTGCTGGCTGTCTACCACGCGGGGCTGAACCTGACCGCCCTGATGCTGGCGGTCCGCGGGGTGGTGCAGGTGCTGGGCAGCCCTCTGTCCTCCGGGCTGGATGCAGCCATCTCGGGCATTGCGGGGATCGGCCACATCCTGCTGGGGGTCAGCCTGGTGCTTGTGCTGCTGCAGATCAGGCACAGCGTCATCGAAACGCGGGTATAACAAAACCAAGGCGGCAGGCCGCCCGGCAGCTGGTATGCGCCAGCCCGGGCGGCCTGCTGTTTTTTTGAAGCTATTTTACAAGACTGCCGGCCCGTGGTATGGTATAATACCGGTAGGACAGACGGCGAGGGGGCGGACAGATGAAGCAGGGGACGCGCCGAGTGGTCTACGATGGCCAGCTGCGTCTGGTGGCTTCTGTTCTGATTCTGGGGGAACCTTTTACCTGGCGCACCGGGGTGGGTACGGCTCTCACTTTGGCGGGACTGCTTTTGTCCCAGCGCAAGGCCGGGATGGAAAAAAGAGAAGTCTGAAAGCGCTTGCTCCTTGGTTGCGTTCTGCGGGGAACGTGCTATAATAATAAGGCAGGACAAACCCATAAAAATGATTGCCAGGAGAGGCTTTTCTATGATAAAAATCGATTTGATCACCGGCTTTCTGGGGGCGGGGAAGACCACCTTCATCCAGAAATATGCCCGCTGGCTGATGGACCAGGGGCAGAAGATCGGCATTTTGGAAAACGACTATGGCGCGGTGAATGTGGATATGATGCTGCTGCAGGGGCTGGAAGGCCCCCAGTGCGACCTGGAGATGATCTCGGGCGGGTGTTGCGCCGACTGCCATAAGCGGCGGTTCCGCACCAAGCTGATCGCCATGGGGATGCTGGGCTATGACCGGGTGTTGGTGGAGCCGTCGGGCATCTATGACGTGGATGAGTTCTTTGACGCCCTCTGTGAATCCCCGGTGGACCGCTGGTATGAGCCGGGCAGCGTGATCACCATTCTGGACGCCTGCCTGGAGGAGGACCTGTCCGGAGAGGCGGAATACCTGCTGGCCAGCGAGGCTGCCAGCGCCGGCTGCGTCGTGCTGAGCCGGACCCAGGAGGCCGGCGCCGGGCGGGCCGCCGCCACGGTGGCCCATCTGGACCGGGCACTGGAAGCGGCGGGATGCAGCCGCCGGTTTTCCGGCGGGGAGGACGTTTTGGCCAAAAACTGGGATGAGCTCACCGACCGGGACTTTGCCCGCCTGGCGGCCTGCGGCTGGAAGCAGGCCACCTGCCCCAAACGCACGCTGGAAACGGCGGGGGGCTTCGAGTCGGCCTATTTCCTCCATGTGGACCTGCCGGCCCCGACGCTGCGCCAGCGGGTGAAGGATCTGTGGTCGGACGCGGCCTGCGGCAGGATCTTCCGGGTCAAGGGCTTCCTGCCAGCAGAGGACGGGTGGCTGGAGCTGAACGCCACCCCGGACAGTCTGACCCTCCGGCCCATCTCCCAGGGACAGGAGGTCATCATCGTCATCGGGGAGGGGCTGGACCGGCAGCGCATCGCAGATCATTTGGGGGCGGAACTGCCCGCCTGATGGATACAAGTTGACATTTCCCTTTGTGTGTGGTATAATGACCTCAATTTGTACAGAAAGGGAGGTGCAACAGCTCGATGGAAGACAGTTCGGATGGGGATCCCCATACGGCCGCCTTTGTTTCTCCTCGGCGTGTTATGAATCGGATGAATTTATAAGGCATAGTCTGCGCTTTTTCAAGCTGCGGGCTGTGCTTTTTTGCGTTCAAAAATTTTATGACATAGATAGGAGAAATAATTGTTATGATTGGTGCTTTGATTTTACAAGCCGTTCTGATCGCGGTCAACGCGCTTTTTGCAAGTTCGGAGATCGCGGTGATCTCGATGAGCGAGGGCCGGCTCAAGATGCTGGCGGAGGAGGGCGACAAGCGCGCGAAAAAGCTGCTGTCCCTCACCGAGCAGCCCTCCAAGTTCCTGGCTACCATTCAGGTGGCCATCACCCTGGCCGGCCTGATGGGCGGCGCCTTTGCGGCGGAAAACTTTGCCGATCCCATCGTTGACCTGATCCTTTCGCTGGGGGTGGCTATTCCCCGCAGCGCCCTGCACTCGGCCGTGGTGGTGCTGATCACCCTGGTGCTGACCTATTTCAGCATCGTCTTTGGCGAGCTGGTGCCCAAGCGCCTGGCGATGAAAAAGACCGAGAGCCTCTCGCTGAGCCTGGCGGGCATCCTCTTTTTCATGTCCAAGATCTGCGCGCCTCTGGTCTGGCTGCTGACCGCTTCCACCAACGTGATGCTGCGGGCCCTGGGCATCGACCCCAACCAGAATGAGGAGATCGTCACCGAGGACGAGATCAAGATGAAGCTGATGGAGGGCGCCCAGCAGGGTACCATCGAGACGGACGAAAACGAGATCATCCAGAACGTCTTTGAACTGAACGATACCACTGCCGAGGAGGTCAGCACCCGCCGCAGGGATGTGGTGTGCCTCTACCTGGAGGACGATATGGACGTCTGGGCCAAGACCATCCGGGACAGCCACTATACTTACTTCCCGGTGTGCGGCGAGAGCCAGGACGATGTGGTGGGCGTGCTGAATACCAAGGATTATTTCCGGCTGGACGACCTGTCCCGCCGTTCGGTGATGAAGAACGCCGTGGATAAACCCTTCTTTGTGCCTGAGGGCATCCGGGCCGACGCTCTGTTCAGCCGGATGAAGCAGGAGCGCAAATACTTTGCCATCGTCATCGACGAGTACGGCGGCATGAGCGGCATCGTGACGGTCCACGACCTGATGGAAGAGCTGGTGGGCGACATGGATGACGAGGACACCGTCCGCCAGGTGGAGATCCGCCAGCTGGGCGACAGCCGCTGGGAGATCCGCGGTTCGGCCGACCTGGAGGAAGTGGCTGAAAAGCTGGATGTCCAGCTGCCCACCGACGAGCACGAGACGTTCAACGGTCTGGTGTGCGGCATCGTGGGCCGGGTGCCCGACGAAGGGGAGCAGTTCACCTGCGAGGGCTATGGCCTCAGGATCAACGTCAAAAACGTGGCGGGCCACCGCGTGGATACGGCCGTGGTGGAAAAGACCCGGCCCGATGTGCCGCCCCAGCAGCAGGACGAGGACTGAGAGACGCACAGCGCCGGCTGAAATCAAGATTCCCGCTTGATTTTGCGCCGAAATACAGTATAATAAGAAAAGCTATTGGCTTATTGTATGGAATATGACCGGCGCAAGGTCATCAAATGGGGAGGATTGGAATGGATCGAACCTATATTTCCGAAGTCCGGGAGCACATCGGCGAGGCCGTCAAGGTCCAGGGCTTCATTGAAAATCTGCGCAGCAGCAAGGCGATGGCCTTCATCGTGCTGAAGGATATCACCGGCAAGCTGCAGATCACCATTGAAAAAGAAGATCACCCGGATCTGGTGGACACCATCGACCGGCTGACCGGCGACTCGGTCATCACGGTGGTGGGCAAGGTGATGGCCAACGATTATGTCAAGATGGGCGGCATCGAGATGATCCCCGACACCATCCAGATCGAGAGCATTGCCGACCCGCTGCCCATCGTCCGCAAGGAGATCGCCGCCACCAAGAAAAAGAAGGCGGTGGAGCGCTCCAGCATCGACCAGCGGATCGATTACCGCTGGATCGACCTGCGCACCGACGAGAACCAGCTGATGTTCAAGGCCCAGACCGTCATGGTGGCCGCCATGCGGCAGTACCTGCTGGACCGCCACTTCATCGAGATCCACACCCCCAAGCTGATCGCTGCTGCCAGCGAGAGCGGCTCGGAAGTGTTCAAGGTGGATTACTTTGACCGCAATGCCTACCTGGCCCAGAGCCCGCAGTTCTACAAGCAGATGGCTATGGCCAGCGGCTTTGAGCGGATCTTCGAGGTAGGGCCTGTGTTCCGTGCCGAGAAGTCTTACACCAACAAGCATACCACCGAGTTCACCGGCTTTGACCTGGAGTTCAGCTACATCCATTCCTTCCGGGACGTGATGCAGATGGAGGAGGGCCTGCTGAAGGCCGCTCTGCAGGCGGTCAAGGACGCCTACGGCCAGGAGATCGAGGAGACCTTCGGCCTGCCGGTGGTGGTGCCGGAGACTCCCTTCCCGGTGGTCAAGCTGGCCGACCTGTACAAGGGCCTGGAGGAAGACTTTGGCTACACGGTGGATGAGTCGGAAAAGGGCGATCTGACCACCGAGGCCGAGCGCCTGAGCTACGACTGGGTCAAAAAGCACTATGGCCATGAGTTCCTGTTCGTCACCGACTATGCCGCCGACAAGCGGGCTTTCTACCATATGCGGGACGAAAACGGCGTGCCCCAGGGTTATGACCTGATCTGGCGCGGGGTGGAGATCACCACCGGCGCCCAGCGTGAGCACCGCTACGAAGTGCTGAAAAAGCAGGCGGAGGAGAAGGGCCTGGGCGAGGACATCAAGTTCTATCTGGAGTTCTTCCGCTACGGCTGCCCGCCCCACGGCGGCTTTGGCCTGGGCGTGGACCGTCTGACCATGCTGCTGGTCGGCTTGAGCATCAAGGAATGCATGTTCCTGTTCCGCGGTCCCAACCGTCTGACTCCGTGACGGAGCGGTCCGGCTGCGCGGCATCTGTGATACAAAAGGGACGCCTCCCGGCGGGGGCGTCCTCTTTTTTGTCGGGCGGCGCTTGCAAAAGCCGGCGTTTTGTGCTACTATAAGCAAAGCGATGTATAAAACGCGATGACGGAGAAAGTATCCGCGGCGCGCCTGGTCCCAGAGAGGAGCTCCACCGGCTGAAAGGGCTCCCGGAGGCGGCAGCGGGGAAGTTCGCTCCCGAGCGGCCTGCGGGAAAGGCGGCTTTCGGCTGCCCGGTAGTGCGGGACGGCGTGCCCCGTTACGGCGTTTGAGTGCCGTGCAGCTTCGCACCTGCGCGGAATTTGGGTGGTACCACGGAGTATTCGACAGGGCTCCGTCCCTTGGCTGGCTTTGGCCGGCAGGGGACGGGGCCCTTTTCTGTTCCGTCCCGAAGCAACGAGAGAGCTTTGAAAAAGGAGAGGAAATGTATGCAGGCAATCATAGATGAGCTGGCAAAGCAGGCCCAGGCAGACCTGGCGCAGGTGTCCTCCAAAGAGACCCTGGCGGCTTTCTGGCAGAAGTACCTGAGCAAGAACGGACAGATCCCCGCCCTGATGAAGGATCTGCGCACGGTGGCTCCCGCCGACCGTCCCGCCATGGGCAAGGCCGTCAACCAGCTGAAACAGAAGGTGCAGGCGGATTATGACCAGGCAGCCGCCCGGGTCAACCAGCTGGAGCTGGCCGCCCGCAACGCCGCCGAAACGGTGGATATCACCCTGCCCGCCAAGGTGCGTCCCACTGGCGGGCTGCATCCCCTGACGTTGGTGCGCAACCAGATCATCGACGCTTTTGCAGGGATGGGCTTTGAGATTTATGAAGGCCCCGAGATCGAGGACGACGATCACTGCTTCACCCGGCTGAACGTGCCCAAGGATCACCCCGCCCGGGATATGCAGGATACCTTCTATCTGTCCGACGAACTGCTGCTGCGCACCCAGACCTCCACCGGCCAGATCCGCACCATGGACGCCGAAAAGCCCCCCATCAAGGTGCTGGTGCCCGGCCGGGTGTTCCGTTCGGATTCGGACGCCACCCACAGCCCCATGTTCCACCAGATGGAGGGCCTTGTGGTGGACAAGGGGATCACCCTGTGCGATCTGCAGGGTATGCTGGACGTGTTCGTCCAGCGCCTGTTCGGCAGCGAGGTGCGCACCCGTCTGCGTCCCTCTTACTTCCCCTTCACCGAACCCAGCGTCGAGGTGGATGTCAGCTGCTTTGCCTGCCATGGCAAGGGCTGCAGCCTGTGCAAGCACACCGGCTGGATCGAGATCCTGGGCGGCGGCGTGGTCAACCAGAAGGTGCTGCGCAACTGCAACATCGATCCCGAGGTCTACTCCGGCATCGCCTTCGGCATCGGCATCGAGCGCATCGCCATGCTGAAGTACGGCATCAACAACATCGGTCTGATGTTTGAGAACGACCTGCGGTTCCTTGGGCAGTTCCATGAATAAGAGGGAGGATGGGTTAAGATGAAAGTACCTTTCAGCTGGTTGAAGGAATTGGTAGAGATCGACATTACGGCCCAGGAGCTGGAGGACCGCCTCTTTTCCTGCGGCTTTGAGGTGGAGGAGCGGATCGACCTGTCCGCTGAAATCCACAAGGTGGTGGTGGGTGTCATCACCTCCATCGAAAAACAGGAGGGCACCCACCTGAGCAAGTGCATCGTGGACTGCGGCGACTACGGCCATGAGATCCACATCACCACCGGTGCGCCCAACATTTTTGTGGGGGCCCATGTCCCCGCCGCTCTGGACGGCGCCACTCTGCCCGGCGGCATCCAGATCAAAAAGCGGATGATGCAGGGCTTTGAATCCAACGGTATGCTGTGCTCGGGGGAGGAGCTGGGCCTGAACGATGACCTGTACCCCGGCGCAGACGTCTATGGGCTGCTGATCCTGCCGGAGGACACCGTCCCCGGCGCGGACATCTGCCCCATCGTCGGTCTGGATGATTCCATCTTTGACATCTCCATCACCGCCAACCGCCCCGACTGCCAGTCCATCCTGGGCATCGCCCGGGAGGTGGCTGCGGTGCTGCACAAGCCCCTGCATATGCCCGCCACCGATTACCAGACCGTGTGCGAGCCCGACGCTCCCATCTCGGTGACGGTGGAGGCCCCCGACCTGTGCCCCCGCTATATGGCCCACTACGTCCGCAACATCCGGATGGGCCAGTCGCCCCGGTGGCTCAAGCGGCATCTGGCCCTGTGCGGCCTGCGCTCCATCAGCAACGTGGTGGATATCACCAACCACACCCTGCTGGAGATGGGCCAGCCCATGCACGCCTTCGACCTGGACAAGGTGGCTGGGCGCTGCATCGACGTCCGCCGCGCCCGTCCCGGGGAGAAGATCGTCACCCTGGACGAAAAAGAGTTCACCCTGGGGGAGAACAACCTGGTGATCTGCGACGCGGAAAAACCTGTGGCCCTGGCCGGCGTCATGGGCGGCGCCAACTCGGGGATGGATGAGAACACCACCAGCCTGCTGTTCGAGTGCGCCACCTTCGCCCGTGACTCGGTGCGCAAGACCAGCCGCGCCCTGGGCCAGTCCAGCGATTCCTCGGCCCGCTATGAGAAGGGTGTGGATTTCAGTTCTCCCCAGCTGGGCCTGGCCCGCGCCCTGCACCTGATCCAGCAGCTGGACTGCGGCGATATCACCACTCTGGCCTTTGACTGCACCGACGGCCGCTCCACCCAGCGCAAGGTAATCACCACCACCCCCGAAAAGATCTGCGCCGTTCTGGGCATCCGCGTGCCCGATCCGGATATGATCGACATTCTGACCCGCCTGAACTTTGAAGTGACGGTGGAGGACGGCCAGTGGAAGGTCAGCGTCCCGCCCTACCGGGAGGACGTGGAGGGCTATCCCGACCTGGCCGAGGAGGTCATCCGGGAATATGGTTATGACCACATCGTGCCCACCTTCCTCAAGACAGGAGCCATCACCAATGGCGGATTGAACAGCGAGCAGAAGCGCGCCCTCAAGGTCAAGCGGATGCTGGCCGGTCAGGGCTTCTTCGAGGCGTCCACCCTGGCGTTCTATTCCACCGCTGAGCTGGATATGCTGCACATCCCCGCAGATGACCCTGCCCGCAAGGTGATCCGCATCCTCAACCCCATCAGTGAAAATCTGTCGGTGATGCGCACCATGCTGGCGCCCTCCATGCTCAATGTCATTGTGGACAACCTGAAAAAGGGCAACGGCGCCGGCCGCCTGTTTGAGATGGCCCCCGTCTATCTGCCCAAGAGCCTGCCCCTGACCGAACGCCCCGACGAGCGTCAGACCCTCTGCATGGGCGTCTTTGGGCCCGGGGAGGACTTCTTCACCGTCAAGGGCGCATTGGAGGCGCTGGCTGCGTCGCTGGGCCTCAGTTTCACCTATGAGCGGGAGACCGGTACGCCCTGGCTGCATCCTGGCATCGCCGCTTCGGTCTGGTGCAAGGGCAAGCGTCTGGGTGTCTTTGGCAAGCTGTCCAATGAGATCAACGCCGAGCTGAAGATCGCCAAGGATGAGAAGGAGAACCAGAACATCTATCTGGCCGAGCTGGATTATGAGGCGCTGTCCGACTGTGCCGAGAACGATCTGCACTACCAGCCCATCAGCCCCTATGCGCCGGTCAAGCGGGACCTGGCTTTGGTCTGCGATGAGGCGGTCACCTGCGGGGAGATCGAGGACACCATCCGCAAGGCCAGCCCCCTGGTCAGCGGCGTCAGCCTGTTTGATATCTACCGCGGCAAGAATCTGGGCGAGGGCAAAAAGAGTATGGCTTTCTCGGTGGTGCTGGCCGATCCCAAGGCCGAGCTGGATGCCGAGCAGGTGGACCGTGCCATCAAGAAGATCCTGGGCAACCTGAAGTACAAGCTGAACATCGAGATCCGTTGAGAAAAGGAGATCACCGGTATGGAACGTTTTAAGAAAGTGTATACGCAGGGGGCGCTGGATGTGGTGGAGGTCTGGGTGGACACCGAGACCGGTGTGAACTATCTGTACCACAGAAATGGAAACACGGGAGGGCTGACGGTCCTGCTGGATAAGGACGGCAAGCCGGTGGTCACCTCCAACACCTGACACTACCTATTATAAGTATAAGGATACAGGGCTTTTGGCCCTGGCAAACATTGGGCTGCCTGTGTGCTGCATAGGCGGCCCTTTTTCTGTCCAGAATAGGGGAGCGGGGATGTAGGGAAGAAAAGAAAGGAAAAGTCTGTCTTTTTTTGCAAAAAAGGGTTGACAAAAGCCCCCGGGTGTAGTATTATATTCGAGCGCTCCACGGGGCGCCCACAAAACGCAAAAGAGCTTGCGAAAAGCTTCAAAAAAGAGCTTGACAAGCAAAAGCGGATGTGGTAAAATAAACAGG
>NZ_NFLM01000010.1 GCF_002160915.1 Faecalibacterium sp. An121
CCCCTATTTTGAGGTCTCCCCCACCCACAGAGCCAAGACCTGGCTGCTGGACCCCCGCGCTCCCAAAATCGAGCCGCCGGCCGTGGTCCGCCGCCTGCGAGAGGAGGGGATCTGAGCCATGGCACAGCCAGAGATCCTGCTCCAGGTCAAGGACCTGGAGGTCACCTACGGCTCCGGGCGCAAAAAGTACAAGGCCGTGTCCCACGCCAACTTTGAGATCTACAAGGGCGAGACCTTTGGCCTGGTGGGCGAGAGCGGCTCGGGCAAGACCACCATCGGCCGGGCCATCATGCGCATCCTGCCCACATCGGGCGGCCAGATCCTCTACAAGGGCCAGCAGATCAACGGGCACATCCGTAAGGAGCTGGACCGCCAGGTCATCAAGGAGATCCAGATGATCTTCCAGGACCCCCAATCCTCCCTCAACGAGCGGGCCAAAGTCAGCTACATCGTGGGGGAAGGGCTGATGAACGTCCGCCCCGACCTCACCGCCGCCCAGCGGGAGGAAAAGGTGCGCCAGGTGCTGATGGAGGTGGGCCTGCTGCCCGAATTTGCCTCCCGGTTCCCCCATGAGTTCTCGGGCGGGCAGCGCCAGCGCATCGGCATCGCCCGGGCCCTGATCGTGGAACCCGAATTCATCATTGCCGACGAGCCCATTTCGGCGCTGGATATGTCCATCCGGGCCCAGGTGCTCAACCTGCTGCGGCATTTGCAGCAGCAGCGGGGCATCACCTACCTGTTCATCGCCCACGATCTGTCGGTGATGCGCTATATCTCGGACCGCATCGCCGTCATCCACAAGGGGGATATCGTGGAATTGGCCGCCGCCGAAGAACTGGTGGCCCATCCCCTGCACCCCTATACCCGCAGCCTTCTGTCCGCCATCCCCATGCCCAGCCCCCGGCTGGAGCGCCAAAAGAAGCTGGAGGTCTACGACCCCTCCATCCATCACTACGACGCCGATCCGCCCTCCTGGCAGCAGCTGCGGCCCAACCACTGGGTGCTGTGCAACGCCGGCGAAGCGGAGCGCTGGCTGGCGGCCCGTCCCCTGTGACATCGCTTCACAGCCGGACGCCTCTTTCCGTCTGCCTGTCCCGGACACCCATCTGCCGTGTGTCCGGGATTTTTTTGCCTTCGGATGATTTGTGTAAAATCAAAGTGAATACAAGGCAGCGTTCACTATTTCGTCAAATATTTCTGCTATACTGGCCCCTGTATGCAGCCAGGGGACAGCCGGTTTGTATTGACTTTCCCCGCCTGCACACCGTATAATGTGAACGATGCGCCCTCTGGCGGCCTTTTGCCCGCCGCCCTGCGCAAACCCCGCAAAATAAAACGGAAGAAAGAGGAACTTTATGCCTGTCACCCAAGAGCCGGTCTATGCGTCCAAGGCAATGCCCTGGCTTGCCTCCTACGACCCCAAATACCGGGATATGCCCGCACCCAACTGCTCGGCCTTTGACTACATCTGCCGCCAGAACAAGGGCCATCTGGCCGAGTGCGCCCTTATGTACTACAACAATCACATCACCTACGCCACCCTGTTCGTCAATGTCAAAAAGACCGCTGCCGCCCTGCGGGCTGCCGGGGTGGCCAAGGGCGACATCCTGACCGCCGTCAGCGTCATGACCCCCGAGCTGATCTACCTGTTCTATGCCTGCGACATGGTGGGCGCCACCCTCAATCTGGTGGACCCCCGTTACAGCCCCGAAGGCATCAACGAATACATCCGGGAGGTGGATTCCCGGATGCTGATCTGCATGAACCTGTTCTACGACAAGTGCCACCAGGCCGTCCGCCGCACCCGCGTGGAAAAGGTGCTGGTGTTCTCCCCGGCCGAGTCCCTCAAGGGCGCCATGAAGCTGGCCTACACCGCCGCCAACCCCGACCGCAACCGCTACGCCTCCAACGTCATCACCTGGAAGCAGTTCATGGCGGCGGGCCAGGGGGCCAGCACAGCCAGCGAGCCCTACGACCCCGACCATACCGCCGTCATCGTGCACACCGGCGGCACCACCGGCAGCCCCAAGGGCGTACAGCTGGGGGACGCAGCCTTCAACGCCCTGGCCCAGCAGTTCGCCGCCTATGAGGTGGTGTTCCAGCGCCAGCAGAAGCTGCTGAACATCATGCCTCCCTTCATTGCCTACGGTTATGCCTGCGGCATCCATCTGCCCCTGTCTCTGGGCATCACAGTGGTCATCGTCCCCAACCTCGACCCCGCCGAGCTGGGCAAGCTGGTGCTCAAATATAAGCCCGCCCATATGTTCGGCGTGCCCGCCCACTACCAGGTGCTGGCCGCCGACCCCCACATGAAAAAGAAAGACCTGTCCTTCGTGCTCAATTTCTGCTGCGGCGGGGACGCCATCTCCCTGGGCGCCGAAAAGACGGTCAACGACTTTTTGTCCAGCCACGGGGCCCGCTACGCCCTGGCCAAGGGCTATGGCATGACCGAGGTCTGCTCGGCTGCCACCGCCGCCGCCGGTACCCGCAACAAGCCCGGCAGCGTGGGCCTGCCTTTGCCCGGCACCATGGTCTCCATCTTTGAGCCGGGCACCGAGACCGAATTGCCCATCGGGCAGCGGGGCGAGATCTGCATCTCGGGCCCCAGCATGATGCAGGGCTATTACGACAAGCCCGACGAGACCGCCATCATCATGCGCCGCCATGCCGACGGCCGGGTGTGGATCCACAGCGGCGACATCGGCTACATGGACCAGGACGGCTACGTCTTTTTGGACAGCCGCATCAAGCGGATGATCATCCGCCACGACGGCTTCAAGATCTTCCCCTCCATGATCGAAAACGTCATCAGCACCCACCCCGCCGTCTCGGGCTGCTCGGTGGTGGGCTGCACCGACAAGGACCATGTGCAGGGCCGCCTGCCCCTGGCCTATGTGGTGCTCAATCCCAACTGCCAGAAGAAAAAGCGTCAGATCGTCCGGGAGCTGCGGGCCATGTGCGCCGACGAGCTGCCCGAGTACGTCCTGCCGGTGGGCTACAAGTTCATCGACAAGCTCCCCCTGACCCCCGTGGGCAAGGTGGACTACATCGAGCTGGAAAACCAGGTCACGCCCCAGGACTACTAAAGCCCCTTTTCCCCTGCATCCGCAAGCCGCTTTCTTTTGTAAAGAAAGCGGCTTGTTTTTTTGTCCAAATTCTGGAAAATGCCCCCAAAGGGTTGACATTTGCCCCTGGGGCTTTTATGATTGATAAATGTAACCATCCAAAAATACGTCATTTGTCCATATTTTGTCCGCATTTCAGCGGGTGTCCCGCACGGGCCGATGGACAAGAAGGAGTCTGTCATGAAAAAACGCATTCTCAGCTTTTTGCTGGCGGCAGCACTGGTGGTGTCCTGCACGCCTTTGGGCGCTTTCGCGGAAGATCCCGCGGACAGTGGGGTCATCGGCGGCGCCGACGGCCCCACCGCAATCTATGTGACCGAACAGGTGCCTGCGGACGGCCAGACCGCCCCCCAGGACCCTGCCCAGGACCAGGTCATGCTGATCCCCGAGACCCCCGCCGAGGACGCGGCTGAAGGCCCCCAGGACCAGCACTCCTTCACCTATGTAGCCCTCGGGGACAGCATCGCGGCCGGCGTGGGCCTGAGCGATTTCTCCTACACCCCCGCCGAGATCTTCTACGACATCAGCCCCAACTTTACCGGCTACCCCGAGAGCTGCTATGTATCCTATGTAGCCCAGGGCCTTGGGCTGGACCGGCAGCACGCCCTTGACCTGGGCCTGCCCGCCCTGATGACCAAAGACCTGCTGGAGATGGTGCGGGACGGCCAGATGTCCGAGTTCAACCAGCCCGCCGGCACCTATTATGTCTATCCCTCTTTCCCCGATTACATCCGCGAGGCCGACGTCATCAGCATCCAGATCGGCATGAACGACGCCATGGTGCCCTTTGTGGTGTCCATCGGCGAGGCCACCAACTGGAAGTCGGAGCAGCTGGCCAACACCATCGTGTCGGGCGGCTACCGGGACATGGACTTTAAGACTTTCGTCAGCATGGCCGAGCAGCTGTTCGGGATGCGGCTGACTTTCAAGGAGACCAGCGACCTGTTCTACGCCCTCACCACCGGCGCCTCCAAGGTGTGCAACCAGGCCTACGAGAACGTGGAGACCTACCTGCCCCAGATCATCGAGGCCATCCGGGCCATCAACCCCGACGCCCAGATCCTCCTGCTGGGCTGCTACAACCCTGTCCCCCTGCTGTGGACCTGGAGCCATTTCTTCAACCGCTACAACCGCTTTGTCCGCCAGCTGGCCGAGGACACCGGCTGCACCTATGTGGGCATCCCCCGCACCCGCACCGCCAACGACGGCCACCCCACCACCGCAGGCCACAAGTACATCGCGAATCAGATCATCGACGCCATCGACCGCTGAGCGGCCCCGTTTTGGCTGCACGATCCTTGTTCCCCGCCCGTGTGCACGCGCTGCCCGGACGGGGCTTTTTTGGCTGCGGTCCGCGCTGGAACGCATCTTTTTTCGGTGCGGCGGGTCGGCGAAAAAAATCCCGCACTTTTTTCCGGTTTTTTCTTGACAGACCGGCCCGATTATGCTATTATATCTCTCGCAGCCTGTGCCGAACGGCTGTCCCAACAATATCACCCCAATGGGATCAGGACGTGCGCCCGTAGCTCAGCTGGATAGAGCAACTGCCTTCTAAGCAGTGGGCCGGGGGTTCGAGTCCCTTCGGGCGCATTGCTGTGGTGCCCATAGCGTAGTCGGTTAACGCGCCAGATTGTGGATCTGGAGATCGAGGGTTCGAGTCCCTCTGGGCACCCCACCAAGCCTCTCTTGCCTACGCAAGGGAGGCTTTTTTGCGTGACGGAAAGGTCATGTTCGCTTCTCTGCGTCATCTTGTGCTTGACACAGGCGGTCCGGATGTGGTAAGATACACTCGTTAGTAATAGCTAACCTTTAAGGCAGACTTTCCTGCCTTCTTTTTAGCCCACAAGGTTAGCTTTGACTTACCATTTTGTATACCCGGCCCATTACCAGGCATACTGGATAGGGACCCATTCTGACTTGTGCGAGGTATGACCTTATGGAGAGAAACTTCGAGACCGTGATGATCGAGCAGTGCTCCCCCGTTCTGGCGGGGCTGAAGGCCGCCAACCTGTTCCGCCATGAATGCCGGGACCGGCAGGCCCTCTATGCCACCGTTGCCGGCTGGAACGCCCAGCTGAGCGGCCGGGGCATCCGCCTGCTGGTTTTGAAGGAATGCCCCATCCGGCATTGGTTCCTGATCTACCTGTACCGGCCCGCCCGGCTGGAAGCGGTACTGGGACGGCCCGAGGTGCGCCAGTTTTTGCAGCAGGAAGGCTACGCCCTGCCCTTGCAGGCGGCCGGCGATGCCTGCCAGCCGCTGCTGGCCCAGCTGGCGGGACGGCTGGCCTGCGACGGCGATTTCCCCCACGAGATCGGGGTCTTTCTGGGCTACCCGCTGGAGGATGTGGTGGGCTTTATCCGCAACCGCGGCCAGAACTTCACCTGCTGCGGCTGCTGGAAAGCCTACGGCGACCCCGACGCAGCCCGCCGCCTGTTTGCCCAACTGAACAAGTGCACTGCCGTCTATCTGCGGCTGTTCCACAGCGGCACCCCCATCCTGCGTCTGGCCGTGGCGGCCTGAGCTTTGCGTTTGGGCGAAGCCAAGTTCCATCCCCGCCTTTGCTTTGGTGCATCCGTTTCAGGCGCCAAAAGCGCCAAAAAGCCGGTTCCGGCCAGGGAGGAAAATTGTTAGTTTTTACAAACTTACCAAATTTTGGTCAAAGCGATTGACTTTCGAAGTTAGTAAGAGTAAACTACCTACTGTGAAGTTTGTATGAACGAACCGCGCCGTCCCCTGCCTGCGGCGGCGCGCCGATGAAAGGAAGCTGTATCGATATGATGCCTCTGACAATGGCAAGGCCGGGACAGACCGTCACCATCCGGCGGATCACCGGCCGGGACGAAGTGCGCCAGCATCTGGCCGAACTCGGCTTTGTGGTGGACAGCAATGTAACGGTGGTCCAGTCGATCGGCGGCAGCCTGATCCTGCAGGTCAAAGACGGCCGCATCGCCCTGGACGGCGGCATGGCCAACCGGATCCTGTTCTGACCCGCCCCTGTTTTGGTAAAACGGCCGGGGCCCCTTGCCCTGACGGTTTTGTATATTGCGATTTGATGCAGTAGGAGGAACAAACTATGAAAACGCTGAAAGACGCGAAGGTCGGCGAGACCGTCACCGTCGCCCGCCTGAACGGCGCCGGCCCGGTCAAACGCCGCATCATGGATATGGGCATCACCAAGGGCGTCCAGATCTATGTGCGCAAGGTCGCGCCGCTGGGCGATCCCATGGAGCTGAACGTACGCGGCTATGAGCTGAGCGTGCGCAAGGCCGACGCGGAAATGGTGGAGGTCAACTGATCGCGCATTGCGCACAGAAAGGAGAAGCTGTACATGGCAGAAATCAAGATCGCACTGGCAGGCAACCCGAACTGCGGCAAGACCACCCTGTTCAACAGCCTGACCGGCGCCAACCAATACGTGGGCAACTGGCCCGGCGTCACGGTGGAAAAGAAGGACGGCAAGCTGAAGGACAGCAAGGATGTGGTCATCCAGGACCTGCCCGGCATCTACTCGCTGTCCCCCTATACCCTGGAGGAAGTGGTCTCCCGCAACTACCTGGTCAGCGAAAAGCCCGACGCCATCCTGAACATCGTGGACGGCACCAACATCGAGCGGAACCTTTACCTGACCTCCCAGCTGATCGAGCTGGGCATCCCGGTGGTGGTGGCCGTCAACATGATGGACCTGGTGCGCAAGAACGGTGACAAGATCGACCTGGGCCGGCTGGGCGCCGCCATGGGCTGCAAGGCCGTGGAGATGAGCGCCCTGAAGGGCGAGGGCTGCAAGGCCGCCGCCGATGCCGCCGTGGCCGCCGCCCGCAGCGGCAAGCCCGCCGATCTGCCCAAGGTCTTTACCGGCAGCGTGGAAAAGGCCATCGAGACCATCGAGAGCCTGGTGCAGGGCAAGGTGGAAAGCCGCTTTGTCCGCTGGTACGCCGTCAAGCTGTTTGAGCGGGACGAAAAGGTGATGGCCGAGCTGCACCTGGACAGCGCCACCGCCGCTCAGGTGGAGCAGGCTGTGGCCGCCGTGGAGCAGGAGCTGGACGACGACGCCGAGAGCATCGTCACCAACCAACGCTATACCTTCATCCACACCGTCATCCAGAAGGCCTATACCCGCAAGGCCCGCAAGGACAACCTGACCGTTTCGGACCGCATCGACCGCATCGTCACCAACCGGATGGCGGCCCTGCCCATCTTTGCGGTGGTGATGCTGGTCATCTATACCATCGCCATGGGCGGCACCCCCATTTCCTTCGGCACCATGGGCACCGACTGGGTCAACGACGTACTGTTCACCGAGATCGTGCCCCCCGCCGTGGAGGGCTTCCTCCTGTCCATCGGCTGCGCCGACTGGCTGGTGGGCCTGATCAACGACGGCATTGTGGCCGGCGTGGGCGCAGCCCTGGGCTTTGTGCCCCAGATCCTGGTGCTGAGCTTCCTGCTGGCCATCCTGGAGGATATCGGCTACATGGCCCGTATCGCCTTTGTGATGGACCGCATCTTCCGCCGCTTCGGCCTGTCGGGCAAGAGCTTCATCCCCCTGCTGGTGGCCTCGGGGTGCGGTGTTCCCGGCGTCATGGCCAGCCGCACCATTGAGCAGGACCGGGACCGCAAATTGACCATCATGACCACCTGCTTCATCCCCTGCAGCGCCAAAATGCCCATCATCGGCCTGCTGGCCGGCGCCATCTTCGGGGGCAGCAGTCTGGTGGCCACCAGCGCCTATTTCATCGGCATCGCCGCCGTGGTGGTCAGCGGCATCATCCTGAAAAAGACCAGGGCCTTTGCCGGTGACCCGGCGCCCTTCGTCATGGAGCTGCCCGCCTACCATGTGCCCGCCTGGGGCAACGTGCTGCGCGCCACCTGGGAGCGCGGCTGGTCCTACATCAAGCGGGCCGGTACCGTTATCCTGGCCTCCACCGTGGTGCTGTGGTTCCTGCAGGGCTTCGGCTTCACCGACGGCGGCTTCGGGATGGTGGAGGACACCAATACGTCCCTGCTGGCCGCCATCGCCGGCGTGGCCGCTCCCATCTTTGCGCCTCTGGGCTTTGGCACCTGGCGCGCCACCACCGCAGCCGTCACCGGCCTGATCGCCAAGGAGAACGTGGTGGCCACCCTGGGCGTGCTGTACGGCCTGGCCGAAGTGTCCGAGGAGGGCGAGGAGATCTGGGCCAACATCGCCGCCGATTACACCGCCCTGTCCGCTTACAGCTTTATGATCTTCAACCTGCTGTGCGCCCCCTGCTTTGCCGCCATGGGCGCCATCAAGCGCGAGATGAACAACCCCCGCTGGACCGCCTTTGCCATCGGCTATATGTGCGTGTTCGCCTATGTGGTCTCCCTCATCGTCTACCAGCTGGGCGGACTGATTACCGGCGAGGTCGCCTTCAATCCCTTCACCGTCGTGGCGGTGGTGCTGCTGGCCGTCCTGCTGTACCTGCTGCTGCGCAAGAACCCCTACGAGTCCAAAGACGGCGTGCGCCTGAACCGCAAGGCCGCCGCCAACGCCTGATTTTTCCCATCCGGGATCTGTGCCGGAGCGCGCCGGTTCAAAACGCCGGCGTGCTCTCCGGATCCCCCTGCACCCTGCAAGGAGGTTTGCCGTTATGCTGGAGTTTCTAGCCGCCAATCTGTCCACCATCGTGGTGGGTTCCATCGTGTTCGCACTGGTGGGGCTGTCGGTGCGCGCCACCGTCCGCGACCTGCGGTCGGGCAAGTGCAGCGGCTGCAGCGGATGCAGTCACTGCGGCTCCGGCGGCAGCTGCCATGGCTGCGGCGGCTGCCACTGAGCAGATCCGCAAGCGGGCGTGTGCCGCCTTTTCCGGGGGCCGCGCCCGCTTTTTGGCTTCCATTGTGCCGAAAGGAGCTGTTCTTTTTATGGAGCTTTCCGCCGCCCACCTGCGCTATCTGCTGGCCATCTACCAGACCGCCCACACCCAGCGAGACGTCAGTTCCCGCACCATTGCCGAGCGGCTGGGGGTCACACGGCCCTCGGTGGCCCGGGCCCTGGGCCAGCTGATGGACCGCGGGATGATCGTCAAGGCCCACTATGGCAAGATCTATCTGACCGACCGGGGCATCTTTGTGGCCCGGCGGGTGCAGCAGCAGCTGGACTGCGTGCTGGAGCACTTCCCTCCCCTGGCCCTGGAACTGACTGCGGACGAAAAGCACCGGGCCGCCCTGGCCCTGGCTGCCGCCCTGCCCGAACGTCTCTTTACCGGTGAATACGAGCGCCTGTTCGGCCCCGACGACGCCCTCACCGGCTGAACCAGCAAAAAACGGCCCTGCCTCCCAAGCGGAAGCAGGGCCGTTTTGCGTTTGGATCTTCCGGGCGGCCTCACAGGCACAGGCATCCCACGGCAAAGCCAAGGGCTGCGCCGGCCAGCACGTCTCCTGCCGTATGCACCCCTGCCACCACGCGCTCGGCGCAGATGGCCGCATCCACCGCCGCCAAAACCGCGGCCCAGAGGGGACACACCGGCAGCCAGGCCATGGCGATCACCGCGCCGCTGACGGCGTGCCGGGAGGGAAAGGACCGCCCCCGGGTCTTTTTGGGCACCAGAGCCTCAAAGCCGGGCTGCTGGTAGGGCCGGGGGCAGTCCAAAACCCGGCGCAGCCAGCCGCAGCCCAGGAAAGCTGCCGCCGGCACCAGGACTGCGCGGGCCAGCTGCTGCATATCCTGATCCGTGGCGGCCCATCGCGCCCCCAGCACGGCCAGCAGCACCCCGTAGGAGGCCGCCGTCACCCAGGGCAGGCCCCGGTCCAGGGCCCGCAGGACACGCAGCGCCGCAGGGCGCGCCTCAAACCAGGCCCGTATCTTTTGGTACTGGGCCGGGGACATCCCCAGCCGGCTGCTTTGCATCATCCTGCCGCCCCCTCAAAAGCAGCTGTCCAGATACCCCTCCACATCGAAGGGCTCGGGCACCGCGTCCTTGCGCAGATAGAGCGGGTGGTGGGGGTGGCCCTTTTTGCTCCGTTTGCCGATGGTGACCCAGGGGATATCTTTTTCCCGGGTCAGCGCCACCATCTCCCGCATCAGGCCCGGCAGATAGGCCCGCTTTTCGATCAGGGTGCCCCAGGCTGCCCACATGGTGGGCTGCGTTTGGGCCAGCACTGCCGCCAGCCACCGCAGGTTCTCATCGCACAGGGCCCGGTCGGGCACAAGGTCCATATCGTTGGGATCGGTGGCCCGCTGGGGGTAGACATTGAACATGATCCAGCTGTCGAAGCCGTTGGAGGCCGCCAGCCGCTCCACGCTCTTGACGGTGGGGTCCAGCGCGCCGGGCTGTGCGGTGCTGGGGTTGATGCCGATGCACACCAGCGGCCTGTGTCCCGGCCGCCCCAGCACATACCGGTAGGGCATATAGACATGGGGCTCATAATACCACAGGCCCCCGGCGTATTCCCCCGCCTGGAGCGCGGGGAGGGTTTTTGTTTCCATCTTGATCCTGTTCCCTTCGTTTTTCTTTTATGGTACCTGAAAACCGGGCCGGTTGCAAGCGCCGGGCGCAAAAAAGGCCCTGCGCGTCTGCCCGGGGCGCCGGGGCTGCCGGCCGTCCCCCGCTGATGTATCCCAGCACTGTCTGCCCGACGGTAGAGACAAAACACAAAATCTGTGGTATACTGTAGGATAAGGCGGGCCGCCCCCGCCTTTGTGTGTGTGAGATCCGGCTTTTTTGCAAAGAAAGGAGCCTTTTACATTATGTCGATGGAAGAATATAAAGCAGCCCTCAAGGCAGGTCAGAAAGACTACCGCGCCCATGTGGCCCGGGGCCAGAACCCTTACCTGCCGGTGTTGGACGACATCCTTGTCAACGTGGACATTGTGGCCACCGAGCCTCTGGGCCTGGTGAATATGCCCAGCGAGAGCATCGTGGGCACCAAGACCAGCGGCCGCCACACCGCTTTTGCCCCCAACTTCATGCCCTTGCTGGACGTGGACACCGAGTTTGCCACCAAGTGGTCCAACCTCTGTGAGGCCCATCTGGAAGAGGGCATCCGCAACCCGGTCACCGCCTATGAGTTTTTGAACCAGTTCTATATCGAGGAGGGCAACAAGCGGGTGTCGGTGCTCAAGCACTTCGACTCGGCCAGCATCCCCGGCACCGTCGTCCGGCTCATCCCCGCCCGCAACAACAGCCTGGAGAACCGCATCTATTACGAGTTTCTGGATTTTTACAAGCTGAGCCGGGTGAACATCGTCCAGTTTTCGCGGCCGGGCAGCTACGCCAAGCTGCAAAAGCTGGTATGCAAGGCGTCGGGGGAGGAGTGGACCGATGACGACCGGCTGAACTTCAATGCCCTGCACACCAAGTTCCGCAAGCAGTTCCGGGCTCTGGGAGGCGCACAGCTGCCCCTGACGGTGGGCGACGCGCTGCTGGTGTACCTGTCGGTCTACCGCTACTCGGACGCCTGCGACGCCACCCCCGCCCAGATCAAGGAAAACCTGGCCCGCATCTGGGACGAGATCACCGTCCTGACCAAAGACCAGGCGGTGGAAGTGGTGCTGGAGCCCCACCCCGACACCGCCTCGCCCCTCACCAGCCTGACCAGCCTGACCAAGGGCAAGCTAAATCTGTTCAACCCCCGCCCCAGCGAGCTGCGCGTGGTCTTTCTGCACGAGTACAACAAGGCCACCAGCGCCTGGGTGCGCGCCCATGAAAAGGGCCGGGACGCCCTGGCCAACACCTTCACCGACCGGGTGATCCTGTCCTCCCGGGAGAACGTGGACCCCCAGGTGGACGCCGAGCAGGTGCTGGAGGAGGTGGCCCACGACGGCGCCGACGTGGTATTCACCACCAGCGTCCGGATGCACACCGCCTGCCTCAAGGTGGCGGCCCAGCACCCCAAGACCAAGTTCCTGAACTGCTCGCTCAACGCCCCGCACCCCCTGGTGCGCACCTATTACCCCCGCACCTATGAGGCCACCTATATCCTGGGGATGCTGGCGGGCATCCTCTCCCCCACCGACACGGTGGGCTATGTGGCCGCCAACCCCGTCTATGGCACCCCCGCCGCCATCAATGCCTATGCCCAGGGCCTGCGCTCGGTGCGGCCCTCCGGCCGGGTGGCGCTGCGCTGGGCCTGCCTGCCCGACCCGGCCCATCCCCTGGACTTTTCGGACCGCCCCGACGTGACTCTCTTTTACGCGCGGGACAGCCGTGAAGCTCCCGATTCCCACCGGGATTACGGCCTGTGCCAGCGGCTGCCCGACGGAGTCATCCGGCCCCTGGGCCTGCCCGACTGGCGCTGGGACGTGTTCTATGTGGAGATCATCCGCTCCATCCTCAACGGCAGCTGGGACAACGCCGACACCGGCAAGGCCATCAACTACTGGTGGGGCATGAAGAGCGGCGCCGTCAGCATCCGTTACAGCGACGGGCTGCCCGGCGGCTCCCTGCAGCTGCTGGGCCTGATGGAGACCCAGCTGCACAGCGGCCTGCTGACCATCTTCCCCACCAAGGTCTATGCACAGGACCATCAGATGCACTCGCCCCAGAAGGTGGTCTACACCCCCAAGGAGCTGATGCTGATGGATTGGCTGGACGCCTGCGTGGAGGGCGAGCTGCCCGGCTACGACCAGCTGGACGTCAAGACCCGCGCCCTGGCCGACATCTGCGGCCTGGACGTCATCAAGGGCCAGCCCGAAGCGCTGGCCGCCCCCAAGGCAAAGCAGTGACCCCCGCTGCGGCAAAACGGCAAATGGTAAAAAGGTAAAAGGAAATTCAAACAGAACGGAGCATGAGGGAACGTGAAGATACTCGCAATTTCGGATGTAGCCTCAAAGGCGCTGTGGTCATCCCAATGCCGGGAGCGGCTGGATGGCGTAGACCTGATCTTGTCCTGCGGGGACCTGCCCCGCGCCTACCTGGAATATCTGACCAACTTCACCGCCGCGCCCATCCTCTACGTCCACGGCAACCACGACAACGATTACGCCCAGCATGAGCCGGGCGGCTGCATCTGCGTGGACGACGGGGTCTACAACTGGAAGGGCCTGCGGATCATGGGCCTGGGCGGCTCGATCCGCTACAACCGCGAGAGCCCCTACCAGTACACCGAGCGCGCCATGCGCCGGCGCATCGCACGGCTGCGGCCCAAGGTGCGCCGGATGGGGGGCATCGACGTGCTGCTGACCCACGCCCCCGCCCGGGGCCTGAACGACGGCGACGATCTGCCCCACCAGGGTTTCGCCTGCTTCAACAACCTGCTGGATGAGCTGAAGCCCAGGTGGTTCGTCCATGGGCACATCCATTTGTTCTACAACTACAAGCTTCCCCGGGTGTGCCAGCGGGGCGAGACCACCGTCATCAACGCCACCGAGCGCTATCTCTTTGAGGTGCCCGACCCCGAGCCTCTGGATACACGGAAAGTGTTCTTCTTCCGCTCCGTTATTGCGTCCATCTCCAAATAACGACCCGCTTTGGGACCCCCGCGGCTTTGGCTGCGGGGGTTTTCGTGTACCGAAAAACAGGCCCCGCCCGGACGCATCGCATCCGGACAGGGCCTGTTTGGATGAGGTTTTACGCCAGGCTGACGTCGTGGCGGGTCGGCTCTCCCCTGGCAAAGGCGGCGGCGCTCTCAAAAACGCCCCGCACCATGCTCTCCACATCCTCGTCGGTGTAGAAAGCGGTGTGGCAGGTCAGGAGCACGTTGGGGAAACTGCGCAGCAAAGCCAGCTCGGTGTTGGGGATGGGGTCTCCCGAGCGGTCGTAGTAGTACAGGCCGTTCTCGTTTTCCAGCACATCCAGGGCGGCGGCCCCCACCTTGCCCTGCTCCAAAGCAGCGATGAGGGCGTCGCTGTCGATCAGGCTGCCCCGGGCGGTGTTGACGATCACCACCCCGTCCTTCATCCTGGCCAGGGCGTTGGCGTCGATCAGGTGATGGTTGCCGGCGTTGGCGTTGGTGTGGAGGGTGATGACGTCGCACTGGGCAAACAGGGTGTCCAGGTCCACATACTCGGCGTATCTGCCCCCCTCCTCGCTGGGGTAGAGGTCATAGGCCAGCAGCCGGCACCCGAAGCCGGACAGGTGCTGCAGCACCGTGCGGCCAATGTGCCCGGTGCCGATGACGCCCACCGTGCAGCCCGACAGATCCCGGCCGATCTTGCCTTTCAGGCCGTAGTCCTGCACCTCTCCCCGCTTGAGGATGTGCCCCACCCGCCGCAGGCTCATCAGCATCAGCATGATGGCAAAGTTGGCCACGCCCCGGGGCGGGTAGTCCACGTTGGATACCTTCATCCCCAGCTGGCGGGCCATCTCCCGGTCCACGTGCTCGTAGCCGATCGAGCGGCAGCAGATGTACTTGACCCCCAGCTGGTGGAACCGCTCCACCATGGCCGCGCCCATGTCGCAGGGGGTCATGGATACGGCGTCGCAGCCTGCGGCCAGGGCGGCGTTCTCATAGGTAGGATAATCCTCGCAGCCGTCAAATGCGATGCCGGTCTCGGCGCTGAGCTTTTGGGCGCAGGCCAGCTCGTCAAAAGGGCGGAGGGCATAAAAGAAGATCTTCATGGTGATCCACCTTCCTCATTGCAATGTTTGGGATACGGCTGCCTTTATGATAGCACGTTTTGGCCCCGGCGCGGCAGGCTTTTGGGGTGAATCTTTCTCACCTGCAAGGTGAATTCAGACGATATCCGCCGGCTCTTGTAAATGGAGGCAAAATAGAGTATCCTAAAAGGCAGAGAATTTCACCCCCAGGAAAGGAGCCTTGTCATGCGCGCTTACGAACGCCTGCTGCAATACGCGAAAGTTTACACCACCTCCGACCCCGAGTCGGGCACCCATCCTTCCACCGGCCGTCAGTTCGATCTGGCCCGGCTGCTGGTGGAGGAGATGAAGGGCATGGGGATCGAGGACGCCGCCGTGGACGAGCACTGCTACGTCTATGGCACCATCCCCGCCACCCCCGGCTGTGAAGGCCGGCCGGCTCTGGGCCTCATCGCCCATATGGACACCGCCCCCGACGCCGGCGGCGAGAACGTCCGCCCCATCCTCCATCAGAACTACGACGGCAAGGACGTCACCCTGCCCGGCACCGGCGCCGTCATGAAGGTGGAAGCTTTCCCCTTCCTGGCCTCCATGAAGGGCGAGACCCTCATCACCACCGACGGCACCACCCTGTTGGGCGCGGATGACAAGGCCGGCATCGCCGAGATCCTCACCGCCGCCGAGGCCGTCATCACCCAGGGCCTGCCCCACGGCAAACTGTGCATCGCCTTCACCCCCGACGAGGAGATCGGCGAGGGGGCCAGCCTGTTCGATCTGGAGCGGTTCGGGGCCGACTTTGCCTACACGGTGGACGGCGGCGATGTGGGCGGCATCGAGTACGAGAACTTCAACGCCGCTTCGGCCACCGTCACCGTCCGGGGCCTGTCGGTGCACACCGGCAGCGCCAAGGACACCATGATCAACGCCTCCAATGTGGCCATGGAATTCCATCTGGCCCTGCCCATGATGGCCCGCCCCGAGACCACCGAGGGCCGCCAGGGCTTCTACCACCTGTGCCAGATGTACGGGGACGTGAACCAGGCCAAGCTCGGCTATATCCTGCGGGATCACGACGCCGCCCGTCTGGAATACAAAAAGGATGAGCTGCTCCAGATCGCCGCATGGCTGAACGGCCGCTACGGCCCCGGCACCGTCACGGTGGAGCTCAAGGACGGCTACCGCAATATGCTGGAAAAGATCAAGCCCCATTTCCATCTGGTGGAGACGGCCCGCACCGCCATCCACATGGCCGGGCTGGAGCCGGAGGAGATCCCTGTGCGGGGCGGCACCGACGGAGCCGTCCTGAGCTGGAAGGGCCTGCCCTGCCCCAACCTGGGCACCGGCGGCTTCAACTTCCATGGCGTGCTGGAGTGCACCACCGTCGAGCGGATGGACAAGGCCACCGAAGTGGTGCTGAACATCATCGGCCTGTACGCTCAGGAACGCTGAGCTCTTTGCGGCCCGCCCTGTGAAAAATCATACTTTGTCTCTTTTCCCGCCCTCAACCGGTTTCAAAACTTGTCAGAATATGGTATACTGTCCTCAAACGTTTTAGGTGCGGGGCCTGCCGGGGTCCGGCGCCGTCCGCCGCCCTGCGGCGGGAAAAGGGAGGCATTGCGATGAAAGAACCTACCCCTGACACTTCGGGGCGCCTGGGCGGCACCATCATCAGCGACCGGGTGGTCGCCCAGCTGCTGGAAGAACTGCGCACCGGCCGGTACGCCGGCGCCGACCGGCTGCCTGCCGAGCTGGACCTGGCCGCCCAGATGGGGGTGAGCCGGACCGTCATCCGGGACGCCCTCAATACCATGGAGCGCTCGGGCTATGTAGAGCGGGTGCGGGGCATCGGCACGGTGGTCAACCGGGCTGTGCTGTCCCTGCGCAGCCGCCTGGACCAGAAACTGGAATACTATCCCCTGATCCGCTCCTTTGGCAGCTATCCCCATGCAGACGGCATCCAGGTGCAGCCCCAGCGCGCCAGCGAGGAAGTGGCCCGCAGCCTGGGGCTGGAGCCGGGCGCCGAGGTGATCTGCATCCGCAAGCGGGTGCTGGCCGATTCCACCCCGGTGATCTACTCGGTCAACTATCTGCCCCGGGCGCTGCTGGGCGGCCTGGATTACACCCGGCTGGATCTGAGCGGCTCCATTTTTGAGGTGCTGGACCACATCTGCGGCCAGCAGGTCTCCTCCACGGTGGCCCACATCAAGGCCAGCTGCGGGGATGAGACCATCCGCTCGGCCATGCGCCTAGCCCCCGGGGAGGCCATGCTGCTGCTGGACGAGGTGTGTTATACCCGGCTGTGCAGGCCCGTGCTGCGGGCGCTGAGCTACTACACCAACTTTTTTGATTTTTCCATCCTGCGCAAGCTACTGTAAGGAGGCAACTGCCCATGCGCCATCTGATCGACCCGCTTGACTTTACCCGGGAGGAGACCGACGCCCTGCTGGACCTGGCCTGCCGCATCCGCGAGGACCCTGCGGCCTACCAGGACGTGGCCGCCCGCAAAAAGCTGGCCACCCTGTTTTACGAGCCTTCCACCCGCACCCGGCTGTCCTTTGAGGCCGCCATGCTCAATCTGGGCGGGCGCGTGCTGGGCTTCCCCAGTGAGAACGTATCCAGCGCCACCAAGGGCGAGAGCGTGGCTGACACCATCCGGGTGGTGTCCTGCTATGCGGATATCGCGGCCATGCGCCATCCCAAAGAGGGCGCGCCTTTGCGGGCCAGCCGCTACTCCCGCATCCCGGTGATCAATGCCGGCGACGGCGGCCACCAGCACCCCACCCAGACCCTGACCGACCTGATGACCATTCGCAGCCGCAAGGGGACCCTGAGCGGGCTGACCATCGGCCTGTGCGGCGATCTGAAGTTTGGCCGGACCGTCCACTCCCTCATCAAGACCATGGTGCGGTACGAAGGGGTACGCTTTGTGCTGATCAGCCCCCAGGAGCTGCGGGTGCCCGACTACATCATCACCGATGTGCTGGAGGGCAGCGATATCCCCTATGCCGAGACCCGCAGCCTGGAGGAATCCATGCCCGGGCTGGACATCCTGTATATGACCCGGGTGCAGAAAGAGCGCTTTTTCAACGAGGAGGATTACATCCGGCTGAAAAACAGCTACATCCTCACCAAGGAGAAGATGGCCCTGGCCAAGCCCGACATGGCCGTGCTGCATCCCCTGCCCCGTGTGAACGAGATCGCCCTGGATGTGGACGATGACCCCCGGGCCGCCTACTTTGAGCAGGTGCAGAACGGCGTCTACGTCCGCATGGCCCTCATCATGACGCTGCTGGGCCTGCCCGACCCCAAAGCCCAAAAGGAGGGTGTATGAATATGCTGAACATCGACGAGATCCAGAACGGCATCGTCATCGACCACATCAAGGCAGGCACCGCCGTGGGCCTGATGGACCTGCTGGGCATCAAGGGGAACCGCACTGCCAGCGTGGCGCTGATCCAGAACGCCCGCAGCCACAAGGCTCCTTCGGGCCGCAAGGACATCATCAAGGTGGAGGGGGACGCTTCCTGGCTCAACCTGGACGTGCTGGCCTACCTCGACCCCAACATCACCGTCACCACCATCCAGGACGGCAAGGCCGTCAAAAAGGAAAAGCCCCATCCGCCCCGCCGGCTGGTGAACATCGTCTGCTGCCGCAACCCCCGCTGCATCTCCACCATCGAGGAGGAGTGCGACCAGATCTTTGAGCTGGGCGCCGGCGGCAAGTACCGCTGCATCTACTGTGAGCAGGAATTGCAGGTAAAATAATCCAGACAAAACCCCCGCTGTCCCGCAACGGACCGTGGGGGTCTGTTTGTTGTCATCCTTTCCCGCAGATCAGCTCCCGCATGGCCTTCATGGCGGTGGAGCGGGGACGGGCGGTGTCCTCCACCAGTGTGATGGCCCGCTCGGGGACAGGCTGGTCCAGCGGGATGCAGAACAGCTCGCCCCGGGCGATGCGGGGCGCCACCAGCTGCTCGGGGTAAAAGCCCACCCCCAGCCCATGCTCCACCACCGGCAGGATCTGGTCCATGGTCGCCACCTCGATATCCACCCGGAAGGACAGCCCGTTGGAGGTGAAGAACTGCTGGTAAAAATCGTAGGTGCTGCTGTCCTGGCCGATGCACGCCAGGGGATACCGGGCCAGCTGGCTCAGACTGCACCGCCGGGTGGCCAGGTCGCTGAATGCCGGCCCGCACACCGCCACCTCCCGGAAGCGCACCAGCTCGGTCTGGCGCAGGCCGCGGGCGGTCAGCAGGGGGGCGGTGATCACCGCAAAATCGCTCTGGCCCTGCTTCAGCCGCTCGATGGCCTGGGGGGTGGTCTCATTGGTGATCCGCAGATGCACCCCGGGGTAGCGGGTGCGGAACACCGACAGCTTGTCCAGCAGGATCATATGCAGGGCCGCCTCGCTGGCACTGATGGACAAAGAGCCGCTCTCCAGGCTGCCGTCCTGGCGCAGCTCCTCCTCCCCCAGACGGATCTCCTCCATGGCCGCCGCCACCCGCCGGTACAGCCGCTGGCCCTCGGGCGTCAGGGTGATGCCCTTGTTGGAGCGGTGGAACAGCTTGCAGCCCAGCTCCTGCTCCAGGTTCTTCATGCAGCGGGTGATGTTGGGCTGATTGTTCTTCAGCACCTCCGCTGCCCGGGTAAAACTGCGGCATTGGGCTACCGCATAGAAGATCCGGTAATAATCATAGTTGATGGTCATAGAAACTTTTCCTTTATCTCAGGATTTATGCGCGCTTTGCCATACAAAAAATATATTGCTAGCATATTAACAAGATATTTTACAATTCCGACTGTCAATAGTATAATACGCTCGACCCAAAATTGCAATTTGACCATACAGTGTAGAAAGGAGTCTTTCCAAAACCATGAAGCAGAATAAGCGGAAACTTATCCTGTGGCTCGTCCTGATCGTGGTGCTGGCGGCTGCATGTGTCCTGACCGGCGGGTCCGGCGGGGAAACCGAGACCGTGCAGGAAGTCATGCGGGACGCGGTGCTCCATGAGAGCGGCCAGGTGAGCCTGTTTGGGATAAGGAATGTAAACCCGGGCCTGATCTCGGCCTATGTGGTGACGGCCCTGCTGCTGGTGCTGGCCGCCTGCCTGCGCATCTTTGCGGTGCCCCGCTTCCAGAATGTACCGGGCAGGCTGCAAATGCTGATCGAGCTGTGGGTGGGTACCTTCAGCGGGATGGCGCAGTCCAACAGCCCGCACCACAACAAGGTGCTGGGCCCCTATATCTTTGGCGCGGGCACCTATATCTTTGTCAGCACCCTGTTCGAGATGTTCGGCCTGCAGGCCGTCACCACGGCGGGCCGCTCCATCGCCCTGCCCGCTCCCCTGTCGGATATCAACGGCGCCATCGCCATGGGCGTGCTGTCCTATCTGTTCATCCTGTCGGGCGGCGTGTCGGCTGTGGGCCTGCGCGGCGTGGGCCGCACGCTCAAGGAGTTCTCCCTGCCCATCTCCATGAGCTTCCGTCTGTTCGGCGCTCTGCTGTCCGGCCTGCTGGTGACCGAACTGGTCTACTATTATATCACCCTCAGCTTTGTGCTGCCGGTGATCGTAGGCGTCATGTTCACCCTGCTGCACGCACTGATCCAGAGCTACGTGCTGACCATGCTGGTGGCCCTGTACTACGGCGAGGTGTCCGAGCCCGTCCATCCCAAGCAAGAAAAGAAGAAAGACAAGAAGGCAGTTGCGGCTTGAGGTTTTGCCGCTGATCTAGGAGGTAAATACGATCATGAAGACCCTGAACATCAAAAAAGTCCTTTCCGTCCTGTTGGTCATGCTGGCCATGGTGGTGACCATGGCCGCCCCCGCTTTTGCTGACGAGCCCGCTTCCGCCGAGCCCGCCGCCACCCAGTCCGCCCAGGCCGAGACCGAGGCCGGCGATTCCACCACCGGCAAGGCCATCGCTTCGGCTGTGGCCGTGGGCCTGGCCGCCGCCGGCGGCGCCATCGGCATGGGCCTGCTGGGCGCCAAGGCCACCGAGAGCATCGCACGCCAGCCCGAGGCCGACGGCAAGATCCGCACCACCATGATGCTGACCCTGGTCTTTATCGAGACCGCCATCATCTATGCCCTGCTGGTGGACATCCTGATCATCTTCGTTCTGTAAGGCGGGAGGTGTCATTATGAGTGGTCTCCCTCTTAACATCGATATCCAGCAGATCCTTCTGCATATGCTCAACTTTGTCATCCTGGCAGGCGGGCTGTATTTCATCCTGTATGCCCCGGTGAAGAAGTTCATGGACCAGCGCGAAGCCCACTACGCCGAGATGGACCAGGCTGCCGCCGACAAGCTGGCCGAGGCCGAAAAGCTGGCCGCCAGCCACCAGGCCCAGCTGGACAAGGTGGAGGACGAGCTGCGGGAGCGCCGCGCCGAAAGCCAGAAGATCGCCCAGGCCGCCGCCCAGCAGCAGCTGGACCGCGCCCAGCAGCAGGCCGACCAGATCATCGCCGGCGCCCGCAAGAGCGCCGAGAGCATCCGCGCCAAGGCCGTGGCCGACAGCCAGAAAGAGCTGAAGGAGCTGGCCATGGCCGCCGCCGAAAAGCTGGCGCTGGGCTCCAGCCGGGACGCCTTTGACGAATTTTTGAACCTGGCAGAGGAAGGGAAACGCAATGAGCAACATGAAAAAGCCTGATGAAGCCACTGCCGCCCTCCTTTACAGCGCCGACGCGCCCAGCGAGGAGCAGCGCCAGCGGTTTGCGGACTTTCTGGCCCGCACCTACCCCGACCGCACCCTGACGCTGGAGTGGAAGCGGGATATGCGCCTGAAGGGCGGTTTCCGCCTGGAGGTGGGCTCCGATATCTACGACTGGAGCCTCAAGGGCCGCATGGCCCAGCTGCGCAGCCGCATCGATGCGCTGGACGAGCGGCAGGAGGACATCCTGCCCCTGATGCGCCAGACCATCGAGGACTGGCGGCCCAACGTCAAACCCGAGGAGATCGGCACCGTGCTGACGGTGGGCGATGAGATCGCCACCATCAGCGGCCTGGAGGACGCCGTCTACGGCGAAGTGCTGCTGTTTGCCAACGGCATCCGGGGCATGGTACAGGAACTGCGCCCCCACGAGCTGTGCTGCGTGCTGTTCGGCGACAGCAGCGACATCGAGGCCGGCGACCCCGTCATCCGCACCGGCAAGGTGGCCGGCGTCCCGGTGGGCGAAGGCTTCCTGGGCCGGGTGGTGGATGCCCTGGGCAGCCCCATCGACGGCGGCGACCCCATCCAGGCCGATGCCTTCTACCCCGTGGAGCGGCCCGCTCCCGGCATCATCGACCGCCAGCCGGTCAACCAGCCCATGGAGACCGGCCTGCTGGCCATCGACGCTTTGTTCCCCATCGGCCGGGGCCAGCGTGAGCTGATCATCGGCGACCGCCAGACCGGCAAGACTGCCGTGGCCCTGGACACCATCCTGAACCAGAAGGGCAAAAACGTCGTCTGCATCTATGTGGCCATCGGTCAGAAGGCAAGCTCGGTGGCCCTGCTGGCCGAGAACCTGCGCAAGCGGGGCGCCATGGACTACTGCATCATCGTCAGCGCCTCGGCCAGCGACTCGGCTTCCCTGCAATATATCGCCCCCTACGCGGGGTGCAGCCTGGGCGAATACTTCATGCACCAGGGCCGGGACGTGCTGATCGTCTACGACGATCTGTCCAAGCACGCCATCGCTTACCGCGCCCTGTCCCTGCTGCTGGAGCGCAGCCCCGGCCGTGAAGCCTATCCCGGCGACGTGTTCTATCTGCACAGCCGCCTGCTGGAGCGGTCGGCCCACCTGTCCGACGAGAAGGGCGGTGGCAGCATGACCGCCCTGCCCATCATCGAGACCCAGGCCGGCGACGTGTCGGCCTATATCCCCACCAACGTCATCTCCATCACCGACGGCCAGCTGTTTTTGGAGAGCAGCCTGTTCTTTGCCGGCCAGCGTCCCGCGGTCAACGTGGGCCTGTCGGTGTCCCGTGTGGGCGGCGACGCCCAGACCAAGGCCATGAAAAAGGCCGCCGGCGCCATGCGCCTGGACCTGGCCCAGTACCGCGAGATGGAAGTGTTCACCCAGTTCTCCAGCGATCTGGACGAGACCACCAAGCGCCAGCTGACCTACGGCCAGGGCCTGATGCGCCTGCTGCGCCAAAAGCAGTACCATCCCCTGACCCAGCACGAGCAGGTCATCACCCTGGTGGCGGCCCTGGCCCATGTGCTCCAGGACATCCCCGCCGAGCAGATCAACGCCTGCCAGCAGGAGATGCTGGCCTGGTTCGGCCAGCAGGACCCCGCCCTGTGCCAGCGGATCGACTCCACCGGCCTGCTGAGCGACGACGACCGCCAGCAGATCATCGACCTGGCCCGCACCTTTGTGGCCGGTTATCAGAAGAAGGGGCAGTAAGCCATGGCAAGCACCAAAGAGATCAAAGACCGGATCGAGAGCGTTCGCCAGACCCAGAAGATCACCAACGCCATGTACCTGATCTCCTCCACCAAGCTGCGCCGCGCCCGGGAGGACCTGGCCCATACCCGCCCCTATTTTGAGGCGCTCCGGGCCGAGATCAAGCGGATCTTCCGCACCTCCAGCGACATCCAGAACCGGTACTTCTATCCGCCCCATGAGGATGACATCAAGGGTGGGCCCTATGCCTGCCTGGTCATCACGGCGGACAAGGGCCTGGCCGGCTCCTACAACCAGAACGCCGTCAAGGAGACCATGCATATCCTGGCCGACCACCCGGGCACCAAGCTGTTCGTGGTGGGCGAATACGGGCGGCACTACTTCAACCAGCACCAGATCCCCATCGAGCAGAGTTTTCTCTACACGGCCCAGAACCCCACCCTGCAGCGCGCCCGGGAGATCAGCGCCATCCTGCTGGACGGCTACAACAAGGGCCTGTGGAAAAAGATCTATATCGTCTACACCGATATGGCCAACAGCCTGTCCTCGGCAGCCCAGAGCACCCGCCTGCTGCCTTTCCACCGGGCCCACTTTGCTTCCGCCGACGAGGATCACGCCTCGGACAGCTTTGAGTTCATGCCCGATATGGCCACCGTGCTGGACAACATGATCGAAAGCTATATCTCGGGCTTTATTTACAGCGCCCTGATCGACAGCTTCTGCAGTGAGCAGAACGCCCGCATGACCGCCATGGACTCGGCCAACGAGAACGCGCAGCGGCTGCTGGACGAGCTGTCGCTGCAGTACAACCGGGTGCGGCAGTCGGCCATCACCCTGGAGATCACCGAGGTGTCGGCCGGCGCCAAGGCCCAGCGGCATAAGCGCGAAACGGCCCGCAATGCACGAAAGGATGTGTGACCCACTTGAATACAGGTAAAATCGTACAGGTCTCGGGCCCTGTGGTGGACGTTGCCTTCGGCACGCCGCCCCTGCCCCATATCCGCGAGGCGCTGACCGTCACCGTCGGCGGAAGCCAGCACGTGATGGAAGTCTCGCAGCATTTGAACGACCACACCGTCCGCTGCGTCATGCTGGCCGCCAGCGAGGGCCTGGCCCGCGGCATGGAGGTGCAGGCCCCCGGCCACACCATCCAGGTGCCGGTGGGCGAGGCCGTGCTGGGCCGTATGTTCAACGTGCTGGGCCAGCCCATCGACGGGGGCCAGCCCGTACCGGCCGATGTGCCCGTCAAGAGCATCTACCGCAAGCCCCCTCCCTTTGAGGAGCAGAACCCCGCCGTTGAGATCCTGGAGACCGGCATCAAGGTCATCGACCTGCTGGAGCCCTACGCCAAAGGCGGCAAGATCGGCCTGTTCGGCGGCGCCGGCGTAGGCAAGACGGTGCTGATCCAGGAGCTGATCTACAACATCGCCACCAGCCACAACGGCTATTCCATCTTCACCGGCGTGGGCGAGCGCAGCCGCGAGGGCAACGACCTGTGGCGCGAAATGAACGAGAGCGGCATCGCCGACAAGACCGCCCTGGTCTTTGGCCAGATGAACGAATCCCCCGGCGTCCGTATGCGGGTGGCTTTGTCGGGCCTGACCATGGCCGAGCACTTCCGGGATGAGGAGCACAAGGATGTGCTGCTGTTCATCGACAACATCTTCCGCTTTGTCCAGGCCGGCAGCGAGGTATCCACCCTGATGGGCCGGATGCCCTCCGCCGTGGGCTATCAGCCCACCCTGGCCAACGAAATGGGCGAGCTGCAGGAGCGGATCACCTCCACCAAGGACGGCTCGGTCACCTCGGTGCAGGCCGTCTACGTGCCCGCCGACGACCTGACCGACCCCGCCACCGCCACCACCTTCACCCATCTGGACGCCACCACCGTTCTGAGCCGCAAGATCGTGGAGCAGGGCATCTACCCCGCCGTGGACCCTCTGGAGTCCACCTCCCGCATCCTGGAGCCCGACATCGTGGGCGAGGAGCACTACCGGGTGGCCCGCAAGGTGCAGGAGATCCTGCAAAAGTACCGCGAATTGCAGGACATCATCGCCATCCTGGGCATGGATGAGCTGAGCGAGGAGGACCAGAAGATCGTCAGCCGCGCCCGCAAGGTGCAGCGCTTTTTGTCCCAGCCCACCCATGTGGCCGAAAAGTTCACCGGCATCCCCGGCGTCTACGTTCCCCTGAGCGAGACGGTCAAGGGCTTTGCCGCCATTGTGGACGGCCAGATGGACCAGTACCCCGAGGCTGCCTTCTTCAACGTGGGCACCATCGAGGAAGTGCCCAGAAAAGCCGCCAAGATCGAGGCAGGTGAGCTGTGATGAACACCTTCCATCTGCGTGTGCTGGCCTCGGATGACCTGTTCTTTGAGGGCGAGTGCGACAATCTGGTCGTTCCCTGCCCCGACGGCTCCTTTGGCATCCAGGCCTGGCACGCCAACATGATCTCGGCCGTTTCCCCCGGGGAACTGCGCTACCGCCCTGCCGACGGCGACCAGGCCAGCCAGGAGCAGATCGCCGCCGTTTCCTCGGGCCTGGTCAAGGTGGAGAACAACGACGTGCTGGTGCTGGTGGATACCGCCGAGCACCCCGAGGAGATCGACGCCAACCGGGCCCGCCGGGCCGCCGACGCGGCCAAAGAGGCCCTGCTGCAAAAGCGCAGCATCCAGGAATACAAGGTGGCTCAGTACAACCTGGCCCGCGCCATGAGCCGGCTGCGGGTGCACAGCGACTTTGAGAACCGCCGCTGACTGCTTTTCTTCCCCCGTCCTTTGCAAGGGACGGGGGATTTTTGCTTTTGCTGCAATCTTTTGCCTGCAAGGACCGTATTCAAGATAGAGAGTTCCCTTGTCGATGATCCAAGAGAGGTGATCCGCATGAGATTTGCAAGGTTTTTCGTTCCGGCAGCCTGTCTGGCGCTGGCAGGGGCCATGCTGACGGGGTGCGCTCCCACCGTCCAGCCCGGCCCTTCTTCCAGCGGCGGCAGCAGCAGCCAGACCTCCGATCCCGCCCCTGCGGCAGACAGCCGCCTGGACGATGGGGTGCTGCGCTTTCTGGGCGCCTTTGAAAATTATGGAGGCGGCACCTTGCTGCAGGGCGATCGGGTGATCTACCGCGCCACCCCCGCCGAGTCCATCAGCCTCTTGTACGATGTGGACACCGGCGCCCAGGCCGGCTGGCTGCTGGCCACCAACGATCCCGACGGCACCCGGCGCACCGATGTCTATGACACGGAGGGAAATCTGCTGTGGTCCGGCCCGGGGAACTACGCCGCCTCCATCTCCCGGCAGCTGCTGGCCCTCTCCCCCGGCACCCTCTACGACGGCAGCGGCATCGGTTCGGACAGCGGCTCCGGCCCCAAGCTGATCCGCCTGTCGGACGGCGCCGAGCTGCCCCTGCCCGCGGGAACGGTCAGCTGCTATATGGTATACGGTGGCTATACCGTCGTCAATGTACCCGGCAGTGCCCAGGAAGCGGACGGCTACACCCCCACCAACGCCATCCTGCTGGGGCCCGACGGTTCCCAGCTGCAGGTGTTTGAGAACTGCTCGGTCTATGAGCCCGGCTACGAAGGGTCGGACGGGTGGCTCTGCGTCCACCCCTTTGGCCAGAGCAGCATCCACCTCTACCGCCCCGCAGACGGCGCGGTGATCGAGGGCTACCGGAGCTTCTGCGGGGACGGCTATGTCTGCTGCGAGGCGGGGGATGGCCGCTACTACGTCCGCTCGGTGGATGACCCCACCCCTCTGGCCGACTATGGCTCCTCCTGCCTGCTCTATCAGCCCGGGGGCCTCACCCTGCTGGGCTACGACGAGACATCCAACGCGCCTTTGCTGGTCATGCCGGACGGCGTCACCCACCCTTTGCAGGATTTCGGGTCCTATGTCATCGAGGAGGACGGGATGGGCTTTCTGCTGGCCGACGGGACCCTGCTGCTCTACGGCCCCGACGGCAGCCAAACGTCCTTTGCGGTGAAGGCCCAGCCGGGCTCCACCCTGACCCTGGCCTCGCTGGACAGCGGCTATGCCCTGCTGCTGGGCCATGACAGCGACTACAACCTGGTGGAAATGCAGATCTGGAACGAGGACGGCCTGCAGGCGGGTTCCTATGCCCCCAGCGGGCTGGGATATGAGTATTCCTCTGTCTATTACCTGGCCACCGGCCCCGACGGCCCCCTTTACGCCGCGCTGCGGCAGGGCATCGGCGGCAGCTGGCTGTACGACGTCCTCGACCACACCGGCCAGCCGGTCCTGAAAGGCCTGGCCAGCGTGGTCAGCGGCAGTGTCGCAAGTCTGCCCGAGGGCTGCTTTATGGCCCGGCGCGGCTTTGAGCAGGGCTTTATGGACGCCGAGGGCCAGTGGCTCTATCACGAAAGCATCTTTGACGCCGTAGGGGACGAAGACCCTGCCGCCTGGTGAACACAAGGAGGTATATGCCATGACCGATCGACCCATCCTTTCCCGACGCAGTTTTCTGGCCGCCCTGGGCCTGACCGGGGCCGCCGCCCTGCTGGCAGGGTGCGGGGGCAGCCCCGTTTCTTCTTCCAGCGAGGCACCCGCCTCCAGCGAAGCGCTCGCCTCCAGTGCGGCTTCCAGCCAGGTGGAGCCCGAACCCTTTTTGACACCGGATGAGTTCCCCGGGCTGGACGGCAGCACCGCCTGCATCCCCCTGATGGCCCAGATGATGGCCGACACCACCGGCATCGACCTGGCCGAGGCCCAAAGCGCCGTCACAGTCAGCACCACCGCCTATGCCTGGGAGAACCTGGCCGTCTACGACTCCATCTATGTGCAGATGCTGCTGGTCTACGAGGCGCCCGACTATGTCAAAGATGAGATGGAACAGGCCGGCATCCCCCTGGAACAAAAGGCCGTGGGCCGGGACGCCCTGGTCTTTATCGTCAACCAGGATAACCCTGTCCAGGGCCTGACGCTGGACCAGCTGCGGGACATCTACGCGGGCCGCGTCACCAACTGGAAGGAGCTGGGCGGGGCGGACAGCCCCATCGTCGCTTTCCAGCGGGGCGAGGACAGCGGCAGCCAGACCCTGTTCAAAAAGCTGCTGATCGGGGACGGCGAACGGATGGAAGCCCCCACCGAGCTGGCCCCCGCCGCCATGGGCGAACTGGTGGACCGGGTGGCCGAGTACAACAACAGCGCCAGCGCCATCGGCTTTTCGGTCTACTATTACATCGACCAGATGTACAGCCAGCCGGGGCTGCGGCTGCTGGCCGTGGAAGGGGTGGAGCCCTCGGCCCAGACCATCGCCGACCAGAGCTACCCTCTGTGCAACGACTTTTATGCGGTCATCCGCGCTTCGGCAGCTGCCGACAGCCCCGAACGCCAGCTGTATGACTGGCTGTCCACCCCGGCGGGGGCGGCCTGCATCCGGAAAGCCGGCTATGTACCGGCCTGAAGCGGCAAGGCACATCCGCCCTTTTGACCCGAGCCCAGAGGGCTTTGGAAACACGCCCAAGAAATCCTGCCGGTTTGCCTTGACAATACCCGCCTGTCTATGTTATTCTTAGCAGGCAAGGAAACCCTGCCGCGCTGACGGAAGATGAGGGGCCGCGGCCCTTCTTTGTGGAGCGCAACCACATGCGGGCAGGGCAGATCAAAGCCGACCGTCTGGGCAGCCTTGCGCGGCATGAGCCGCGCAGCGCTGCCTTTTTGTTTTGCCAGCAAAGGAGAATGCAAGATGAAGTCCGACATCGAGATCGCCCAGGAGGCCGTTCTGCGCCCCATCACCCAGATCGCCGCTCAGCTTGGCCTGGAGGAGGACAACGTCATCCCCTACGGCCGCTACAAGGCCAAGATCGACCATCACCTGGCCGAAAAGCCCGGCAAGCAGGGCAAGCTGATCCTGGTCACCGCCATCAGCCCCACCCCCGCCGGCGAGGGCAAGACCACCACCAGCGTGGGCCTGGCCGACGCCCTGTGCGCCCTGGGCAAAAAGACCATGCTCTGCCTGCGGGAGCCTTCGCTGGGTCCCGTGTTTGGCATCAAGGGCGGCGCCGCCGGGGGCGGCTATGCCCAGGTGGTGCCCATGGAGGACATCAACCTCCACTTCACCGGGGACATCCACGCCATCGGCACCGCCAACAACCTGCTGGCCGCCATGATCGACAACAGCATCCAGCAGGGCAACCCCCTGCACATCGATCCCCGGCGCATCACCTGGAAGCGCTGCATGGACATGAACGACCGCCAGCTGCGGTTCATCGTGGACGGCCTGGGGGGCAAGGCCAACGGCACCCCCCGGGAGGACGGCTTTGACATCACGGTGGCCAGCGAAGTGATGGCTATTTTCTGCCTGGCCTCCAGCCTGCACGACCTGAAAGAGCGCCTGAGCCGGATCGTCTGCGCCTACACCTACGACGGCCAGCCGGTCACCGCGGGGCAGATCGGCGCAGCGGGGGCCATGGCCGCCCTGCTGAAGGACGCCATCGACCCCAACCTGGTGCAGACGCTGGAGCACAACCCCGCCATCATCCACGGCGGGCCCTTCGCCAACATCGCCCATGGCTGCAACAGCGTCATGGCCACCCGGCTCAGCCTGGCCCTGGCCGACTATGTGGTCACCGAGGCGGGTTTTGGCGCCGACCTGGGCGCCGAAAAGTTTCTGGATATCAAGTGCCGGGCTGCGGGCATCGCTCCCTCGGCCTGCGTGCTGGTGGCCACCGTCCGGGCCCTCAAGAGCCACGGCGGCGTAGCCAAGGCCCAGCTGAACCAGCCCGACCCCGACGCCGTCCGGGCCGGCCTGGCCAATCTGGGCCGCCACATCGAGAACATGAAGGACAATTTCGGCCTGCCTGTGGTGGTGGCGGTCAACGCCTTCCCCACCGACACCGCCGAGGAGCAGGCCATCGTGGCGGATTACTGCGCCGGCCTGGGCGTCAAATGCGTCCTGAGCGAAGTCTTTGCCAAGGGCGGCGAGGGCGGCAAGGCCCTGGCCCAGGCGGTGCTGGACAGCATGGAGGACCGTCCCATCCACTTCACCTATCCCCTGGAGGCTTCCCTGCGGGATAAGATCGGCGCGGTGGCCTCCAAGATCTACCGTGCCGACGGGGTGGACTACACCCCCGCCGCCGCCAAGACCCTGGATGAGCTGACCGCCATGGGCTATGGCAGCTTGCCCGTCTGCATCGCCAAGACCCAGTACAGCTTCAGCGACAACGCCAACCTCAAGGCCGCTCCCACCGGCTTCCGCCTGAACGTCCGAGAGGTGCGCCTGGCCGCCGGCGCGGGTTTTGTGGTGGTGATCTGCGGCAGCATCATGACCATGCCCGGTCTGCCCAAAGTCCCCGCCGCCGTCAACATCGACGTCACCGACGACGGCAGGATCACCGGCCTGTTCTGAGTTTTTCCTCCTTCTTTACCATAAAAAGGCCCCCGTCCCAAAGGACGAGGGCCTTGCTGTAAGTTAGACGTAGTTTTCCAGCGGATTCCCTCCGGCAGGGGAATTTCGCACAATTTCCTCCTTTTCTCCTCTTGACACCGGACCCATTGTGATGTATATTACCTTGTATCAAGTTTTTGAAAAACCTATAAAACGCTTACAACAACCTTTCCTGTCCGGCAAATCCGGGAGAGAACCGAAAGGATGATTCCATTATGAGTACTTCTGCCGCTTGTCCCCGCCGCCGCCACCTCCTCTATATCAAGGACCCGGCCAGCGCCATCACCCACTTTATTGCAGCCATCGGCTTTGGGGGCGCCAGTGTGCCCCTGCTCATCAAAGCCTGCCAGACCGGCCGGCCCCTGGCGGTGTTCGCCATGGCGGTCTATGCCGCCAGCCTCATCGCGTTGTATGCGGCCAGCACCGCCTATCACACCGTGGCGCCCGGCAGCGCCCACGAGCCGCTGCTGAAAAAGATCGACCACATGATGATCTTTGTGCTGATCGCAGGCAGCTACACCCCGGTCTGCCTGCTGGCTCTGCCCACCTTTGTGGGCGGGCTGCTGCTGGCCGTCATCTGGGGCTGCACCATTTTGGGGGTGTGCTTCATGTTCCTGCTGGTGCACTGCCCCAAGTGGATCTCCTCGGTGCTGTATATCGCCATGGGCTGGGCCTGCATCTTTGCACTGCCCCAGCTGCTCAGCTGCCTGTCCCCTGCCTGCTTTGGATGGCTGCTGGCCGGCGGCCTGCTCTACACGGCGGGTGGCGTCATCTATGCCTGCAAGCACCCCGGCTTTGAGCGGCGCCACCCCAACTTCGGGATGCACGAGATCTTCCACCTGTTCGTGATGGCGGGCAGCTTGTGCCACTATATCGTCATGTACGTCTATATGCTGGGCTGAACGCCCACTTCTGCCGCTGCGGCCTCCACAGGCTGCGGCGGCTTTTTGTTTGGTATCCGCTCTTGTATCCCAGCCCGGACCATGGTATTATTAAAATGTACATACAGCGCACCCGCTTTTGTGTCCAGCCCATTTTTCCACAGAAAGGATGTTGCACCATGAAGGAAAATGTTTCCCGCCCGGCGCGCAGCCGCCTGCGTCGCACCGAAGAACGTCTGAAATACATCCTGCGAGAACAGATCGCCGAGCTTGCCAGCCTGCTGGAGGTGGTCATCTCGGTGCTGGTGCTGCTGGGCCTGCTCATCAGCGCGGTGCCGGTGGCCCGGGAGATGCTGTCCCTGTGGAGCAGCGGCAGCACCGACGCCTTCCAGACCTTCCTGGGACACGCCTTCAACCTGGTCATCGGCATCGAGTTCATCAAGATGCTGTCCAAGCACAGCCCCGGCAGCGCCCTGGAGGTGCTGCTGTACGCCATCGCCCGCAATATGATCCTGGGCCATGGCTCCACTATGGACAACCTGCTGGGCGTATTCTCCATCGGGCTGATCTTTGTGATCCGGAAATTTCTGTTCGTGCCCTCCTTTGGCTCCAGCCGGCCGGGCAGTGAGGTGATCCGCCCTTCCGTTCCCGCCGCACCGGACACCAAGGCCCCGGATGACGCCCCTGTCCCCTGACCATCCCGGCGCCGTTTCAACGCAAAACACCTGCCGATGCTTTTCCACATCGGCAGGTGTTTTTGACACAAAAAGAAATATGACCGGCTGGATACAACCGGTCATATTGGTGGTTGCGGGGGCTGGATTTGAACCAACGACCTTCGGGTTATGAGCCCGACGAGCTACCGGACTGCTCCACCCCGCGCTATCTTTGATCTGCACCCTTCGGCTTTGTTTGGAAGCCGTATCGCTTGGTGCTCCATTATAATAGCACAGGGCAGGGGAAATGTCAATAGATTTCGGAGAAATTTTTTGGCAGAGTCGCCAGAAGGTCATCTGCGGCGGCGGCGCACGATCACCACCACAGCCACGACAGCCGCCACCAGCAGCACCACAGGCCACAGGCCCGCCAGCAGCACCAGGACTGCGGACGCCCCATGGATGAAGTTCTGCCAGCCCTCGGCAAAGGCTGTGCCCAGCCGCTCCAGGAAGGAACCGCCGGTGGGGGTGTATGTCTCCACCTCCTGCAGGGTGACGGTGACGGTGCAGCTGGCAATCTGGTCGTCGTACCAGTCCAGCTGGCCCTGCCAGCTCTCCAGCTGATACTCCACGTCGGACAGCTGGGCTTCGATGTCCAGCAGATCGGACAGGGTGGCGGCGCTGGCCTGCAGCTCCCGCAGGCGGTCCCGCTGGCCTTCCAGGTTGGCGATCCGGCCGGCCACGTCGGTGTACTGGGCCGTGACATCGTCAGCCCGCTGGTACTTGTTCACCAGGCTGCCGGTCTGGCCCGCCGCCTCCAGAAAGCTCTCGTAGTTGGCTTCGGGCACCCGCAGCGTCATGGACAGGGTGCGGGCTTCGCCGGTGTAGTTGGATTCGCTGCTGCTCTCCATCCAGCCGCCGGCGTCGGCCAGGGCCTGCTCCAGACTGGCGCGGGCCCCTTCGTAGTCTTTGGTCTCCAGGGTCAGGTCTGCGGTGTAGATGATCTTGTCCCCGGCCAGGGCGCTCTCGGTGCCGGCGGCACTGCGGGCCGCAAGGTCACCGTTGGCCATGTCCAGGCCATAAGTAGCCATCTGGGGCGCGCTGGCCAGGGCCGTACTGGACGCCGCGCCGCCAGACCGGAGGCTCATGGTATCGATGCCGCTGCCTGCGGGGCCAAGGGCCTGCAGGCCCACCACGGCCACTGCCGCACAGGCCGCGATCCCGGCGGCCCACCGCTTCCAATGGGGAAAGCGGACCGCCCTGCCTTTGGTCTTTGTGTCTTGGGATACGGGGGTATGGGAAGTGCTCTGGGGCTGGGGTTTGGGCTGCATGGCAAGCAGACGGGCTTTCAGCTCATCCGAAGCGTGCAGCTGGTCTACCTCCATTTTGTATTCAAACCATTTCATCCTCGATCTCCTCCTCCAGCATGGTATGTAGAAGGGCCCGCGCCCGATGCAGCCAGCTCAGCACCGTGTTGGTGGGCGCGCCCAGCATCCGTCCGATCTCCGCCGCCGTGTACCCTTCGTAATAGTGCAGATAAATGGCGTTGCGGTATTGTTCGGGCAGGGCGCGCACCGCTTCCAGCACACTGCCGTCGGCGGCCGCGGGGGCCGGCATGGTCTCATCCAGGGGCACATCCTTCTGGCTGGACGCCCGGGTCAGGTCGTGGCAGCGGTTGATGGCCACTCGCAGCAGCCACGCCTTGAGATGCTCCTCACTGGAAAAACTGCCGCGATATCTCAGCAGCTTTTCAAAGACGTCCTGGACCACGTCCTCGGCATCGGCGCTGCTGCTGCAATGATGCACCGCAGCGCGATACACCGTATCGCTGTATTTCTCCACCGCAAGGCGGAATACTTCTTCCTGACTGATACGCCACATAGTTGCTCCTTTGCCGGCATTGCAGGCCCTTTCACCTGAGATACGTTTCGCCATTGGCAAAAATTGCATCCGGGCTGCCGGTCTTTTTATCTTAATCATCCCTGGGATGTATCCGAAAACTTCCCAACGCTGGTCCATTCTGCCAAAAGCGCCATCTGCTGCGCTGCATGCGGCACTTTTGGGCGAATATCTCGGCATATTTGACTTCTCAGGTACACCCTAACGATCGTCTTTTCCTTTGATGCAGTCCTATTGTACCATGCCCGGCGCCAAAACAAAAGCCCTATTCCGGCCCGGGCGGCTGAAAAGAACTGGAAGTCCGCACAAAAAAACCCGGCAGCAGAGCCTGCCGGGCGCGGATGGGCGGTTTAAAACTGCCGCCGCCAGTTTTCTTCAAAAGCGCGCTCAAAGGCGCTCTCCTCTGCGCTGCCGGGCGCCGGGATCTCCACCGTCTGCCCCGTCCAGGAGGACAGGTAGATGGCGTTGGACAGCAGCAGGCTCTTGCGGCCCTCCTCCCAGGGGGCCAGCAGATCCTCAGGGCGGCCGGCCGCCACTGCCCGCGCAAAATCCGCCAGCACCACCCGGTAGGCCTCGGGCTCTTTCTCCATGGGCCGGTCTTCCCAGTGGGCGGCGGGCTTCTCAAAGCCGGTGCCCGGAGCGGTGCGGTATTCCATCTCGGGCTTGTCCAGCCGGGCAATCCTGACCCCGTCGGGCTGGCAGAGGATCAGGCCGTCATCCAGGGCGATCTCCAGCCGGTTGACCCCCGGGGCTTCCCCGGTGGATGCCACAAAGACGCCGGTGGCCCCGCCCGGCCACTCCAGATAGGCGGTGGCCTCATCCTCCACCGGGATGGGATGGTACTTGCCGTTGTGGCAGAACGCACGGGTGCGGGCGGGCATACCGCAGATCCACTGGAGCATATCCAGGTTGTGGGGGCACTGGTTGAGCAGAGTGCCGCCCCCATCCTTTTCCCAGCTGCCGCGCCAGCCGCTGCCTGCGTAGTAGGCGTTGGAGCGGTACCAGTCGGTCACCGTCCAGCTGACCCGCTTGAGCTTGCCCAGCTCACCGCTGCGCACCAGCTGGCGGATCATCCGGTAGGTGGGGAACGTGCGCTGCTGGAACACATACCCGCACACCAGCCCTGCGGGGCGGGCCTGCTCCATCCGGCGGGCCGCCGCGCTGGCGATCCCGGCGGGTTTGTCGCAGAGCACGGCCAGCTGCCGCTGCATGGCGTCCACTGCCTGCTGCTCGTGCAGGCGGTGCGGGGTCGCGATGATCACCGCGTCCAGGGCCAGCTCTCCCCGGTCCACCGCCGCAAACAGGGCGTCCGCGGTCGGATAGACCGGCAGTCCCACCGGCAGCACCAGCCCCCGGGCGGCCAGCATCTCGGGCCGCACCCGGGTGACAGCCGCCAGTTCCATACCGGGCACCTGCCCTGCCGCCAGCAGAGCCGCATACTGGCTGCCCATATTCCCCATGCCGATGACAGCCGTACGGATCGATCCTTTCATAGCAAACGCCTCCTTCTTATGCGGCCGGGCTGGATGCTTCGCCTTCGGCCTGCACTGCGCCCAGGTTTTCCATCAGCTTGACGGCCAGCTCCTCCGCCTCCCCGGCAGGGACCCAGAGGTCGGGCTGATAGCCGCGCAATTCCTCGTAATAATCCCAGTCCTGGGGCACTACAAACAATCCGTGCCCCATCGTCACAACGCACCCGCTGTTGGGCAGTTGGACATGATAGGCGGCCGACGCCACCTGCGCTCCCCAGGTATTTTCTCCGATGAAAAGGACATTTTCCACATTGTGCGCCATATCCACAAACGTCTCTGCCGCCGACGCAATATTTTTGCTGGTCAGGACGATCAGTACACGGTCGTTTTCGATCCAGCCGTCCTCGGCCCCGCTCCCACCGGAAAAGACATTCATCAAATATTGGTTCCTGTACATGGGACGTTCTGTATCCGTATAGGTATACTGACGCAGCCATGTGTTCCCTACGCTATCCGAGCCGCCCAGATTGGCCCGCAGATCCACGATCCCTACCGGATATCTCGCAACCATGATGGCGCCCACTGCGATCTCGTCCATAGCGCCATTGTAACTGGAATCGATCGTAAATACCGGGATCTCTCCGTCCTTGTGGTATTCGGTAATGGTATCCCCTTCGATCTGCTCCTTGTACCGCTCGAACGGCTCGGCGGTCAGGGTCTGGGCGCTGCCGTCGGTATAGTGGATGGTCAAGGTCACATCACCGGCCTGGAGCCCGTCCTCTTCGAGCAGGATAGGATAGTAGACGATCTCCCCTTCCGGTGAGATGGAACGTTTGAACAGCTCGTCCAGATCCTCGTACCCATCCACCGACGCCACCCGCTTGCCATCCTCACGGATGTAGCCGTCCTCCATCCGGTAAAAAGCCGACTCGCGGAAAAAGAAAGGGACTTTCCACGGGTTTGGTCTCTGGCCGTTGACCGCAAAATGCCCATCCTCAAAAAAGCGCAGCCCTTCCAGCAGAAGGTCTTGCACTTCGGCGGCGGTCCAGCTCTCCTTTTCCTCCAGCCGGGCCTGCAGTTCCGCCTTATGCCGGCCGAATGTCTCGTCCCCGCCGAAAAAATCGTAAGGGCCGTACAGAGTACGGAACGCGTCGAACAGGTATTCCATATCCTCCGTGGCCTGGGCGGCGGTCACCACGGTGTCCGGGTCAAAGGCCGTCTGCTCGCCGCCGGTAAAGTAGTCCACCGTTTCCTCATCCGGCGCCGGACGTATCATATATTGGCTCGCATCCACCTGCGGCTTGGTCACCGCCTGATGGGATGCATTGGTCTCGGCCAGCAGCTCGTCCAGGGTGGGCTGGGGCGGCAGATCCGGGGCCGAAGCGCAGCCCGCCAGCAGGCAGGCCGCCAGGACCAGGGCACAGCTCTTTATGAATCCGTTCACATTGCATTCCTCCTTTTTGACGTAGGTGCCGGCAAGAAACCGTACGATCCCAGTATAGCACGGCGGCTGGCCCACTGGCAAGCGAGATACAGTGAACAGGCGGTTTTGCCTTCAAACCGGCAAGGCTTTCCTGTTATAGGAAAAGGCCCCGCAACTTGATCGTTGCGAGGCCTTCTCTGGAGCTAGTGACAGGAGTTGAACCTGCAACCCACTGATTACAAATCAGTTGCGCTGCCATTGCGCCACACTAGCAGAAGCTATTACCCAGATAGTATACCACTTCGGCGGCGTTTTGGCAAGAAGAATTTATCGGCCTGCCCGCAGGGCGGCGTCCACGGCTGCAAAATCCTCCAGCGTCAGCTGTTCGGGGCGCACCCGCGGGTCCAGCCCGGCATCCTGGAGCGCCTGGGCCACCTCCTGGCGGGACAGGCCCAGCCCTGCCGCAATGGCATTGGCGGCGGTCTTGCGGCGCTGGCCAAAGGCGGCCCGCACCAGGGCAAAGTAAGCGCCCTCATCCGGCACCTGCACCGCAGGGGTGGGGCGGATATCCAGCCGGACCACCGCGCTGGTGACCTTGGGCGCCGGGTAAAAGCTGCCCGCCTGCACCGTGAACATCACCCGGGGCTGGGCAAAATACCGCACAGCGCAGCTGACGGCGCCGCTGGCCCGGGTGCCGGGCTGGGCGGCCAGGCGCTCGGCGGCTTCCTTCTGCACCATGACGGTGATGTTTTCCACCGGCAGTTTTTCCTCCAGCAGCTTCATGATGATGGGACTGGTGATGTAGTAGGGCAGGTTGGCGCACACCACCACCGGCATCCCCTCAAATTCCCGGGCCATCAAAGCGCGCAGGTCCGTCTTGAGGACGTCCTGCAGCACCACCTGCACGTTGTCCAGGCCGGCCAGGGTCTCCTGCAATACCGGGGGCAGGCGTTTGTCCACCTCCACCGCCACCACCTTGCCCGCCCGGCTGGCGATCTCCCTGGTCAAAACGCCGATGCCGGGGCCGATCTCCAGCACCCCGTAGCGGCGGTCGATGCCTGCGGCGTCCACGATCTTGGGGGGGACCCCCGGGTTGACGATGAAGTTCTGTCCAAAGCCCTTGGAGAGGGCAAAGTCGTATTTTTCGCACAGGGTGCGGATGGTGCCAAGGTCGGTCAGCTCCATATACAAATCCTTTCTGTTGGCTGCAAAAAGACCTCCGGCAGGGCCGGGGGTCTTGGGGTGTCACATACGGACTCGGGACCGGGTCAGCCGGCCTCGCTGGAAGCAGCTTCGCTGCTGGCGGCTTCACTGGAGGCAGCTTCGCTGGAGGCGGCTTCACTGCTGGCAGTTTCACTGGAAGCGGTCTCGCTGCTGGCAGCCTCACTGCCGGCGGCCCCACTGGAGGCGGCATTCACGCCGCCCACGGTGGCGCTGCCGCTCATGGTCTGAGCCGTATTTACTGCGCGGAGGATCTGCGGATCGGTTTCCAAAGTGTAATCGTAGTAAGCGGCCTGCTCGTCGCTGGTCAGGTCACGCTCCACGTCCACCGTCAGACCCACGCTGTCAAAAGTCTCGCCGCTGGAGGGGATCAGCTGGGCCACCGTGACCACCACGGCGCTGCCGTCGCTCAGGCGCTGGGGGCTGCTCTGGATGGTGCCCTTGCCAAAGGTAGTCGTGCCCACCAGCCGGGCGCCGCTCATATCCCGCAGGCAGCTGGCAAACAGTTCGGCCGCGCTGGCGGTATTGCCGTTGACCAGGCAGACCATGGGCAGATCCACCACACTGTCCCCGCTGCTGCTGCCCAGGGCTTCCCGGGTGCCGTCCCGGCTTTCCGCCCAGGCCATCACCCCTTCGGGGCACACCAGGTCGATGCAGTTCAAAGCCACGTCCAGCAGACCGCCGGCGTTGTCGCGCAGATCGAACAGCAGGCTGGCTGCGCCTGCGTTGCGCAGGGTGCGGATGGCGTAATCCAGCTCGCTGAGAGTGGTGGCGTCAAACTGGCGGATCTTGATATAGCCTACGTCCCCCGCCGTCAGCTGGTAGTCGATGGTGGTGGTGATGTAGCTGGAACGGGTCAGATCCACCGTCTGCTCCGCCGACTCGCTGTTGAGCCAGACCAGGTTGACGGTGGTGCCTGCCTCGCCCCGCAGCCGGGCCTGGATGGCGTCGGCGCTGCTCATGGTGCGCACGTCGGCGCCGTCGATGGTGGTGATGTAGTTGCCCTTCTCCACCCCGGCCTCCTGGGCAGGGCTGCCGTCATAGACCTTCAGCACCTTGGCATAGCCGGTCTGGTCCTGGGCCACCTCGACGCCAATGCCCATCAGGACGCCGTTCTGGATATCCAGCAGCTCGGCATAGGCCTCGGCGGTATAGTAGCGGGCATACCGGTCCCCGGTGCCCAGCAGGTAGCCCGACGAAATGGTGTCGTACAGCCGGGTCTCGTCGATGGTGTAGTAGTCGTTGCTGCGGACATAGCGGTCCAGCTCGGAGATCTTGTTGTACATGCTCTCCTTTTCCTTGACGCTGCTGACGGTGCTGTCAAACAGCCGCATGGCCAGCAGCATGGTGACCGAGAATGTCACGGTCATCGCCAGGATCACAATGGTCAGCATCATCCCGACCGATATCTTTTTGTTCATCGGTGCCTCCTATCAGCCCAGCAGCATCAGCAGGGTGCTGCCCAGCAGGGACAAAGCCAGCAGGACTGCCAGCACGATGCAGGCTGCGCGCTGAAAACGCTTGTGCTTATCGGTTCTCATGGATTCTTTCCGCCTCTCTCTATTTGCTGTTCAAAATTCAGATGGGGACATAGCTGCGGGGGTTGACGCGGCCGGCGTTGGTCTTGCCCTGCCACACCTCCAGGTGGAGGTGGTTGCCGGTGGAGTTGCCGGTGGAGCCCACATACCCGATCACATCGCCCTGGTTGACATAGGTGCCCTGTTTTGCGGCGATGCGGCTCATATGGCCGTACAGGGTGGAGTAGGCCTTGCCGTCCCCCATGGTACCGTGGTAGATCACCACATAGTTTCCGTAGCCGCCGGTGCTCCAGCCGGCCACCGATACATAGCCGCTGGCGGCCGCATAGATGGGCGTGCCGCCCGGCGCCGCAAAGTCGATGCCGCCGTGCAGCTTGTACACCCCGGTGACGGGGTTGGTGCGGTAGCCGTACTCCGAGGAGATGCGGCTGTAACTGCGCAGCGGGCAGATAAAGCCGGTGAAGCTCAGTTCGCTCTGCTTGGACGCTGCCGCGGAGATGATGGCCTGGATCTGTCCCTGGACGGCCTCGTAGTCCATCTCATCCGACTCGATGGCCTCCTGGGCGGCCTTTTGGGCGGCCTCCGCCTCCTCCTGGGTCAGCTGCGCCTGGGAGATGCTGGCGGTCAGCTCGCTCTGCTTGGCCTTCATCTGGTAGTTTTTGGCGTCCAGATTGGCCTTCTGGGTCTCCAGGGAAGCCTTTTCGCTGGCCAGCTGCTGGTAATCGTTTTCCAGTTCCTGTTTGGCGGCTTCCAGCTCGTCCAGCATCTGGGTCTCCTTGACCGAGATATCCTGCATCATCTCATTGAAGGTGAGCAACTGGTACAGGTCGGTGACCGCCGACAGCATCGCCACGCTGCCGCCTTCCCGCAGTTCCTGCATAGCGCCCATAAAGGTCTTGAAGTCGTCCCACTGGTTTTCGATGTCCAGTTCTTTCTGGTCGATCTCGGCCTGCTTGGCCGTGATCTGCTGCTGCTTCTGACCGATGGCGTTCTGCACCTGGGCGATCTCCCCGGCCAGCACAGAGATCTGGCTCTGGATCACCTGGACCTGCTGGCGCAGATCCTCCTCCAGCGCAGCGGCGGCGTTCTCCCGTTTTTTGGCGTCGGCCAGCTCCTGCCGGTGCTGGGCCATGCTGGACTGGATCTCCTCCAGCTGCTTTTGCAGGTCAGAGACACTGGCCGCCGACACCGCCGGCGGTACGCTGCCGATGGCGGCCATCAGGCACAGCGATGCGGTCAGCAGGCTGACCGTCCGACGCAGCCGCGCGCCCAGCCGGGACTTCTTGGCGTGTTTTGCCCTCTTCACCGAAAGACCCCCTTTGTTCAAGCGTTTTGGATCACACGTTCAGATGCTTGCGGATGGAGAACAGGCTGCCCAGGCCGCCCACCAGGCCGCCGCCCAGCAGGCTGCTGCTGAGCACGGTGGACCACACGGCGTCCAGAGGCACCAGCGAGGTACCCACCAGCACATCCCATACGCCGCTCAGCCCGTCGGCCGCCCCTACCAGGTAGGCATACAGGGCCAGGACACCGCCCGAGGAGATGGCGCCCGCGATCAGGCCCATCGCCAGACCCTCCACCAGGAAAGGCAGGGTCACCAGCCAGTTGGTGGCGCCCACATACTTCATGATCTCGATCTCGCGGCGGCGGGCAAAGACGCTCAGGCGTATGGTGCTGCCCACCGTGATGACGCTGACCACCATCAGAACCAGCACAAAGGCGCGGCCCATCCGGGTGACGCCCTGCTGGATCTCCACAAAGATGCTGCCCATCTCCACCGGGGCCGTCACCTTGACCACCCCGGGGATCTTTTCCATCTGGCTGCTGATGCTGCTCAGCTGCCCCAGGTCCGAAACGGTGACCCGGTAGTTCGCTTTAAAGGGATTGTCGTTTTCAAATTCGTCCCACAGGGAGGCATACTCCTCCATGTAGCTCTCATAGGTGTCCAGCACATCCTGCTTGGACATATAGCTGACGTTGCTCACCCCGTTGATGGCAGAGATCTGCTGGCCCACCGCCTGGGCGGTGGCGTCGTCGCAGGCGGGGTCCAGAAAGACCACCGTCTCGTTCTGCCGGCCCAGATAGCCGATCATGCTGTCCACATTGACCTCTACCAGACTGGCCAGGGTATTCAGGCTCATACAGACCGCCAGGGACGCCACGCACGCAATGGTCATGGCCCAGTGGGTGCCCAGGTTGCGCAGGCCGCGCCCGGTCAGGAAACCAAAGGTCGAAAGTTTCATACCAGCACCCCCTCTTGGACGGCGGGCACATCCGAAACGATCCTGCCATGATTCAGCGTGACCACCCGCTGATGGAACCGGTGCACCAGCTCATGCTCGTGGGTGACCACCAGCACCGTGATGTTGCCCTCGCGGCTGACCCGCTCCAGCAGCTCCATCATCTCCAGGCTCAGCTCGGGGTCGATGTTGCCGGTGGGCTCGTCCGCAATGACCAGCTTGGGTGCGTGTACCAGTGCCCGGGCCACCGCCACCCGCTGCTGCTCGCCGCCCGACAGGTAATCGGGGTAGCTGTTGGCCTTGTCCTCCAGGTGGACCAGCTCCAGCATATAGGGCACCCGCTGTTCGATCTCCTTTTTGGAGATGTTGGTCACGTGCATGGCAAAGGCCACGTTCTCATACACCGTCATGCTGGGGATCAGCCGGAAGTCCTGAAAGATGATCCCCATCTGGCGGCGGATAAAGGGGATCTTGTGCCGGCGCAAAGCCGCCACGTCGTTGCCGTTGACAAAGACCTTGCCCTCGGTGGGGACGATCTCCCGCAAGATCAGCTTGAGCAGGGTGGATTTGCCCGCGCCCGAGTGCCCCAGCAGAAAGACGAACTCACCGGGGTCCGCCTGGAAGTCGATGTCCTCCAGAGCCAGCCGGCCGCCCTTTTTATATTCCATGGATACGTGTTCAAATTTTACCATCGGTACATCTGGCATGTCTGTACGTCTCCGTTATGTATAAATTTCCGCGTTTTATGCCCGCAGGCAAAGGAAAGACCGGCCGCGCGGTGGCACGCTGGCCGGTCCGCACCGACGCGCGGAGCGCCGGGGTGCTTGCATCAATATTTGGCGGGGTTGTTGGACAGGTACTTTTTGACCATCAGCGCCACCTTGAACACGATGGCGTCGTCGAATTCCCGCAGGTCCAGCCCGGTGAGCTTTTTGATCTTCTCCAGCCGGTAGACCAGGGTATTGCGGTGCACGAACAGGCCGCGGCTGGTCTCGGACACATTCAGATTGTTTTCAAAAAAGCGCTGGATGGTGAACAGGGTCTCCTGGTCCAGGCTCTCGATGCTGCCCTGCTTGAACACCTCTTTCAGGAACATCTCGCAGACGGTGGTGGGCAGCTGATAGATCAGGCGGGCGATGCCAAGGTTGTCGTAGCGGATGATCTGCTTTTCAGTGTCGAACACCTTGCTGACCTCCATGGCGATCTGGGCTTCCTTGAAGCTGGTGGCCAGGTCCTTGACATTGGAGATGGGGGTGCCGATGCCCACCACTGCCTTGATATAGTGTTCCCCGGACAGGGTGTCCACGATGCTGGCGGCCAGCTTTTCCATATCCACGCGGTCGATGCCCTTGCGGATCTCCTTGACCAGCACGGTGTCGGTCTCGCTGATGTTGAACACGAAGTCCTTCTGCTTATCCGGGAACAGGCTGCTGACCACGTCATAAGCCGAGATGTCCCCGCCCGACACCACCCGGACGATGAACACCACCCGGGACACATCGGTGGCAAAGTGCAGCTCCCGGGCCTTGGCATAGATGTCCCCGGGCAGGATGTTGTCCAGCACTACATTCTTGATGAAGTTGGCTTTGTCGAACTTTTCGTCGTGATACTGCTTGATGCTCTGCAAGCTGATCGCCAGCACCGCCGCAAACTGGCTCGCCACCTCGTCCGCGCCCTCCACAAAGACGGCGTAGTCATTGTGCTTTGCGCTGGAGAACTGCTGGTAGCTGTAGCCGCCCCGGGCAAAGCTGTCCTTGCCAGACATACGCTCGGCCACAAAGTCCTCCTGCACTTCGCCGATCAGATTCAGCTCCGAGCAGGCGATCACGGCGCCAGTCTCATCCACCACACCTACCACACGGTCGATCGCGTCCTTCATCTGGTAGATCACGCTCTGAAATACTCTGTTGGCCATAAACGCATACCCCTTTTCCTCGATTGTGCCGGCGGTGGAAGATCGGATTGGCATATTTCCACAATTTCGCCGCACTACAATCTATATTTTACACAAAAGAATTTACTTTTGCAACATATTTCACCAAAAAAGATTGCATTCTCTTGGTGAAATTATCTCCCAGGGCATTTTTTCGGCCAAAAACCACTTGAAACCGTGGTTCTGACCTCTATTTTAGCGGTAAAATGTGATGCTTGTTTGAAAGTCTGGTGAAAGCCGGCCCCCTCACCGGCCCGCGATGGCGGCCACTTCGGCCTCGGTCAGCTCCCGCCACTGGCCGGGGGCCAGGTCCTGGTCCAGCCAGACGCTGCCGATGGCCTCCCGGTGCAGCTGGTCCACCCCGGCCCCATACACCCCGAACATCCGCTTGATCTGGTGGTAGACGCCCTGGTGCAGCACCACCCGCACCGTCCTGCCGTCCGCCGTCAGGGGGGAAACTTCGGCCGGGGCCAGCTGCACCCTGTCGGCCAGCACCACTCCCCGGGCAAAGCCCTCCGCCATCTCCCGGGTCAGGGGGGTGTCGATGGTCACCCGGTAGGTCTTGGGCACATGGTGCCTGGGGGCCAGGATATCATGGGCAAAAGCCCCGTCGTCGGTGATGAGGACAAAGCCGGTGCTGGTCTTGTCCAGCCGGCCCGCCGGGAACAGCTCGCGTCTCGGATAGGCGCTGTGCACCAGATCCACCACGGTGGTGTCCCGCTTGTCAGCCGAGGCGCTGACCACCCCTGCGGGCTTGTTCAGCATGATGTACACGAACGCCTGCCGGGGCCGGCTCTTGCCGTCCAGCGCAATGGAGTCCATCTCGCTGACCTGCTGTTCGGGCCTGCGGCAGACCGCGCCGTTGACGCTCACCCGCCCTTTGCGGATCAGCTCCCGGCTCTCGCTGCGGGTGCACTGGGCCGCCTCTGCAAGGTATTTATCCAGTCGCATAGAAACCCCTCTCTTTCATTTTTTGTATAGTATAGCATATTTTGCCGCCTTTGGGAATCAATTCATTGTATCCTTTAACCCCAGGATATAGTCCGAACTGACCCCATAATACCGGCACAGGGCGATCAGATGCCGGATGGGCAGCTCATTGGCCCCGCGCTCATAGCGGGCATACATGGTCTGCGAGGTGCCCAGCACCTGGGCAATCTCCTGCTGGGTCTTGTCCCGGTCCTCCCGCAAGTCCCGGATCCGCTTGACATACTCCATACCCTGCCTCCCCTTTTCAGATTAGACAAAGTATAGGTCAGTAAAGATCTTTACTATTGACTTTAGTAAATATTTGTACTAAAATAAGTCTTGTCCATCCTCTTTCGCCTTTTTCAGCCTTTTGGGGAGGTGCTGCCATGATCCCTGTCCTACTGGAAGCGCTGCGCATTTACTGGGTCTTTTATCTCTACTGCGCCCATTGGCTTCTGACACAGGTGTTTTAACTGCATACAGCGCAAAAGCCCCCGGGCCGGCCATTCCGTCATGCCGTCCCGGGGGCTTTTTGGTCGATCTGTTTTTATGCAGGGCTCAGACGCTCAGGTCCGCGTGCTGGGCCAGGGCGTCAGGGTTTGCGTCAAAGATGGGCTGGAGCACCTCTGCGAGGAACTCCTCCACCTGCTGGGGGGCGCGGCCCACAAAATTCTCGGGCACCAGACCCGCCTGGATCTCCTCCCTGGTCAGACCAAAGGCGGGATCGGCGGCGATGCGGTCCACCATATCGTTGGGCAGACCCTCCTCCTTGACCTGCTTGCCGGCGGCGATGGCGTGCTGGCGCAGCCGCTCGTGCAGCTCCTGGCGGTTGCCGCCCTTTTCCACGGCCTGCATCATGATGTTCTCGCTGGCCATGAAGGGCAGCTCTGCCATCAGGCGGCTGCGGATCACCTTGGGATAGACCACCAGCCCGTCGGTGACATTGAGCATGATGTTCAGGATCGCGTCGGCGGCCAGGAAGCCCTCCGCCATGGCGATGCGCTTGTTGGCGCTGTCGTCGAGGGTGCGCTCGAACCACTGGGTGCCTGCGGTGAAGCTGGGGTTGAGCACATCCGCCATCAGATAGCGGGCCAGGGCGCAGATCCGCTCGCACCGCATGGGGTTGCGCTTGTAAGGCATGGCGGAAGAACCGATCTGGTTCTTCTCAAAGGGCTCCTCCATCTCCTTGAAGTTGGCCAGCAGGCGCAGGTCGGTGGCAAACTTCATGCAGCTCTGGGCGATGCCGGCCAGGGCGTTGAGGATGAAGGCATCCACCTTGCGGCTGTAGGTCTGGCCCGACACCGGGATGACGGCCTTGGGGTCAAAGCCCATCTCCTGCGCGATGGAGGCATCCACGGCGCGGATCTTCGCCGCATCCCCCTTGAACAGCTCCATAAAGCTGGCCTGGGTGCCGGTGGTGCCCTTGACCCCGCGCAGCTGCAGCACGGCCAGGCGGTGGTCGATCTCGCCCAGGTCCATCACCAGCTCGTTGGCCCACAGGGTAGCGCGCTTGCCCACGGTGGTGGGCTGGGCGGGCTGGCCGTGGGTGTAAGCCATGCAGGGCATATCCTTGTAGGTCCGGGCAAAGCGGGCCAGCTTGGCCAGCACGCCGATCAGTTTTTTGCGCACCAGCTCCAGGCCCTGGCGCATGACGATGATGTCGGTGTTGTCGCCCACATAGCAGCTGGTGGCGCCCAGGTGGATGATGCCCGCCGCATGGGGGCACTGCTGGCCGTAGGCGTAGACGTGGCTCATCACATCGTGGCGCACCTGTTTTTCACGGGCGGCGGCCACATCGTAATTGATGTCGTCCACATGGGCCTCCAGTTCGGCCACCATCTCGGGGGTGATGTTGTCCAGCCCCTGGTCCATCTCGGCCCGGGCCAGGGCCACCCACAGGCGGCGCCAGGTGCGGAACTTGTTGTCGTCCGAGAAGATGTACTGCATCTCGTCCGAGGCGTACCGGGTGGAAAAGGGGCTGATATAGCGGTCATGCTGGGACATTGGTGTTTCTCCTTTCAGCGCGGGGCATCAGATGCGGAAATAATCCACGCCGCCCTCGAAAATAGGCTGGAATTTGTCGCCCGACACATTCTCGTACAGGCGGTCGCCCCGGCGCTCCGAGTGGCCCATCTTGCCCAGGATGCGGCCGTCGGGGCTGGTGATGCCCTCGATGGCCAGCATCGAGCCGTTGGGATTGTAGCGCAGGTCCATGGTGGGCCGGCCGTCGGCGTCGATGTACTGCGTAGCCACCTGGCCGTTGGCCACCAGCTGGTCCAGCACGGCCTTGGGGGCCACAAAGCGGCCCTCGCCGTGGCTGATGGGCACCAGGTGCTCCTCGCCCAGGACGCAGCGGCTGAGCCAGGGGCTGCCGGTGGAAGCCACACGGGTGCGCACCAGCATGCTCTGGTGGCGGCCGATGGTGTTGAAGGTCAGGGTGGGATCGTCGGGGCCGATGGGCTGGATGTCCCCGTAGGGCACCAGGCCCAGCTTGATCAGAGCCTGGAAGCCGTTGCAGATGCCCAGCATCAGGCCGTCCCGCTGGAACAGCAGCCGGCGCACCGCCTCGGTGACGGCGGGCGAACGGAAGAAGGACGCGATGAACTTGGCGCTGCCGTCCGGCTCGTCGCCGCCCGAGAAGCCGCCGGGCAGCATGACGATCTGGGACTGGTCGATGGCCTTGACCAGGGCCTCGCAGCTGGCGGTGACGTCGGCCGGGGTCAGGTTGCGGATCACCAGGATCTCCGGCTCGGCCCCCGCAGCGCGGAAAGCCTTGGCGGTGTCATACTCGCAGTTGGTGCCGGGGAACACCGGGATGATGACTTTGGGTTTTGCCACACCCACCTTGGGGGCTGCGGGCGCGCGGACGCTGCCCGAGATGGCCTCCACCGTGGGGCCTGCCTTGCGGTAGGGGTAGACCGGCTCCAGCTTGGACTCCCAGATCTCCTGCAGGGCGGCGCTGTCCAGCGTCTCGCCGCAGGCGGTGAACTGGTACTCCCGGGTGGTGACGCCCAGCAGCTTGCCGGCGGGCGCGCCGGTGGCGATCTCCAGCACCAGAGAGCCGTAAGCGGGCTCGAACATCTCCTCGGGAGACATATCCGCGATCATCCGGAAGCCCACATGGTTGCCCAGGCCCATCTTGAACAGGGCCTCTGCGATGCCGCCGTAACCCACCGACGAGGCGGACAGGACGATGCCCTCCTCCATCATCTGGCTGGCGATGTAGTAGTTGGATTTGAGGGACTCAAAGTTGGGGGTGACGCCGTCCTCTTTGTAGAAGGGACGGAGCAGCACCACCGAGCTGTGGCCCTTCTTGAACTCGGTGGACACCACCCGGTGGGTCTTGCCGATGGCGGTGGCAAAGGACACCAGGGTGGGCGGCACGTCCAGTTCCTCAAAGGAGCCGGACATACTGTCCTTGCCGCCGATGGCGCCAATGCCAAGGCCCATCTGGGCATCCAGAGCGCCCAGCAGGGCGGCCAGGGGCTTGCCCCAGCGCTCGGGCTTGTCGCCCAGACGCTCAAAGTATTCCTGGAAGGTCAGGTAGGCGTCCTGGTAGTGGAAGCCCGCCGCCACCAGCTTGGTGACGCTCTCCACCACCGCCAGCATGGCCCCCTTGTAGGGATTGGCGCTGGTCAGATAGGGGTTGTAGCCCCAGGCCATGCCCGAGCAGGTGGTGCTCTCGCCATCCACCGGCAGCTTGGCCGCCATGGCCATCTGGGGGGTCAGCTGGTGGCTGCCGCCAAAGGGCATCAGGACGGTGGCCGCCCCGATGGTGGAGTCGAACCGCTCGCTCAGGCCCTTCTTGCTGCAGATGTTCAGGTCGCCCACCATGCTCTCCATCTGCTGGCCAAAGGTACTGCCGGCCCACTGGGGCTGCCAGACCGTGCCCTTCTGGATGTGGACGTTCTGGTGCTTTTCCGCGCCGTTGGAGTTGAGGAAGTCGCGGCTGATATCCACGATGGTGGCGCCGTTCCACACCATCTTCAGACGCTTTTCCTCGGTGACGGTGGCCACAGGGGTGGCCTCCAGGTTCTCCTCGGCGGCCAGGGCGATGAAGCGGTCCACGTCCTGGGGCGCCAGGGCCACGGCCATCCGCTCCTGGCTCTCGCTGATGGCCAGCTCGGTGCCGTCCAGGCCCTCATACTTCTTGGTGACCTTGTTCAGGTCGATGTAGAGGCCGTCGGCCAGTTCGCCGATAGCCACCGACACGCCGCCCGCGCCAAAGTCGTTGCAGCGCTTGATCATCCGGCAGGCGTCCTCCCGGCGGAACAGCCGCTGCAGCTTGCGCTCGATGGGGGCGTTGCCCTTCTGGACCTCGGCGCCGCAGCTCTCCAGGCTCTCGTGGTTGTGCGCCTTGGAGGAACCGGTGGCGCCGCCGATGCCGTCGCGGCCGGTGCGGCCGCCCAGCAGCACGATCACATCCCCGGGGGCGGGACACTCGCGCCGCACATGGCTGGCGGGGGTGGCGCCCACCACCGCGCCGATCTCCATCCGCTTGGCCACATAGCCGGGGTGGTAGATCTCATCCACCTGGCCGGTGGCCAGGCCGATCTGGTTGCCATAGGAGGAATAGCCCGCCGCCGCGGTGGTGACCAGCTTGCGCTGGGGCAGCTTGCCGGGCAGGGTCTGGCTGACCGGCACCAGGGGGTCGCCCGCGCCGGTGACCCGCATGGCCTGGTAGACATAGCTGCGGCCGGACAGGGGGTCCCGGATGGCGCCGCCGATGCAGGTGGCCGCACCGCCGAAGGGTTCGATCTCGGTGGGGTGGTTATGGGTCTCGTTCTTGAACAGGAACAGCCAATCCTGATCCTCGCCGTCCACATCGCATTTGATCTTGACAGTGCAGGCGTTGATCTCGTCGCTCTCGTCCACGTTCTTGAGGATGCCCTGCTGCTTGAGGGCCTTGGCTCCGATGGTGGCCACGTCCATCAGGCAGCGGGGCTTTGCATCCCGGCCGGTCTGCTGACGCAGGGCCATGTAGCGGTCGAAGGCTTCCTGCACCATGGCGTCATCGATCCGGACATCGTCCAGGATGGTGCCAAAGGTGGTATGGCGGCAGTGGTCCGACCAATAGGTGTCGATCATCTTGATCTCGGTGATGGTGGGGTCCCGCTGCTCGCTGCGGAAGTAATCCTGGCAGAACTTGATATCCCCGAAGTCCATAGCCAGGCCGTTGTCCCGGATAAAGTCCTTCAGCCCCGCTTCGTCCAGCTGGCCGAAGCCGGTCAGGGTAGCCACCGCCTGGGGCACCGCATAGGTCATCTGCAGTGTTTCACGGGTCTCCAGGGATGCCTCACGGGCCTCCACCGGGTTGATGACATACTTCTTGATCTCCTCCACCTGGGCGCCGGTCAGATCGCCGTCCAGCAGATAGACCCGGGCCGAGCGGACCAGAGGCCGCTCTCCCTGGCTGATCAGCTGGATGCACTCTGCGGCGGAGTCGGCGCGCTGGTCGAACTGGCCGGGCAGGTATTCCACCGCAAAGGCCGTGCCCGGATGGGCCGGCAGCTCGGTGCAGACGCTGTCCACCGGCGGCTCGCTGAACACCGTGTCCACGCACTGGCGGAACAGCTGCTCCGAAATGCCTTCCACGTCATAGCGGTTGAGCAGCCGCAGCCCCGTCAGGCTGCCGATGCCCAGCAGGCTGGTCAGCTCGTTCTGCAGCTGGCGGGCCTCGCCGTCGAAGCCCGGCTTCTTTTCCACATAGATCCTGTATACCATAGGCTCATCTCCTCATTTCGATCTGGTAGGATCAGGCTTTCTTTTCATTTACCCTTGCGCTCGGGAGCGCTCATTCCTGCACGTTCAGCGCCTGCAAAGCCCGCCGGCCGATATCGCTGCGGCGGTGCATCTTGTCGAACCGGATCCGGTCCGCCGCCTGGTAGGCCCGCTCCAATGCCGCAGGCAGGCTGCCGGCGACGGCCGTGACGCCCAGTACCCGCCCTCCTGCGGTGACCAGCCTGCCGTCCTGGACGGCGGTGCCGGCGTGGTATACGGTGACATCCTCCGCGCCGGGCAGCTGGCCCTCGGTCAGGCCGGTGATCTCTTTGCCCTTCTCATAGCGGACGGGGTAGCCGCCCGACGCCAAAATGACGCAGGCCGCCGCGCCGTCCCGGAACCTGACCTCGGTGTCCTCCAGGGTGCCGCCGGTGCAGGCGGTCATGACGGTCAGCAGGTCGCTGTCCAGCAGGGGCAGGACCACCTGGGCCTCGGGGTCCCCGAAGCGGCAGTTGTATTCGATCACCTTGGGGCCGTCGGGGGTGATCATCAGGCCAAAGTACAGGCAGCCCTTGAAGGGGCAGCCCTCGGCCTGCATGGCCCGGATGGTGGGCAGGAAGATCTCCTCCATGCAGCGCCGGGCCACATCGGGGGTATAGTAGGGGTTGGGGGCCACCGTACCCATGCCGCCGGTGTTCAGGCCGGTATCCCCGTCGTTGGCGCGCTTGTGGTCCATGGAGGACACCATGGGCTTGACCACCTTGCCGTCGGTGAAGCTGAGGACGCTGACCTCGGGCCCGGTGAGGAACTCCTCCACCACCACATGGTTGCCCGAAGCGCCGAACTTCTTGTCCAGCATGATCTCCTTGATCCCTTCCTCGGCCTGCCGGACATCCTCACAGATCAGCACGCCCTTGCCCAGGGCCAGGCCGTCTGCCTTGATGACCACGGGCCAGCGGTCCCGGGTGCGGATAAAGTCCAGCGCCGCAGCCGGGTCGTCAAAGGTCTCATAACCGGCAGTGGGGATGCCGTATTTCTTCATCAGGTCCTTGGCAAAGACCTTGGACGCCTCGATCCGGGCGGCTGCCCGGTCGGGGCCGAACGCAGGGATGCCCACTTCCGCCAGGGCGTCCACCATCCCCAGCGCCAGGGGGTCATCCTGGGCCACCACCACATAGTCGAAGGCTTCCTGCTTTGCAAAAGCCACCATGGCCTCCACGTCGGTGGCCTTGATGTCCTTGCATTTGGCGTCGTAGCCGATGCCGCCGTTGCCGGGCGCGCACCAGATCTCCCCGCAGGCGGGGCTCTTTTTCAGGGCCCGGATGATGGCGTGTTCGCGGCCGCCGCCGCCCACAACCAGAATCTTCATTGCAGTTTCCCCTTTCCCGGATCAGTGATGGAACAGCCGCACACCGCAGAACGCCATGGCGATGCCGTACTTGTTGCAGGTGTCGATCACCTGCTGGTCACGGATGGAGCCGCCGGGCTGCACGATGGCGGTGACGCCGCTGCGGCGGGCCCGCTCGATGTTGTCCCCAAAGGGGAAGAAAGCGTCCGAACCCAGGCACACCCCGGTGACATGGCTGAGGTACTCTTTCTTCTCCTCGGCGGTCAGGGGTTCGGGCTGGCGGGTAAAGGTCTCGGCCCACACGTCATCCCCGATCACATCCTCGGGGGTGTCCCCGATGTAGACGTCGATGGCGTTGTCGCGGTTGGGCTTGGAGACGTCCTCCCGGAAGGGCAGGTCGAGCACCTTGTCCATATGGCGCAGCTGCCAGTTGTCCGCCTTCTGGCCCGCCAGACGGGTGCAGTGGATGCGGCTCTGCTGGCCGGCGCCCACGCCGATGGTCTGGCCGCCCGAGACATAGCACACGCTGTTGGACTGGGTGTATTTGAGGGTGATCAGGCTGATGATCAGATCCCGCTTCTGCTCCTCGGTCACCGTCTTGTTCTCGGTGACGAAGTTGTTCAGCATGGTGTCGGCGTTGATCTCCAGCTCGTTGCGGCCCTGCTCAAAGGTGATGCCGTAGACCTGCTTGTGCTCGATGGGGTTGGGACGGTAGGCGGGGTCGATGGCCACCACGTTGTAGCTGCCTTTCTTCTTGCCGGCCAGGATGGCCAGGGCCTCCGGCTCATAGCCGGGGGCGATGATGCCGTCCGACACCTCGTGCTGGATCAGGCGGGCGGTGGGCACGTCGCACACGTCGCTGAGGGCGATCCAGTCCCCAAAGGAGGACATCCGGTCGGCGCCCCGGGCCCGGGCATAGGCGCAGGCCAGGGCAGACAGCTCCATGGCGGGGTCCACATGATACATCCGGCGCTCCACATCGGTCAGGGGCAGGCCGATGGCTGCGCCCGCCGGGGAAACGTGCTTGAACGAGGCAGCCGCCGGCATGCCCAGGGCCTTCTTCAGCTCGAACACCAGCTGGATCGAGTTGAGGGCATCCAAAAAGTTGATATAGCCCGGACGGCCGTTCAGCACGGTGACGGGCAGGTCCTCGCCGTTCTCCATATAGATACGGCTGGGCTTCTGGTTGGGGTTGCAGCCGTATTTCAGGGCAAGTTCATTCATGGCGTTTTCCTCCCAAATCTTCATTCCAACCAGGGGCATGGCCCCTGGGTCATCCTTCCATCTCCTCGGGCAGCAGGGGCGGCTCCTCGGGGTCGTCCAGCGAACTGTCCACGGCGTCGTACTTGTTGTAGATCATGTCCCCGCTCTCGCCGCTCTCCAGGTCGATCACGCGGGCGAACAGGCTGACTTTGTTGTCCTCGTTCAGGCTGCTCCACAGGCCCCGGGCGAAATCCCCCACCGTGCGGGGGCAGGCAAAGCGCAGAGGCTCCCCTTCAAAGCTGGGGATGGGGTCGCCGTTGCACTTGTAGGTGCTGATGAATTGCCCCTCCCCTGCCACCGGCTGGGGATAATCGAAGAAATAGCGCTGGACGCTGTCCCCGTTGCCGTCGGCCGACTTGAGGATGCTCATCTGGTAGCTGCCGTCCGCGTACACCACCGCCGAGATGCGGGGGGTCCAGTTGGGGCCGTCCGGCTCAAAGGTGCGGGTGCGCAGGGCGTCCGCAAAGCTCAGCCCGCGGCACATCCCGTCGTAGATGGTATCGGTCTGGTCGCCGTTGGTGACGATGTGGGTGGTGCCCAAAGTCAGCACGGGGTTGTAGATGATGAGGCTGGGGTCCTCCAGCTTGGCCGGGTCGGCGGCCATCGTGCAGATGCCGCCCCGCTCGGGCAGGGGGTCAAAGACCCGGTTGCGGCTGTTGGCGCTGCGCCCCATGATGAAGTAGCCGATGAACATCTGGCGCCCGTCGGGGGCCTTGGCCACCGCAATGCCCCGGCCGGGATACTCGTTGCCGGCCAGGTAAGCGTTCAGGTCGATCTTTTCCATAGCAGTTTTCCTCCTGTCATCAGACGATCTCGCCGCTGCACACCATGGCCACGGCTTTGGGCAGCAGCTTCCACTCAGCCTGCTCCATCACCCGCTTCTGCAGCGTCTCGGGGGTGTCGCCGGGCAGGATATCCACGGCCTTTTGCAGCAGGATGGGCCCGCCGTCGCACTCCTCGTTGACAAAGTGGACGGTGGCGCCGGTCACCTTGCAGCCCCGGGCCAAGGCGGCCTGATGGGGCCGCAGCCCATACATTCCCGGCCCGCAGAAGGCAGGGATGAGCGCCGGGTGAACGTTCAGGATACGGCGGGGATAGGCCTGCACCACCCTGGGACCCAGCACCGACAAAAAGCCGGCCAGCACCACCAGGTCGATGCCGTGGCCCCGGAGCACCTCCAGCAGGGCCTCGTCGAACGAGTCCGGGGAAGCGTAGTCCCTGCGGCTGACTACGCAGCTTTCCACCCCGGCCTTGGCCGCCCGCTCCAGGGCATAGACCCCCGGCTTGGAGGCCACTACCAGGGTGATCTTGCCATGGGGGTTCTCCCCCCGGGCCTCGCTGTCCAGCAAAGCCTGCAAGTTGGTCCCGCCGCCCGAGACCAGCACCGCGATCTTCAGCACAGTTCGACCCCCTCGCCCTCTGCGATGACGCCCAGACGGTAAGCGCCCGGCTCACCGTTGGCGTGCAGGATCTCCAGAGCCTTGTCCGCCTGTGCGGCGGGAACGGTCAGCACCATGCCCACGCCCATGTTGAAGGTATTGAACATATCCCGCTCGGGGATGTTCCCCGCTTTCTGCAGCAGGCCGAACAGGGCCGGGGTGCGCACGTCGCTCCTGGCGATGCGGGCGCAGCAGCCCTTCTTCAGGCTGCGGGGGATATTCTCATAGAAGCCGCCGCCTGTGATGTGGGAGATGCCTCTCACCTGCACCTGCTCCAGCAGGGCCAGCACCGGCTTGACATAGATCTTTGTGGGGGCCAGCAGGGCCTCGCCCAGGGTGCGGCCCTCCAGTTCGGCGGGCTTTTCCTGCAGCACCTCGGGGTGGCCCTCCAGGTCGAACACCTTGCGCACCAGGGAGAAGCCGTTGGAGTGCACGCCCGAGGAGGGCAGCGCCAGGATCACATCCCCCGGCTGCATGGTATTGTTGTCCAGAATCTTGCTCTTATCCACCACGCCCACGGTGAAGCCCGCCAGGTCGTACTCGTCCTCGGGATAAAAGCCGGGCATCTCGGCCGTCTCGCCGCCCACCAGGGCAGCGCCCGCCTGGACGCAGCCCTCGGCCACGCCCTTGACCAGGTCGGCGATCTTTTCGGGCACGTTCTTGCCGCAGGCGATGTAGTCCAGAAAAACCAGGGGCTTGGCGCCGGCGCAGATGACGTCGTTGACGCACATGGCCACGCAGTCGATGCCCACCGTGTCGTGCTTGTCCAGCAGCATGGCGATGCGCAGCTTGGTGCCCACGCCGTCGGTGCCCGAGATCAGCACCGGGTGGTCGATGCCGGTGCAGTCCAGCTCGAACAGGCCGCCAAAGCCGCCCAGGCCGCCGATGCAGTGCTGGTTCATGGTGCGGCTGACATACTGCTTCATCAGCTCCACCGAGCGGTAGCCCGCGGTGATGTCCACACCGGCTGCCTTATAGCTTTCCGAATAGCTCTTTTCCATGGTTCATTCTCCTAACTTTTTCTCCCCCTTGGGCCGCTGGCGCAGGGGACGGTCGTGGATGTCGGTGGAGAGCACCACCTCGGGCTTGACGGCGTACCGGCCGGTGAAGCAGGCGGTGCAGAAGCCGCAGCCCGCCTTGGGCGCCAGCTGCACCACATGTTCCTCCGACAGATACCCCAACGTGTCGGCGCCGATGATCTCGTTGATCTGTTCCACCGTGCGGCCGGTGGCCACCAGCAGTTTCTGGTCGGGGATATCGGTGCCGAAATAGCAGGGATACTTGAAAGGCGGGGCGGACACCCGGAAATGGACCTCTTTGGCCCCGGCGTCCCGCAGCAGCTTGATGATGCGGGCCGAGGTGGTGCCCCGGACGATGGAATCATCGATCAGCACCACGCGCTTGTCACGGACGGTGCTGGCAATGGCGTTCAGCTTGATGCGCACGCTGTTTTCGCGCTGTTTCTGGCTGCCCTGGATGAAGGTGCGGCCGATATACTTGTTTTTGACAAAGCCGATGCCGTAGGGGATGCCGCTGGCCTCGGCATAGCCGATGGCCGCATCCAGGCCCGAGTCGGGCACACCGATCACCACATCCGCTTCCACCGGGTGCTCCTGGGCCAGGAAGCGGCCCGCCTGCATCCGCGCCTCGTGCACCGAGCAGCCCTCGATGATGCTGTCGGGCCGGGCAAAGTAGATATACTCAAACACACACATCTGGCTGGGCTTGCTGTTGCAGCGGTCCCGGATGCTGCGCAGGCCCCGGGCGTCGGCCACGACGATCTCGCCCGGCTCCACGTCCCGCAGCAGGGTGGCCCCCACCGCATCCAGAGCGCAGCTCTCGCTGGCAAACACATAGCCGCCCCCCGGCAGGGTGCCGATGCACAGAGGCCGGTAGCCCCGGGGGTCCCGCACGGCGATCAGCTTGGTGGAGGACATGATGACCAGGCTGTAAGCCCCCTCCAGGGAATCCATGGTGGCGGCCACCGCCTGCTCGATGCTGCCGTGCTTGAGGCGGTTGCGGGTGAGCAGATAGCAGATCACCTCGGTGTCCGAGGACCCATGGAAGATGGCGCCGTCGTTCTCCAGGGCGTTGCGCAGCTGCACCGCGTTGGTCAGGTTGCCGTTGTGGCACAGGGCCATGGTGCCCCGGCCGTGGCGGACGATCATGGGCTGGGCATTGGCCCGCACCCGGCTGCCGGCGGTGGCGTAGCGCACATGGCCGGTGGCCATATGGGCCTCGGGCTTGCGGAGGCTGGCCATCACCTGGGAGGTGAACACCTCGTTGACCAGGCCCAGGTCCCGGTGGCCGGTGATGACGCCGTCCTCGTTGACGGCCATGCCGCAGCTCTCCTGGCCCCGGTGCTGCAGCGCATACAGCGCCGCGTACACCGCCACCGCCACGTCCTCGGTGCCGGCCTTATCGTAAATTCCAAAAACGCCGCATTCCTCATGGAGCGGATAGGCAAAATCAGACATTCTATCTCCTTCGTTGTGCTGTGTAGCTTTTCCTTTTACAGAGCGGCGATCTCCTGCTGGAGCCTGGCTTCCTTGGCGGCGATCTCATCGCCCATCTTGACCCGCTCAGCCTCCAGCCGCGCGGCCAGCTGCTCGTCGGACAGAGCCAGGATCTGGGCGGCCAGCCAGGCGGCGTTCTTGGCGCCGTTCAAAGCCACGGTGGCCACCGGGATGCCGCTGGGCATCTGGACGGTGGCAAGCAGAGCGTCCAGGCCGTCCATGGTGCCCCCCTTCATGGGGATGCCGATCACCGGCAGGGTGGTATTGGCCGCAAAGGCCCCGGCCAGGTGGGCCGCCATGCCGGCGGCGCACAGGATCACACCAAAGCCCGCCTCTTTGGCCCCCTTGGCAAAGGCGGCAGCCTGGGCCGGGGTGCGGTGGGCCGAAAGGATATGGGCTTCAAAGGGGATGCCCAGATCCTTCAGCTGGGCGCAGGCCCCCTTGACCACCGGCCAGTCACTGTCCGAACCCATGATAACGGCAACTTTACGAATCATACTCTTTTGTCCTCCATCCTAAATCCTGTGAAAAGCGGGCCGAAGCCCCGGCAAAACAAAAAAGGCTGTGATGCGGCTACACCACGGCCTTATTCTGCAAACATGACGGTACGGCAAAGCCCGGCGGAAGCAAACGACAGCCGCCAGCCGAAACCATTGAGACAAACCAGCCGTCCATTCGGCAGCTGCGTCCCAGCCAAGCTCTTGTTGTCAAAGCCCATGCTCCGTCCGCCTCCGGGCGCCCTGGGGCGCCTGCCTTCTTCTTTTCCCGCAGGGCGCACAGCGCCCCGCTCACGTTTACAGTGTACGGCAAAAAACCGGCTTTGCAAAGAGATTTTACACAAATTCTCCCTTGTGTTTTACCTGCCCAAAGCCCGCCGGGAAAGTTTTGTGCAATTTTCCCCACATATCCCCGTGGTAGTACGACTTTCCCCGCCTTCCGGCCTTTTGCGCCGCGCGCCGCGTTTTTTCCACAAACTGCCGTCAATAAAGCCGGCCTCACTGGCGGGTCAGGGGGGCGGTGCCGGCTTTGGCCGCCCGGATCAGGTCGGCCGGCGCGCAGCATACCTGCAGCCCGATCCGCCCCGCCGAGACGTAGATCTTCTCCTGCTGCAAAGCGCTCTGGTCAAATACGGTGGGATACTGCTTTTTCATCCCCACCGGGCTGCACCCGCCCCGTACATAGCCCGTCACCTTGTTGATGTCGGCCACATGGATCATGGCTACGCTCTTTTCCCCCACACTGCGGGCGGCGGCTTTCAGATCCAGCTCGGCTTCCACCGGGATGACGAACACAAAATAGCCGCGGCTGGCCCCCTGGGTCACCAGGGTCTTGAACACGCAGGCCGGGTCCAGCCCCAGGCTGCGGGCCACGGTGGCCCCGTCCACCGCCACCCCCTCCTCATGGGGGTATTCCCGGGCGGTGTAGGCCACCTTCTCCTTTTCCAGCATCCGCATGGCGTTGGTCTTGGCTTCTTTTGCCATCCTGATCTCTCCCTCTCTCCTATATATATTTATAATACCACAAATTCCGCCCAAAGAACACCCGCAGGGGCCCTGCGGCAAAAATTTTTCTTTGCCCCTTGACTTCACGCTCCTGAAGTGTTATAGTAGTCCCACCGATTCATTACACTGAAGCAAAGCAGAGGCGCCGCCGGACGCCGCTCCGGGGCGGAAAGGGAGAGCCGCTATGATCATCATTCTCAAACAGGACGCACCCGAAGCGCAGGTGCGCGAATTCTGCCACGAACTCATGGGCATGGGCTTTGAGATCAACGATTCCAAAGGCCGGGACACCCATATCCTGGGCCTGATCGGGGACACCAAAGCCATTGCCGAAAGCTGGGTGCTGGCCAACCCCGTCGTGGAGACGGTGCGCCGGGTATCCGAGCCCTACAAAAAGGCCAACCGCAAATTCCACCCCGACGACACGGTGGTGGACGTGCAGGGGGTCAAGATCGGCGGGGGACATTTTGCGATGATCGCCGGGCCGTGCAGCATCGAGAGCGAGGAGCAGATCACCTACTGTGCCCAGCGGGTCAAAGCCGCCGGGGCCAGCCTGCTGCGGGGTGGCGCCTTCAAGCCCCGCACCTCCCCCTACTCGTTCCAGGGGATGCGCAGCGAAGGGCTGGACCTGCTCAAGCTGGCCCGCCGGGCCACCGGCAGCCCCATCGTCACCGAGATCATGAATACCGAACACCTGCCCCTGTTTGAAAACGTGGACCTGATCCAGATCGGCGCCCGCAATATGCAGAACTTTGAGCTGCTGAAAGCGGTGGGCCGTCAGAAAAAGCCGGTGCTGCTCAAGCGGGGGCTGGCCAACACCCTGGAGGAGCTGGTGATGAGCGCCGAATACATCATGGCGGAGGGCAATGAGAATGTGATCCTCTGCGAGCGCGGCATCCGGACTTTTGAGACCAGTATGCGCAACACCCTGGACCTGGCCGCTGTGGTGATGCTGCACAAGATGACCCATCTGCCGGTGGTCGTGGACCCCAGCCATGCCTGCGGCCAGGCCTGGATGGTGCCCCAGCTGGCCAAGGCCGCCGTCGCGGCGGGGGCCGACGGCCTGATGATCGAGGTGCACAACGACCCCGCCAAAGCCAAGTGCGACGGCGCCCAGAGCCTGACCCCCGACCAGTTTGACGAGCTGACGGACTTTTTGAAGCGTGAAGTGGAATTTTTCGGCAAAATGTGGAATTGATCCTCCCTGCCCCGGCCCCGCCGGGGCTTTTTTGTGGCTGCGCTGTTTTCTTTCCGGACGGTTTGTGGTATACTCTGAACGATTTACACACACCATGAAAGAGGTATATCCCATGAAAGCTCATATTGCCCGCAACCAGAACGCCGGCGTGCCCATGGTCCTGGCCTGGAACCTTGCTCCCGGCGACCGGGGCATCCTGGACGGGATGGCGGACGCCTTCGGGATGAAGGTGCAGCTGGTGCCGCCCGCCAGCGCAGGCCAGACCGTGGCCCAGCTGCTGGGTGAAGTGCCCCTGGCCGCAGCCCGCACCCTCAGCCTGGCCCCCGGCGCCTACCCGCCCGCCATCGTTCTGGCCAACTTCCGCCCCAGGGATGCCGCCACCCTGCTGGACCTGCTGGACAACGCCAAGGCCCAGATCCCCCTGCGGGCGCTGGTCACCCCCGCCAACCGCCAGTGGGTCTTTGCCGACCTGCTGGGGCAGCTGGCCGCAGAGAAAGGCCAGGTGAGCCGGGGATGAGACGAACCAAACGACTGCTGGCCGCCCTGGCCTGCCTGGGGCTGTGCCTGGGCCTGCTGGCCGGCTGCTCCAGCCAGCCCAAAACCACCGTCAGCGACAACGCCCAGCGCTTTACCGCCTACTATTTCGATGTCTTTGACACCATGACCCAGGTGATCGCCTACTGCGATTCCCAGGCCGAGTTCGACGAGCAGATGGACGCCCTCCATCAGGACCTGGTCGCCTACCACCAGCTCTACGACATCTACAACGACTACGACGGCATCAACAACATCAAGACCATCAACGACAACGCGGGGGTGGCCCCGGTCAAGGTGGACCAGCGGATCATCGATATGCTGGATGAAGCCATCCGGCTGTACGACACCACCGGCGGCAAGCTGAACATCGCCATGGGCAGCGTGCTGGCCATCTGGCACGATTACCGGGAGGCCGCCGAAGCCGACCCCTCCGACGAGGACAACGCCCTGCCCACCCAGGCCGAGCTGGAGGCCGCCGCCCAGCACTGCGACATCAACGACATCATCATCGACCACCAAGCCGGCACCGTCTATCTGGCCGACCCCGAGATGCGGCTGGACGTGGGCAGCGTGGGCAAAGGCTATGCGGTGGAGCAGGTCTGCCGGGCGGCCCAGGCCCGGGGCCTGATCAGCGCGTCGGTGAGCGTGGGCGGCAACCTGCGCTCCATCGGCTCCAAGCCCAAGGGCCAGCCCTGGGAAAGCGGCATCGCCAGCCCCTGGAGCGACCAGCTGATCTACAACAGCCAGACTTCCCTGATCGCGGTGGTGGACTCGGATGACCGGGCGGTGGTGACCAGCGGCGACTACCAGCGCTACTATACGGTGGACGGGGTGCGCTACCACCACATCATCGACCCCGACACCCTCTGGCCCGCCGACTATTTCACCGCCGTCACCATCCTCTGCTCCGACTCGGGCCTGGCCGACTGCCTGTCCACCGGCGTCTTTTGTATGCCCCTGGAAGAAGGCATGGCCCTGATCGAGAGCCTGGACGGGGTGGAGGCCCTCTGGTGCACCAAGGACGGCCAGGTGGTCACCTCCAGCGGCTTTGCCCAGTACCAGATCGAAACGGAATAACGATACCCGGTATCCCGCAGCCCCCGGCTTTCTCCGTGCGAGAGAGCGGGGGCTGTTTTCGGTTTTTATCCCCTTTTGGCCCCATCTTAACAAAACCCAAACAATCCTGTGGTATGGTAGGGGCAAAACCACGCCAGCCAGGAGGGCTTTTGCCATGATCCATATCCTTGTTGTAGACGATGACCCCAAGCTGACCCAGGCGGTCTGCACCTATCTGAACAACAGCGGCTACCAGGCCAAGGGCTGCCTGAGCGCCCAGGCCGCCTACGACGCCATGTACAGCCAGATGTATGACCTGATCATCTCCGACATCATGATGCCGGGCACCGACGGCTTCCACTTTGCCAAAACGGTGCGCACCCTGAACAAGACCATCCCCATCCTGTTCATCTCGGCCCGGGACGATCTGTCCTCCAAGCAGAAGGGGTTCGACATCGGCATCGACGACTATATGGTCAAGCCGGTGGACCTGAGCGAGCTGCTGATGCGGGTGCGCGCGCTGCTGCGGCGGGCCCGCATCGAGGCCAGCCGCCGGCTGACGGTGGGCAGCCTGGTGCTGGACGCCGACGCCCTGACCGCCGCCGTAGACGGCCGGGAGATCCCCGTGACCACCCGGGAGTTCAACATTCTTTACAAGCTGCTCAGTTACCCCAACCACGCCTTTTCCCGCTCCCAGCTGATGGACGAGTTCTGGGGCGTGGAGAGCGACACCGGCCTGCGGGCTGTGGATGTCTACATCGTCAAGCTGCGGGACAAATTTGCCTGCTGCGGCAGCTTTGAGATCAAGACGGTGCGGGGCCTGGGCTATAAGGCGGTGATCCTATGAAACGCAGCCGGATGGATTCCCTTTTCCCCTTGTCCCTGTTCTTCCTCTACCTTGTGGTCCTGCTTTTGATGTCGGGGGTCCACACCGGACTGATCATCCTCGCCAACGAGGAGGGCTGGAGCGACCTTGTCCAGATCAGCCTGCCCTTCCTCTACTGGGCGGCGGTGGCAGCCGGCCTGACCTTTTTCACCCGCAAAAAGATGATCCAGACCTACGACCGCCCCATGAAGGAGCTGGCCCGGGCCGCCGGTCAGGTGGCGCAGGGAGATTTCTCGGTCTATATCCCTCCCATCCACACCGCCGACCGGTACGATTACCTGGACCGTATGATCCTGGATTTCAACCAGATGGTGGCCGAACTGGGCAGCCTGGAGACCATGCGCACCGATTTCATCGCCAACGTCTCCCACGAATTCAAGACGCCTCTGGCCGCCATCCAGAACTACGCCCAGCTGCTGGAGCAGCCCGGCCTCTCCCCCAAAGAGCAGCGCGCCTGCACGGCGGCCATCCTCGGCAGCACCCGGCGGCTGTCGGCGCTGGTCACCAACATCCTCAAGCTGAACAAGCTGGAAAGCCAGCAGCTGAAGCCCCAGCCGGTCCCCTATGACCTGTGCCGCCAGCTGAGCGACTGCGCCCTGGCCTTTGAACCGGTCTGGGAGGAAAAGCAGATCGAGTTCGACGCCAGTCTGGAGGACCGCACGGTCATCCAGGCCGACGCCAGCCTGCTGGAACTGGTGTGGAACAACCTCTTGTCCAACGCATTCAAGTTCACCCCGCCGGGCGGCCGGGTGACCCTGACCCAGTCCTGCCGGGACGGCTGGGCTGTCGTGACGGTGGCCGACACCGGCTGCGGCATTTCCCCTCAGGCGCAAAAACACATTTTTGACAAATTCTACCAGGCGGACCCATCCCATGCCTCCGCGGGCAACGGCCTTGGGCTGGCGCTGGTCCGCCGGGTGCTGGAACGGACCGGCGGCCGGATCACCGTGGACAGCGCCGAGGGGCGCGGCTCGGCCTTCACGGTGCAGCTGCCTCTGGGTACATCTGCTATGCAAAGCGAGGACACAGCCTTATGAATCAAACTTCTTACACCGGCTATGAGTACCGCGAGATCACCGTTCCCGAATCCCATGCCTCCCTGTGCATGGACAGCTACCCCTGTTTTGGCTGGCAGCCCGACCCCAACAAGCCCACGCCGGCGATGGCCAGCAGCTTTTCTGCCAAAGGCCGCCAGCGGCAGCCCTGGGTCACCCTGGCGTTCCGGCGGGAGCGCGCCATTGCCAACCGCCCCGAACTGACCCGCCTGCAGCGCCATTTTGACAGCTGCATCGGGGAACTGGCCTCGCTGGAAAAAGCCCGCCGCAGCCGGCCCGCCGCAGCCGCCTGGGGCCTGGCCCTGGCAGGCACCGCCTTTATGGCGGGTTCCACCTTTGCCGCCGTGGCGCAGCCGCCCATCGTCTGGCTGTGCATCCTGCTGGCCATCCCCGGCTTTGCAGGCTGGATCGGGCCCTATTTCCTCTACCAGGCCGTCCTGCGCCGGGAGAGCGCCCGCATCGCCCCCCTGATGGAGCAGAAATACGACGAGATCCACGAAGTATGCGAAAAGGGCAGCCGCCTGCTGTACTGACTGTGACGCCGCAGAAAAACTGCGGCGTTTTTATATTTTTCTAACACGGCCCAAGCAAAACCCAAATCTCCCCCTTGTATCCTCGCATCGAACTGTTAACCGCTCCCGGCCGCAACCCCGCGGCCTTGCAGACACCGGCAAAACCTGCTATAATCAGGCAAAACGTGCGGGAGGGCAGCGCTATGCAGGAAAAGATCCATCACACCACCCAGGGCTCCATCCATTACTGGACCGATGCCTGTGCGCCGGGCCCCATGACCCTGGTACTGTTGCCCGGTCTGACCGCCGACCACCGGCTGTTCGACCGGCAGATCGAAGCATTCCGGGGGCGGTGGCGGCTGCTGGCCTGGGACCCGCCCGGCCATGGGGCATCCCGGCCCTTTGCCCTCACTTTCGGTCTGGCCGACAAAGCCCGGTGGCTGCACGCCATTTTGGAGCAGGAAGGGGTGAGCCGGTTCTGCCTGGTGGGACAGTCCATGGGCGGGTATGTGGCCCAGAGCTTTTTGCAGCAGTTTCCGGGGCAGGCGGCGGGGTTCATCTCCATCGACTCGGCCCCGCTGGGGCGGCGGTATACCACAGCCGCCGAGCTCTGGATGCTGCGCCGGTGCGAACCGGTCTACCGCCTGTACCCCTGGCAGGCGCTGCGCCAGGCGGGGGCCAGCGGCTGCGCCCGGAGCATTTACGGCCAGGCCCTGATGCGCCATATGATGGACGGCTATACCCACAGCGAGTACGCCGCCCTGGCCGGGCACGGCTTCCGGATGCTGGCAGACGCCATCGCCTCGGACCTGCCCTACCCCATCGACTGCCCGGCGCTGCTGCTCTGCGGCAGCCGCGACCAGGCCGCCAGCACGCGGCGGTACAACCGGGCCTGGGCCAAAACCACCGGCCTGCCTCTGGTGTGGGTCCCCCATGCGGGCCATAACTCCAACACCGACAACCCCGCCTTTGTCAATCAGCAGATCGACGCCTTTGTACGCAGGCTGTGAAAGGAGAAACGATGGCACAAGAGATCGATCCCGGCCAAACCAGCCGGGCCGCCGCCTTTGCGGCTCGGGGGCTGCTGGGGGCAAAACTGCCCATCTCGTTCCAGTTTCATCATGTCCAGATGGATGGCCAGCAGGCTGTGCAGTTTCTCAGCCGCCTGCAATGGGCCATGCTCCACCCCGGCCGGAAAGGAGGCCCCGCCCTATGAACAAGCCCAACGCCCGCACCGGCACCCTGTGCGTTTTTCTGGCCGCCCTGCTGTACAGCATCGGCGGGCTGTGCATCAAGGTGATCCCCTGGAACGGCATGGCCATCAACGGGGGCCGAACCGCCATCGCCCTGGTGGTCATCGGGGGGTATCTGGCGGTCATACGGCACCCGCCCCGGTTCAACCGCTGGATCCTGCTGGGGTCGCTGTGCATCTTTGGCACCAACGCCCTGTATTCGGTGGCCAACAAGCTGACCACCGCCGCCAACACCATCGTATTGCAGTTCACCGCGCCCATCTTTGTGATCGTGTTTTCGGCGCTGTTCTGGCACAAAAAGCCCCAAAAACTGGACCTCGCCGCCTGCGCCGTGGTCTTTGGCGGGGTGCTGTTCTTTTTTGTGGACAGCCTGGAGGCGGGAGGCGCTCTGGGCAATCTGCTGGCCATCCTCTCGGGGGCGGCCTATGGCGGGGTGTTCCTGCTCAACGACTTCCCCGATGCCGACGCCATCTCGGCGGTGTTCTGGGGGGATGTACTGTCGGCGGTGACCGGCCTGCCCTTCCTGCTGCAGGAAACGCAGTTCACCCAGACGGCCCTGGTCAGCCTGGTGGTACTGGGGGTGTTCCAGGTGGCGGTGGCCTATATCCTGCTGACCATCGGCCTGCGCACCACCCCGCCGGTGACGGCCAGCCTGGTATCCGGCATCGAGCCGGTGCTCAATCCCCTGCTGGTGGCCGCCTTTTATGGCGAGCGGGTCGGCCCCTTTGCCCTGGCGGGGGCCGCCATCGTCATCTGCGGCGTGGTGGGGTACAACATCCTGAAAAAGCGCCAGCCCGCAGGGTAACAAACAGCGCCCCCGGCCCTCTTTGCAGGAGAGCCGGGGGCCGCTTCGTTTTGGGTGTTTGGGAAGGTATACTTTTCCAAACCGGCCTGTTTGCTTTTGCGCCGGGTACATTTCCGGACAAACAGGCGCAAAAAGCCCGCCGCACAGTTGTGCGGCGGGCTTTTTGAAAGATTTGAAGGTGTATCCGATGCCCAGCGGGCGGATCAATCCAGTTCCAGTGCGCCGGTGTACAGCTGATAGTAGGTGCCGTGCTGGGCGATCAGCTGATCGTGGGTGCCGCGCTCGATGATGCGGCCATGGTCCAGCACCATGATGGCATCCGCGTTCTGGACGGTGGACAGACGGTGGGCGATGACGAAGGTGGTACGGCCGGTCATCAGGGCGTCCATGCCGCGCTGCACGATGGCCTCGGTATGGGTGTCGATGGAGCTGGTGGCCTCATCCATGATCATCACCGGGGGGTCGGCCACGGCGGCGCGGGCAATGGCCAGCAGCTGCCGCTGGCCCTGGCTGAGGTTGGCGCCGTTGCCGGTCAGCATGGTGTTGTAGCCGTCGGGCAGGCGGCGGATGAAATCATCGGCGCCGGCCAGACGGGCCGCAGCGATGCACTCCTCGTCATGGGCTTCCAGGTTGCCGTAACGGATGTTCTCCATGACGGTGCCGGTGAACAGGTTGGTATCCTGCAGCACGATGCCCAGCGAATGGCGCAGATCCGCCTTCTTGATCTTGCGGATGTTGATGCCGTCGTAGCGGATCTTGCCGTCCTGGATGTCGTAGAAACGGTTGATCAGGTTGGTGATGGTGGTCTTGCCGGCGCCGGTGGAGCCAACGAAGGCCACCTTCTGGCCCGGCTTTGCATACAGGGAGATGTCGTGCAGGACGGTCTTTTCGGGCACATAGCCGAAATCCACGTCATAGAACCGCACATCGCCCCGCAGGCGGGTGTAGGTGATGGTGCCGTCGTGGTGGGGGTGCTTCCAGGCCCAGACGTTGGTGCGCTCGGGGTATTCCTCCAGCGTGCCGTCCTCTTTCTCGCGGGCGTTGACCAGGGTGATGTACCCCTCGTCCACCTCGGGCTCCTCATCCAGCAGGGCAAAGATGCGGTGGGCACCGGCCAGGCCCATGACCACCATGTTGACCTGGTTGGACACCTGGCCGATGGCGCCTGCAAACTGCTTGGTCATGTTCAGGAAGGGCACCACGATGCTGATGTTCAGGGCCATGCCGGACAGGCTCAGGTTGGGCGCGCCGTTCAGCAGCAGGCTGCCGCCCACCAGGGCCACCAGAACATAGGTGACGTTGCCCATGTTGCCCAGCAGGGGCATCAGGATGTTGGCGTAGCGGTTGGCTTTTTCACTGTTCTCGAACAGGGCGTCGTTCACCTTGTCGAAATCGGCCTTGGCGCCTTCCTCGTGGCAGAACACCTTGATGACCTTCTGGCCGGTCATCATTTCCTCCATGAATCCCTCGGCCTTGGCCAGGGTGACCTGCTGCTGCAGGAAGTAGCTGGAGGAGTGGCTGCTGACGTACCGCGCCGTAAAGAACATGACGATGACGCCGCACAGCACCGCCAGCGCCAGCCAGATGCTGTAATAGATCATGATGCAGAAGACGCTCAGCAGGGTGATGGCGGAGATCATCAGCTGGGGCAGGCTCTGGCTGATGAGCTGGCGCAGGGTGTCGATATCATTGGTGTAGAAGCTCATGATATCGCCGTGGTTGTGGGTGTCGAAGTAGCGGATGGGCAGATCCTGCATATGGGCGAACATCTTCTCCCGCAGCTTGGCCAGGGTGCCCTGGGTGATGATGGCCATCATCTGGTTGAAGGCCGCGCCGGCCGCCAGGCTGATGACGTACAGGGTGACCAGGATGATCACCAGGCGGAAAATGCGCCCGGACACGCTGGCCCAGTCCCCTGCGCGGTATACTTCCTCCACGATGGAGATCACGTTCTGCATAAAGACCGACGGCATCGAGCTGACGATGGCGTTGACCAGGATGCAGCAGATGGTGATGGGCAGAAGCACCGGATAGAAGGAAAAGATGGTGCGGATCAGCCGGGGCATGACCCCCTTGGGAGCGCGCCGGCCCCGCTGGGTGCTGGTGGTGTTATTCGGCATCCTTGTCACCTCCGTTCTGGGTCTGGCCGATGCTGGAGCGGTTCTGGGTGGTGTACAGGTCACGGTAGACCTGGTTCCTCTCCATCAATTCCTGATGGGTGCCCACATCCACGATGCGCCCGCCCTCCATCATAATGATGCGGTCGGCGTCCTGCACGCTGGACACACGCTGGGCAATGATGATCTTGGTGGTCTCGGGGATGAACTCCCGGAAGCCCTTGCGGATCAGGGCGTCGGTGCGGGTGTCCACGGCGCTGGTGGAGTCGTCCAGGATCAGGATCTTGGGCTTCTTCAGCAGGGCGCGGGCAATGCACAGGCGCTGTTTCTGGCCGCCCGAGACGTTGGTGCCGCCCTGCTCGATCCAGGTGTCATACTTGTCGGGGAACTGCTGGATGAACTCGTCGGCCTGGGCCAGGCGGCAGGCTTCCAGCATCTGCTCGTCGGTGGCGCCGGGGTTGCCCCAGCGCAGGTTGTCCTTGATGGTGCCCGAGAACAGGACGTTCTTTTGCAGCACCACCGCCACCTGGTTGCGCAGGGTCTCCAGATCGTACCGGCGCACATCCACGCCGCCCACCTTGACGCTGCCTTCGGTGGCGTCGTACAGGCGGGGGATCAGCTGCACCAGACTGGACTTGGACGAACCGGTGCCGCCCAGGATGCCGATGACCTCGCCCGACTGGATGTGCAGGTCGATGTCCGACAGGGCGCTGCGCTCGGCGGTCTTGGAATACTTGAAGCTGACGTGGTCGAAATCCACCGAACCGTCCTTGACTTCGGTCAGGGCATCGGCGGGGCTGGTGAGGGTGCTCTCCTCGGTCAGCACCTGGACGATACGCTCGGCAGACTCCTGGGACATGGTGATCATGGTAAAGACCATGCTCAGCATCATCAGGCTCATCAGGATCTGGAAGCTGTAAGTCAGCATGGAGGACATCTGGCCCACGTTCAAAGCCAGGCCCTGGGTGGTGATGACGGTGTAGGAGCCATAGGACATGACGAACACCATGCCGGCGTAGACGCAGAACTGCATCATGGGGCCGTTCAGGGCCATGATCCGCTCGGCCCTGGTGAAGTCCCGCTGGACGTTCTCGGCGGCGGCGGCAAACTTCTTTTTCTCGTAGTCCTCACGGACGTAGCTCTTGACCACCCGCATGGCCTGGACGTTCTCCTGCACCGAATCGTTCAGGGCGTCGTACTTGCGGAACACCTGCCGGAACAAAGGGGTGGCCGCACGGATGACCAGCAGCAGGCCGATCAGCAGCAGCGGAATGGTGACCAGGAAGATCATGGCCAGGCGGCCGCCCATCACAAAGCCCATGACAAAGGAAAAGACCAGCATCAGGGGGCAGCGCACCGCCACGCGGATGATCATCATGTAGGCCAGCTGGACGTTGCTGATGTCGGTGGTCAGACGGGTGACCAGGCTGGAGACCGAGAACTTGTCGATGTTCTCAAACGAATAGTCCTGGATATGGTAGAACATATCCTTGCGCAGGTTGCGGGCAAAGCCGGCCGATGCATTGGCGCAGGTGGCGCCGGCGGCAGCGCCGAACACCAGCGAGATGATCGCCATTGCCAGCAGCTGGATGCCATACCGCACGATGACGTCCATCGTACAGCCGGCCTGCATCTGGTTGACCAGATTGGCGATCACAAAGGGGATCGCACATTCCATCACCACTTCCACCGTCACCAGCAGAGGGGTCAGGATCGAGGTCTTCTTGTACTCACGGATGCTGTGGGACAAGGTCTTGACGATATGATTCATTCCTCGTGTATTCCTCCTTACAATGTTTGTTCTTGCGCGAACTTGTTGGGGGCGCAGAGGGCGCCGTCAGCGGGCGTTTTCCGCTTCGGCGTCATCCAGGTTCTGCGCCATGGCGGCCAGCGTCTCCTTGAACAGCTGTACCTGCCCGCCGGACAATCCCCGGGTCAGCACCTCCTCGGTCTGACGCAGGCAGGCCCGCACCTCCGCATCCAGCTGGGCGGCCCGGCCGGTGGGCACAAGGCTTTTCAGCCGTGCGTCGCTCTCCACGCTCTCCCGCCGCAGCAGCCCCTTTTCTTCCAGCTGCTGCAGGATGCCGGTGGCGGTGGAACGGCTCAGACTGAAAACCTGTTCGATGTCACGCTGGAAAACCGGTGCTTCCTGCCAGTGGTTCAGGATGTAGAAGATCACCTGGCTCTGGATGAAGGTGATGTCCACCCCCTGCAAAGTGGCGTTCAGACGGCGTTTTACCTTGCGGGACAACAGATTGATCCATGCGCCGCAGTCCTTTTCCAACCTATCCCACCCCCCTTGCGCGCCAGGCATGGCCCGGCGGTTTTGTTCGTGTACGAACAATAGATTACAGGTTTTCCCTTGAATTGTCAAGGCGGAAAGCCCTATTTTTCACATTTCTTGCACAGTTTCTTGTCCAATTTATTGCATAAAAGTGAACGTTAAAAATCGTGCAAAGTGACAAATCCATCCTTCGTGCGTTCTTTCGCCTTATTGTACAAACAAAAACGTTCAAACTTGTGCAATCGTTCCCCGTTTCCTCCGCACGGCCGGGAGCCGTGGCCCGGGGTCAAAAAAAGTCCCGGCTGCACGTCCGATGCGTACAGTCGGGACCGATCCAAGACGCAAAGCCGCGGCAAACAATCAGACCATGCCGGCCCGGCACTGCTCGATGAACTGGCGGGCAGCCCGGGGGCTGCGTCCCCCGGCCCGGATGGCGAAGGCCTCGCCCCGGGTGATCAGCAGATCGGAGGGCATGGGGATCTGGTACTGTTTGGCCAGCTGCAGCAGGATCTGGCTGTAAAGGGCCTTGTCCGGGCGCTGGAAGGTGACGATCAGCCCAAACCGGGCCGACAGGCTCAGCAGTTCCTGGCGGGTATCCGCTTCGTGCAGGTCATCGCCGGTGCGGTCGGACAGGGTCTCCTTGACCAGATGCCGCCGGTTGGAGGTGGCATACACCGCAAGGTTGGCCGCACGGCCCCCCGCGCTCCCCTCCAGAATCGCCTTGAGGGCGGCAAAGTTGTCGTCGTTGGAAGCAAAGCTCAGGTCGTCGATGAACAGGATGAACTTGAGGGGGTTGGCCGCCAGCTTGTCCATCAGGTCGGGCAGCAGGTACAGCTGGTTCTTTTTCACTTCCACCAGCCGCAGCCCCTGGGAGGCGTACTCGTTGGCGATGGCCTTCACCGCGCTGGACTTGCCGGTGCCCGCGTCCCCATACAAGAGTACATTGTTGGCGGGCAGCCCGGCCAGCAGGGCCTTGGTGTTGGCGATGATCTTCTCCCGTTCCCGCTCGTAGCCGGGCAGGTCCTCCAGGCGCTGGGGGTCGGGGTGGCGCACCGGCGCCAGCCTGCCCTCGTCGCCCAGCATAAAGACATGGTGGCGGGCAAACATCCCATAGCCCCGCCGGCCCATCTGGCCCAGGCGGTCGGTGTACGCGGCGGCCAGGCCGGTGGGATGGGCCTCCCACCGGGGCAGGAAGGCCAGCTCCTCCCGCCGGCTGTCCTCCAGGCCGGCGGCCTCCAGCAGGCCGTCCAGGCTCAAAGCGGACAGCTGCTCCAAAAAGTCCAGCTCCCCTTCCAGGGCTTTCTTCAGCCCGGGGGCCAGGGCGCCCCGGGCCGCCTGCCGGGCGCAGATATTCTCACACTCCAGCACGGCGGCCAGGATGTACTCGCTCAGGTCGTCGGTATCCTGCGCAAACAGCAGCGCTTCCATCTCCCCTGCCGCCTGGCAGACCGCCTGCAGGCCGGCCCCCTGGGCCAGCGCTTCGGCCAGACGGCCGTAGGCCGCCACCACAGGGTCCTCCAGCAGGCTGCGGAACACCGCCAGCCCCACCAGACGCGCACAGATCTGTTGTATCCTCATGGAAAGATCCCCCTCATTTCCGGTAGATTCGACGGGCGATCCAGCCGCCCATACTATTTTAGTATAGTGCGCGGGCCCTCCGCGTGCAAGGGGCAAGGGGGCGCAGAGGGTCAAAAAGTGAATTTTTTTCATCTTTTGGGTGAAGCGAGGCGAAAAATATATCGATTGACAACCCCCTGTTTTTTTAGTATAGTAAAGTTCAACACAGAGAATCAACTGCGCAGATGGGAACAAGTAGCGCACAGGTCCCCGCTCTCCAGAGAGCCGCCGGTGGATGCAAGGCGGCGGGCGGGCCGGGCGCAAAGTCCTCCCGGAGCAGCGCTGCCCAAAGGCATCGCCCGGTAAGCAGCGCCGGATGCACCCGTTAGCGTGCGGGGCCAGGCACCAGCTGCATGGCCCGTGAGAGGGCGCGGCCAAAGCCGCGTCAACGAGAGTGGTACCGCAGAGAGCTTTTTGCAAGGTCTTTGTCTCTTGGTCAACAGACGGGGGGCGAGGGCTTTTCTTTATTGCCGGAGCCCGCCTGCTTCGGTCCGCAGGAGTAAGTATAGGGAAACAGGAGAGATGAACAATGCTGCTGAACGGTTCTCAGATCTTTGTCGAAGTCCTCTGTGAGCAGGGCGTTGACACCATTTTTGGCTACCCTGGCGGCGCGGTCCTCAACTTGTACGATGAGCTGTACAAGAACGCCGACCGGATCCAGCACGTGCTGACGGCCCATGAGCAGGGCGCGTCCCACGCAGCGGACGGCTACGCCCGCGCCACCGGCCGCACCGGCGTGGTGCTGGCCACCAGCGGCCCGGGCGCCACCAACCTTGTCACCGGCATCGCCACCGCTTATATGGACAGCGTGCCCATGGTGGCCTTTACCGGCAACGTATCCACCGACCTGCTGGGCCGGGACAGCTTCCAGGAAGCGTATATCGAGGGCATCACCATGCCCATCACCAAGCACAATTTCACCGTCCGCCGGGTGGAGGACCTGGCCGATACCATGCGTGCGGCCTTCCGGATCGCCCAGAGCGGGCGCAAGGGCCCGGTCCTGGTGGATATCCCCAAGGATGTCACCTCCAACAAGTGCGAGTTCACCCACCGGCAGCCCGAGCCCATCCGCACCGTCACCACCTTTGACGAGCAGGAAGTGTCCTGGGCGGCCGAGATCATCAACGGCGCCCAGCGCCCCCTGGTCTATTTTGGAGGCGGCGTGCGCAGCGCGGCCAGCTGCCAGCCCCTGCGGGACCTGATCCACAAGGCGGGCATCCCCGCCACCTACACCCTGATGGGCGCGGGCGTGGTCCCCTACGGCGACCCGCTGAACATCGGCATGATCGGGATGCACGGCTGCTACACCGCCAACCGGGCCGTCAGCGAGGCGGACGTGGTGGTGGCCATCGGCACCCGCTTTTCGGACCGGGTGGCCCTCAAGCCCAGCACCTTTGCCCAAAAGGCCACCATCATCCAGATCGACATCGACCCCAGCGAGGTCAACAAAAACGTGGAGGTGGATCTGTCGGTGGTGGGCGACGCGGCCTACATCCTGCAGGCCATGCTGCCCATGATCGAGCCGGCCCAGCATCCCGAGTGGATGGCCCAGATCCAGAACTGGCAGTCCCACGACTACCATCCCGTATCCGACGCCAGCCGCCTGATGCCCCACCAGGTGATCGGAGAGATCTGCAGCCAGTGCGGCCCCGACACCGTCTACGTCACCGACGTGGGTCAGCATCAGATGTGGGCGGCCCAGTACCTGCACCACGCCAGGAGCCGGGGCTTTATCACCAGCGGCGGCCTTGGCACCATGGGCTTTGGCTACGGCGCCGCCATCGGCGCACAGATGGCCCTCGGGCGGGACCAGCGGGTGGTGATGCTCACTGGCGATGGCTCGTTCCACATGAACCTGAACGAAGCCTGCACCGCCGTCAGCTACAACCTGCCCATCATCACGGTCATCTTCAACAACCAGGTCCTGGGCATGGTGCGCCAGTGGCAGACCGCTTTCTACGGCAGCCGCTATTCCCAGACCGACCCCCACCGCAAGACCAACTTTGTCAAGCTGGCCGAGGGCTTTGGCCTCAAAGGCTACCATTGCGAGAACCTGGCCCAGTTCCAGCAGGCTTTTGCCCAGGCTTTGCAGAACGACGGCCCCACCTGGATCGAGTGCATGATCGGCAAGGACGAGAAGGTCCTGCCCATGATCCCGGGCGGCGGGGATATCAACGACATCATGATGGAATAAGGAGGTAACCAGCATGGAACGTACGGAACAGCGTCAGGTGGTCAGCCTGCTGGTGGACAACCAGACCGGCGTCCTGGCCCGGGTGTCCAGCCTTTTCTGCCGCCGGGGCTTCAACATCGAGAGCCTGACCGTGTCGGCCACCAACGATCCCACCGTCAGCCGCATCACCGTCACCGTTTACGGCGATGAGCGGCGGCTGGACCAGCTGCTTTTGCAGACCGAGCGGCTGGAAGTGACCCGCCAGGTCTTTGTGCTGGACGAGAAGAAGGCCCTGCAGCGGGAGCTGCTGCTGCTGAAAGTGGCGGCCACCGTGGCCAACCGGGCCGAGCTGCGGGAGATCGCCAGCATCTACAAGGCAAAGATCATCGATCTGTCCCCTGACAGCATGATCTTTGAGCTGACCGGCAAGCCCGAGAAGATCGATGCCTTCCTGCGTATGTTCGAAGGCTATACCATCCTGGAGCAGTGCCGCACCGGCGTCACCGCCCTGGAGCGGGGCGGGATGCATCAGCACATGCAAAAGCCGCCGCAGGAGGTGCGGGCCACCCAGTTCCCCCTGCCGGGCGTGGTGGGCAGCTGCCCCAAATAACGTGTTTTTTCGCTCCTCGCGAGGGGACCGGAGATAGAATTTGACTGGATTTCATCTGTTCTGAAACGGAAAACAGCAAAAGGAGAACGATTATGGCGATCAAGAAGTATTACGACAGCGACTGCAACCTGGGCATCCTGGACGGCAAGACGGTGGCCGTCATCGGCTTTGGCAGCCAGGGCCATGCCCATTCGGAGAACCTGGCCGAGAGCGGCGTGAACGTGGTGGTGGGCCTGCGCAAGGGTTCGAGCCACTGGGTCAAGGCCGAGGAGTTCGCCGCCTCCCATCCCAACTTCAAGGTGATGGAAGTGGAGCAGGCCGCCCAGGCCGGCGACGTGGTGATGATGCTGGTGCCCGATGAGCTGTGCGCCGACATCTACAACAAGCAGGTGGCCCCCTATATGACCGAGGGCAAGGCCCTGGCTTTTGCACACGGCTTCAACATCCACTTCAAGACCATCACCGCCCCCAAGAATGTGGACGTCATCATGATCGCCCCCAAGGGCCCCGGCCACATCGTCCGCCGTCTGTACACCGAGGGCGAGGGCTGCCCCAGCCTGATCTGCGTGGAGCAGGACTACACCGGCAAGGCCAAGGAGATCGCCCTGGCCTACGCTTCCGGCATCGGTGCGGGCCGCGCCGGCATCCTGGAGACCACCTTCCGCGAGGAGACCGAGACCGACCTGTTCGGCGAGCAGGCTGTGCTGTGCGGCGGCGTCTGCGAGCTGATCCACGCCGGCTTCGATACCCTGGTGGAGGCCGGCTACGCCCCCGAGATGGCCTACTTTGAGACCTGCCATGAGATGAAGCTGATCGTTGACCTGATCAACGAGGGCGGCTTCTCCAAGATGCGCTACTCCATCTCCAACACCGCCGAGTACGGCGACTACCGCACCGGCAAGCGGCTGATCACCGAGGAGACCCGCAAGGAGATGAAGAAGATCCTGTCCGAGATCCAGGACGGCACCTTTGCTTCCGAGTTCCTCACCGAGATGAGCGACAAGGGCGGCCGCAAGGTCCACTTCCTGGCACAGCGCCGGATGCAGGCCGAGCACCCCATCGAGAAGGTGGGCGCTGAGCTGCGCAGCATGATGAGCTGGCTGAAGAAATAACCACACGCCGGCCCCGGCGGCCCGGGGTGCATCTGAATCCCCGCTCTGCGCGCCCCTGCCCGGATGCAGGCGGCGGCCAGGCGCCGGAAACGGTTCGGAGCACCACTGTGCCGGGGCCGGTTTTGTATGTCCAAGGAAGGAGACCACCCCCATGAGAAGCGACAATGTGAAAAAGGGCTCGGAGCGCGCCCCCAACCGCAGCCTGTTCTATGCCCTGGGCTACACCCCCGAGGAACTGGACCGTCCCCTGATCGGCGTCATCTCGGCTTACAGCGAGATCGTGCCCGGCCATATGAACCTGGACAAGATCGCCGACGCGGTCAAGGCCGGGGTCCAGATGGCGGGGGGCACCCCCATCCTGATGCCCGCCATCGGGGTGTGCGACGGCATCGCCATGGGCCATGTGGGCATGAAATACAGCCTGCCCAGCCGGGAACTGATCTGCGACAGCGTCGAGACCATGTGCCAGGCCCACCAGCTGGACGGCCTGGTGCTGGTGCCCAACTGCGACAAGATCGTGCCCGGCATGGTAATGGCGGCCTGCCGGCTGGACGTACCCGCCGTGGTATGTTCGGGCGGGCCCATGCTGGCCGGCACCTATGGCGGCGAGGAAGTCAGCCTGAGCAAGATGTTCGAGGCGGTAGGCGCCTACAAGGCCGGGATGATCACCGACGCCCAGCTGGAGGACTGCACCTGCAACTGCTGCCCCAGCTGCGGCAGCTGCTCGGGCATGTACACCGCCAACAGCATGAACTGCCTGTGCGAGGCGGTGGGCATCGCCCTGCCCGGCAACGGCACCATCCCCGCCGTCTACTCCAAGCGGCTGCAGCTGGCCAAGCATGCGGGCATGGCCGTGATGGACCTGGTGCGCAAGGGGGTCACCGCACGCCAGATCATCAACGAGCGCTCCCTGCGCAACGCACTGACCTGCGATATGGCCCTGGGCTGCTCCACCAACACGGTGCTGCACCTGCTGGCCATCGCCCATGAGGCGGGCGTCCCCATCGACCTGGCCATGTTCAACGAGATCTCGGCCCGCACCCCCAACCTCTGCCACCTGGCTCCCGCCGGCCCCACCCATATGCCGGATCTGTACGCGGCAGGCGGCATCCCGGCGGTACAGGCCGAGCTGGCCAAGAAGGGCCTGCTGGATCTGGATGTCCCCACCGTCACCGGCAAGACCCTGGGTGAAAACATCGCCGGCGCTCACATCCTGGATGAGAAGGCCATCCGGCCCATCGACGATCCTTACAGCCCGACCGGCGGCCTGCAGATCCTGTGGGGCAACATCGCCCCCGACGGCTGCGTAGTCAAGCGCAGCGCCGTGGCGCCCGAGATGCAGACCCACAGCGGCCCGGCCCGTGTATTCAACAGCGAGGAGGAGGCCATCGCCGCCATCTACGCCGGCAAGATCGTGCCCGGGGACGTGGTGGTCATCCGGTACGAAGGCCCCCGCGGCGGCCCCGGGATGCGGGAGATGCTCAACCCCACCTCGGCCCTGGCCGGCATGAAGCTGGACACCACCGTGGCCCTGATCACCGACGGGCGTTTCTCGGGCGCGAGCCGCGGCGCCGCCATCGGCCATGTCAGCCCTGAGGCTGCCGCCGGCGGCCCCATCGGCCTGATCGAGGAGGGCGACACCATCACCATCGATATCCCCAACGCCAAGATCACCCTGGAGGTGTCGGAGGAGGAGCTGGCCGCCCGCAAGGAGCGCTATACAGCGCCCCAGCCCAACGTCCGGTCGGGCTGGCTGAGCCGCTATGCCCGCATGGTCACCAGCGCCAATTTCGGCGCAGTGCTGAAGTAAGCCGGCGCAAGATCCATCCGCTGCCCGGAGAGCCGTTCGACCCCAAACGGGCCGCGCAGACCAAAGCAAGAGATCCAACAAACGCCCCTGTGCTGCACCTTGACGGTGTGACACAGGGGCGTTTTTGCAGGCTTTTTCGAATCGCCTGCAAACAGGCCGCAAAAACAAAAACCCCGCATGGACACTTGGTTTTTCAAGCATCCATGCGGGGACTTATCAAGTTGCGCCAGCAGGAGTCGAACCTGCGATGGGGGAGTCAAAGTCCCCTGCCTTACCGCTTGGCGATGGCGCATTGCAAGCACGGCGGGCCCGGGCGGACACGCCGTGCATCGTCATTCAGTATACCACAAACGGCTGCCGGATGCAACCATTACTCGATCAAGCCGTTGAGCAAGGTCAGGCATTTGCGGCTGTGCAGCTTGCGGATGGCCTTGGCCTCGATCTGGCGTACACGCTCGCGGGTGACGCCAAAGTCCCGGCCCACTTCTTCCAGGGTGCGGGGACGGCCGTCGTCCAGGCCGAAGCGCAGCCGGATCACCTTTTCTTCCCGGGGGGTCAGGCTCTTGAGGGCCAGGTTGATCTGCTGGGCCACCATGGCGCGGTCTGCGGCCTTGCCGGGGGCCTCGGCGTTCTCGTCGGCCACAAAGTCCCCCAGAGAGGAATCTTCTTCCTCGCCCACGGGGCTTTCCAGGCTGGCGGGCTCCTGGGCCATCCGCTGGATCTCCCGCACCCGCTCCACCGTCATATCCATGGCCTTGGCCAGTTCCTCGGCGGTGGGCTCATGGCCGTTCTGGTAGACCAGCTGGCTGGTGGCCTGGCGCATCCGGTTGATGGTCTCCACCATATGGACCGGGATGCGGATGGTGCGGGCCTGGTCCGCGATGGCGCGGGTGATGGCCTGCCGGATCCACCAGGTGGCATAGGTGGAAAAGCGGAAACCGCGGGCGCAGTCGAACTTTTCGGCCGCCTTGATCAGGCCGATGTTCCCCTCCTGGATGAGGTCCAGGAAAGCCAGATTGTGGCCCACATGTTTTTTGGCGATGGACACGACCAGGCGCAGGTTGGCCTCGCTGAGGCTGCGGCGGGCGTTCAGACCGTCCTGCCGGGCCTTCAGCAGCTCCTCCCGCTTTTCGTCGCTCAGAGGGCCGTCCTCCACAGCCTCCATGGCTTCCTTTTCCTCGGCGGCGTCCTCAGCGGCATCCTCGGGGCTTTCCTTGTCCCGGCGGTCCTCCGCGTCCTCTGCATCCTCCGGCTCCTCATAGTCGGGGGAATTTTCGTCCTCCTCAAAGGAGAAGCGGGCGGTATTCTTTTTGATGTAATCGGGGCGGTTGTACTTGCGGCGGTCGGCCTGCAGGATGCGGGCCGCCTCGGCGCCCGCGTGGATGCGGCGGCTCAGCTCCACCTCCTGCTCCGCCGACAGCAGGGGGATCTGGCCGATCTGCTTCAGATAATTCTTGACGGGGTCGTCCAGCAGCTCGTCCATGGCGGCCTTCAGGTCGGCGGGGTTCTCCTCGATGTGGTCGTCCTCCGGCTCATCGTAGTCGGTCTCGTTGGCGCTGTTCTCGGCGCTCTCCACCTCGGCCAGGATGCTGTCCACATCCAGCGCGGCCTCGTTCTCCTGGATCTTGATGCCCCGTTCTTCCAGAATGGTGTACAGGCTTTCGGTATCCAGACCGCACTCCTGGGCCAGTGCGCGCACCTCGTCGGCGTTGACGGTGCCATCGCTTGCGCCCTTGCGCAGCATCTCTTTTAAGGTCATGCCCATAATAATCTCTCCTTTTTCCTCAACAGGCCAGCGGGGGACGGCGGATCATATCACCAGACCGCCGTTCACCCCAAACACCTGCCCCGTGATGTACCCGGCTTCTTCCCCTGCCAGGAAAAGCAGGGCCCGGGCCACCTCCTGGGGGCTGCCCAGACGCCCCACCGGGGTCTCCTCCGCCAATGCCTGACGGTCTGCCGGGGTAAAGGCGGCCATCATATCGGTGTCGATGACCCCGGGGGCCACGCAGTTGACGGTGATGCCGCTGGGGCCTTCTTCCCGCGCCAGGGCCTTGGTCAGGCCGATCAGGCCAGCCTTGGCGGCGGAATAGTGCACCTCGCAGCTGCCGCCGGTCTGGCCCCACATACTGCTCACCGTCAGGATCCGTCCCCATTTGCGGCGGATCATGCCGGGCAGGGCCAGCTGGCACAGATGGAACGCGCCGGTCAGGTTGACGTCCAGCATATGCTGCCATTCCTCCGGGGTGATGTCGGTGAACAGCTTTTGCTGGGCAATGCCGGCATTGCAGACCAGGATGTCCACATGGCCCAGCATCGCCTCCGCTGCGGCAAAGGCCGCCTCACAGGCAGGGCGGCTGGCCACATCGCATTGCAGCGCGACACAGCCGGGCAGGCTTGCCTCCAGGTCCGCCGCCGCCTGGGCGTTGGTGTGGTAGAGCACCGCCACCCGATACCCCGCCTGATAAAAAGCGCGGGCCGCAGCGGCGCCGATCCCGCGGTCCCCGCCCGATACCAGCACGCCCCGGCCCGGCGTGTGCCGGGCTGCCGCAGCAGACGGCGCCTGTTCCGGGCGGGCCTGGGGCACAGGCTCTGCTGCCGGCTCTGTCTTGGGCGCCTCCGCGGCGGGGGCCGGCTCTGCAGAGGCCGCAGCGGAAGGCTCATGGTCCTCCGCGGGGGGGTCCAGATCAAAAGTCAGCTCAAAATCATCTTCGCGCATGGGCTTTTTCTCCTGCTTGATAAATCGGCTGCCGATGCTTCACAGGGCCTGTCCCTGTGCCCGCTGCCGCGCCGCCTGAACTGCATCCGCCGGAATCGCCGGCCCTGCGGCATTTTTGAGCATAAAAGCGGGAACATTCGGCAAAATACCATCGTATATTATACACCATCGGCGCGAAAAAAGAAAGAGGGTGTAAAAAAATTGTCATTCTTTTGTCTCGGGATCTTTGGGGCGCCATTTTTTCCGCGTGCCGCGCTGGGCCCGCAGGCGCGCAAAGAACTCTGCCAGCAAAGCCGAAGCCTCCTCTGCCCGCAGCCCTCCTTCCACCGCCGGATGGTGGTTGAAAGGCAGGGCAAACAGATCGGTCACCGAACCGCAGCACCCGGCTTTGGGGTCGGCGGCGCCGTATACCACCCGCCGGATGCGGCTGTTGAGAATGGCGCCCGCGCACATGGGACAGGGCTCCAGGGTGACGAACAGCTCGCATTCCCACAGCCGCCAGCCCCCCAAAGCCTTGCAGGCCCGGTCGATGGCCAGCAGCTCGGCATGGTGGACCGCGTTGCGCTCGGTCTCCCGCGTGTTGTGGGCAACGGCTACGATCTCGCCCCGGCGGGCCACCACCGCGCCCACCGGCACTTCTCCCAGGGCGGCGGCCTTCTCCGCCTCGGCCAGGGCCGCGCCCATCAGCTCATGATCTGTCATGCAGGGTCCTCCTTTTAAAATGTTCGCATATGCGCCGCAAAACGCGGCATGACCATTTTGTTCAAAGAATTGACTTTCCGGCGGATGGCCGGTATACTATACACAGCCTGCACCTGTTGCGGCGCAGGGAGAGAGAGGGCCGGGCATCCCCTGCCCGTTAGGGAGGTAAAAGAAACGTATGGTACGCATCCTGACCGATTCCGCAGCCGACTTCACACCCGCCGAGGCGGAGAAGCTGGGCATCACCGTCATTCCCCTGAACGTCACCTTTGAGGACGGGTCTGTCATCCGGGACAGCATCGACATGACCCCCGACGAATACTACCAGGCCTTGAGCCGATGCAAGAAGCTGCCCACCACCAGCCAGCCCAGCCCGGCCCTGTTTGAGCACGCCTTTGCCCAGGCGGCCGCCGAGGGGGACCAGGTGGTGGCCATCCTGATCTCCGAGAAGCTGTCCGGCACCTGTCAGTCGGCCCGGCTCGGGGCCGAGATGGCCGGCTGTGACAACGTATTCGTGATCGACAGCACCACCGCTACCCTGGCCCAGGCTTTGCTGGTGCGGCTGGCCGTCCGTCTGCGGGACGAGGGCAAACCGGCCGCCCAGATCGTGGCTGCCATCGAGCAGGCCAAAAAACACGTCCATCTGGCCGCCGTCATCGACGATCTGAATTACCTACGCAAAGGCGGCCGCCTGCCGGCGGGCGTGGCCTTTGCCGGCGGGATGCTGGGGGTCAAACCTCTGATCGCCGTGGCGGAAGGCAGGGTCAAGCTGATCGGCAGCGCCCGGGGCCTGCCCGGAGCCTATGTAGCCCTCTTTAAAAAGGTAGAGGGGATGGGAGGGGTCAATCCCCGGTTCGAGACGGCCGCCTTCTACACCGAGAATCCCCGGGAGGTGGAGCCCATCCAGACCTATCTGACCCACAACCTGCATCTGTCCCAGCCCCATCTGGGCCAGATCGGCTGCGTCATCGGCACCCACGCGGGGCCGGGGGCCTTTGCGGTGTCCTTCTTCGACCCGGATCTCACGTTGTAACCACGATAAAACACAGGGCCAGCCGTACTTGCTACGACTGGCCTTTTTGATTGGATTCAGGCCAGGCCCGCAGCCTGGGCGGTCAGGCGGCCCAGCAGCAGCACCAGCACCACCAGCATCATGGGGCGGATCACCTTGGCGCCGCCCCGCAGAGCCAGACGGCTGCCGATCAGGTTGCCCACGATGCCGCTGATGGCGCAGGGGATGGCGATGTGGAACACCACCAGTCCCGAGGCCAGATAGGTCACCAGGCTGGCATAGTTGCTGGCCAGGTTGAGAAGTTTGGCGTTGCCGCTGGCCCGGCGCATATCGTACCCCATAAGGGTGCTGAACGCAATGATGGCAAAGGTGCCGGTGCCCGGGCCAAACAGACCGTCGTAGCATCCGATGCCCACGCCGATGGCCAGGGCCTGGGCTATCCTGGCCCGGGTCAGCGGACAGTCGCCGCAGTCATGGTCGGGGCGCTTCCACTGGGTCAGGATGACCACCGCCGCCACCGGCAGGATGCACAGCATCATCAGGCGCAGCACGCCGTCGCTGAGCCACACGGCCAGATGGCTGCCCGCGGCGCTGCCCACAAAGCTGCCCGCCGCCGCCAGCAGGCCCACCTGCAGGTCCACCGCGCCGCCCCGGAAAAATTTGGCCGTGGCAAAGGTGGTGCCGCAGGCGGCGCTGAATTTGTTGGTCCCATAGGTATAGTGCACCGGCAGCCCCGCAAACAGGTAGGCCGGCAGGCTGATCAGGCCGCCGCCTCCCGCCGCCGAGTCCACCACCCCGGCAAAACCGGTCATACAGATCAAAAAGAGCAGCATCGGGCTGCTTACCGTAATATCACCCATCATGATCCTCCTCTGCGTTGTATTTCAAAACCGGCGCTCCGCTCCATCCGACGGGCCGGTCAGCCACAGGCTGCCCTCACAGGCCAGCACCTGGTCCAGCACCATACGGCTGACCCTGGCCCCATATACCATGGCCGGATGGGCGTTGTACTCGATGATGTCCTCAAAGTTCTTGTTCATCAGCACGATGACGTATTCCCCATAGGGGGTGTGGACGATGCCGCCGTCGTTGCGGCAGGCGTTCATGCTTCCGCTCTTGCTGGCCACCCAGATCAGTTCCGGGTCACCGGTCTCCTCGCAGTCCAGGTAGTAGGGCGGGAAATCGGCCGTCAGCATGGTGTTGTAGTGCTGGGCCCGGAAAATGGTCAGCATCTCCCGGCTGGCCTGGGGACTGACCAGGCTGCCCCGGGCCACCTGCGCGAACAGGCTGCCGTAATCCCGGGGCGTGGTGGTGCCCAGCTGGCTGTACCGGTCAAAGTGGAGGGTGTTGTGCAGCACGGTGTGCGCAAAGCCCAGCTCCCGGATGCAGCGGTTGATCTGGTCCAGGCCCAGGTAATCGATGATCATATTGGTGGCGATGTTGTCCGAGCAAATGATCATCAGGGTGGCGGCATCCTTCACCTTGAGGGCCGCCCCCACCCCCAGGGCCCGCAGCATCCCCGAGCCATCCACAAAGTGCTGGGGCTGGTAGGTGATCCGGTCCTCCAGGCTGGCCTGGCCCCGGCTGGCCTGCAGATACAGAGCCGCCAGGATGTAGGCCTTGATGGTGGATGCCGTTTCAAAGGGCTCGTCCGCCCCGATCTCCACCGTGTGCCCCCGCAGGTCGTCCAGGTAGACGCTCATCTGCCCGCGGTACGAGTACAGTTCGGCGGCGATCCGCTTTTCCAGGGTCATATTTTTATCCATATCGTTGTTATACCTCGTTTTTGTCCCGTATGTATCACAGGTTTTCCTCAAAGAATCGCCGGGCGTTGCGCCAGAAGATCCCCTCCACCTGGTCCTCCGAGAAGCCCTCTGCCCGCAGCGCATCCGCCAGCAGGGGCAGTTTGGAGCAGTCGTCCATCTCCAAAGGGCCGCCGATGCCGTCAAAATCGCTGCCCAGGGCGATCATCTCCGCTCCGCCCACCTGTCGGAAGTGGGCCGCGTGCTTTGCGATCAGGGCCGCCGTGCTGCGGCAGGCCGCCGGGTCGGGCTGGTCGTCCAGGAAGGCGGTGCAGTAGTTCAGCCCCGCGATGCAGCCCCGCCGGGCCATGGCCCGGATCATCTCGTCGGTGAGGTTGCGGCAGTGGGGAGCCAGGGCGCGGCAATTGGAGTGACTGGCCGCAAAGGGGCGGGTGCTGTGCTGCACGACGTCCCAGAATCCCTTGTCCGACAGGTGGCTGACATCCACGATCATGTGCAGCCGCTCCATCTCTGCCAGAAAAGCCAGGCCCGTCCCGGTCAGGCCATGCAGGGTGTCCGGGGGGCAGGGCCACAGGAAGGGACCCTTCTCCTTGACATTGGAGGCTGCCAGCTGGTTGTCGTAGTTCCAGGTGAGGGTCATCATCCGCACCCCCAGTTCGTACAGGCGGCGCAGCACCCCCAGGCTGCCCTTGCAGCAGCCCCCCTCCTCCACCGTCAGCATGGCGCTGATCCTGCCGGCGTCGGCGTTGCGGCGGATGTCGGCGGCGGTGTACACCGGCGCGATGCGGTCCGGGTAGGCCGCCATCAGCTCCTTGAAGATGTCGATCTCCTCCAGGGCGGTCACCAGGGGGTCATCCTCTGCCCCCAGGTTCACAAAAGCCGCAAAGCATTGCAGCATATAGTCCCCCGCCTCCAGCTTGGCCAGGTCGATGTGCAGTCCATTGCGGGCAAAGCTGAGGGGCCGGCCCGCCTGCCGGGCATGGCGCAGCTCGCTGAGGGTGTCGCAGTGCAGATCCCAAACTTTCATACCGTTCTTCCTTTCAGTTCTCCAGTACCGTGCCCACGGCGGTCAGCTTCTGGTCCAGGTCGGCGCGGTAGATGCCGCTGGCCGGGTCCAGGCTGTTGTACACCACGCCGCCGCTGGCCGCCGCCCCGGTGGAATGGATGTACAGCCCTTCCCCCAGATACAGGGCGATATGCCCCGGGAAATAAAGGGCGTCCCCCGGGCGCATCTTTTCCCGTGGGATGGAGCGCATGGGCCAGCCCGGCTTGATCTGGGCGTTGCGGTAGATCAGCACCCCGTTCTGCATATAGACGCTGCTGACCAGGCCCGAACAGTCCAGGCCGCTGCCGGCCCGGCCGCCCCAGCGGTACTGTGCCCCCAGGTACTTTCGGGCCGTCTCGCACAGCGCCCGGCGGAAAGCCCCGGGGTCTCCCCCGTGCCACCGGTCCAGAGCGCGGCGCACCAGCTGCCCCGGCTCCACGCCCAGAGCCTGGGCCAGGGCATCGTCAAAGGGCAGGCCCTCCCGCTGGGTAAAGACCGCGTCCTCCTCCCAGCACAGAGGCTCCAAAGACCTGTCCCACACCCAGGCGGCGCGGCCGTCGGCCAGAAGCACCCGGGTCCAGCCGTCGGGCTTTTCGGCACAGGGGGCCAGCCGCAGCCGGGCGCCCCGCTCCACCGTCAGCAGCGGGATGCCCGCCACCTGGGGACAGCTGAGCAGGTCGGCGGTGCGGGCCGCCATCACGGCGGGGGCCGCCAGATAGGCCTGCATCTGCTCCCGGGTCAAAAAGCGCAGGCTGTCCCGGGCCGCATAGCCCGGATACCCATAGAAGGTGCGCACCCGCACCATCTCCCCCGCGTCCTCCAGCACCTGACAGCTCTGGCCGTAGAGGCCCTGGTCCCCGATGGCCGAGACGGTCTGGCCGTCCTGCCCCGGCATGGTGGGCTGGGGCAGGTCGTAAATGGTCACCGCCGGGCGGTCAAACACAGCATATTGCACAAGGATAGCCCCCTTTCTTTGTTCAGGCCTTCATTGTAGCATTCCATACCGAAAATTGCAATAAGACACCCCCGGTCATTCGACAAAAAATCGCGGGTGCTGGAATCCTGCCGTCCCATCTGGTACAATGGTATAAAGCCGCCACCGGCATCATCTTCGACTGGAACGCCGATCTGCGGCGGTGACCGGCGGCGCGGCCGGATATTGACAAACCCTACCGCCGCGCTATAATAAAGGGATCAAGCCCGGTCCGCCGGGCGAATACGCGGGAAGAAGGTATGCTATGAACGATTTGAAACGTCTGTCTGGCTATATGGGCCCCTACCGCCGGGACATGGCCCTGGGGATGCTGCTGGTGGTGATCGAGACCAGCTTTGAGCTGGTAATCCCGGTGCTGATGAGCGACATCATCGACCAGGGCGTGGCCCGGGGGGACGTGGGCTGCATCCTGCGCATCGGAGTGGAAATGTCCCTGTGCGCGCTCCTGGCCCTGGTCACCGGGCTTTTGTATGCGCGGTATGCCGCCCGGGCCTCCTACGGGTTCGGCGCACGGATCCGCGGGGCCGAGTACGCCAAGGTGCAGCAGTACGCCTTTGGCAACCTGGACCACTTTGAGACTTCTTCCCTCATCACCCGGATGACCACCGACGTCACCGTGCTGCAGAACGCCATCAACGGCGGCTTCCGCCCCCTGGTGCGGGGCCCTTCCATGCTGGTGCTGGGCATCGTCCTGTCCTTTATGATGAGCCCCCGGCTGGCGGTGGTGTTCTTTGTCTGCGGGCCGGTGCTGGGGGCGGTGCTGTTCTTTGTGGTGCGGCGCATCGCCCCCATGTACACCCGGCTGCAGCAGTCGATGGACCATCTGAACAACGTGGTGCAGGAGTGCCTCACCGCCATCCGGGCCGTCAAGGCCTTCGTGCGGGGGGAGTATGAGGAGGAGAAGTTCCGCCAGGTCAACACCGAGCTGATGGACACCAGCCTTTCCACCTTCCGCACCGCGGTGCTCAACCTGCCCGCCTTCCAGCTGACCATGTACGCCGCCATGGTGCTGATCCTCTGGTTCGGGGGGAACATGATCCTGCACGGCAGCCTGACGGTGGGCCGGCTGACCAGCTTCCTCAGCTATGTGCTGCAGGTGATGAACTCCCTGATGATGATCTCCAACGTCTTTCTGCTGATGACCCGCTCGCTGGCCAGCGCCCGCCGGGTGGCGCAGGTGCTGGACGAGCCGGTCGAGCTGACCAGCCCCAAACACCCCGTCACCGACATCCCCGACGGCGGGGTCCGGTTCGAGCACGTCTCCTTCAAATACCATCCCGACGCGGCGGAATACGCCCTGGCGGACATCGACCTGGACATTGCCCCGGGGCAGACCGTGGGCATCCTGGGCGGCACCGGCAGCGCCAAATCCACCCTGGTCCAGCTGATCCCCCGGCTGTACGATGCCACCGAAGGCCGGGTGCTGGTGGGCGGCCGGGACGTGCGGGACTACGACCTGACGGCCCTGCGGAACGCCGTGGGGATCGTGCTGCAAAAGAACGTCCTGTTCTCGGGCACGGTGCGGGACAACCTTCTCTGGGGCGACCCCGGCGCCGACGACGACGCCCTGTGGGATGCCTGCCGGGCGGCCTGCGCCGATGAGTTCGTGCAGCGGATGCCGGGCGGCCTGGACGCCGACCTCGGCCAGGGAGGCGTCAATGTCTCGGGCGGGCAGAAGCAGCGCCTGTGCATCGCCCGCACCCTGCTGAAAAAGCCCAGGGTCCTGATCTTCGACGATTCGGTCAGCGCGGTGGACACCGCCACCGAGGCGAAGATCCGCAAGGCTCTCGGCGCCCTGGAGGGGGTCACCAAGATCATCATTGCACAGCGGGTCACCTCGGTGATGGCCACCGACAAGATCGTGGTGCTGGAGGACGGGCGCATCCATGCGGTGGGCACCCACCAGCAGCTGCTGGCCGGCGACCCCATCTACCAGGAGATCTATCACTCGCAGATGAAAGGAGGCAGCCCCGATGCCGGCACGGCAGATCACCGGTAAAAAGCCCAAGGATTTTTGGGCCACCCTCAAGACCCTGCTGTCCTACATGGGGCGGCATAAATTCCTCTTCCTGGCGGTGGCGGTGCTGGTCACCGTCAGCGCGCTGGGCAACCTGCTGGGCACCTATATGATCCGCCCGGTGGTCAACAGCGTGGGCGCCAGGGACGTGGACGCTCTGGCCCGGGGGGTCATGGCCACCGCCGTCATCTGCGGCATCGGGGCCCTGGCCGCCTTCGGCTACACCCAGACCATGGTCTACGCGGCCCAGAAGGTGCTGTACGACATCCGCCGGGACCTGTTCGCCCACATCCAGTCCCTGCCGCTGCGTTTTTTTGACACCCAGCTCCACGGCGACATCATGAGCTATTTCACCAACGATGTGGACACGGTGGCCGACGCGCTGAACAACAGCTTTGCCATGACCATCCAGAGCTTCATCCAGATGACCGGCACCCTGGTGCTGCTGTTCGTGCTCAACTGGCGCCTGTCCCTCATCGTGGTGGTGGGCTATGCGGCCATGTTCCTCTACATCCGTTACAGCGCCAGGCGCAGCACCGCCTACTACACCACCCAGCAGAAGGCGCTGGGGGACGTGAACGGCTACATCGAGGAGATGGTCAGCGGCCAAAAGGTGATCAAGGTCTTCAACCACGAGCCCGAGAACCTGCGTCAGTTCGAAGCGCGGAACGAGGCGCTGCGCAAGGCAGGCACCGGCGCCCAGAGCTATGCCGCCACCATGGTGCCCGCCGTGGTCAGCATCTCCTATATCAACTACGCCATCGTGGCGGTGGTGGGGGGCCTGATGGCCCTGGCCGGCATGACCGATATCGGCAGCCTGTCCAGTTACCTGGTCTTTGTGCGGCAGGCGGCCATGCCCATCAACCAGTTCACCCAGCAGAGCAACTTCCTGCTGGCTGCCATGGCCGGCGCCGAGCGCATCTTTGAGGCCATGCACCTGCCCTCCGAGACGGACGACGGTAAGATCCGCCTGGTGAACGCGGAGGAAAAGGACGGCGTCCTGACCGCCTGCGCCCACAAGACCGGACGCTGGGCCTGGCAGAAGCCGGACGGGCAGCTGGTGCCCCTGCGGGGGGATGTGCGGTTCCATGACGTGACCTTCAGCTATCAGCCCGGCCACCCCATTTTGCAGCACATCAGCCTGTATGCCAAGCCCGGTCAGAAGATCGCCTTTGTGGGCTCCACCGGCGCCGGCAAGACCACCATCACCAACCTGATCAACCGCTTTTACGACATCGACGCGGGAAGCGTCACCTACGACGGCATCGATGTGCGGGACATCCAAAAGGATTCCCTCCGCCGCTCCCTGGGCATCGTGCTGCAGGACACCCATCTGTTCACCGGTACCATTGCCGACAACATCCGCTTCGGCAAGCTGAACGCCACCCGGGAGGAGATCGTCGCCGCCGCCAAAATCGCCAACGCCGACAGCTTCATCCGCCGCCTGCCCCAGGGCTACGACACCCGCATCACCTCGGACGGCGCAAGCCTCTCCCAGGGGCAGCGGCAGCTTTTGGCCATTGCCCGGGCGGCCGTGGCCGACCCGCCGGTGCTGATCCTGGATGAAGCCACCAGCTCCATCGACACCCGCACCGAGTCCCTGATCGAAAAAGGGATGGACCGGCTGATGGAGGGCCGCACCGTGTTCGTCATCGCCCACCGTCTGTCCACCGTCCGCAACGCCAACGCCATCATGGTGCTGGAGCACGGCCGGATCGTGGAGCGCGGCGACCACGACGACCTGCTGGCCCAGAAGGGCGAATACTATCAGCTCTACAACGGTATGTTCGAGCTGAGCTGAAAGAAGCAAAAGACCCTGCCTGTACCCAGACAGGGTCTTTTTGTCTGTTTTTTCACGCGGGCAGGTGCACCGTCACGGTCAGGCCGTGGGGCTGGGTCTGGGCGAAGTGCAGCCTGGCCCTGTGGGCCTGGACGATCTGGCGCACGATCCGCAGGCCCAGCCCATGCTCCGCCCCGCCGGGGACTGCCGCCTGGGTGCTGGCCACCGGCGCGCCCCGGTTCAGGCTGGCCAGCCGCTGGGGGCTGACCCCCACCCCGTCGTCCGTCACGGTGAAGCAGCAGCCGCCCCCCGCGTCCGGCGTCACCGACACGGCGATGCGGCAGCCCTCGGGGTTATGGTCGATGCAGTTGCGCACCAGGTTGAACAGCATCCGTTCCAGCAGGGCCCCGTCCCCTGCCACCGTCATCCGGCAGTCCGGGTCTGTCTCGGCAAATTCCAGGACATAGCGGTCGGGCAGGCCGCTGTTCAGCACTTCGCTCACCGCCTGGCGGGCCAGCTCCACCGGGTCCAGGGGCTTGCGCTCCACCGGCCGCAGGGCGTATTCCAGCTTGGTGGTCAGATTCAGGTCGGCCACCAGACTGGTCAGTTTTTCGCCCTGGCGGCGGATCACACCGGCCTGGCTGCGGGCCGCTTCGGGCAGGGCCGGGTCCTCCTCCAGCTGGCTGGCATACCCCAGGATCACCGACAGCGGGGTCCGAATGTCGTGGGAGATCCCCCGGATCCACTCGGCGCGGGTGTTGTCCTTCTGGGCGATGTAGGATGCGGCGCGGTTCAGGCTGGCGCTGATCTCGGCCAGCTCCCCCACCTCTTTCAGGGTCTGGGGCTTGCCGTCGGCCAGGCCCCGGATGGCGTTCAGGATGGGCCCCATGGCCTTTTCCACCCGGCGGGTGCTGCGGATGAACAGTCCCACCACCAGCAGAAGGTTTGTGTAAAAGATGGCGCTGGCCAGCACGGTCAGCAGGTCCATATAATCCCGGTCCAGCGAGACATAGTATTTGACCATCGACCCTTTGGGACTGCCCACCACCACCAGGCTGCCGTCCTCCTGGGCCCATACCGTCACCGGCCAGTCCTCCAGATACGACCGGCTGAAGCGGGCGATATCCCCTGCGGTATAGGGGTGGTCCAGCTCCGGGGGCAGCCGGTATTTCCAGGCCACCTGGCCGGCAGGGTCCAGCACCATGGCCCAGGCCTCCCGCTCATCCAGCATCTGCTGGCCCACCACATTCACCTTCCAGTCCCCGCCGCTCCCGGTCAGGTTGTCGCAGAAAGCGGAGATGGAAAAGGTGGTGGGAACGGTCATCTCCCCCACCAGCAAAAGCCCCGCCAGCACCGCCACATTGGCCGCGAACAGCAGTGCCAGCAGCCCCAGCGTGGAAAACACATACCGGCGGAAAAACCGCTCCACCCCGTTCATCGCGCCGTCCCCTTGGGGTCGGGCAGATCCAGCCGGTAGCCCAGCCCCTTCACCGTCACAATGGACACCGGTCTGGAGGGGTTCGACTCGATCTTTTCCCGCAGGTGGCGGATATGGGTGGCCAGGGTGCTCTCATAGCCCTGCCATACCGGCCCGCACACGGCTTCGCACAGGGCCCCGGTGGTGACGATGCGGCCGGCATTCTCGTACAGCTTGCGGAACAGCAGCAGTTCCTTGGCGGTGAGGGGGTAGCTGTCCTGGCCCCGGCGGGCGGTGGCGGTGCCCAGATCCACGCTGGCCGCCGCCAGCTGCACCCGGCCCCCGGTGTCCGGGCAGGTGCGCCGCAGGATGGCCTGGGCGCGGAACAGCAGCTCCCGCGGAAGGAAGGGCTTGGCCAGGTAATCGTCCGCTCCCGCCTCAAAGCCCGCGAATTTGTCCTCGGCCTCGCCCCGGGCGGTCAGCATCAAAACCGGCACCCGGCTGTCCTGCCGCAGGGCGCGCAGCACCGCAAAGCCATCGATATCGGGCAGCATCACATCCAGGATCACCAGGTCCGGCATGGCCTGGCGGCACAGTGCCAGGGCCTCGGCCCCTGTGCCCGCCGTCAGCACCTGACCATAGCCCGCCCGGGCAAAGATCCCCTGCACCATCTGGCGCAGCTCGGCCTCGTCATCCACGATCAGGATGGTCTTATCTTTGTTCATATGGGCACCTCCCCTTTTGCCCTATTGTACCACAGCCGCCGCCCAAGGCACAGCCCGCCGGGGCATTCTCAAGCAAAACTTAATCTGTCCCCCCTCGACAGAAGGCCGGCGCCGTGTTAAGATAGAAAAAACACAGCCCGACGCAGGCTGTGCCCATCCTGATTTTCCTGTGAGGTACCGCCATGAGGATCATCCGCAAACTGTTCACCCGGCTGCTGCTGCTCGTACTGGCCGCGGCGGTGGCCGTGTGCTGCCTGGTGGGCGCCGGAGGCTACCGGATGTACCGGGCGGCCCTGGCCCAGCAGAGCCTGCAGGACCGGGTGGCCGGCATCCGGGCCCAGCCGGGCTATACCCCCCTGGATCAGCTGTCCCAGCTGTATCTGGACGCGGTGGTGGCCGTGGAGGACCGCCGGTTCTATCAGCACGCGGGCATCGACCCCATCGCCATCGTGCGGGCTGCGGTGCACGACCTCTCCACCGGCACCCTGGACCAGGGAGGCAGCACCATCACCCAGCAGGTGGCCAAAAACCTGTTTTTCACCCAGGAAAAACAGTTCGTCCGCAAGGCGGCGGAGGTCTTTATGGCCTTCGCGCTGGAGGACAGCTATTCCAAGGACGACATCCTGGAACTGTATGTCAACACCATCTATTTCGGGGACGGATACTATGGCATCCACGATGCCGCACAGGGGTATTTCGGCCAGTCGCCCGCCGCCCTGACCCCCTATCAGTCCACACTGCTGGCGGGCATTCCCAACGCGCCCTCGGTGTACTCGCTCACCGCCCGGCCCGACCTGGCCGCCCAGCGCCAGCAGTACGTACTGCGGCAGATGGTCCGCAACGGCTATCTCACCCAGGCCCAGGCGGACGCCATCGTCCCTTCGTAGTGCAGATCTCTGTCCCCGCACATCAAAAAACTGCCGGCCGGCCCCTCGGGCCTCACCGGCAGCGGTTCCTGGTCGGAGTGGCGAGACTCGAACTCGCGGCCTCCTGCTCCCAAAGCAGGCGCGCTACCAACTGCGCAACACCCCGGAACATCCTTCTTAGTATAACGCGTTTGACCTGTTTCGTCAACTGGGAGGCGGCATTTATGCCCGTGCTTTTTCTCGATATCGACGGGGTGTTGTGCACCCCGCGCAGCACCCGGCTGGACTGGCTGCTGCGCCGTCCCATAGACCGTCCGTCCCTGGACCCCCTTGCCCTGCACCGGCTGGGCAGGCTGGTACGGCGCGCGGGGGCGCAGGTGGTGTTGTCCTCTTCCTGGCGGTACGGCTTTGACAGCGAGGATCCTCCGGTCCGCCGCATCCTGCAAAACCTTTCTTCTGTCCTGGCCGCCCACGGCGCGCCGCTGGACGGGATAGCTCCTGTGCTGGGCCTGTCCAAAGGCGAGGAGATCGCCGCCTGGCTGGCGGACGCCCCTGCCGGGCCCTATGCCATCCTGGACGACCGGGCCGACGAGTTTACCGCTGCGCCTCAGCTGCGGCCGCATCTGGTGCTGGTGGACAGCCGTTATGGGCTGCGCCGCCGGGACTGCCGCCAGGCTCTGGCCCTGCTGGGACGAAATTTTTGATCCATCCAAGGAGGTATCAACCATGATCGACTTTGAAAATCCGTCTTTCCTCAAGCTGCGCCCGGTCAGTGATTCCAAGCTGGCGCGTCTGGTGAGCCCCCTGCTCTGCCCCGGCGAGCAGATCATCCAGGAATTCCAGAGCGTACGGGACGGGGTGATCTTCACCGACCGGCGTGTCATCGCCATCAACATCCAGGGCGTCACCGGGATGAAAAAAGCCTACACCATCCTGCCTTACAAGCGGGTGCAGGCCTTTGCCATCGAGACCGCCGGCATCGGCGATCTGGACGCCGAGCTGCAGCTGTGGTATTCCGGGCTGGGCACGGTCCGTTTCGAGCTGCTGGCAGGCAGCGACCTGGCAGCCCTCTGTCAGGCCATCGAGACCGGACTGGAAGCCTGAGCGCATCCGGGACTACGCTACACAAACAGCCAGGGACAGGCCCCTTCTGAGGTCGTCCCTGGCTTTCGTTTTTGTCTCACAGCAGTTCCAGCTGGGCCAGCAGGCCGTCCAGCTGTTCGAAGGTGTACAGGCGGTTGAACACCTCCAGCATCTCTTTTTTGGACAGGCGGGGCGGCAGGCCCAGGGCCTCCAGCAAGCGGTATTTCCGCTGGACGGCCCCTGCCGTGCCCGACAGCCCCCAGTCGTACAGATCCCCGTAGGTGATCGCCCGGCCCTGGGGGGCGGGGGCCTCCTGGCCGTCCTCCCCTTCGGGGCCCAGCGCCTGGCGCAGGCTGCACAGCACCACCTCATCGGGCACCCCTTCCACCCCCAGCAGGCCCTCCTTGCCAGGGGCAGCCTTGCGGCGCTCCTTGCCGGGCATGGCCGGGATATAGGCCTGGGCCACATATTTCGCGCCCACCAGATTGGTGATGTAGGTGCGGATCTGGAACCCCGCCCGGTCCGAGTCGGTCAAAAGGATCAGGCCGTTTTTTCTGGCCAGCTCTTTGAGCAGCCTCTGACGCTTTTTATCCGAGAAGATGGCAAACCCCCCGGTCAGAAGGATCATGGCGTCGGTCAGACGGGCCAGGCGGGCCGCGTCGTATTTGCCCTCCACCACCAGCACCCGGCTGGTGTGCAGCCGGCCGCTCACTGGCTGCCTCCCGCCATGGCCAGGCGGCACAGGGCCGTCTCCAGCAGCACCTGCGGACTGACCGGCTGGCTCTTGAGGGCCTGGTCCAGTTCCAGCAGCACCTGAAGGCAGGCTTTCAGCTGGGGCAGGGTGTAGCCCGCTGCCGTCTGGGCCGACTTTTTCAGCCGGTAGTCGCTGCCCTTGTAGCCAAAGTCCTTGAACACGGCGCTGTAATTCTTTTTGTTCTGCTGCCCCAGTTTGACCCGGTACAGATCCACATAGCTGCCGATCATGGCCGCGGTGATGGCGATGGGCTCCTGGCCCAGCCGCAGCAGGATATGCAGCTTTTTGCAGGCGGCGGCCGCATTTTTGCCGGTGACCATCCGCACCATCTCAAAGACGTCCGCCTCCAGGCTGACCACTCCCGCCTCCGCCACCATGGCCGGGGTGATGGTCTGGTAGCCCGACAGGGCCGCCAGCTTGTCCACCTCGTTCTCCAGCAGATAGGGGTCCTCGCCGCAGCGCTCCAGCAGGGCGGTCAGGGCGGGCCCTGTCAGCTGGGCGCCCTGGGCCTGGGCCCGTTCGGCCGCCATCTGGCGCAGCTCGGTGGGCCCGGGACGGGTCATCTCCTCCGCATAGCCCAGTTTTTTGCACTGGGCCACCAGGCGCTGGGCCCGTTTGCCCGGCCTGGGCTTGCCGGTGCGGTCGGCCTCAAAGACGCTGCCCAGCACCAGCACGGCGTTTTCCAGACTGGCCACCGTATCCATAAAGGCTTCCAGATCTTTTTCGCCGTAGGCCCCGGGGTCCAGTTCCGGCAGGCAGACCACCCGCCGGGTCCCAAAAAAGGAAATGGTCCCCGCCGCCATGATCAGCTGTTCCACCTGGGGGGCGGCTCCGTCCAGCACCGTCACTTCCTCCCCGCCGGCCAGCACCCGGCAGGCCAGGCGCACCGCCTGGCGCACCAGATATCCCTCGCTGGAATAAAAATAGAACACCGGACAGCCCTGCCGGGCCAAGTCCGCCAGTTTGCTCTCTGTGGGCATCCGCTTCGCCTCCTGTCTGTGTGTATCATGGGATTGCCCTTGCGCCGCCCTCCGGACGCAGCCGCAGGATGCGGGCAGGCGGCTGCTCCATCCAGTCATAGGCAGAAGCAGCCAGCACGCCCTGTGCCTCAAAGGCGGCGCTTTCCGTCCGTCCTGCCAGCAGCCAGTCCACCGGCTGGGGCCGGCCAAGCCAGACCCCCTGGGTGGCCGCGCCGATCTGCCAGGGGCCCACCGTCACCCGGGCGGCGTTGCCTGTCTTCAGATGGACCATCTCCACCTGGATGTCCCCGCAGGCAATGCGGTAATCTCTCAGCTCCCAGCTCTCGCCCAGCCCCTGCACCGTGACGGTGCGGGCCGCGTCGGGGCGGTCGCGGTAGCCCGGCTGGGTGCGCAGGTCCACCAGCCAGTCGGCCTGACGGATCCCCCGGCGCTCCAGGGCCTGCTCCACGGCGGCCCGTCCGCCCTGATAGAGCACCACCGCCCGGCCGTCCTGTACCAGCACCGCCGAAGGCCCGCTGCCCACCGCAACCACCTCCACCACGCCCTGGCTCAGCCAGGAGCTGACGCTCAGACTTACAGCCCCTACCAGCACCACGGCGTACAGACAGTGGACGGGCCTTATCTTCCAGCGGCGGGCCAGCAGGCACAATCCCATCAGCACCAGGCAGACCACCGCCGCATAGTGGGTATCAAAGGAGAGCTCGGCCCGGGGCCAGGCAGCTGCCATCCGGGCCCAGCCATTCAGGATGCGCACCAGAATCCCGGCGCCCCAAGCGCACAGGTGGTACAGGGGCTGCAGCCCGGCCCACAGGCCCAGCAAAGCCGCCGCGATGCCCAGCACCATCAGCGGCTCCACCAGCCACAGGATCAGCACCCCGGACACCAGGGCGTAGGGGCTTGCACTGAGGCCCCGCAGCACCAGCACCGGGAAGGTGGCCGCCGACGCGCACACCGAGATGCACCCCGCCTCCCAGAAGCTCCGTCCCAGCCGTCCCAGAAAGGCCGCAGCCCCGTTCCCATACGGCAGGGGATCTTGGGGCGGCAGGATATCCCGGGCCAGGGCGGCCCCGGCCAGGGTGCCCGCCACCGCCGCAAAGGACAGCTGAAAGCCCACATCGCACACCGCATAGCTGTTGAAAGCGCTCATGACCAGTCCGGCCGCAGCCAGGCTGGTCAGCGGGTCGGAGGGGGCCAGCAGCCATACGCCCAGCGCGCCGATGACCACCGCCGCCACCGCACGCAGCACCGACGGCGTAAACCCGGTGATCCCGCACAGCAGCACGGCCAGACATACCGGCCACAGGGCCGCCAGCCGCTGCCGCCACAGGATCCCGGCGTGCCAGCCGCCCACCGCGGGCCGGGGCGCCGCCTGCTCCTCCCGGGCCAGACACAGACCCAGGCGGCGGTAGACGCGGGAGCCGCTCCGTCCCGGCAGGAAGATGGCCAGCTTCTGGCCCCGGTCCAGCCAGCGGCGCTTCTCCAGCAGACCCGGCTTCAAAAAGCCGCACAGCAGGGTGACGTGCATTCCGCTGACCACCAGCACATGGCTCAGGCCTGCCGCCCGGTAGTCATCGTTCAGCTCCTGGCTGATGCGGGTGCGGTCCCCTACGATCATGGCCGCCAGGGCTCCGGCCTCGTCCCCCTCCAGCTCCCGGCAGAGGGCGTCGCTGAGGCGGGTCTGCAGCCGCGCCGACCAGGCCCGGAATCCGGGCGCCGGGCCGGCCGTCTCGAACCGCCGCTTGTAGTAGGCGTCGAACGCCACCCCATCGGCATAGCGGTCCGCCCGGCTGTCCATGGACGGCGCCTCCAGCAAAAACCGCCCCGTGATCCGGTCCCCGGCCTGGCACAAGGGCAGATCGTCGCACCAGCAGCAGAAATCCGCCGCCTCGCCGTTTGCCGTCTGTACCCGCAGCCTGGCCCGCACCGTATCCTGGGTGTAGCCGGGGCGCAGATCCTCCACGCAGGCGGTCAGGTCCACCAATTCTCCGTCGTACCGTTCGGTCCACACCGCAAAGCGGGCCGCTGTCTGCCAGCTGAACGCCGCCCCCAGCACCGCCCCGGCCAGAAGCCACAGGCCATAGCCCCGGGCCTGGCGGCCCAAAGCCAGCAGCGCGGCGCAAAAGATGGCAAAAAGAGCCGCAAGCGGCCAAACCACCTGCGGCTCAAAGGCAGCTGTCAGCTGCGCCCCCAGCGCTCCCAGGAACAGGGCGCAGACCGGCCGCCTGACCCCATCAGTGGAAGAACAGGGGCAGCGGCTCCAGGAAGATGATGTCCTGGCGCTTGGCTGCGTCCCCTTCCGCCAGAACGGCGGCCTGGCCCACGATCTCGCAGTGGGTCTGCTCGGCCAGCGCATCCAGGGCTTTCAGGCTGCCGCCGGTGGAGATCACGTCGTCCACCACCAGCACCCGCTTGCCGTTCATCTCATCCAGCTCTTTGCGGTCGATGACCAGCTTCTGCTTGCCGGCCGTGGTGATGGACTGATCCTCCACCACCACCGGGTCCTTCATATACAATTTGACATTCTTGCGGGCGCAGACATAGGGCTTGCCGCTCTGCCGGCTCATCTCGTGGGCCAGGGGGATGCCCTTGGCCTCGGCGGTGAGCAGGATATCAAATTCGGGGCACTTTTTCAGCAGCTCCGCAGCGGCGGCCACCGTCAGCTCGGTGTCCCCCAGCATGATGAAAGCCGCAATGTCCATGTGGTCGTTCACCTTGCAGATGGTCAGCTCACGGGTCAGGCCCGCGACCTTCAGGGTATAGGTTTCTGCCATGATATCTCTCCTTACTTGTTGCAGCCTGCGCGCTCAGCCCGCAGGCCAGCCCATCTGGCGTTTTGCCATGACGTGGAAATGCAGGTGCTTGACGCTCTGGCCTGCATCCTCCCCCACATTGGACACGACGCGGTAGCCCCCATCGCAGCCCAGGCTGTCGCACAGCCGGGCGATGGTGGCGAAGATGTGGCCCAGCAGGGCCCCGTCCTCCTCGGTCAGGGCAGCAGCCGACGGGATGTGCTTTTTGGGGATGACCAGAAAGTGCACCGGCGCCTGGGGGTCGATGTCGTAAAAGGCCAGCAGCCGGTCGTCCTCGTACAGCTTGTTGGAGGGCACTTCCCCCGCGGCGATCTTACAGAACAGGCAATCTTCCATAGATGGGACAGCTCCTTTCGTATGGTTCTTTTTATCGGTCAGCGCGGCCCGGCAGGCCGCGGTCGGGCCATCAGTTCATCTGCTGGGCCACAACGCCTGCGGCGGCGTGGAGGGCCTCGTCGATCTTGTTGGGGTCTTTCAGGCCGGCCATGGCAAAATCAGGCTTGCCGCCGCCCTTGCCCCCGGCGATGGCAGACAGGTCCTTGACCAGGCTGCCCGCCTTGAGACCCTTCTCCTGCGCCAGCTTGTTGACAGCCACCGCCATCGAGATCTTGGCGCCGTCGCTGCCCACCAGCACGGCCACCACCGGCTTGACGGCCTTTTCGCGCAGCGTATCGCACATCCCGCGCAGCGTGTCGCCGGTGGTGCCTGCAAAGTAGGCGGTGACGATCTTGACGCCGCCCACTTCCTCGGCAGCCTCGAACAGGCTCTGCACCCTGGAGGCGGCCACCTGGGCCTTCATGTTGTCCAGTTCCCGGTGCATGGCCTTGTTCTCTGCCATCACAGCCTCGGCGCGGGCCACCACGTCGGCCACGTTGTTGGCCTTGAGGGCGGCGGCGGTGCTGCGCAGCACCATCTCATTCGTGTTGGCGCGCATCAGCAGGTTTTTGCCGGTGACGGCCTCGATGCGGCGGATGCCTGCCGCCACCGAGGACTCGCTGATGATCTTGAAGCCGCCGATCTGGGCGGTATTCTGCACATGGGTGCCGCCGCAGAACTCGGTGGACCAGCCGCAGACGTCCACCACCCGGACGATCTCGCCGTACTTTTCGCCAAACAGGGCCATGGCGCCCATCTTCTTGGCCTCGTCCAGAGCCATGCTGCGGACATCCACCTGCATGGAGTCGTAGATCTTATCGTTGACGATCTTTTCCACCCGGGCCAGCTCCTCGGGGGTCACTGCGCTGAAGTGGGTAAAGTCGAACCGGGTGACATGGGCGTCCTGATAGGAGCCGGCCTGGTGCACATGATCGCCCAGCACCTCCCGCAGGGCAGCCTGCATCAGGTGGGTGGCGGTGTGGTTGCGGGCAATGGCCCAGCGGTATTCCTTGTCCACCTGAGCGGTCAGGGTATCGCCCACCCGCACATAGCCGTTCTCCAGCACGCAGGTGTGGACGAAGTATCCCTTGGGAGTCTTTTTCACATCCAGCACCCGCAGCGCGCAGTTGTCGCCGGACAGCACGCCGTGGTCGGCCACCTGGCCGCCCATCTCGGCGTAGAAGGGGGTCTTATCCAGCACCACCAGCACCCCTTCCTTGGCCTGGTCATCGGTGGAAATGCCGTCGGTGAGGGTCTCCTCATCGGACAGGGCCACCACCACGCCGGTATCGGTCAGGGTGTCGTAGCCGGTAAAGACGGTGGGGGCTGTGGTCAGCTCACCGAACAGGTCGGCGCTCCAGCCCGAAATATTCTTCTTGAGGCGCTCGGCGCGGGCGCGCTCTTTCTGCTTGGTCATCTCGGCGTGGAAGCCGTCCTCGTCCACCTGGATGCCCTGCTCGGCGGCGATCTCCCGGGTCAGGTCCAGGGGGAAGCCGAAGGTATCGTTCAGCTTGAAAGCGTCCAGGCCGCTGAGGATATGCTGATGGGCCTTTTCCATGGCGTCGATCAGGCCGGTGAGGATGTTCATGCCGGCATCGATGGTGCGGGCAAAGTTGGCCTCCTCGGTGCCCACCACCTTCTTGATGTAGGCGGCGTGCTCCCGCAGCTCGGGATAGGCGCTCTCACTGGACTGGATCACCGTCTCCACCAGGTCCACCAGGAAGGGGCCCTGGATGCCCAGCAGGCGGCCATGGCGGGCGGCCCGGCGCAGCAGACGGCGCAACACATAGCCCCGTCCCTCATTGGAGGGCAGGATACCGTCCGACACCATAAAGGTGCAGCTGCGGATATGGTCGGTGATGACGCGGATGGACACGTCGGTCTTTTCGTTCTGCTTATAGGTCTTGCCGGCGATGTGCTCCACATGGTGCAGCACGCTCTGGACGGTGTCCACCTCAAACAGGTTGCCCACCCCCTGCATCACGCAGGCCAGACGCTCCAGGCCCATGCCGGTGTCGATGTTGGGCTTGGGCAGACGCTCATAGTGGCCCTTGCCGTCCGAATCGAACTGGCTGAACACCAGGTTCCAGATCTCCATATAGCGGTCGCAGTCGCAGCCGGGGCCGCAGGTGGGCTTGCCGCAGCCGTACTCGGGGCCGCGGTCGAAGTAGATCTCGGAGCAGGGGCCGCAGGGACCGGAACCGTGCTCCCAGAAGTTGTCCTCCTTGCCCATGCGCACCATGTGGTCGGGGGCGATGCCCACCTTCTGGGTCCAGATGTCATAGGCCTCGTCGTCGTCCAGGTAGACCGAGATATACAGCTTGTCCTTGGGAATGGCCATCCACTCGTCGCTGGTCAAAAACTCCCAGGCCCAGGGGATCACCTCATCCTTGAAGTAGTCCTGGAACGAGAAGTTGCCCAGCATCTCAAAAAAGGTGCCATGGCGGGCGGTGATGCCCACCCGCTCGATGTCGGGGGTGCGGATGCACTTCTGGCAGGTGGTCACCCGGTGGCGGGGCGGCTCCTCCTGGCCCAGGAACCATTTCTTCATGGGGGCCATGCCGCTGTTGATCAAAAGCAGGCTGGGGTCATCCTTGGGCACCAGAGGGAAGCTGCCCAGGCGCAGGTGGCCCTTGCCCTCAAAAAAACTGAGGTACTTCTCACGCAGTTCATTCAAACCGGTCCATTGCATATACGATTCTCTCCTTGTTCTAGATATGACACGGCAGCGGAGCGGAAACAAAAACAGCCCCCGCCCCGACCAGGGACGAAGGCTGCCGTGTAACTGCTCCGTGGTACCACCCAATTTGCGGCGGGCTGTGGCCCTGCCGCCTCTTTTTGCCGCAATAACGCTGCGCCGCGCCCGGCTTATCTCACCGGGAGCTCGAGGGTGGCATGGGGTGTGGTCAGACCGGAGGGCCTTGCAGCTGGAAAGCCCTCTCTCTGCGCGGCTGCGCCGCACCCCTGGCCCTGTCATAGCCAAGTAAACCTTTTTTGATTCCGGCTGCGGCCCGCAGGGCCGCACCGATTAAATTATAGCATGTACGCGGCTTTTGTCAACCGTTTCGCTCAAAATTCCAGCGCGGGGCTGATCTCGCTGCGGCGCTGGGCCTGCACCACACAGTCTTTGCCGGGCACCACGCTCCCCGCCCCCAGGGTGGTAAAGACGGTTTGCAGCGCCAGGGCCGGCGTGTTGTTCTCCTGGGACAGGTGGCACAGGGCAAATTTCTCACACCCGCCCTGCACCAGCTCCAGCAGCTTCTCGCTGCATTCGTCGTTGGAGAGGTGGCCCCGGGGGCTCTCGATGCGGGCCCGCAGATAATACGGATACGGCCCGTTGCGCAGCATATAGGGATCGTAATTGCTCTCCAGCGCCACCAGGTCGCACCCGGCCAGGGCCTGGTGCACCGGCTGGGTCAGGGTACCCAGGTCGGTGGCAATGGTCATCACTTTGCCGTCGGGGGTACAGATGCGGTAGCCCACGCAGGGCACATCGTGGCTGGTGGCAAAGGCCCGCACGCCAAACCCGGCTACATCGGTCTCCTCCCCGGCTTTTTCGTCCATCACCCGCAGAGGGCAGGCCGCCGGGACGGTCCCCGAGGCCTCCAGCGCCTGCAGGGTGGCCTCGGCCCCATACACCGGCAAAGGATGCCGCTTGAGGAAGGTCGCCAGGCCCTTGATGTGGTCGCTGTGCTCATGGGTGACCAGGATGCCCCCGCAGCCGGCGGCGTCCAGCCCCAGCTCCCGCAGGGCCCCGGTGGTCACCCGCACCCCTTTGCCCATATCCACCAGCAGATAGGCATCCTTGCAGCGCACCACGCTGCAGTTGCCCGACGATCCGGAATAAAGCGAGATAAATTCTGCCATCCAAAGGGGCCCTCCCCGCCCCACAGGAAAGGAGCCGCACCCCTGGGATGCAGCTCCCGCTGTCGTACATCGATCCGATCAGAGCGCCTGCTCCAGCGCGGCGGGCACCCGCTCCACCTTGCGGATATCGGCCCCCAGGCCCTGGAGCTTTTCCACGATGTTCTCGTAGCCCCGCTCGATGTGGCTGATCTCCTCGATCTCGCTGGTGCCGTCGGCCATCAGGGCCGCCACCACCATGGCCGCGCCGGCCCGCAGGTCACTGGCCCGCAGGGGCGCGGGGATCAGGTGGTCCACCCCTTCGATGACCGCCACCTGGCCGTCCACCTGGATGTTGGCCCCCATCTTGCGCAGCTCGTCCACATAGCGGAAACGGTTGTCCCAGATACCCTCGGTGATGGTGCTGGTCCCCTTGGCCACGCTCAGGAGCACCCCCATCAGGGGCTGCATATCGGTGGGGAAGCCCGGGTGGGGCATGGTGTTGATCTTGGTGGGCAGGATGGGCCCGGTGCGGCAGACGTGCACCGAGTCGTCAAACTCCTCCACCTCGGCGCCGCAGCGGCGCAGCTTGGCGGTGATGGGCTCCAGGTGTTTGGGGGTGACGTTCTTGATCAGCACGTCCCCGCCGGTGGCCACGGCGGCCACCATATAGCTGCCGGCCTCGATCTGGTCGGGGATGATGCTGTAGGTGCACCCATGCATCTGAGTGACCCCCCGCACCTTGATGACGTCGGTGCCTGCGCCCCGCACATCGGCGCCGCACATATTCAGGAAGTTGGCCAGGTCCACCACATGGGGTTCCTTGGCGCAGTTCTCCAGCACGGTCTGGCCCTCGGCCATGACGGCGGAGAGCATGGCGTTCATGGTGGCGCCCACGCTGACCTTGTCAAAGAAGATGCGGGCGCCCCGCAGTTTCTCCCTGGCCCGGACCGTGATCATGCCGTAATCCACGCTGTCCTGGGCGCCCAGGGCGCTGAACGCCTTGAGGTGCTGGTCGATGGGACGGGGACCCAGGTTGCATCCGCCGGGCATGGCCACCTGGGCCTTGCCGAAGCGGGACAGCAGCGCCCCCAAAAAGTAATAGCTGGCCCGCATCTGGCGGGACAGATCGTCCGGCACATTGGTGCCCATCAGATGGGTGGTGTCGATCTCATAGGTGTTCTTGCGCAGCATGCGCACCTGAGCACCCAGAGCGCTGAGGATGTTCAGACTCACCGACACGTCGCTGATATTGGGCAGATTCTCGATCACACAGACGCCGCCGGCCAGGATGGTGGCGGGCAGGATGCCCACTGCCGCATTTTTGGCGCCCGATATGGTGACTTCGCCCTGCAAAGGCTTGCCGCCTGTAATAACAAACTTCTCCAAAGTAATGATCTCCTTCATGGGTCCGCAGATTGCATAAACGTCCCACGCCGCTTTCCCTCCGGCCCGCCCCGCAGTTTTTGCACACAGACAGGCGCATTTTGGGGACGGCAAACAGAGGCCGCCCCATTGCGGCTCACCTTATTATACACAACTCTCCGAAAAAAGCAAAGTTTCAGGCCGTGGGTTTGCCCTTATTTTCTGTTTTGCCCAGATTCTCCATATTCATTCTGCTTTTTTCTCCCTTTTTCACAGAATGTACAACACCGCCCCGGCCACTGCGGCTCACCACACCCGGTCCTCGATGGCGGTCTCCTTGATCCAGCCCAGCTGGTAGGCGGCCACCAGCTGCTTGAGGTCGTGCACTTTTTCCCGCAGGACCTCCCCTTCATCCACGTCCTCCACCAGGACCCGGTGGTTTTCCTGCTCCAGGATATTTTCCCGCGAAACGATGTCGATATTCTCGGTGATGGCCTTTTCTGCGCTGATAAAGGGCTGATGGGTGCGCAGGGACATATCCCGGCTGGAGTAGGTCAGGGTATATCCCGCGATGCCGGTCTTGTCGTGGTAGGCCCGGCAGAACCCGCCGTCGATGACGATGAGCCGTCCGCCCCCCTTGATGGGGCTCTCGCCGTTTTTCTCCTGGACCGGCACATGGCCGTTGATGATATGGCAGGAGCCCGGCAGCCCGAACTCCGCCAGGATGCGCCGGCAGACCGACTCCTCGTTGTACCAGGTATAGTAGGGGTCCTTCACCTCCACGTGGGCGGCGGGGTCGGCCACATACAGCCGCTCAAAGGTGGTCATGGCGCTGCGCCCAAACAGCGGGGACAGCTTGCCGCACCACAGATACCACAAAAAGTCCTGGCCGCTGCGCCGGGCCGGGCTGTCCTCGGGGGCATAATAGCCCAGCCGCGCCCGCTGGTCGCAGTAATCCATCAGGGCACGGCCCGCATACAGCCGCCCTTCAAACCGCTCGGCGGCAAAGTCCCCCGCCGCGGTCATGGGCACCGCCCCGTGATAGAGCAGGTTGCCGTTTTCGATGTGGTAGACGCTGCCCTTGGCGTAGAGGAACCGGACGTGCTGCTGGAGCCGGGCGCTCTGCCGGAAGGAGGCCACCAGCCGCTCCACCACCATCTGCTCGTCCTCGTTCAGGGCGGCGGGGTCGGCGGGGTCCACCGTGGGGAAACTGGTGTCCCGCAGCGGGTACTCCCGGCCGCCGATGTCCACCGTCCCCCTGTCCCAGTGGATCCGGCGCAGGAAGTCCCGACCCTGCATCTGGAAATCGGGGTTGCGGTCGATGACCGCGCACTCCAGCTTGAACAGGATGATGGAAATGGCCTTGTGCATGACGGCGCAGCGGTAGAGCATCCCCTCGGTGTAGGGGCCGCGGGCGGCGTCGGTGTGGGGCATCCAGATGGTCAGATCGTCCCGGCCGTAATACTGGTCGGCCATCCGCTGCAAATGCCGCAGATTGATGCCATAGCTGTCCTCGATCATGCCGTGGTTGTGGTAAGCAAGGGTGGTCTTGAGAACGGTGGCGCAGCAGATGGGGCTGCCGGCCGCCGCGCCCATCCACACCACATCGTGGTTGCCCCACTGGATGTCCACGCTGTGATGGCGCAGCAGCAGGTCCAGAATGATGTCGGGGCGGGGCCCCCGGTCGAACAGGTCCCCCACGATGTGCAGCTTATCCACCGCCAGCCGCTTGATCAGCTCACACAGCCGGGTGATGAACCGCTCGGCCCGCCCGTTCTCAATGATGCTGCCCACGATCTGGCCATAGTAGAGGTCCTTGTCGTGGTCCTCGAAGTGGGCGTGGAGCAGCTCGTCCAGAATGTAGCCGCAGCTGGACGGCAGGCAGGAGCGCACATAGTTGCGGGTGTGCTTGGAGGACACCAGCCGGCAGATGTCGATGAGGCGGAACAGCGTCTGGCTGTACCAGTCCTCCAGCGCGGCCTCGGTGGACTGTTTTGCCTTGAGCTGAGGCAGCTTTTCGGCCGGGTAGTAGATCAGGGTGGCCAGCTCGGCCCGGGTCTCGGGGGGCACTCCCTGGCCCAGCACCTGGTCCACCTTCTCCCGGATCACCCCCGAAGCCGAGTTGAGGATGTGGACAAAGGCTTCGTTCTCCCCATGCAGGTCGCTCATGAAATGTTCGGTGCCCTTGGGCAGCTTGAGCAGGGCCTGGGTGCTGATGATCTCGCTGGCCGCAGCCGCCTGGGACGGGTAATCCCGGGCCAGCAGCCGCAGATATTTCAGATTGCGGCGGATCTCCTCGTGTTCAGTCTGCATCGCTTGTCCCTCCCTGTGCAGCGGTATACAAGTTTTTTCTGTATCAGTATAACACGGCGGGGGCAAAAAATGGTATACTGTTTGCGAAACACACCGGTAAATCTTTTGGAAGGGACTTTATGCAATATGTCTACATCATTCGTCATCCCCAGCCGCTGCACCCTCTGCCCCCGGCGCTGCGGCGCTGACCGGGCCGCCGGGCGCACCGGCTACTGCGGCGCGGGGGGCACCCTCAAGGTGGCCCGGGCCGCCCTGCATTTCTGGGAAGAGCCCTGCATCAGCGGCACCCGGGGCAGCGGCACCGTCTTTTTCTCGGGGTGCGCCCTCCAGTGCTGCTACTGCCAGAACTACCCCATCAGCGCCCAGTGTTTTGGCAAGGAGGTCACGGTGGAGCGGCTGGCCCAGATCTTTCTGGACCTGCAGGCCCAGGGGGCCCACAACATCAATCTGGTCACCCCGGGGCAGTGGCAGCCCTGGATCATCGCCGCCCTGACCCTGGCCCGGGACGCCGGGCTGGACCTGCCCATCGTCTGCAACACCGGCGGCTACGAGACGCCGGACAGCATCCGGCGCTGGCAGGGCTTCATCGACATCTGGCTGGCCGACCTGAAATACGTCTCCCCCGCCCTCTCGGCCGAGATGAGCGCCGCCCCCGACTACTTTGCGGTGGCAAAGCAGGCCATCGAGGCCATAATGGCCCAGACGGGCCGCCCGGTCTACGGCCCCGACGGGATGCTGCGCCGCGGGGTGATCCTGCGGCATCTGGCCCTGCCCGGCCACATCGACGACAGCTTCCGGGTGCTGGACCAGATGGCCGCCTGGAACGACGCCGACCCTGGGTGCCTGGTGCCCAGCATCATGAGCCAGTACACCCCCTTTTACAAGGCGGCAGAACACGGCATCGGCCGGCGGATCACCACCTACGAATACCGCCGGGTGGTCAACTATGCGGTGGACAAGGGCCTGACCAGCGGCTTTATGCAGCAGAAAAGCAGCGCCCGGGAAGAATATACCCCCGCCTTCGATCTGACCGGCGTGTGAACTTCTGCCCCTCTCTCCAAACCCGCGCAGCTGCGCCGGAAGTGCGCGTTTTCATCCAGATGCACAGCAAATTTGACGAAAATTTGGTATATTTTTCTCCTTTGTTTCAGCAAGACTGCTTGAAATCCGTTCCAAAAAGAAATATAATGGATACAACAATTACAATGCGGCAGTTTGGCTGCATCCACTCCCATGGGAAACTGAAGGAGGAACCTTATGGAACACTATAACCCCCTGCTGAGCAAAGATACCACCGCCCCCAAGTTCATCACCTGCGGCGAGATCATGCTGCGGCTGACCCCGCCCAACTACGAAAAGATCCGTATGACCTCCAGCTTTGAGGCCAGCTATGGCGGCAGCGAAGCCAACATCGCCCTGGCCCTGGCCAACCTCGGGGTGGACAGCACCTTTTTCAGCGTAGTGCCCAACAACAGCCTGGGCAAGAGCGCCGTGCGTATGCTGCGCTCCAACGACGTGCACTGCACTCCCATGATCCTGGCCACCCCCGAGGATGTGCCCACCCACCGTCTGGGCACCTATTATCTGGAGACGGGCTACGGCATCCGGGCCTCCAAGGTCACCTATGACCGCAAGCACAGCGCCATCACCGAGTACGATTTTTCCCGGGTGGACCTGGATGCTTTGCTGGACGGCTTTGACTGGCTGCATCTGAGCGGCATCACCCCGGCCCTGGCCCCCAACTGCCGTACCCTGACCATGGACCTGCTGAAAGTGGCCAAACAGAAGGGCCTGACCGTCAGCTTTGACGGCAACTTCCGCAGCAGCCTGTGGAGCTGGGAGGACGCCCGGGACTTCTGCACCGAGTGCCTGCCCTATGTGGACGTACTGCTGGGCATCGAGCCCTACCATCTGTGGAAGGACGAGAACGATCACAGCAAGGGCGACTGGAAGGACGGCGTCCCCCTCCAGCCCAGCTACGAGCAGCAGGACGAGATCTTCCAGCGTTTCATTGAGCGCTATCCCAACATCAAGTGCATCGCCCGCCATGTGCGCTACGCCCACAGCGGCAGCGAGAACAGCCTGAAGGCTTTCATGTGGCTGGACGGCCATACCTTTGAGAGCAAGCTGTTCACCTTCAACATTCTGGACCGGGTAGGCGGCGGTGACGCCTTCGCCAGCGGCCTGATCTACGCCATGCTGCACCACTACAAGGCCATGGACATCATCAACTTTGCGGTGGCCAGCAGCGCCATCAAACACACCATCCATGGCGACGCCAACATCACCGACGATGTGCGCACCATCCGCAACCTGATGAACATGAACTACGACATCAAGCGCTGACCTCGTACTTATCCCGCCCCCGGCTGGTAGCCGGGGGCTTTTTGCATCCCAAAAAAGCTTGACATTTGCCCTGCTGCGCTTATACTGAAAGACGGACATGAAAACAGGGGCGCCGAAAGGCTGAGATCCGCACAGGCGGAGCACCCTTTAACCTGATCCGGGTAATGCCGGCGTAGGTAAGTTTGCGGAACGTCCGTTTTGTGAACACCCCGTGCGCCTGCTGAATGCCAGCGGGCGCATTTTGTTTTTGTGTACTATTTTTGAGGAGGGATCTTTCCCATGACCAAAACTTACTCCAAGACCCGCATCCTTGTGGAATGCGCCCTGATGATCGCAGCGGGCACCGTGCTGTCCAACTTCAAGATCTATGAACTGCCCAACGGCGGCAGCGTCACCTTCCTGAGCATGCTGCCCTTCGTGCTGGTGTCCTTCCGGCATGGAGCCAAGTGGGGCCTGTTCACCGGCTTTGTGAACAGCCTGCTGCAGATGCTGCTGGGCTTCTATGCGCCGCCGGTGCCCAGCTTCCTGTATTTCCTGGGCGAGGTGCTGCTGGACTATGTGCTGGCTTTTATGGCGCTGGGCCTGGCCGATCTGTTTGCCCGCCCCTTCAGGAACCGCGCCGTGGGCATCGCGGCGGGCACCTTTGCGGTGGGCTTTTTGCGGTTCATCTGCAGCTTCTTGTCCGGCGTGCTGGTGTGGGGCAACCTGAACGAGGGCCTGGCCGCCTGGACTTACAGCCTGGGCTACAACGCCAGCTATATGCTCCCTGAGACCCTGCTGACCATGGCAGGCGCCCTGCTGATCTACAAGGCCGCGCCCCAGCTGTTCGCGCCGCAGGAGCGCAAAGGCTGAGCGCAAAAACAACGCATTGCCGCCAGGCTTCAACGCCCGGCGGCTTTTTTGCAGAAAAAGTCAAAAACAGGCTTGACATTCTCCCCGCCCTTTGCTATAATAACTGACGTCGCCGGTCAAACACCACCGCGGCGGCCCGCAAAACGGAACATTTGGGGGTATAGCTCAGCTGGGAGAGCGCTTGAATGGCATTCAAGAGGTCAGCGGTTCGATCCCGCTTATCTCCACCAAGACAAAGACCTGAAGCAACTGCTTCGGGTCTTTTTGTTTGCCAGCCTTCAGAAGCTGTCACAAAAATTGCATTCAAAAATTGTTCCATATGTCGTAACCGCCCCATAATCCCCCGTCTAGCAAAGCGGCGGAAGAAGTGAGAGAATAAGAAAAAGAGACAAATGAGATCAGAGGTCTCAGAAGTCTAAGAAGTGCCGGAAGTCTCAAAAA
>NZ_NFLM01000011.1 GCF_002160915.1 Faecalibacterium sp. An121
CCTGGAACCCCGAGCTGCCGCACTTGACACGGCAGCTCTTTTTGTGTCTAAAAGGATTAGAAAGTGCTGCTCTTATACTGATGGGATCTGCTGAGACGGGGGATTATGGGGCGGTTACGTTGAATTTAGGCCCTCCTCCGAAAATACTCAATCAGAATCTCTTTGATGTAGTGGTATCTTCGGGCATAGGTATTTTCTACTCGTATCAGCTCAAAGCCGTGGTCCCGGCAAATTTTCTCTTTTTTGCGGTCCCGCTGCTGGACGATCGGGTCATCTTTATGTTCCTGGCCATCCAGTTCAATGGCCAGAATCGGGATGAGCTGCTGGCGGCCCTCCCGCTGATACACCACAAAATCAAACCTGCCGGTATAAAACAAATCGCAGTAACTGGGGTTATTCTGAAACACATGGGAAATCGCCACTTCGCGCCGCACCGTGTACCGTTTTTCTGAGAGGAACACATTATCCAGCGCATGATTCAGCGTTTGCAGGAAGGCTTCTTCCGTCTCGGTGCTGTAGGGCTTAATCCCCAGCGCCCGGGACGCTGCCGGCTTGGGGGACACCTCTGACACACCATTGCTCCGGACGTATTTCACCAGATCATACAGGTCATCGTCTGTTTCCGTCCCATGCAGACGCTCCAGCTCCTGGTTATTGGAAAGCAGGACCAGCTGGTCTTTCGCCCGAGAGGTGGCCACATTAATCAATTCCTTGTTATTCTTCAGCCATTGGTAAGTCTGCGGGCGGGTTTTGTCGGTCAGGGCCAGCGAAAAAATCACCACATCCTTTTCGTCGCCCTGAAAGGAATGAACCGTCCCGCAGGTTCCGTTGCTGTAATGCTTCTCGGTCAGCATCTGCTGGATTAGTTCCCTCTGACGTGCAAAGGGCGTAATGATCCCAACAGATTTTTCCGGGTATTTGCTCAGATACCGATCGATCAAATCTACCTCCGCCGGGGCCGTGTTCTTTTCTGTGCTCGTGTCATGGGGCAGATTCACATAGACCAGAGGTCTTTTGCTTTTCCCTTTGCTGGCCACCTGCAATTTTTGATTGTAGTATTTTTTATTGTTGAAGGCGATAATTTTCGGATCACAGCGATAGTGATACCGCAAAAGCACCTCATCACTGACCGAGTCGCAGGCCAAAAAGCAGGTATAGACGGAATTTCGGATATAATCGTGCTCCTCCCCCACATGGTATCTCTTTCTCAACACCTCATTGTCCTTGGGGTCCAGCAGAATCACCGGCCGGAGCTGCTGTGGGTCCCCTACCAGCATCAACGAATTTCCCCGTACAATCGGAACCAGGGAGACTGCCGTGTTGCACTGGCTGGCTTCGTCCATAATCACCATATCGAAGGCTGGTTCGGGGTCGCCCAGACGCTGTGCCGAAATACAGGTCGTTGCCACAAAGGGGAAAATCCGCAAGAATTTTTTCAGGTTTTCTTCTTTGGACAGGTATCGATGAAAGGCCAGCACGTTGGCAGCCGGATCGGCCTCGCTGTAAATGATGGACTTTAACTCCTCATTTTTCGGCTCGCCCAAACGGCGAATGTACTTGGCCGAAGTGTAGTAGAGGTATTTTAAGAATTCCTGCTCATTCTGGTCCAACAGTGCCAGAGCATCCTCTGTTGTCACGGTTCCCCGGCGCTTCAGTTCAGCTTCCACTTTCGGCAGCTGACCGGTCTGCAATTCAAACTGGAAATTCATGTGGTTGCGGGCTTCCAGCAACCTTTGAATGGTCTCCCGGCGTTCCTGCAAATCCAGGATCTCGTCGTATCGTTCCAGCAGTTCGGTCAGACGCTTTGCCCGTTCCACCCGCTGTTCGTGGTTGCGATCCAGCGTCTTTTCATAGACGGTAATTCTCTGACAAGCTTCGTACATCTGGCGGATCTCTTTTAACGCCCGCTCGACGCAGTCATTATTTCCCAAACGAACGATGGGAAACGGAATTTTTTGGCCTTTATACTCCAGGCTTTTCAGTTTTTTCACCACACCGTCGATGGGATGATTGTTGTAAGAGGCAAACAAAACGGTCCGCTCGTTAAAAAACGCCGTGGTCATGGTGTTTACGATGGTATTTGTCTTGCCGGTACCCGGCGGCCCCTGCACATAGGCAATAGGATACCGCATCGCATTGTTGATGGCGAGCATCTGATCCAGATTGACCTTGTTGTTGAGCAGCGCCAGAGGAAAGGATTTTCTTCTGCGGGGCCGCGCCACCATCTGACGAAAAAATGCCTGGATCGGGGGCGTCACTCCCTCCCCTTCCGGTGCATCAAACATCCGGGAAATTCCGCGGTACTCGTGTTCCAGGTCCACCAAAACTTCCCGCCCAATGGCCACAAGATAGGGCATATCATCCACACCCTGAATCCAGCTGCAGGTCTGGGTCATGCGATCCTTGATCTCTTCTGCATTCTCTTCAAATTCATCCAGCAGCGCGTAGTCCTCGGCGTCCAGGAAAGCGTGTGCACTTACTTTCACCCCATCCACCGTGAACTCCCGGCAGACCACAACCTTGTCCACCGGCCGCAATGTACGATTTTCAATATCCAGTCCTAAGGGCTGATAGGCCAGCACATACAATCCGCGGTCTGTATGGACGCTGAGCAAATTCATCCCCAGCTGCCGGAGCTGGCGTTTTTTTCGATTTGATTGGGACTCAATGCGGTTCTGAAAATTCCGCACGATCTCCGCAAATTGCACTCCATTCAGGGCAAGCGTGCCATCTTGAAACCGGTCCTGATCCAGCTGAGAAATCAGGAAGTATTCTGTCTTATAGGGTGTACTGTCCAGTTTGTGGCAATCTGTCAGATATTCCAAAACCCGAAGATTTGCCGTATTACCAAAAAGGACTTCATATTTGCGAGGGTTTTCCATGACATCCTGAACCAGGGCCTCGTTGATCTCGCACCAGGATCCTTCGATCACCTCGGCAGAAATGATCCGTTCCACCCGGATATAAAGTTCCTGCACCGTCAGTCTGCCCAGATGCAGCCCGTCCACCTGCATCTGTCCATTCTGGGGAGAAAGAGTTTTGACCGCAATCCAGTATTTTGTGATTTGCTCGCTTTGATTCTTATAAACGATGCTCAGCCATTTGCCTTTGTGGATTGCCTCAAAAAGCGCCTTTCCTATGCTGTTCATATTCATCTATCCTTGCGTATAGGGTTTTCTTTATTGTCACAAAGTAATCCCATAAAATCCGAGTGTTATCTTTGCCCTATGCAAGTTTCTTGCAGGCAACGGGCGAACCGTTTTTCATTTCAACCGCTCAAAGTAACTCTCCAGCTTTTCATCACAGATCCGCTGGATCTCCCGTTTTTCTTCCTGGGTCAGCTTCTTCCAGACCGATTCATCCACCTGGACCACGCCCAGGGTCTTGGTATGGTGCAGCATCTGCATATCCTCGAACCGCTTGAAGGGGTTGGACAGGATGTTCCGCTGGGCCTGGGCGTCGGTATAGTCGCCTCTTGCATAGATGCTGTTGGCTTTTTCCACCACCAGACCAGCGGCCCTCCGGGCCTCATAGAATTTCCGGAAATAGTCAACGATATCGCTGAGCTTCATTCGGCCTTTGTTGTCTGCAAGAGAAAGAATTGCTTTCAGCAGCACCGGCTTATAGGAGTAGCTCATATCCATCTGACGAACCATCTCCATGAACAGATCCTTGCGGTTGGAGTCATCAATGAGCGTCCAGCCATATTGCTCAGCGTACTTCTTGAGGGTCTCTTCTTTGAAGTACTTGAAGGTCCGGTGCTCGCTCATGGGGACAACCAAATCCGGCACCAGCAGGCCTTCCCGCACATATCGCTCGATGGTTTCAGTCTGCACATCCACCCGGCGCACAAACTCCATCTGGGAGATCATGCCGGCAGCCTCTTCCTGCCAGTTGAAAAGATCAACCAGCTCATAATCCAGTGCATCCACAGGCCAGTCAATGATCGCGTCGGGGCGTTCGCCGCGCTCATACAGGCCTTGCTCTGCCATTTTCTGCTTCTTGCTTCCCAATACCAGCGCACCCGGTCTGTACTCCTTCAGACGGAACAGCCGGTGCATCGAATAAGGCATATTATACTGGCTGGCGTTGTCCACAAAGTCAAACACCAGCAGACTTTCCTTGCCGGGCGACAGCCGCATACCGCGGCCCAGCTGCTGGGTGTAGAGCACCTTGGACATAGTGGGCCGGGCCATGAAGAGCACCTCGGTGGCCGGGCAGTCCCAGCCCTCGTTAAGTAGATCACAGGCACACAGGACCTTTGTTTGTCCCTTTTCAAAGCGGGCCAGAATTTCCCGCCGGTCGGCCGCTTTGATTTCACCAGATACTGCTTCGGCAGCCACGCCGGCGTCATGAAGCCGCCCTGCAATTTCCTTTGCATGCCGGACAGATGCGCAGAAAATCACAGTGCGCTTATCCTTCACATATTGCAGCCATGTGTCCACAATCAGCTGATTCCGTTCCGGCACATAAATTTTGCTCTCCAGGTCCCGGATGTTGTACTGGATGCTGTTGAAGCGCACCTTGGTCAAATCGATATTGGTATGGATTCGGATGCAGCGCACAGGCACCAGTTCACCGATCTCCACGGCTGTCTGGATGTCCAGTTTGTGGGCGGTATGTTTGAAGATGTCCAGAATATTCTTGTCATCGGCCCGCTCCGGCGTGGCGGTCAGACCCAGGGTGAATTCTGGTGTAAAATAGGCCAGGACCTTCTGGTATGTATCAGCAGAGGCGTGGTGGGCCTCATCCACAATGATGTAGCCGAAGTCGTCTGGCTTGAACTGCTCCAGATTCAAAGCCACACTCTGAATGCTGCCGCAGACGACGAAAGCGTCCTTTTCCTTTGCACTCTCCACATAGCGGCCCACTGTGGCCTGGGGCCACAGTTCCCGGAATGTTCTGGCTGCCTGATCCACCAGCTCCACAGTATGGGCCAGGAACAGCGTTCGCTTGCCAAAGCGCTTGGCATCCATGACAGCGGTCACCGTTTTGCCAGTGCCGGTGGCATGGTAAAGCAGGGCAATGGTCTCAAAACGGCTGCGCATCTCCTCCAGTGCAGCCAGTGCCTGCTTCTGGTGCTCCTTCAGTTCCAGACGGGAGCCATCCAGAGACTTGCCCCGCTGGGTAGGAAGATAGTCCTCAATCTCCTTGAAGCTGGGATGCTGGCCCAGAAAGACCCGCAACTCATCCTTGACCGTTTCCGGCTGCTGCTGCATCTGCCGCACCGCCCAGCGGTACACATCCCAGCCCAGGTAGATCATGCTGTTCTGTTTGAGCAGATCATCATAAAACTTGTTCCGAGAAACCAGCTTGGGGTTATGGGAGGCTTCATCGTCAATCTCAATGGCCACTTTCCGCCCGCCGTTCTCGATCATAAAATCGGCAAACCGGCTGTTCTGATAAATATCAAAGAAAGGGTACTGGGAGTAGAGATAACCTGCCTTTTCAGCACCAAAGGTGTCAGAAAACAATTCAATAAACAAGTCCTCGGCACTGCTGCCAGAGATTGAACGATAAGTAGGCATAGAGGCACCTCACATGATCCGTTCCAGCCGGTCCGCTTCCGGGACCTGGACCTGCAGACTTCGCAATTTTGCCAAAGAAATGGGCCGCTGGCCGTTCTTCTGCATTTTCCCGCAATGCTCCCAGGCAAGTTTGCCCGGCCCATTGTATACCTCGGAAAAGGTGCCATCCGGATGGATCTGCAGCACCAACAGCCATTCCGGTTTGCTCGAGAGTGCGACCCGGTCAATTTGGGTCGCTTTGATTTGAACCAGCCGGCCATCCGGCGCTTTGGCATCGTGGGTTTCTGCCGACGCCTCAAACAGCGCCAAGCCATAGCAGCAGGCCGCCAGCGCCTCGCCAATGCTCCCGATCATATGTCCATCGGGCGTATAGTGTCTCCCGGGAAACAGTTCTTCCAGTTCATGCGAAACACGATAAAGGGTTTTTATTTTTTCCGCTACCATTTCCTGTATCGTTGCTGCGCTCATTCCCACACTTCCTTCAGCAGAATCTTTTTTGCAAATCCGCCGCGTTCGGCTGCCTTGTCCGCCCGCACTTGCTCCAGCTCATCCAATGTCCAGCCGCGAGCCCGCACAACCGCCTGCATGACCTCCAAAAGATCGGCTAATTCCTCCAGGGATTTGCTCTCCTGGTATTCCGCCAGCTCTTCGTTCAGCTTTTGGTCCAGAAGCCGGATGTACGCCTCATCGGACAGCGTTTCACAGACACAGATCTTCCCGTCCGCCTCGATGATCTCCGGGATACGGTCGCGGACCAACTTATGATAGGTTTTCACCAACATCTTTTAGCCTCCTCAAAATCTCCTCGTCCGCCGGACAGAAGGCATACTGGTCGATCTCATTTACCGTGATCCAGCGGATATCGTTGTGCTCCAGCTTCTGGGGAGTTCCCTCCCGGATGGTCGCATGGAACAGGGTCAGATCCACCGTCATGTCCGGGTATTCGTGGACCACGTCCATAAACACTTTGCCAACATCCAGGGTAATGGCCAGCTCCTCCTGACACTCCCGGATGAGCGCCTGCTCTTTGGTCTTCCCCGGCTCCACCTTTCCGCCCACAAACTCCCAGAGCAGCCCTCTGGCCTTATGGGCCGGGCGTTGGCAGATCATAAATTTCTCCTTGTCCCAGATTAAGGCTGCGACGACTTCAGTCATATAATTTCCTCGATCATCTTCTCGATCATCTTTGAATGAACGCAATGACAGCATCTAAATTGTCTAAGATAAATTGCTGCGCCGATCTATTATAAACCACAACTGTATAAGGTCCTCTTAGGCTCTGCCTCTCCTCCGTGGAAATACCAATATCAATTCCCTGATCCGTTGGTCTCCGGACTGTTTTTCCATCATCTTTCACAACCAATTTCAAAAATCCAGTTTCCATAAGCCAATCCGCGATCTGCTTATAAGTCAGTTTTTTCATCTCCTCCGGCTGAATCAACGCGTTAATTCTACGTTCAATTTCACTGATTGGAATAGGCAGCTCCGAATATTCAAATTTTTCTCGACTTTCGTAATCCAGCTGGAACGGAACCTTGGAAGATTTATTTTTTGACTGAGAAATCCCTTTATTTTCTACAACTTGCCTCAAGAGGTCTGACACGTAAAAAAGACAGCGAGATATCTTCACATTATTTATGATATCAGAATCTGGCACCTCTTGATTTGTCAATGGATTGATTCCGTTGGCAAGTTTTTCTATGTAACTCTTTGCATAGGCAATCTTCTCCAGCTCGGTCATCGCGATTCTCCTTTATCCTACAACCAGCTTGTTTGTCTTTTTCAAAAACTTCGCAGGGATTGGCCGATCCAGTTTCCAGGTAATATTCATAGGCCGGCTCCCCTCATGTTTTACATAGTTTGCAGTCCCCAGGAAGGTATACGCCTCCGCTCCACCGCTGATCCGATCCGTTTTGAACTCTTGGACAACCACCGTATATTAAATCATTTGTAATTACCCCTTCTTTAGTTACTACAAGTGCGCTCTCTTCACTTCCAAATAAGCATATTATGAGATACTATTTTTCTTTTCTAATTTCTTTCTAATCACTTTGTAATACCGGCTATTGCCTTGAGCTTCTTCATAATTAGCAATTAAGCCCTTCTCTTTAAATGCCATTAGAAGACGCTTATTTTCATCACTAATGTCAAATCTAGGTCTACTGTGTTCATCAAATATCTTATTAAAATTAGTCAAATTAAGCACATTAAGTATTTCTTTAATTTGGTCAATACAAAGCATTGGAATCATCGCGGAAAAAAGATAAATTTTCATCGATTCATCTAGTTTACTAGAATGAAGAAGACTATTCTTTAATTTTTCCGACACATTGGCGTAATTTTTTATAATGACTTCCATATTACTTAATGCATAATCAAATATTTTTGTCCGAATCGAGTCCTCCCACTGCTCATACGTTGAAAATAGAGATACCAAATCAGAATTCTCAAAATTATTATCAAGAATATATAGGCAAATTTTGGGAGAATAATTTTTCCCAATCACCGAGATTGCACAACTCGAAAATTTAAGTAGTTCAATTTTCAGATTTTCTTCAATATCCCATGTAAGTATCTCCAACAGCTCCTCCTGTGAAAACAAATCATTAGACATTATGCTTACATACTCTACTATGTTTTTACATATAAAATATAGTTTTAGGTCAGAATAATATTGTCGTAAAAAAATTAAGTTTTTAGCAGTCATTTTTATAATATCTGCATCAATTAAAATCGTCACTTTTTCAAGTGGAATATTTAAAATTTCAAAGTCATCATAATAAAAGCCCAAAGCCACCAATACTTGTTTATACTTTGAATTGACGATATCTCCACATCTCACCACGCCCTCAAAAAGTTTTTCTTTGCAAGATTCCTCATCTTTAAATCCTGAAAAATCAAACTGGATATCACATCTATTAATATATGAAATAACGCCTTGAGACAATTCAAGTATATTGAACTCATCGATAATATTACGTTCCGAATATTTTACTATATCGGCCTCTAGAAGATCTTCCCATAAAGTATGATCCGTAACATCACTTATAAAAGTAATAGTTGTCTGCAATGCTGAAATATACGCACATTTATGTTCAACCATAAGTTCCGGATTATTCAGTACTGAAATAACAGTTTTCTCATCGTCAAAAATAATCCCCCCACACATCTGCAGTATAACAACAAAATATTCATTAATGTTATGATTTACATATTGAGTTATGGCAGAATCCGGATATGAAAGTAAGCAAGTATAATTCTTATGTGCAATATCATCATTACTTATATTCAAGATGTTGCCCTGAATAAGTTTTAGATTTTCGGCACTGATCTCATACAAAGATTCTTGATAAACCGCGTGAAACAGATCCTTATTTAGGATTTCATAATCAAAGTTCTCAAAACATACTCCAAGTAACTTAAACCCATGAATCAGCTTATTAATGTCTGGTTCATCTATTGCAAGATAATCAGATCTTCTGGAAATATAGTCGCAAAGGCAATTATCTTTATTAACCAATTTTATTGTATTTTCATCAGAATAATAAAGCGAAGCAATTGAATACTGACGAATCTGTTTTTTTGTAAGAGCCTGTTTATCAAGAGCCGTGCAAAACAATTCAGGCCACTTCAAATTAAGACATTTAACATATTCATTTCGATCAGATGCAACATCAAAGTATTGCCCTACAAATTTATAATTATTTGTAGCCTTAAGTTGGTTAATAAATTTTTCCAGATAATCAGCATGAGTTTTAGTGTTCAACAAATATGTGAGCAAAGAAAAATTCAAGATTTCTTCCTGGTCAAAATCCACTAATCTAAGCCGCAATACAACCATTTGAGGATTTTTTAATTTATAGGAATATTCTTTTGCCTTTTTGTCTGTTATACTCCTCAGAAAAATCTTATCAATACGGCTCAAACTATTCTCGTAAAAATAGGTCATATAGTCAGCATAGGTCTCATCAATATAGCCATTTCGGATAAGATATTTAAGGAGATCAAAGTATTCGCTGCTTTTTATCTCGTTAAAATCTGTTACTTTTCCAATTTCATTTATGCTTGTAACACTAAATATAGAGTCAACATTTTCTCTTTTAATAATATCTTTCAATTGTTTGTTTTTCAAAAAAAGAAGTTCTTGATCGAGCGCAGATTTTTCATCTTCCATCTGAGAGATAGTATTATTCAGTCTTTGTTCAAGGGCTTTCTTGCGATTTGTATATTCAGTTTGGTCTTCACTCGATAGCTTTTTCCTGCTATTCCAGTAATCAGATGTCTTTTTTGTGTCGAAGTATACATCTAGCTCGTGAATCGTTTTAAAATGCTCGTTTTTTGCCATCTCGATTTCATGGCTTTTTTCAGCAATTTTTTCTTTAAGTCTTTTTATCTCCTTTTCTATAAATAAATCCTTACTATCAAAAATCGTATATACAAAGCCCTTATTAAGCTGCAAATCAGAAAAATCACGTGGGAACAAATTTTTATATGCAATAATGGCAAGCATCTTATTGCAATCGAGTTCTGTAATATTCAGTCTATTAAAATAAATTACAAACTCGTTGTAGATATTTTTTAACAGACGCATATCATCAATATAAAGAGATAAACCTTGCAAAAAGCCCTCGTCAAACTTTTGAAATAATCCGCTCTTTTTAAAATGAGAAACAAACTGGTCATAGGAGTTGGAACCATCTATAACCGGCACAACAGGAATGATATAATCAAAAAATTTTGTTCTGTCTTTAGACACAAAAATATCATCACGCAACAAATAAAAAAAGCGCAGAATCTTTTTGTTCTCTTTTTGAAGTTGAATGTTCGCAAGTGTATTCACTTCACGAAGATGCTCAAAAATTCCATTTACATTAAATCGATCCATATCTTCGAATACGATGGCATCAGCATCCGCATTTTCGAAGAGATATAATACTTCATTGAGATATTTATCAAAATATGAATCATCGCTTTCTTCCATTATTTCAATCTCATTGCCTTGTAAATTAAGCTTACGAAAAACATTTTTATTCTTTTGAATCAATCTATATATAAAAAATCCAAATAATACAATTAAGATACTCCCATCAACCATTAAAGTTAATGGATCTGTAGATAACTCTATGATTATCTTCAACCAATTCGCGTGTATCCTCCAATCTGCTAGTAACGTCGATACGTATGCTTTCCATATATTAAAGTACACAAAATGCATCGTTGCAATTAAAAAGACAACGACTGCTAATGTTTTTACCGCAATGCATCTGCCGCTAATTCTTTTTTTCACTTTGAAATTTGTTAACGGAATTTTGTTTGAAGGGATCTGATGTATTAACTGATTTAAAATTTTTCCCTCTAATATTGATTGCTTCACCTCTATTTCATCTTTTTCATTTGGTGATTGGAAATGTGCAAGTGAAATATGAAGAAACCGCAATTTTTCATGTTTTTTCTTGTATGATGCTAAAACACTACTTTTTCCGGCACTATATGCGCCTGAAATAGCCACATTTTTTATATCGCTATTTTCAAACACATAATTTAAAGCATCCTCATAAACATCCAAATCCATATTATCGATTGGTGTTAGCCGCTCAAATTTATACTTGCGTTCTGGCATACTGCTTCCTTCCTTTTCTCTTTTATTCATAACATGGAAAATTTCCGGTAATTATTGCTGAAACTTATACTTCCAATGTCCAATTACACGTGATTTTATGATTTTCTTTTCTGACGCCAATCGATCAAGAATTTTATTCGCTATTGCAGCTGATACTCCACACATCTCCCGTACATCTGCATTCATAATATATTCGTTAGTTTTTAGGTACTTTTGAATCTTACACCAACGAAGAGTACTTTCGCCCCTTTTAGATCGCTACATCGGCAATATTCTCGGGTGGCGTTAATACACGCTTACCGTTTAGCACAACCGTAACCTGCTCTAAAGAAAGCGTGATCTGCCCGATTGCCAAAGGACCATGGATCTTTTTGATACGGTTACTGCGCTGCAATACTGGATTGATTGAAAGAAAAGGCGTTGCTGATAGTTTTCTGACTAACTTCAAAATTCCCGCCACATAACCAATCATTTCATTAGCAACTTCAAAAGGAGGCTTTTTATTTTTCATATAATACATCGTTATATCAACAATTTCCTTTATTATATCATGCATCGCTCATTTCATCAATCAAAACAATCTCGCATTTAAGCGATGTTTTTCTCTTTATGCAATTAACTTTGCGAATTCACCTATAGCAAGGCAGCTCTTGTACATCTTTCCAAAACAGAATATAATTATTTCATAGAAATTCGGGAGGCATTTGTACGGGAAAACTCGAAGCAAGTACTTTTCACTATCTCATACCCACAAATCAGGAGGAAATGACTGTGGCAGACATGAAGAAAGAGCAGGAGCGGGATGAGCTGCACCGCGCTATCTGGGCCATCGCCGACGAATTGCGAGGTGCTGTGGATGGCTGGGATTTTAAGAATTATGTGCTGGGCACAATGTTCTATCGCTATATTTCGGAAAACATCTGTAATTACATTAACAGCGGTGAGCACGAAGCAGGCAATACCGACTTTGATTATGCCAAAATGCCGGACGAGGAAGCAGAGGTAGCCCGTGAGGATTTGGTTCAGGAAAAGGGATTCTTTATCCTGCCTAGCGAACTGTTCTGCAATGTTTGTGCCAAAGCCTCGGCGGATGAAAATTTGAATGAAACTTTGGAATCTGTCTTTCGTCATATTGAGGAGTCGGCCAAGGGCAGCGAGTCCGAAGGCAATTTTGAAGGCCTGTTTGATGATTTCGATGTGAACAGCAACAAGCTGGGGGCTACCGTGGCCAAGCGCAACGAAAAGCTGGTGAAGCTTCTCCATGGTGTGGCCGACATGAATCTAGGCAACGTGAAAGACCACGACATCGATGCTTTTGGTGACGCCTACGAATATCTCATGACTATGTATGCCAGCAACGCCGGCAAGTCCGGCGGTGAATTCTTCACTCCGGCGGATGTGTCTGAGTTGCTGACCCGCCTTGGCACCGTTGGCAAAACCGAGGTCAACAAAGTGTACGACCCTGCCTGTGGCTCTGGCTCTCTGCTGCTGAAAGCAGTGAAGGTGCTGGGCCATGACGCTGTCCGCAACGGGTTCTATGGCCAGGAGATCAACATCACCACCTACAACCTGTGCCGCATCAATATGTTCCTTCACGACATCGATTTTGACAAGTTCAACATTGCCTGTGAAGATACTCTGACTGCACCCAAACACTGGGATGACGAACCCTTTGAACTGATTGTTTCCAATCCCCCCTACTCCATCAAGTGGGCTGGCGAGGATAATCCTCTGCTTATCAATGATCCTCGCTTTGCTCCTGCCGGTGTGCTGGCCCCCAAGAGTAAAGCCGACCTTGCCTTCATCATGCACAGCCTTTCCTGGCTGGCTGCAAATGGCACCGCCGCCATCGTCTGTTTCCCTGGCGTTCTGTACCGGGGTGGAGCTGAGAAGAAGATTCGTCAATATCTTATCGACAACAACTTCATCGACTGCGTAATCCAGTTGCCCAGCAATCTGTTTTACGGCACTTCGATTGCTACCTGCATCATGGTGCTGAAAAAGAACAAGACGGACAATAAGACTCTGTTCATCGATGCTTCCAAAGAGTGCGTCAAGGTAACCACCAACAATAAACTGACGCCGGAAAACATTCATCGTGTTGTGGACACTTTCGCAAACCGCACCGAAACGGCCCACTTTTCCCATCTGGCCAGCTATGAGGAAATTAAGAATCAGGAGTATAACCTCTCCGTCTCCACTTATGTAGAGGCCGAAGACACTCGGGAGAAAATTGATATTGCGCAACTTAACGCTGAGATTGCCCAAATTGTGGCCCGGGAGCAAAAGCTGCGGGAAGCCATTGATCTAATTGTAAAGGAGATTGAAGGGAGTCATAAATGAGACTTTCAGAGGTACTTTCAAAAACTCCTACCAGTAGATTTGAACAGGTTCAAGGTTTTTTGAACAATTCAAAATTGAAGTGCGGGAAACAGAAGAAAATTTCAGTTGGACCCGTCTGGTTGACATACTACTGCGAAAACTGTCAATCCGATATTACATTTATTTCAGGCGATGAGCTCTATTGTATCGGAATTCACGAGCGACTCATTAGTATAGATTGCGTACTGAAATGTCCTCGATGTGGAGCCCCTGTCCCAGTTTGGTTTTTGGTTGAAAGCAGAGAAGAAATCCACGGTGTTGCTCCTGAAGTGCGAATTTTAAAGAAGTCTGAAAAGTTATCTGATATGGTATCTTTGAGCCGTGGTCCTTATGAGGGCTTTTCTGATTTGCTTGAAAAGGCAAACAGAGCCTACCACGATCAGTTGGGTGCAGGTTCCATTGTTTATTTGCGGAAAATTTTTGAGATAGCTACAGTCCAGGCAGCAAATGCTGTTGGAATTGAATATAAAAAATATGAAGGTGGAAATCCCAAAAATTTTTCTGATCTTTTGCAGAGAGTAGATGCACAGTGTGAAATCATTCCTAAAGAATTCTCAGCAAACGGACATAAACTTTTTCAGGAACTAAGCACAGTTGTACATGGCGATTTTGATGAAGAGTTGGGGCTGAAAAAATTTGATGCCTTATATCGGCTGACAGTTGGAATCCTTGAAAACATTCGAAACAAGAAAGAATTTTCGGAAGCCGTCAAGTCTTTGGGGTGGGATAACAAAGGTGGTGCAGAATGAGTCGATTAGAACAGTTAATACAACAGCTTTGCCCGGATGGGGTGGAATATAAAAAATTAAATGAAGTCGTTGAGATCAGGAGAGGAGTACGAGTTGTAAGAAGTCAACTATCTAGTATTGGAGAATACCCTGTCTACCAAAACAGCTTGACGCCGTTAGGATATTACGAAAAATATAATGTAAATGCGGATACTACTTTTGTAATTGTTGCAGGTGCAGCCGGTGAAATTGGATATTCGACAGTTGATTTTTGGGCGGCAGATGATTGCTTTTACTTTGAAGGTGGAAAAACAATCTGCAGTAAGTTTATTTACTATGTTCTAACTAAAAATAAGCATTTACTACTTTCAAAAGTGAGAAAGGCAAGTGTCCCGCGTTTATCACGAGTGGCGATAGAACAAATCATTGTTCCATTTCCTCCCCTGGAAATCCAGCGTGAAATTGTCCGCATTCTGGATCATTTCACAGAGCTGACCACAGAGTTGACCGAAGAACTGACCGCTAGAAAAAAACAGTATGAGTATTATCGGGATGCGCTGCTGACTTTTACAGATACTACTCCTCTAGCTATATTGGGGGAGGTTGCAGTTGTAACAAAGCTTGCTGGATTTGAGTTCACAAAATATGTAAAATATTCAGACTCCGGAAATACAATCGCTTTACGTGGTTTAAATGTAAAAAACGGAAGATTGGATTTAACAGATGTAAAATATATTGATGCCAGTGATTTTTCAAAATTAACCAGAAGTAAACTCCATGTTGGAGATATGCTTTTCACCTATGTGGGTACGATTGGGCAAGTGGCTCTCATAGATGCAGAAGATAAATACTATTTAGCTCCTAATGTTGCACTGATTCGATCAGTAGATAAGAGGCTAAATCCACAGTATATGCGATACTATTTCCAAAGTAATAATTTTTGGAAAACGCAAATAAATAAACTTTTGCAATCATCATCTATGCAGAATATTCCTATGGAAAAAATACGAAAATTTGTAATCCCCCTTCCTTCACCTGAAGAGCAGAATCATATTGTTTCCATCCTCGACAAGTTTGATGCCCTCTGCAATGACCAAACCAGCGGTCTGCCCGCTGAGATTGCAGCACGACAAAAGCAGTATGAATACTACCGGGACAAACTGCTGACTTTCCCGGAACGGAAAAAAGAGGGGTGATCTTGTGTCTTTTTTCAATATCGTGGCATCCACAACTGAAAACACCGTTGTCACCTCTTACGAACCGGCGAAGAATCGCTCAGACAGTTACCAGAGTGAGGCGGCACTGGAGCGGGAGTTTATCCAACTGCTCACTCAGCAGGGCTATGAGTATCTGCAAATTCATCAGGAATCCGACCTCATCGCCAACCTGCGCCGTCAGTTGGAAGCGCTGAATAGTTACCAGTTCAGCGACAGCGAATGGGATCAGTTCTTTCACAATGCCATTGCCAACCCGAACGAGCATATTGTGGAAAAGACCCGGAAGATTCAGGAAGATTTCGTGCAAGTGCTCCGCCGGGACGACGGCACCTCCAAGAATATTTCCCTCATTGACAAGAAAAACATCCACAACAATCGCCTCCAGGTCATCAATCAGTATGAAGTAAGCCAGGGCCAAGGAGCCCGGCACGATAATCGCTATGATGTGACGATATTGGTCAACGGCCTGCCGTTGGTACATATCGAGCTCAAGCGCCGGGGTATGGCCATCCGTGAGGCGTTCAACCAGATCAACCGGTACCAGAGAGATTCTTTCTGGGCGGGATGTGGTCTGTTCGAGTATGTGCAGATTTTTGTTATTTCCAACGGCACCAACACCAAATACTACTCCAACAGCACCCGATTCAATGCCATTCGGGAAGCATCTGGTAAAACCAGAAAACAAAAAACCAGCAACAGTTTTGAATTCACTTCCTTCTGGGCAGACGCCAATAATAAAGTGATCCCTGATCTCATTGATTTCACACGCACCTTCTTTGCCAAGCATACTATTCTAAACGTTCTGACCCGGTACTGCATCTTCACTTCGGAAAATATGCTGATGGTCATGCGGCCTTACCAGATCACCGCTACCGAGCGAATTCTGAACCGCATTGAGATTGCCAACAACTATAAAAAGTACGGCACCATTGAAGGCGGCGGCTACATCTGGCACACCACCGGCAGCGGCAAAACACTGACCTCCTTTAAAACAGCGCGGCTGGCGTCCCAGCTTCCTTACATTGACAAGGTGCTCTTTGTGGTAGACCGGAAAGACCTAGACTACCAGACCATGAAAGAGTACGATCGCTTTGAAAAAGGCGCAGCCAACAGCAACACCTCCACCGCTGTCCTGAAAAAGCAGCTGGAGGATGACAACGCTCATATTATCATTACCACCATCCAGAAGCTGTCCACCTTCATCAAAAAGGAAAAATCCCATCCGGTCTATGAGAAGCATGTGGTCATCATCTTCGATGAGTGCCACCGCAGTCAGTTCGGCGATATGCATACCGCTATCGTCAAGAACTTCAAGAAGTATCACCTGTTTGGTTTTACCGGCACGCCTATCTTTGCGGCCAATGCCCGGACAGCCAGCGGAGCACAATTCTTTACTACTGCCCAGACTTTCGGCGATCAGCTCCACACCTATACCATTGTGGACGCTATCAATGATAAGAATGTTCTCCCTTTCCGAGTGGACTATATTAAGACCATGGACGCCGAACCGGATATTGATGACAAGAGTGTCTGGGATATCGACCGCGAGAAGGCCTACATGGCACCGCAGCGGATCGAATTGGTAACCCGGTATATTCTGGAACATTTCGATCAGAAAACCTATCGGGGAGACAAAACTTACCTGTTCAACACCCTAACCAATATTGCAGAGGTGGCCTCTGGTAAAAACGGTGCAGTGGATGAGATCAAGCAGAAGCAGCGGATCAGTGGATTCAATTCTATTTTTGCCGTTGCCTCGGTGTCTATGGCCAAGCTCTACTATCAGGAGTTCCAAAAGCAGATGGCTGCCGATCCTTCCAAAAAGCTGCGGGTCGCTCTGATTTACAGCTATGGCGCCAATGAGGAAGAGGCGGACGGAATTCTGGGTGAGGAGAATAGTGAGGACACCAGTGCCCTGGATCAAAGCAGCCGGGACTTCCTGGATGCTGCCATCCGGGACTATAATGAAATGTTCCACACCAATTATTCCACTGACGGCGACAGGTTCCAGAACTACTATAAGGATGTTTCCCTGCGGATGAAGAACAAGGAACTAGATTTGTTGATCGTGGTGAATATGTTCCTCACCGGCTTTGATGCTACCACCCTGAACACTCTCTGGGTAGACAAAAACTTGAAAATGCATGGCCTCATTCAAGCCTTCAGCCGTACCAATCGTATTTTGAACTCCATCAAGACGTTTGGAAACATTGTCTGCTTCCGAAACCTGCAAAAACGGGTGGACGCTGCGATTGCGCTGTTCGGCGATAGAGAGGCCGGCGGTATTGTCTTGTTGCATAAGTTCGCTGATTATTACTACGGCTATACTACGGAAGACGGAAAGAATCAGCAGGGCTATGTAGATATGATCGATGAACTGACAAAGAAGTTCCCGCTGTCTGATCCTAGGATTGAAGGCGAACACAACCAGAAAAACTTCATCGCTCTCTTTGGTGCCATCCTTCGGATGCGGAACTTGCTGCTTTCCTTCGATGACTTTAAAGGCAAGGAATTGATTTCGGAACGGGACCTCCAAGATTACCTGGGGCGCTATCAGGACCTGCGAGACGAGTGGGTGAACCGTGCGAAGGGTGAAAAAGAGGATATTACTGACGACATCGTCTTTGAGATCGAATTGATTCGCCAAATTGAAATCAATATTGATTACATCCTGATGCTGGTCAAGAAGTACCACGATTCCCACGGTGATGACAAGGAAATTCTGATTACGATCCAGAAGGCTGTGGATGCCAGCCCTGAACTGCGCAGCAAGAAGCAACTCATTGAAACCTTCATTGCCGGGATTAATGACGTGGATGATGTTCTGACTGAATGGCATAGTTTTGTTGCAGAAGAACGAGAAAAAGAACTGGCCCAGATCATTCAAGACGAAAAGCTTAAGGAGCCGGAGACCAGAAAATTTTTGGAAAACGCATTCCGCGACGGCGAGGTTAAGACTACCGGCACAGACATCGACAAGTTGATGCCACCAGTATCCCGCTTTGGCAAAGGTGGTGCCAGAGCTAAAAAGAAACAGACGGTGATTGAGAAACTGAAGGAATTCTTTGATCGATTCTTCGGAATTGGCGAGACAACTTTCGAAAAATAAGCCGAAGCAATCATCTGAAAATGGTGTGAATCAATTATGAGTTTTGTATATGCAGTAAAATTTCCCATTGAATGTGATGGTCAAACGCGCAAATGCACCCATATATATAGCGATACAAAAATTTCGCTTTATGGTGCCATCAAATCAAACTGGGGTGACAAGACACGCCGCGCTGTAGAACGATATGGTTTGATTAAAAGTATCATTATAAGTCCAAAATGTTGTATTTCCTTTGCAGGAAACAATATTGCTCTTGCACATCAGTTGCTTGAAACTTTGTATGAGTTGAAGAAATTCAGTGAGGAAGAACTTCTTCATCACGCCTTCAAAATTCATGCCGAGCATCCTTCTGATGATGTGGAATTTATCATCTGTCTGGCCAACGAGGATGGAGAAACCGAAATTATCTGCATCAAAGAACATAAAATTGAAAGAAACTGTTTGATTGCCTGGATTGGTTCATATGATGCTTTTAAAACTTTAAGAAAATATCAATATGAGAATCCGACTTTATCAGATGACTACCTTCGTGCATTTACACACACAATTCACCATTGTGGCGACGAAACCGTTGGGGGTTTTGCCATTTATGTACTATTTAATGGATTAAAAAAAGGTTTTGAGTATGCAGAAAGATTTGAAACTGTAACAGGACGTGCACAAAAAGTTCTTCCCGGAATGCAAATGGAATTGGTTGGAAGTGCCTCCGAAGGCGCTTACACCACATACTATCGTTCATCAAATGAGGATGTCATTATTGAGTTCGAGCAAGCACGCGTAATACTATTGTACACCAGGAAATATAGGTTACAGGATGAGGACACTTCAAATCCTCACACAAAACACTTTTTACTGCCAATCGTAGTAGACTCTGATTCCGGAAAGGTACGTCCAATCTAGCACAGAGCCATTTTGCATTTGATACATATTCTAAGAACATTATTTAGAGAGGTAGCAGTTTACCCTGCTACCTCTCTATTTCTATCAAGCTTTGATCTAACTTCTAGACACACAATAAAGGTGCTTCAAAGTAAAAATACCATACGTTTTTGTTAGATGGCCGTCATCGCTCTACATCTTGTTCCTGCTGATGCCGTTCATCTGTTTTTGCGGATTCCTTTTGAGAATCTTTAATCTGCTTAAGAACAGAGAACTTCTTTTCTGGTGGATTTCCTATTTCTACCTTTTCCGGCCCCAGAACCTGACTGACCCAATAGTGGATTTCGTTCAGCGGTTTCAGCTCCGCCTGCACTTGTTCTAGCTGCCGGGCAAAGTCTGCGTGATCCGATTGCAGCTTGCCGTGCTCCGCCTCCAGGGCATCCAGATTCACATTCAGATCAACGTGCTGCTTTTTCAAATAGCGGTAGGCTTTGTTGTAGGCTTTCAGCTCCTCTTGGTGGCTCTCGGCAAAGGCGGCCTGTCTCTTTTTCCAGCCGATCTTCAGGTACTTATCATGGACGGGCTTCTGTTCCCGGCAGACTGCAACGGCATTCTGAATCCCGGCAATGTCCTTCATCCGCTTCTCGGCCTTTCTCATACCGGTATGGGCCTGGCTAGCTTTCTGCTTCACGCCGGACAGGACGGTGTTCAACTGCTCTAGGGTCGAGATCTTATGCTGTTGGAGATAAACAACAGCCCTTGCTACATCCTTCAAATCCTTCAGGTCGCCCTTCTGCTGCCCGAACCAGGACCAGTCACTTCGTTCTGCTTTCCGTTGGTTCAGGTAATCATTGAGGAGTACCCCAAGGTCTGTAGATGCTGCCTCCTCTTTCAGCAGTTCTTTCTCTGCCTGGATAAGCTCCCCCACCCAATCTAACAGGCTCCGAATGGTTTTGCGAATGGCGGACAACATCTGGTTGGCCGCCTTGATATCCCGGTTGAGATTGCCGATGTTGGTCTGGATGCCCCGCCGCTCCATTTGAACCACCGCTGGCCCCATGTGAACGGTGGGGATCACATCCAAGCCCTGCCGCTCATAGGAGCGCAGGTCAAGCCGTTCCGATCTGCCTGCTGCTTCCAGGTAACGGTTGACGGTATCGGCCCAGCCTTGCCGCCAAATCTCCGCATACTTCTGGTCATTCCAGTCCACAGTATCTTCCTTGTGGCTTTTCCAGTTGCCAGAGGGCAAGCGAATTCGTTCGCCGTTTTCATCCAGGTCATAAACCTTCCGGCTCTTGGGGAGCCACTTGCCGGTTTCGTCCATGGCTCGAAGGGTTAGCATCACATGACAGTGAACATTGTGTCCGGGCGGGGCCGGATCATGGATGGCGAAGTCAGCGATCATCCCCTTGGAAACAAACTGTTTCTCGCAGTAGTCCCGTACCATCTGTGGGTACTGCTCCGGTGGGACTTCTTTGGGCAGGGCCAGCACAAAGCGCCGGGCCAGCTGGGCGTTCCACTGTTTCTCAACCGCTTCCACCGAGTTCCAGAGGGTTTCCCGGTTAGCGTATTCCGGCGGAGCGTGAGATGGCAGCATGATTTCCGTGTACAGGATGCCGCGCTTGCCGGAGTAGTTTTTAGTTTTTTGGTCATACTCAGAAAACAACTTCTCGCCGCTCTGGTAGGCGGCACCGGCAACGGCAGACTGTCCCTTGCTGCGCTGGGTGATGGTGATTTGAAAATGCGGACATGGAATAAGACATCACCTCCCAAACAAAAAGACCGTTCTTTTGATGAACGGTCTAGAATCATATTCGGTTGTACTCTCTGCCTTAGGATGGAGCGGGGTGTGCTTCGGCCCTGGGCGAGAGCTGCAAAAGGATAGCTGCGGAGCAGCGCAAGGAAAATGCAGTTTTCCTTGGGATGAAATCGGGATGGCGAACGGAACGCCAGCCCGGTTTCATCAAGCCGTCTGCAAGACCGCAATTGCACCGGAACGGTGTATAATTGCGCCCTATTACAATAGGGTTGGATCTCCTCGGGCTTCCTGCAAATCGTGAATCATCTTTGCCAGGGCCAGCGCAACCTCCTGTTGACGAAATGAAAGCTTTAGCAGCTCCATCACCTGGTCGTCAGTCAGCTCTCCGGGGCAGATCAGAAAACTTTCCAGCATCCCGCCGCGCGTACAGAGACGATGGGTGCGGGCCTTGCGGGTCAGCTCCGGTATCCGGCGCTCCAGCATTTTCTCCTGGTGCTGGTAGTAACGGAGCTTCTGTTCGGCTTTTTTCTTTTGGTCTTTCATGCGATCCAGTTTTTTACTCATAATCCTCCACCTCGTATAATAAGATTTGCAGGTAATTTTTAAGTGTATCCGATTCATTCACTCCATATAATCAGCAGGCTTAGAGATGCCCGTGATACAATAGCTGTAGGACGGCAGGGACAAGTTCTCCACCACCTCGTTGGACTGAAAAGTCACTTCAAAAGGAGTTAGTTCCCCTGAGCCGGAAGTTAGCTGCAAACTCATTGGCTGTTTGCTGGATGCAAGGCTGCCCTTTTAGCAGTAAGGGATATCGCATTAGCCTTCTCCGGAATGATTCTGATACGCGAGGTTGCAGATGCTCCGGTTATCATGGGTATCTCAAAGCCTGCTGGCCTTAAATCTCCATACAGGGAGGTGAAAATTGTGAATCCATTATTTGTTGGCATTGATGTGAGCAGCAGAAGCAATGTAGTCTATCTGATGAATCCTGACGGCAGCAAGTATTCCAGTTTTTCCGTACAGAATAACTTAGGTGGTGCCAAGCTATTGTCAGAGAAAATCGTGTCAGCACTCAGCTCCATGCAGCTCAGTGATGTGGTGATTGGTCTGGAGGCCACCTCCATTTACGGGGACAGCCTGGTTTATGCCCTCCGGGAGGATGGCAGTCTTGGCCGGTTCCAGCGGAAGATTCATATTCTTAATCCGAAGCAGGTTAAAAAATTCAAGGAGGCCTATCCAGATCTACCTAAAAACGACTGGGTGGACGCCTTTGTAATTGCCGACCATCTCCGTTTTGGCAGGATCGCCAAGGAGGTCTATCTAGATGATTATCGTTACCATGCACTTAAAACCCTTACCAGAGCCAGATTTGACGTGATTCAAAACCTGAGCCGAGAGAAGCAGCGGTTTGCAAACTATTTATTCTTAAAATGTTCCGGTATGGCTCAAGACAAGGATATCCCAAATACCAGTGCCACCACCATTGCACTCATGGAACACTTTGAAAGCGTGGATGAACTGGCAAATACAGATTTGAACGAACTGACTGCTTTTATTTCCGAAACAGGACATGGAAGATTTGCTGACCCAGCAGCTACTGCCAAGGCAGTTCGTGCTGCGGCCAGCGGCTCTTACCGGTTGCCTAAAACGGTGAACGACACCGTAAACCAGGCTATGGCGATATCTATTGCCTCCATGCGGGCTTTGGAAAAACAGGTCAAAATTTTGGATAAGGCTATTGATCAGCAGTTTGAGATCATCCCAAATACCTTGACATCTATCCCCGGCATTGGCAGGGTCTACTCTGCTGGTATCATTGCTGAGCTTGGTGATATACACCGCTTTGATTCTCAAGCTTCTGTCGCCAAGTTTGCTGGCCTTGTCTGGCATAAGAACCAGTCCGGTGACTTTGAGGCCGAGCATTCTCGGATGATTAAATCTGGCAACCGTTATCTTCGCTACTACCTGCTGGAAGCCGCCAACTCTGTGAGAAGATGCGACTCAGAGTTCCGACGTTATTACGACCTTAAATTTAAAGAGGTCAACAAGTACCAGCATAAACGCGCACTCGCTTTCACTGCCAGAAAACTTGTTCGGTTGATCTTTCGACTGCTGAAGGACAATCGCTTGTATATCCCGCCAGAGGGCTGAGCGTATCGCTCGCCGCTTTGCTGCGCAGGCCCTGTTTTAAAATTTTTCAGGGGCAGGGCTTAGGTTTGTGTCGCCTTTTTGCAACCTACATCGTGCTTCCTGCTCTATTTTTCTCATTTTTTCTTGCATTATCTGCTTGACTTCACACCATTGGACTCCTGTGAAAAATCAGACTCCGGGCATCTGCCCAGAGTCGTGAAATTGGTTTATTCCGGCCTCCCCCGCCCGGAAAGGAAAGGATCAGTCTCGTTCTACTCTGTATGGTTCTATCATTCTTATTAGGGTGTAGATTCTACACTTCTGGAAGTGTAAAACCTACACCGCCGGAAGTGAACTTCTGACACTTCCAGAATCGTCATCCCAGGGCATCCATAAACTTCTTCACATAGATCAGGCTGGGCCGGCCCTGGCCCTGCCGCCTGCGTTCGATAAGGTCTGCCTTCTCCTCCAGCTCCCGCAGCAGGCCCACTGCCTTCTTGTTGCTGCACTTCAGATGCTCCATAATGCTCTCCACCGTGAAAATGATATACACCCTCCCTTCTTCATCCTTCCACCCGTTCTTCACCGAGAGGCTCATCCAGTCCAGCAGCAAACCGTAGAGGACTTTGGCGTCAGTGGAAATGCCGCGAAAGGTAGAGTCTGTGAACAGCGCTTTGGGGATGCGGTAGAAGGCGAACTGCTCCGCCTGGGGGCCGTAGAAGTAGTTGGGCATAGGGCCTCCTTTCTGCATTTGGGCAAAATAAAAAAGCGTTTGTGGTATCTTTGCAGAAACACACAAACGCTTTGACGAAAAAACGGAGGCAGCTTTCACTGCCTCCGTCTTCTGAGATTGATTTAATTCAAATCTAGGTTAACCGTGACGGCCATATCCTTCCAAACGCTCTTCCGGAACGCGAAATCTGCTTTTCTGCACCAGGCAGAGGCGTCATCCAGCGTCAAAGAATAGTCGTAGGAGAGATATTTCTTAGCCCCTCGGGTTCTTGATGGCAGCCTGAGCGGCGGCCAGACGGGCGATGGGCACACGGTAGGGCGAGCAGCTCACGTAGTCCAGGCCGATGTTGTGGCAGAACTCGATGGAGGAAGGATCGCCGCCGTGCTCACCGCAGATGCCCAGGCCGATGTCGGGGCGGGTGGCGCGGCCGTCGGTAGCGGCCATCTTGACCAGCTTGCCAACGCCCACCTGATCCAGGTGCTGGAACGGATCGCTCTCGTAGATCTTGTGATCGTAGTAAGCGCCCAGGAACTTGGCAGCGTCGTCACGGCTGAAGCCGAAGGTCATCTGGGTCAGGTCGTTGGTGCCGAAGCTGAAGAACTCGGCTTCCTTGGCGATCTCACCGGCAGTCAGAGCGGCGCGGGGGATCTCGATCATGGTGCCGACCTGGTACTTCATGTCCACGCCAGCCTCAGCGATCAGCTCGTCAGCGGTCTTGACCACGACGTCCTTGACGAACTTCAGCTCCTTGACCTCGCCCACCAGGGGGATCATGATGTGCGGAGTGATCATCTTGCCGGTCTCAGCGCTGACCTTCAGGGCAGCCTTGATGACGGCACGGGTCTGCATGACAGCGATCTCGGGGTAGGTGACAGCCAGACGGCAACCGCGGTGGCCCATCATGGGGTTGAACTCATGCAGGCTCTCCACCACGTTCTTCAGCTCCTCGAAGCTCATGCCCATATCCTTGGCCAGCTCGGCGATGTCCTCTTCCTTGCTGGGCAGGAACTCGTGCAGAGGAGGATCCAGGTAACGGATGGTCATGGGACGCTCGCCCATGATGCGGTACATGGCCTCAAAGTCGCTCTGCTGATAGGGCTCGACCTTGGCCAGGGCAGCCTCGCGCTCCTCAACGGTGCGGGCGCAGATCATCTCGCGGACAGCCTTGATGCGGTCCTCCGCGAAGAACATATGCTCGGTACGGCACAGGCCGATGCCCTCAGCGCCCATGTCCACAGCCTGCTGTGCGTCGCGGGGGTTGTCAGCGTTGGTCATGACCAGCATCTGGCGGGCAGCGTCAGCCCAGCCCATGAAGCGGTTGAAGTTCTTGTTGCCGGTAGCAGCCACGGTGGGGATCTGCTCGGCGTAGATGTTGCCGGTGGAGCCGTCGATGGAGATCCAGTCGCCGCTGACGAACTTGTGGCCGTTCAGCTCGAAGGTCTTGGCCTCCTCGTCGATCTTGACGTCGTTGTCGTTGCCGCAGCCGGAAACGCAGCAGGTGCCCATGCCGCGGGCCACAACGGCAGCGTGGCTGGTCATGCCGCCGCGGACGGTCAGGATGCCCTGAGAGACCTGCATGCCCACGATATCCTCGGGGGAAGTCTCCAGACGGACCAGGACGACCTTCTTCATCTTGCCGGACTTGACCATCTCCTCGGCCTCCTCGGCGGAGAAGACGATCTGGCCGCAGGCGGAACCGGGAGAAGCAGCCAGGCCCTTGCCCACGACCTCAGCGGCCTTCAGGGCAGCGGCATCGAACTGGGGATGCAGCAGGGTGTCCAGCTGCTTGGGCTCCACGCGCAGCACGGCCTCGCGCTCGGTGATCATGCCCTCGTCCACCAGGTCGCAGGCGATCTGCAGAGCAGCCTGTGCGGTGCGCTTGCCGTTGCGGGTCTGCAGCATATACAGGTGGCCGTCCTCGATGGTGAACTCCATGTCCTGCATATCGCGGAAGTACTTCTCCAGACGGTTGGCGATGTTGACGAACTCCTCGTACACCTCGGGCATCTGCTCCTGCAGATGGCTGATGGGGAAGGGAGTGCGCACGCCGGCCACGACGTCCTCGCCCTGGGCGTTGATCAGGTACTCGCCCATCAGCTTCTTGGCGCCGGTGGCGGGGTCACGGGTGAAGGCCACGCCGGTGCCCGAGCGGTCGCCCGAGTTGCCGAAGGCCATCTGCTGCACGTTGACAGCGGTGCCCCACTCGTAGGGGATCTCGTTCATCTTGCGGTAAACGTTGGCACGGGGGTTATCCCAGCTGCGGAACACAGCCTTGACCGCCTCGATCAGCTGCTCGTTGGGATCCTGGGGGAAGGGACGGCCCTCGTTGTCCTCATAGATCTTCTTGAAGACGCCCACCAGCTCCTTCAGGTCGTCGGCAGTCAGGTCGGCGTCGGACTTGTAGCCCTTGGCCTCCTTCATCTTGTCGATCTCCACCTCGAACAGGCTCTTGGGGACCATCATGACCACGTCCGCGAACATCTGGACGAAACGGCGGTAGCAGTCGTAGGCAAAGCGGGGGTTGTTGGTCTTCTTGGCCAGGCCCTCCACGGCCTCATCGTTCAGGCCCAGGTTCAGGATGGTGTCCATCATGCCGGGCATGGACTGACGTGCGCCCGAACGGACCGACACCAGCAGGGGGTTGGAGTTGTCGCCGAAGGTCTTGCCGGTGATCTTCTCCAGGCCCTTGACGTGCTCGAAGATGTCAGCGGTGATCTCGTCGTTGATCTGACGGCCGTCGGCATAGTACTGGGTGCAGGCCTCGGTGGTGATGGTGAAGCCCTGGGGCACCGGCATGCCGGCTGCGGTCATCTCAGCCAGACCGGAGCCCTTGCCGCCCAGGATGTTCTTCATCGTGGTCTTGTCGCCGCCGAAGGCTTCATTTCCCTCGCTGAAGTAGTAGATATACTTTTTGCTCATGGATTCATTTACCTCCCGTTTTGATTCGGCCCGGGCCCTTACAGCCCGGGGCATACCCATTGTTCGTTTTTTGTGTAACGTTCACTGCATGCGAAAATATTATACCAGACTAAGCGCACAAAATCCAGCTGTTCGGGGCTAAAATCTGCCGATTTTGTATCAATAAATTTGTGCATTTCCCTTGAAAAAATGCAGCTTTTACGTTAATATAAACTGGGATAGGTTCGGATGTTCCTTTCCGGGGCCGTCCCATCCTCCTCCGGCGGCCGGTCATGGCCGGCCGGGCGGAGGGTGCAGGGTCCCTTTTCCGCTCATTGTAAGGAGGCCTTTTGATATGAAAGACAACACCCAGGCGCTGTGCGCCGCACGCGCCGCGCTGGAAGCCGCCGAGCAGGCCCGCATGGAGATCCTGCTGCGGCATATCGCCAACGGGGTCCTGATCGACAGCACCACCGTGGTCATCGAGGACACCGTCCAGATCGCGCCGGGGGCCCGCATCCTGCCCGGCACCATCCTGCGGGGGTCCACCGTCATCGGCCCCGGCTGCGTCATCGGCCCCAACAGCCTGATCGAGGACAGCCAGGTCGGCGAGGGCACCACCGTCAACGCCAGCCAGGTCTACTCCTCCTGCATCGGGCCCCACAACGCCATCGGGCCCTTCACCCATGTGCGGGCGGGCACCGCCACCGATTACGGCGTCCACCTGGGCGCCTATGTGGAGACCAAGAACTCCCACTTTGCCCGGGGCAACACCGTCAGCCATCTGACCTACATCGGGGACAGCGACGTGGGCAAATACTGCAACTTCGGCTGCGGCACCGTCACCTGCAACTACGACGGCCAGTCCAAATACCGCACCACCATCGGGGACTACTGCTTCATCGGCTGCAACACCAACCTCGTCGCCCCCGTCTCGGTGGGGGACGGCGCCTACACCGCCGCCGGCAGCACCGTCACCCAGGATGTGCCCGCGGGGGCCCTGGCCATCGAGCGGGGCCGCCAGGCCAACGTTGAGGGCTGGGCCGTGCCCAAAATGGAGGCCTATATCCAGAAGAAACAGCGGCTGGAAGCCCAGCAGCTGGCCGACAAACAGGCCCGGCAGGACTGAACGCCCATCCACCGCATGGCAAAGGGGGATCTGCGGCTGCGCGGCGCGCAGCCCGGTTCCCTTTTTGTCTGCCCAAACGAACGACACACGAACGGAAACGCTTTATGACAACAAACGACATCTGGCTGATCGCCGGCCTGGGCAATCCCGAGGCCAAATACGAGGGCACCCGCCACAACGCCGGGTTCGCCGCTCTGGACTACCTGGCCGGCAAGTGGGAGATCCCGGTCACCAAGGCCAAGTTCCAGGGGCTGTGGGGCCAGGGGGAAGTGGGAGGCCACAAGGTCTGCCTGCTCAAGCCCCTCACCTATATGAATCTGTCGGGGGACTCCATCGCCCCCCTGGCATCCTTTTTCAAGATCCCGGCCGGTCACGTCATCGTCCTGTGCGACGACATCACCCAGGCCCCCGGCAAGCTGCGCATCCGGCCCTCCGGCTCGGCCGGGGGGCACAATGGCCTCAAGAGCATCATCGCCCGGCTGGGCACCGAGGACTTTCCCCGCATCCGCATCGGCGTGGGGGAAAAGCCCCGCCCCGACTACGACCTGGCCGACTGGGTGCTGGGCCGCTTTTCGGAGGAGGAGGCCAAGGCTGTGGCCGGCCGCCGCCCCGACATCGAGGCAGCCGCCCGCCTCATCATGGACGGCAAGCTGGGGGAGGCGCAAAACCGCTACAACCGCTGACCGCCCGCAGACTGTGAGGTGAACGTATATGTACGAGGCCCTGCTGAAACAGACCCCTGAATACCAAAAGATCGCCGCCGCCCTGGCCTCTCCGGGCCCGGCCGCCCTGTTCGGCCTGCCCCCCGCCGGGCGCGCCCTGGTCTATGGGCTGCTGGCCCGGGACCTGGGCCGCCCCTTGTGCATCGTGACCCCCGGCGAGGCCGAGGCCACCCACTTTGCCGACGACCTGAAGGCGCTGGGCGTGGCGGCAGACGTCTTTCCCCCGCGGGACTTCATGCTCCGCCCGGTGGAGGGCGCCGGCCGGGAATACGAATACCGCCGGCTGTCGGTGCTGGGCGCCCTGGCAGGGGGGCGGCTGGCCGCCGTCTGCGTCCCGGTGGAGGCCCTGCTGCAATACACCGTCCCCCGGGCCGAGTTCATGGCCAACACCCTCACCCTCAAACCGGGGATGCAGTTTTCCCGGGAAGGGCTGGTGCAGCGTCTGTTCGCCGCGGGCTATGTCCGCCGCTCCCAGGTGGAGGGCCCGGGCCAGTTCAGCGTCCGGGGCGACATCGTGGACATCTTCCCTCCGGATATGCAGTCCCCGGCCCGGCTGGAGTTCTGGGACGATGAGATCGATTCCATCTCCTCCTTTGATCTGATGAGCCAGCGCCGGGACGCCTCGCTGCAAAAGATCTACCTCTCCCCTGCCCGGGAGGTGCTGTTCGGCAGCACCGCCGAGACCGCCGGCGCCCTGCGCCAGGCCATCCGGAAGGCCCGGGGCAAGCACCGCGCCGCCCTGGAAAAGGCCATGGCCCACGACCTGGACCAGCTGGACGCCGGGCTGATGCCCGAGGCCATGGACAAATACTACGGCCTGCGGTATCCCATCCCCGCCACCCTGCTGGACCACATAGACGCTCCCCTGCTCCTGCTGGACGAGGTGGGCGGCATCCGGGACGCCCAGAAGGCCGCCCAGTACCGCCGCAGCGAGGAGCTGACCGGCCTGCTGGAAGAAGGGGTGATCTGCCCCGGCCTGGACGTGCTGTACCAGACCATGGACGACCTGGTCATCGCCGCGGGCCGGCTGCCCACCCTCCTGTGCGAAAACTTCCTGCGGGGGATGAACGAGTTCCAGCTCAAGGACCTCATCAACGCCGAGGCCCACGCCTCCCCCGGCTGGAACGGGGAGCTGCGCAGCCTGCTGGAGGACCTGGACCCCCTGGTCCAGCAGGGGTATGCGGTCACCCTCTACTGCGGCACCCCCAAAGGCGCCGCCGCCCTCACCCGGGACCTGGCCGACAAGGGCTATTCCGTCAGCATGAGCCGGGACATCCGCCCGGCCCCGGGGCTGGTGCAGGTGCAGCCCGGCCACCTGAACGCCGGATGCACCCTGCCCTTCGCCCGGTGCGCCGTCCTCACCAGCCGCCGCCATGGCCTGGACGAGGGCGAGGCCCAGGCCCGCAAGCGCAAAAAGAACAAGGACGCCCTCTCCAGCCTGGCCGACGTCAAGCCGGGGGACTATGTGGTGCACCAGAGCCACGGCATCGGTATGTATGCCGGCATCCAGCGGCTGGAGGTGCAGGGCACCACCAAGGATTACCTCAAGGTCCAGTATTCCGGCTCGGACGTGCTGTATGTGCCGGTGACCCAGCTGGACCTGCTCAGCCGCTACACGCCCCCCGGGGATGAGGACAAGGTCAAGCTGGCCAAGCTGGGCGGCGGCGAGTGGCAGCGCACCCGGGCCCGGGTCAAGAAGGCCACCGAGGAGATGGCCCAGGAGCTGATCCAGCTCTATGCCCGGCGCAAGCAGGCCAAGGGTTTCGCCTTCCCCGCCGACGGCGAATGGCAGCAGGACTTCGAGGCCCGCTTCGAGTACGACGAGACCGAGGACCAGCTGGCCGCCACCGCCGAGATCAAGAACGACATGGAGCACCCCTGGCCCATGGACCGGCTGCTGTGCGGCGACGTGGGCGTAGGCAAGACCGAGGTGGCCCTGCGGGCCGCTTTCAAGTGCATCATGGGGGGCAAACAGTGCGCCCTGCTGGCCCCCACCACCCTGCTGGCCTGGCAGCACTACAACACCATCCTGTCCCGGATGGAGGCGTTCCCGGTCCGGGTGGAGCTGCTCAGCCGGTTCCGCACCGCCAAGCAGCAGAAAGAGGCCCTGCGGGGCCTGCAGGCCGGGAGCGTGGATATCATCGTGGGCACCCACCGGCTGCTGTCCAAGGACGTGCGGTTCCACGACCTGGGCCTGGTCATCATCGACGAGGAACAGCGCTTCGGGGTGCGCCACAAGGAAAAATTGAAGGAGACCTTCATCGGGGTGGATATGCTGACCCTGTCCGCCACCCCCATCCCCCGCACCCTCAGCATGGCCATGAGCGGCATCCGGGATATGTCCACCATCGAGGAGCCGCCCTTTGAACGGCAGCCGGTGGAGACCTTCGTGCTGGAGTACAATCCGGTGATCCTGGCCGAGGCCATCCGCAAGGAGCTGGCCCGGGGCGGGCAGGTGTACTACCTGCACAACCGGGTGGACAACATCGAGGCCACCGCCGCCCGGGTGCAGCAGATGGCGCCCCGGGCCCGGGTGGGCATCGCCCACGGCAAAATGACCGAGGATGAGCTGAACCCCGTCTGGCAGAAACTGCTCAACGGGGAACTGGACGTGCTGGTGTGCACCACCCTCATCGAGACCGGCATCGACGTGCGCAACTGCAACACCCTGATCATCGAGGACGCCGACCGGATGGGCCTGGCCCAGCTGTACCAGCTGCGGGGCCGGGTGGGGCGCAGCGGCCGGAAGGCTTACGCCTATTTCACCTTCCGCCGGGACAAGACCCTCTCCGATGTGGCCCAAAAGCGGCTGAGCGCCATCCGGGAGTTCACCGCCTTCGGTTCGGGCTTCCGCATCGCCATGCGGGACCTGCAGATCCGGGGCGCGGGCAACCTGCTGGGCCACAGCCAGCACGGCCACATGGAGGCGGTGGGCTATGACCTCTATATGAAGATGCTCAACCAGGCCATCGCCGCCGCCCGGGGCGAACCCGTGCAGCGGGACAAGAGCGAATGTCTGGTGGACCTGCGGGTGGACGCCTATATCCCCGAGCGGTACATCCCCGACGGCCCCGGCCGGATCGAGGCTTACCGCCGCATCGCCGCCATCCAGAGCCCTGCCGACGCCGCCGACGTGCTGGATGAACTGATCGACCGCTACGGCGACCCGCCCGCTTCGGTCAGCGACCTGGTCAACGTCTCCCTGGTGCGGGTGCTGGCCGCCTCGGTGGGGGTATACGAGGTCACCCAGAAAAAGGATCTGCTGACCCTCTCGCTGGAGACGCTGGAGCTGCCCATGATCCGCGGGCTGCTCACCGCCTTCGGAGGCCGGGTCACCGCCGGCGCCGGGGCCAAGCCCTACCTGTCGGTCACGCTGCGGGGGGAGGAAAAGCCGCTGGAACTGCTGCAGCAGCTGCTCCAGGCCATGGCCTCCATCCGGGACAAAAAGCCCGCTGCCCCGCCCCCAACGTCTTGACGCCGCACCGCCTCCGGTTTATACTGGATGCATTCTCCCGCTCAAATACAATCAAAGGAGCTATCACATGAAACGGAAACTTCTTGCGCTGGCCAGTGCGCTGGCGCTCTGCTTCTCCCTGGCAGGCTGCACCATCTCCACCCCCGACACGGTGGGGACCATCGGCGGCCAGGAGATCTCTTCGGGCCTGTACCTGCTGGCCCAGTTCGACGCATACCAGCAGGCCGCCCAGCTGGCCGGCGAGGACCAGGACCCCTCCAACGTCGGGTCCTTCCTGGGCCAGACCATCACCACCGAGGACGGGGAGAGCGTCACCGTCCGTGACTTTGTGGCGGACGCCACCCTGGAGGACCTGCGCCGCTATGTGGCGGTGGAGGACCGCTTTGCCCAGCTGGGAGGCGAACTGGACCCCGACGCCGCAGCCCAGGCCGACAGCTATGCCGACCAGCTGCTGGAGAACTACGGCGACCTCTACGCCGCCAACGGCATCGGGGAGCAGACCCTCCGCAGCTATGAGCAGAACCTGTTCAAGCAGGCCGCCCTGGTGGACCTGATCTACGGCGCAGAGGGCGAGACCCCTCTCACCGACGAGCAGCTGACCGACCACCTGGAAAACGAGATGCTCTACATCCGCTACACCACCGTCCCGCTGTACAATCTGTCCACCTTCGCTTTTGCGGACGAGGAACAGACCGCCCAGATGCTGGACCTGGCCGGCCAGGCCATCGCGGACAGCACCCCCGCTACCTTTGACGACGCCGTGATCGCCGCCCTGCCCGACATCTACGCCGTGCTGGGCACCGAGATCACCGCCGAGGAAGCCGCCGACCAGATGAACAACAGCTTCATCAGCCTGAGCGAGATGCAGGGCTCCTTCTCGGAGGAGGACACCCAGACCCTCATGCAGCTGGGATTCGGCCAGACCGCCGCGGTGGAGTACGGGGGCACCTCCCTGCTCATCGCCATGCGCCAGGACCCCCTGGAGACCCTGACGCTGGACACGGTGCGCTCCACCGTCCTGTCCGATCTGGGCACCACCCTTGTGACCCAGGACATCGCCCAGGCCGGCGAGGCCCTGGAAGTCAGCCTGGACAGCAGCGCCACAGCAAAGCTCCCCGCCCGCAAGATCAAAACCAGCGTCTGACCACTTTAGGCAGGGTGCACGCCCTGCCTCTTTTATTCCCCTGACGTATGTTTGACGATGCAGGATAAGCATTCGACTTTTGGCCCCTGCGGGGGTACAATAAAGCCGGCAGAGTTCCTTTTATGTCAGACCATCGAATGGAGGCAATGAAACATATGGCAGTCAAACAGACGGCAGGGCGGGACCAGCTCGGGGATTTCGCCCCCAAATTTGCCCAGCTGAACGACGATGTGCTGTTCGGCGAAGTGTGGAGCCGGGAGGACAAACTCTCCCTGCGGGACCGCTCCCTCATCACGGTGGTGGCCCTGATGGCGCAGGGCCTTACCGATACCTCGTTCCGGCATCACCTGGAAAACGCCAAAAAGAACGGCATCACCCGGGACCAGATCGCCGAGATCCTCACCCACGCGGCCTTCTACGCAGGCTGGCCCAAGGCCTGGGCCGCCTTCCGGATGGCCAAAGAGGTCTGGGCCGGCGCAGCGCCCGCCCAGGAGCCCCACGGCGGCCTCTTCGGGCTGGGCCAGCCCAACGACGCCTACGCGCAGTATTTCGTGGGCCACAGCTACCTCAAGCCCATCACCGGCGAAAACGGCGTGTTCGCCGCCAATGTGACCTTTGAACCGGGCTGCCGCAACAACTGGCACATCCACCACGCCGATCCGGGCGGCGGGCAGATCCTGCTGTGCACCGACGGCCGCGGCTGGTATCAGGAGTGGGGCAAGCCCGCCCAGCCCCTGCAGCCCGGCGATGCAGTGTCCATCCCCGCGGGGGTCAAGCACTGGCACGGCGCCGCCAAAGACAGCTGGTTCTCCCATGTGGCCATCGAGGTGCCCGGCCAGAACTGCCACAACGAGTGGTGCGAGCCGGTCTCCGCGGAGGATTACGCCCTCCTGCCCTGACCTGTCCGCCCCCGAAAGACGTTCCGCAATGTAAAAAGTTCGTAAAACTTAGGTAAAACAATCAAGCAAAGCAGCGGTTTCACACGTGTTACCGCCGCTTTTTTTGTTTCTTTCTGTCACTTCACACCCATGATGCGACATCATTCTTGCAAATCAAATATAAATCAAGTAAAATAGATGTAAGATTTTTGTGCATGGACCCATGCAAAAGATCTCAGCTCTTGGATGTTTTGCGGCTTCGGCCCGACAGGGGCGCTTCGTTTTCTGTCCCGGGGCCTTTTCCGGGCCGCACTGCGGCCTGCATCGCCCCGCTGGACCTGCCGAAAGGAGTCTGTATCAATTTTATGGATCTGTCATTTACCTCGTTCTGGGGTCAGCTGGTCGGCAACCCGATCCTGATCATCACGGTGGCGTTCACGCTGGGTGTCATCTTCGTCAACGGCTGGACGGATGCCCCCAACGCCATCGCCACCTGTGTGACCACCCGCTGCCTCGGTGTGCGGCAGGCCATCTGGATGAGCGCCCTGTTCAACTTCCTGGGCGTTTTTGTCATGACCCAGATCAACAGCTCGGTGGCCTCCACCATCAGCAACATGGTGGATTTCGGCGCCGACACTTCCAGCGCCCTCATCGCCCTGTGCGCAGCGCTGCTTTCCATCGTGGTATACAGCGTGGGCGCCTCCATCTTTGGCATCCCCACCAGCGAGAGCCACAGCCTGATCGCCGGCCTGTCCGGCGCGGCCATCGCCATCCAGGGGGGCGTGGGCGGCATCAACTTCAACGAGTGGGTCAAGGTGCTGTACGGTCTGGCCCTCAGCCTACTGCTGGGTTTTGCCTCCGGCTGGCTCATCTGCAAGCTGGTCACCATCCTGTGCCGCAACATCGAGCTGCGCGCCGCCAACCGGTTTTTCCGGGTGGCCCAGATCGCCGGCGCCGCAGGCATGAGCTTCATGCACGGCGCGCAGGACGGCCAGAAGTTCATCGGCGTGCTGTTTTTGGGCCTGGCCTTCTCCCACGGCCAGAACTCGGTGGCCGGCATGGAGATCCCCGTCTGGCTGATGCTGCTGTGCAGCGTGGTGATGGCCCTGGGCACCAGCGTGGGCGGTGAAAAGATCATCAAATCGGTGGGCATGGACATGGTCAAGCTGGAGCGTTACCAGGGCTTCTGTGCCGACCTGGCCGGCGCCGCCTGCCTGCTGTTCTCCAGCCTGTTCGGTATCCCCGTTTCCACCACCCACACCAAGACCAGCGCCATCATGGGCGTGGGCGCCGTCAAGCGGCTGTCCGCCATCAACTACGGCGTCGTCAAGGATATGATGCTGACCTGGATCTTCACCTTCCCCGGCTGCGGCCTGATCAGCTTTGTTATGGCCAAGATCTTTATGCAGATCTGGTAAGCCCCCTCTGCCTGTTATAAGAAAAAGGAGAAATACGGATATGTCGAAAAAGCAGGATGCCATTTATTTTGACAATTTCATCGCGTGCGCTCAGTACGCCAGCCAGGCCGCCCAGCTGCTGAAAGAGATCTTCCACAGCTTTGACCCCTCTCATATGTCCCAGTGGGCAGACCAGCTGCACGAGATCGAGCACGCGGCCGACAAGAAGCGCCACGCCATGACCGACAAGCTGGCCAAGGCCTTCATCACCCCCATCGAGCGGGAGGACATCGCCGATCTGAGCGGCAGCATCGACACCCTGGTGGACAAGCTGGAGGAGGTATGCATCCGGCTGTACATCCACAACATCCAGTCCATCCGCACCGGCGCCATGAATATGCTGGATGTGGTGATCCGCAGCTGCGAGGAAGTGTGCCACCTGATGGAGGAGTTCGCCGACTTCAGGCACTCCAAAAAGCTGAAGGATTACATCATCAAGATCAACTCCCTGGAAGAGGAGAGCGACCGGCTGTTCATCGCCAATATGCGCGAGCTGCACGTCACCCAGCTGGACATCCACGAGGTGCTGGCCTGGGAGGAGATCTACACCTACCTGGAAAAGTGCGCCGACGCCTGCGAGGAGATCGCCGACCAGGTGGAGAACATCGTGATGAAGAACTCCTGAATGGACAGAAAACAAGACCCATACAAAAAGGACAGCCCCGCAGGGCTGTCCCTTTCTTTTTATTCGCGATCGTATTTTGTTCACCGGCCGGCAGGGCTGTCCGGCATTTGCCAGGCAAAGTGGTCGGTGTGCAGCCAGGCTTCGGCCTCATGGCTGAGGGGCTGGTCCAGCTCGTCCCGGTAGAGGGCCAGCACGTCGGCGTTCTCATGGCTGAAACGCACCGCGCTCGAACGGTCCAACCCGTACAGCACCTGGCCGCGCTCGTGGGCCCGCTCGATGTCGTCGCAGTGGATGGGCTGGCCGCCGCCCCCTGCACAGCCGCCGGGGCAGGCCATGATCTCCACGAACTGGACCTTCACCTCCCCTTTCAGGATGGCCTCGCACAGGGCCCTGGCATTGCCCAGGCCGCTGGCCACAGCCACCCGGACGGTGGTGTCCGCGATCTCGAACTCGGCTTCCCGCCAGGCCCGGCTGTCGCCCCGGCGGGCCTCCCGCACGCTGCGGAACGAATCGGGCCGGGGATTGTGGCCGGTCACGCGGTAGTAGGCGGTGCGCAACGCGGCTTCCATCACGCCGCCGGTGGCGCCGAATATGACGCCCGCGCCGCTGTAATCTCCCAGCAGCCGGTCGAAGGGGGTCTCCAGCACCGAGGCCACCTGCACGTGCTCGGCCCGCAGCAGGCGCACCACCTCACGGGTGGTCAGCACATAGTCCACATCGGGCAGCCCGCTGGGGCTCTTCATGGTGGGCAGGGCGCTCTCGGCCTTTTTGGCCACGCAGGGCATCACCGATACGCAGCAGATCCGCTCGGGGGGCGTCTTGATCTGCCTGGCGAACCAGTGTTTGACCACCGCGCCGAACATCTGCTGGGGACTCTTGGCGGTGGACAGCTGCCCCACCAGCCGGGGGAACTGGCTCTTGACGAACCGCACCCAGCCCGGGCAGCAGCTGGTGAACATGGGGTACTGCTCCAGCTCCCCTTTGCCCAGCCGCTCCAGGAACTCGGCGCTCTCCTCCATGATGGTCAGGTCGGCGGAATAGCTGGTATCGAACACATAGTCAAAGCCCACCTGCCGCAATGCCCCGGCCAGCCGGTTGACGGTGGCCTGCTCCGGCTCCAGCCCAAAGGCCTCGCCCCAGGCGGTCCGGACGGCCGGCGCGATCTGCACCACCGTCACCGTGTTGGGGTCCTCGATGGCGCGCAGCACCGCCTGTACATCGTCCCGCTCCCGCAGGGCCCCCACCGGACAGTGGGTGATGCACTGGCCGCACAGCGAACAGTCCGCCTCGCGGATGGTGCGGTTGTCCGATACGTTCACGCGGGTGTGGCTGCCGGTGGCCACCAGATCCCAGACGTTCAAACTCTGCACCTTGTCGCAGATCTGGATGCAGCGCATACACTCGATGCACTTGGTGGCGTCCCGGATGAGCGGGAAGGTGCGGTCCCACCGGCGCAGCTTTTCGCTGGGCAAGGTCTCCTGGAAGGGGTTCTCACTCAGGCCCAGGTCGTTGGCCAGGGTCTGCAATTCACAGTTGCCGCTGCGCACGCAGAGGGCGCATTTGGCATCGTGCCGGCTGAGGATCAGCTGCAGGTTGGTCCGGCGGGCCCGGCGCACCCGGGCGTTGGTGGTCCGCACCACCATCCCCTCCGATACCACGTTGTTGCAGGCGGGGATCAGCTTTTCCTCTCCCGCCACCTCCACGCAGCACAGACGGCAGGCGCCGATCTCGTTGATCCCTTTCAGGTAGCACAGGTGCGGGATGTGCACCCCCGCCGACAGCGCCGCGTCCAGGATGGTGGTCCCCTCGGGCACGCAGACGGTCTTGTTGTCGATCTTCAGCGTTACCATTTGATGTTTCTCCCTCCCTTAAAGACGCCGTAGCCAAAGTGGTCGCACCGCAGGCAGCGGCCGCACTCCTGCTGGCATTCCTCCTCGGTCATCCCCTGGGTGACCAGCTCGAAATCCCCGGCGATCCGGGCGATGTGGCGGCTGCTCAGGTTGACCCGCCCGCAGGCCGGGCTGTTGGTCAGATGGGGCGCGGGCACGTCCACATCCACCGTGATGGTGTGATGGAAGCCCAGGAAGCTGTCGATGTTGTCTGCCGCCACCTTGCCGGCCGCCACGGCGCGGATGACGGTGGCCGGCCCGGACACCGCGTCGCCCCCGGCAAAGACATTGCCGCTGCCCGGCACAAAGGACGAGCTCTCGGCGTGGATGGCGCCCCAGCGGGTGCCGATGCCGCCCGCCTCAAAGGGCTTGGTATGGATGGCCTGACCGATGGCCACGATCACATAGTCGCAGGGGATGCGCACCGGCGGGGTGTTGGCTTTCTTGGGGCCGGGGCGCCCGTCCGAGCCCACCCGCCCGATGATCTGGGGCTGGGCCCACAGCGCCGCCACCCGGCCGTTCTCGTCCGCCTCGATCCGGGCCGGGGCGTGCAGGGGCAGGATCTCGCCGCCCTCGGCCTTGGCCTCGTCGATCTCCTCCGGCAGAGCGGTCATATCCTCCACCCGGCGGCGGTACACGCAGGTGACATGGGCGGCGCCCAGCCGCAGGCTGGTGCGGGTGGCATCCATGGCGACGTTTCCGCCCCCGATGACCACCACCCGCTTGCCCGCCAGGTCGGGGATGTTCCCTTCGCCGCACTCCCGCAGCATCCGCACAGCGCTGACCACGCCGCGGCTGTCCTCCCCTTCGATGCCCAGCTTTTTGTCGTCATGGGCGCCGATCGAGATATACACCGCGTCATACTGTGCCTTCAGCTGCTCCAGGGACAGGTCCGGGCCGCCCACCTCGGTGTCCAGCACCACTTCCACCCCGGCGTCCAGGATGTACTGGATGTCCTTGTCCAGCACCTTGGGGGGCAGGCGGTAGTCGGGGATGCCGTACCGCAGCATCCCGCCCAGTTTGTGGCGCTGCTCATACACCACGGCCCGGTGGCCCATCAGGGTCAGGAAGTAGGCCGCGGTCAGGCCGCCGGGGCCGCCGCCCACGACGGCCACCTTTTTGCCGGTGGGCTCTGCGCAGGGGGGCGGGGCGATGGGCCCTGCGTGGTCCACCGCGTACCGCTTGATGCCGCAGATGTTGACGGCGTCATCCACCATATGGCGGCGGCAGCGGGCCTCGCAGGGATGCTCGCAGACATAGCCGCACACCGCCGGGAAGGGGTTGTCCTTGCGGATGAGGCGGACGGCATCCTCATACCGGCCGGCCTTGACCAGGGCGATGTAGCCGGGCACGTCCACATGGGCCGGGCAGACCACCGTACAGGGGATCGAATGCTGCAGCCCGCAGATGCAGCGGCCCCGCAGCAGATGCTCCTCATAATCGTCCCGGAAGCCGCGCACTCCCTGCAGCACCATCCGGGCCGCCTCATAACCGATGGCGCAATCCGCCGTGTCCAGGATGACCTGGGCGGTGCTCTCGATGCAGTCGATCAGCTCGGGGCCTCCCTCGCCGTCCAGCACGTTCTCCAGCATCTGGGTCAGCTGGCCCAGGCCCACCCGGCAGGGCACGCATTTGCCGCAGGTCTGGGCATGGCACAGCCGCAGAAAGTTCAGAGCCATATCCACCGGGCACAGCCCCAGAGGGCTGGAAGCGATCCGGCGTTCCATATCCCGGTAAAGCCCCTCCAGCACCCGCTGGGACTGGCGGGGCGTCTCGATCACCAGTCGTTTCAAAGGTCCTTTCCTCCTATCCGTCCTATCGTTCGGCTTTTTCACAGTTTTTTCAAAACTTGTTCCTATCCTGTCTCGGATATCATGCAAGTTGACAACTGCCCCTATTGTACCTGAAAAGTTTGCCAAAGGCAAGTTTTTGCAAAAAAAGCGGGGCTGCCCGGCAAAAGGCAGCCCCGCCCGCACAGGCCGGGTATATTCCGGATCCAAAAACGGACCGCTCTGCTTATGCGCCCAGCTTGGCTTCCAGGCGCTGGCGGATGGCCTTGATAAAGCTGTCGCTGTCCACCGGGGTGGGGGTGATGCCCTCGGCCAGAGCGCACAGGTCCTTGGTCATGACGCCCTCGTTCAGGGTCTGGAGGCTGGCTTCCTCCAGCGCCTGGCCAAAGGCCACCAGGTCGGACAGACCGTCCAGCTCGCCCCGCTTCTTCAACGCGCCGGTCCAGGCAAAAATGGTGGCCATGGGGTTGGTGGAGGTCTTTTCCCCCTTCAGCCAGCGGTAGTAGTGGCGGGTGACGGTGCCGTGGGCGGCCTCGTACTCATATTTGCCGTCGGGGCTGACCAGGACGCTGGTCATCATGGCCAGGGAGCCGAAGGCCGTGGAGACCATATCGCTCATCACATCGCCGTCGTAGTTCTTGCAGGCCCAGATGAAGCCGCCCTCGCTGCGGATGACCCGGGCCACGATGTCATCGATCAGGCTGTAAAAATAGGTGATGCCGGCAGCCTCGAACTTGTCCTTGTATTCGGCGTCGTAGATCTCCTGGAAGATGTCCTTGAAGGTGTGGTCGTATTTCTTCGAGATGGTGTCCTTGGCGCCGAACCACAGATCCTGCCCGGCATCCAGGGCATAGGCAAAGCAGCTGCGGGCAAAGCTGGCGATGGAATCGTCCTTGTTGTAGCTGCCCTGCAGCACGCCGGGGCACTCGAAGTCGTAGATCACCGCTTCCTGCTTAGCGCCGTCCTCGCCGGTGAACCGCAGCTCGGCCCGGCCGGGACCCGGCACGCGGAATTCGGTGCACTTGTACACGTCGCCGTAGGCGTGACGCGCGATGGTGATGGGCTTTTTCCAGGTGCGCACCACCGGCTTGATGCAGTCGATCATGATGGGCGCCCGGAAGACGGTGCCGTCCAGCACGGCGCGGATGGTGCCGTTGGGGCTTTTCCACATCTCGTGCAGCTTGTACTCGTCCATCCGCTGGGCGTTGGGGGTGATGGTGGCGCACTTGACCGACACGCCGTATTTCTTGTTGGCCAGCGCCGCGTCCATCGTCACCTGGTCCCCGGTGGCGTCCCGGTTGGGCAGGCCCAGATCGTAATACTCGGTCTTGAGGTCCACAAAGGGCAAAATCAGCTCATCCTTGATGCTGCGCCAAAGGATGCGGGTCATCTCGTCGCCGTCCATCTCCACCAGGGGGGTGGTCATTTTGATCTTTTCCATGGTTCATTCCCTTCCTCTCGGTAATCTATCACGCCGTTTTAAACGGAACGTTTACTGATATGCAGCCGCCAGGCGCTCCAGGGCGGGCAGGCTGCGGCGCACCTTTTCGGTCTCGATGCAGTAGGCCAGCCGGACATAGCCCTGCACCCCAAAGGTATCGCTGGGCACCAGCAGCAGGTCGAATTCCCTGGCCTTGCGGCAGAAGGCGTTGGCGTCCGCCTCCAGCGCCCTGGGGAAGATATAGAAGGTGCCGCCGGGGCGCTCCACCGCAAAGCCCAGGTTTTTCAGGGCATCGTAGAGGATGTCCATGTTGGTCTGGTACACCGACAGGTCGCTGGTCACCTCCAGGCAGCGGGCCGCCGCCTTCTGGATGATGCTGGGCGGGCAGTTGTGCCCGGTGAACCGGGAGATCTGCACCATCATATCCACCAGCACATCCGCCCCTTCGCAGCCGGGCGCCACCGCCACATAGCCCAGACGCTCCCCGGGCAGGCTCAGGCTCTTGGAAAAGGAGAAGCAGGTCAGGGTATGGGGGTAGAAGGACGCCGGATAGGGCACCGTCTTGCCGTCAAAGACGATATCCCGGTAGGGCTCGTCGCTGACCAGGTAGATGACATGGCCGTAGGCCTGGCTCTTTTGGGTGAGGATCTGTGCCATCTGCACAAGGGTCTGGGCCGAATAGACCACGCCGGTGGGGTTGTTGGGGGTGTTGATCAGGACGGCGGTCACCCGGGGGGTCAGCATGGCCTCGAAGGCTTCGAGGTTGGGCTGGAACACCGGGGGCTGGGCAGGCACCACCTTGAGGGCCGCGCCGGTGCCTGCCACATAAGGCCCGTACTCGGGGAAGTAGGGCGCGAAGGTGAGCACCTCATCCCCGGGCGCCGTGACGGCCCGCAAGGCGTGGGCAATGGCCCCTGCCGCCCCTGTGGTGGGGAAGATGTGCTTCTGCTCATAGGGCAGGCCAAAATGGGCCTTCAGGTGGGCGGCAGCGGCCGTGCGGAACCCCGGGTCACCCTGGTTGGGGCAGTAGCCGTGGAGGCTCACCGGGTCCTCGTGGGCCAGCAGATCCTGCATGGCCGCCGTAAACGCCGGCGGACAGGGCACGCTGGGATTGCCCAGCGAGTAATCAAAGACGTTTTCATAGCCGATCTGGGCGGCCCGCTGGCGGCCGTAGGCGGCCGTTTCCCGGATGACGCTCTTGTTCGCCAGCATCCGGCGGTAAGTCTCATTGAGCATTTACGCTTCCCTCTTTTTGGCGGGCGGGGCAGCCACATAGCTCTGCTCCACCTTGATCTTGCAGATGTAGGCCGGGTCCTGGCCGGCCACAAAATCCCCCAGCTTCTGCCGGACCGCTTTTTCGTCCCCGGTATACCCCGCCGGGAACACCAGGTCAAACAGCACATTGGTGTGGGTAGGCCCCGGCACCAGCCGCAGGTCGTGGATGGACAGGGCCGGATCGATGGCCTTGGCCTCCTGGTTCAGCCGGGCCCGCAGCACCCCCACCCGGGCATCCGAGGTGACGATGGGGTCGTAGTGGATGGTCAGCAGGATGTGCATTTCCTCCCGCACATCCCGCTCGATGTTGTCGATCAGGTCGTGGGCCTCCAGGGGGTCCACTTCGGTGGGGAACTCCACGTGCAGCGAGGCGAACTGCCGCCCCGGCCCATAGTCGTGGACCATCAGGTCGTGCACGCCCAGCACCCGGGGGTAGGATAGCACCTTCTTCTCCAGCTCCTCCACCAGCTCCGGAGAGGGGGTCTCCCCCAGCAGGGGGCTCAGGGTGTCTCGCACCAGGCCCCAGCCCGACCACAGGATGAAGGCGGCCACGCCCACGCCCATGACGCCGTCGATGACGTCCAGGCCGGTGGCATTGCACAGCACCGCCGACAGCAGCACCACGCTGGTGGAGATCACATCGTTGCGGCTGTCGGCCGCCGTGGCGATCAGGGTCTCGGACTCGATGGCGAGGCCCACCCGCCGGTTGAAAAAGCTCATCCAGATCTTGACCAGGATGGAGGCGCACAGGACCGCCACCGTCAGCAGACTGAAGCCCACCGGCTCGGGGTGCAGCACTTTGGCGGCCGAATCTTTCAGCAGGGTCAGGCCGATGGCCATGATCATGGTGCTGACGGCCAGGCCCGCCAGGTACTCATAGCGGGCGTGACCGTAAGGGTGCTCGGCGTCGGGGCCCTTGGCCGCCAGCTTGAAGCCGATCAGGCTGACCACGCTGGAGGACGCGTCGGACAGGTTGTTGACGGCGTCGGCGGTGATGGCGATGGAGCCGAACAGGGTGCCCACCGTCAGCTTGCCCGCAAACAGCAGCACGTTGCACACCACCCCCACAAGGCCCGCCAGACGGCCATAGCGTTGGCGGACGGCGGGGTCCTGCTTGTTCTGATAATCCTTGACAAAGGTGCGTATCAGCAGCTGTGTCAATGAAACGATCTCCCTTCCGTATAGGCATCATATAAATATACCTTTTGTTGACAGTCTTGGCCTTTTTCCGCGACTGTGGATTTAAGTATAACATGTTGCTTTACTGTTGAAAAGTGCTTTGGCCAAATTTTTGCCCTCCCGCAAGGAAAAACTCCCCTTTCGGGCGCAGCCATACCTTCCCCCGCCCCGCCAGCCGGGATATGCAAAAACGCCCAGCCTTGCGGCCGGGCGCCCGGATTCGATTCCTATTTAGATATTATGTCAAAATGTATCCGTTTTGTTCAATCTTCCAGATCCTCGCCGTTGGTGGCGATGACCTTCTTGTACCAGTAGAAGCTGTCCTTCCGGCTGCGGGCCAGCGTGCCGTTGCCCTCGTTGTCCTTGTCCACATAGATGAAGCCATAGCGCTTTTTCATCTCGCCGGTGGAGGCGGACACCAGGTCGATGGGGCCCCACATGGTGTAGCCCATCACCGGCAGGCCGTCCTCATCCACCGCCTGGATCAGGGCGCGGATGTGGGCGCGCATATACTCGATGCGGTAGCTGTCGTGGATGCTGCCGTCCGGCTCCACCTTGTCCACCGCGCCCAGACCGTTCTCCACAATGAACAGGGGCTTCTGATAGCGGTCATACAGGCTGTTCATGGTGGTGCGCAGGCCCTCGGGATCGATGGCCCAGCCCCACTCGCTGGTCTTCAGATAGGGGTTCTTGACCCCGCCGAAGGCCGCATTGCCGGAGGCGCCCTCCTTGGCCAGCATCTCGGGGTCGGCGCTGACGCACCGGCTGGAGTAGTAGCTGAAAGAGATGAAGTCCACCGTGCCGGCCTGCATATCCGCCTCATCCTCGGGGGTGCAGTCCAGCTGGATGCCGGCCCGCTCCATCCGCTTTTTGGCCCATACGGGGTAAGCGCCCCGGGCCTGGGCGTCAATGAAGAAGTAGTTGTCCCGGTCGGCTTCCTGGGCGGCCCAGATATCCCTGGGGCTGCAGGTGCGGGGGTAATACTGGCCTGCGGCCAGCATACAGCCTACCATGGCCCCCGGCATCATCTCGTGGGCCATCCGCACCGCCTTGGCACTGGCCACGATCTCGTAGTGAGCAGCCCGGTACTGGACCTCGGTGGGGTCCTCCCCCGGCTCAAACAGGATGCCCGCTCCCATAAAGGGCAGATGGAGCAGCATATTGATCTCATTGAAGGTCAGCCAGTACTTCACCTTGTTCTTGTACCGGCCAAAGATGGCGGCGCAGTATTTCAGGTAAGCGCCGATCATCCGGCGGTCCTTCCAGCCGCCATACTTCTTGATGAGGGCGATGGGGGTATCGAAGTGGCAGATGGTCACCAGCGGCTCGATGCCATACTTATGGCACTCGTCGAACAGACTGTCATAGAAGGCCAGGCCCTCCTCGTTGGGGGTGTCGTCGTCCCCGTTCGGCAGGATGCGGGTCCATGCGATGGACAGCCGGTAGCACTTGAAGCCCATCTCTGCAAACAGCTTGATGTCTTCCTTGTAGTGGTGGTACAGGTCGATGGCCTGGTGTGCGGGATAGCTGTGCTCTGCGTCGCAGGCCAGCATCTTTTTCTCGCCCCGCATCACCGGCATACGGTCGGGCCCAAAGGGGATGACATCCACCGTGGACAGGCCCCGGCCCCCCTCGTCATAAGCGCCCTCGCACTGGTTGGCGGCGGTAGCGCCGCCCCATAAGAAATCCTTCGGCAAAGACATGGTTTACCTCCTTATCCTATCTCAAAAAACGCCCCCAAAGGCAAAAGCCCTTTGGGGGCGGCTGGCCGGGTGGATCGGGGTCCGCCGCCGGCGGGGCAGCGGACCTCCAAAGACACGCCGTATTCTCTTTTACTTAAGCCTTCGGCTCAGCCTTGGCTTTGGATTTGGCCTTGGGCGCGGCTTCCGCCTTGGGATCCTCTGCCTGGGGTTCGGCCTCGCCGGCCTCCTCGTCCACCACCGCGGCGGCGGGCTTGGACAGGTCGATGCTGCGGATCTTCTTGCGCACCGGCAGGATGCTCTTGGGGTTGACCGACAGCTCGTCCACGCCCATCCGCAGGAAGGTCTCGGTGAGGGACGTATCCGCGCCCAGCTCGCCGCAGATGCCCACCCAGATGCCATGGCGGTGGCCCGCGTCGATGGTCATCTTGATCTCACGCAGCACGGCGGGGTGATGGGGGTTGGCAAAGGGCTCCAGCTTGGCGTTCTGGCGGTCCAGCGCGCAGGTGTACTGGGTCAGGTCGTTGGTCCCGATCGAGAAGAAATCGCACTCCTCGGCCAGGTCATCCGCCACCAGCACGGCGGCCGGGGTCTCGATCATGGTGCCCACTTCGATGTCCCCCATCTTCTTGCCTTCGGCAGCCAGCTCCACCTTGCACTCGTCCAGGATGTTCTTGGCGTCGTGGAGTTCGCGCAGGCTGGTGATCATGGGGAACATGATGCCCAGGTTGCCGTAGGCCGAAGCCCGCAGCAGCGCCCGCAGCTGGGTCTTGAAGAAGTCCTTGCGGGTCAGGCAGATGCGGATGGCACGGTAGCCCAAAGCCGGGTTCTCCTCGTGGTCCAGCTTCATGTAGTCCACCGTCTTGTCCGCGCCGATGTCGCAGGTGCGGATGATGACCTTCTTGGGGGCCAGGGTCTCCACCACCTGCTTGTATGCCTCGAACTGGTATTCCTCCGTGGGATAGTCCTTGCTGTTCAGATAGACGAACTCGGAGCGGAACAGGCCCACGCCGCCGGCGTCATTCTGCTGCACAGCGCCCACGTCCCCAATGCCGCCGATGTTGGCATAGACGTTGATGGTGGTGCCGTCCAGGGTGGTGTTGGTCTTGCCCTTCAGCTCCTGCAGCAGGGCCAGTTTCTTTTTGTCCTCCTGCTGGCGCTTCTGCAGGCTCTTGAGCAGGTCGGCGGTGGGGTCCACATAGACGCAGGCGTTGTAGCCGTCGATGACCGCCATCTTGCCGTCCCAGCTGTCGTCGATCTCCTTGCACTGGATCAGGGCGGGGATGTTCATGCTGCGGGCCAGGATGGCTGTGTGGCTGTTGGTGCTGCCCTCCCGGGTGATAAAGCCCAGAAGCAGGCTCTTGTCCAGCCGCACCGTCTCGGAGGGGGCCAGGTCCTCGGCCACCAGGATGGAGGGTTCCGTGCCCTGCATGCTGTCCACATCGGTGCCCTGCAGGATGTCCAGCATGGCCTGGGCAATGTCCATCACATCGGCGCTGCGGGCCTGCAGATAGGGGTCGTCCATGGCGGCAAAGACGGCCGCCTGGTTGGTGCCGGCCGTTTTGACTGCATACTCTGCGCACATCTTCTGCTTGGTGATGATCTCTTTGATGGCGTCCACAAAGTCGTCATCCTCCAGCATCATGGCGTGGATGTTGAACACCTCCGCGATGTCCTCGCCTGCCTCCTCCAGGGCCTTCTCATACAGGGCGGTCTGCTGGGCGATCGCCTTCTGCTGGGCGTCCTCAAAGCGCAGCAGCTCCGCGCCGGTGTCGGTGACAGGGGTGGTGGAGATGGTGGTATCTTTTTTCTTGTAGATCTTGATCTTGCCGATGGCAATGCCGTTCAATACGCTTTTACCAGTGCCTACCTGCATTACATTCTCATCCTTTCTTTACAGTGCGGCCCCCTCCATGGGCCCGCCCTGCCTTTAAAAAAGCCCCCGCAGAGAACCGCGAGGGCTAAAAATGTGTAGATTTAGAGGTTCTCGGTCATGAACTTCTCGATATCGGCCACAGTGGCGTCCTCATCGTCGCCCTCAACCTTGACGGTGACGGTATCGCCCTGCTTGACGCCCATGCCCATCAGCGCCATCAGCTTGCGCATATCACAGCTCTTGCCGTCCTTCTCCAGGGTGGCGGTGCTGGCGTGGCTCTTGACCACCTTGACCAGCAGGCCGGCAGGGCGTGCGTGGATGCCGCAGGCATCCTTAATAGTATACTGGAATTCCTTCATAGATCATTTCTCCTTATAACGTAAACTCAGGGCGGGGCGCCCCGCCCCCCAAACCATGTGCATACAGGCATGCACGACTGTGGATATATTTATTATAAACCCTGCACCTGATTTTTTCACCCTTTCAATTTGCCAATTTTTTACTTTGTTTTTTGTGGTTTTTTCACAGAACTTTCCGCGTCCCGGCCGGCGCCTTCCCAAAACAGCCGCAAGGCCCCGCCCATCTGGCCCCTTTTGGGGGGATGGGCGGGGCCTTGCGGCCCTTCATTCCACCGGATACCCGTTGGCATCCAGAGGCAGGTCGATGTAAGGCGCCGTGCTCTCCTGCGCCTCCTGGAGCTGGGCCGCCGCTTCTGCCGGGACGCTGGCCGCCGCCTCCTGGGAAGCCGCCGCTGCGGCCGCCTCCTGCTGGGCGTCGGCCATGGCGGCCTGCGCGTCGCCCAGACCGGTCACCATGCCCGAAGGCTTGGCGAGCAGGTAGGCGCCCACCGGCTTTTTCTTGTACACCAGCAGCACCCCATAGTAGCTCTCCTGCCCGTTGGAGGCAGACGGGATCAGCGCCTGCCACTTTTCCACCGTCTTGCCCTTATAGCGGGACAGATCCAATCCGCTCTGGGCCACCACCTCGTTGAATGCCGAAAAGCTGTCGTCCCATTTGCGGGGTATCTTGACCTTGTCGGCCGTGATGGACGCCCCGTCCACCTCCAGCCCATACCCGGTAAACCAGGTCTGGATGTCCTGGGCCGACTCGATCCTGCCCCCGGGGCTGGCTGCCGTCTCGACGGTGCGGGTGCTGATATACCGCCCCAGCAGGGCGCTGCACACCACCACCGCGCAGCACATGGCTCCCACGCCGATCTGGCGCAGCCGCGCCCGGTTGAGTGTCAATACAAACATAGGTTCCGCCTCCCCCACACTGTGCTCGTTCACTGGGTACAGCTTATGCCCCGGAACGCCGGGCTATGCATGGCAAAACAAAACCCCCGTGCTCGTAAAGGGCACAGGGGGCGGCAGGGGCAGCTCAGGCCTCCGAGGAGATGTCGCTGCCGAAATATTTTTCCGAGATCTCTGCCAGGGTGCCGTCGGCCCGCAGGGTGTCGATGGCCTCGTTGACGGCGGCCAGCAGGCTGGCGCTCTCGGGCGCCTTGCGCACCGGGATGCAGACATGGGAGGCGTCATCGGTCTGGGCGACGATCTTGAAGGCCGCGTCGGGATGGACGTTCAGATAGTCGTAGAACGAGACGTCGGCGTTGAGGGTGGCGTCCACACGGCCTGCCAGCAGCATCTGGATGGTCTCATCCAGGGTGTCCACCCCCAGCACTTCGGCCCCATAGCTCTCGGCCAGGGTCATGTAGGTGCTGGCGATGGAGTTGGCGGTGGTCTTGCCCGCCAGGTCCTCAAAGCTGGTGATATCGGTGTTGTCCGACCGCACCGCCAGCGCGGTATGGATGTAGGCGTACGGCTGTGAGAAGTCGTAGCTCTTGGCCCGTTCCTCGGTCACCTCCACGCCGTTGCAGACGATGTCATAGCGGCCGGCGTCCAGGCCCGCAAACAGGCCGTCCCATTCGCCCTCCACATATTCGGGCTCCACCCCCAGCTGCTGGGCGATGGCGCGGGACACTTCCACATCGTAGCCCACCAGGGTATCGGTATCGTCGTGGTAGCACCAGGGAGACCAGGCGCCCTCCAGCGCCACGATCAGGGTGCCGCGCTGGCGGATCTCCTCCAGCCGGTCGGCCGGCGCGCTGGAAGCGGTCCCGGCGCCGCTGCCTGCGGCAGCGCTGCTGCCGGAAGACGAGCAGCCGCTCAGCTCCAGCACACCTGCGGCGGCCAGTACCGCCATCATCGAAATAAAGTTCCTTCTTTTCATAGATCGATCCTCATTTGTAGCATTATCGGTTGGCGATCCGGCTCAGGAAAGCGCGGGTGCGCTCCTGCCGGGGCGCGGCAAAGAACTGGGCCGAGGGGGCGCTCTCCACGATGCGGCCATCCTCCATGAAGATGACATGGCTGGACACATCCCGGGCAAAGCCCATCTCATGGGTGACCACCAGCATGGTCATCCCCTCGGCGGCCAGCTGCCGCATGACGTCCAGCACCTCGCCGGTCAGCTCGGGGTCCAGCGCGGAGGTGGGCTCGTCGAAATAGATGATCTCGGGGCTGGTGGCCAGGGCCCGGGCAATGGCCACCCGCTGCTGCTGTCCCCCCGACAGCTGGTGGGGATACTGGCTGCACCGGTCGGCCATCCCCACCTTTTGCAGCATCTGCACCGCGATCTCCTCCGCCTGTGCCTTGTGCATCCGGCGGGCTACCACCAGCCCCTCGGTGACATTTTGCAGCACCGTCTTGTTGCGGAACAGGTTGTAGCTTTGGAACACAAAGGCGGTCTTGCGGCGCAGGCGGGCGGTGTCTGCGCGGGAGATGCGGGCCAGGTCGAACGGTTCCCCGTCAAAGGTCAGGCTGCCGCTGTCCGCCTTCTCCAGGAAGTTGATGCAGCGCAGCAGGGTGGTCTTGCCCGAACCCGAAGGCCCCAGGATGGCCACCACCGAGCCCTTGTCCACCGACAGGCTGACCCCCTTGAGCACCTCCCGCTCCCCGAAGGATTTATGGATGTCGCTTACTTCCAGCATGGGCATGGGTCAGGCCTCCTTTAGTTGAATCCGTGGGCGTTGAGGTATTTTTCGCCCTTCTTCTGCACCCAGGTCAGCACGGTGCAGAAGATCAGATAGATCACCGCCAGCTCACAGTACACCGGCAGGAACTGGTAGGTATAGGACGCCACCCGCTGGGTGGCCATGAACATCTCCGCCACCGTGATATTGGCGGCCAGGGAGGTGTCCTTCACCATCCCGATGAGGGAGTTGGACAGGGGCGGGAAGGCGGTGCGCAGGGCCTGCGGCATGATGATGCGGCGCATCACCTGCCCCCAGGACATCCCCACGCAGTAGCCCGCCTCCAGCTGGCCGGACGGCACCGACTCCAGCGCGGCGCGGATGGTCTCGGCGCAGTAGGCCCCCTCGTTGATGGAAAAGGCGATCACCGCCGTGGGGAAGGCGTCCAGCACGATGCCCATACTGGGCAGCCCGTAAAAGATGATGAACAGCTGCACCAGCAGCGGGGTGCCCCGCACCACCCAGATGTACACCCGGGCCAGCTGCCGCAGCACCGGCACACGGGCGTACTGCACCAGCGCCACCGCCGCCGCGATCACCATGGCAAAGGCAAAGGACAGCACCGTCAGCGGGATGGTGACGGCCAGGCCCGGCACCAGGATGCGGGGGAATGAGTCGATCAGCACCTGAACGGTGCGGTTTTGCAATAGCGTTTCCAACATAGACAAAAACAACCTTTTCTTTCGGGATGCATCTCCACAGGCCGGCCTGCGGCCCATGGCCCAAACCGGCTTTCCTACTATAACACCGGCCGGGCCGGAAGGCAAATACCTATCCCGTATATCCTACCATACTTCTAGGGCATGGGGTATATCTGCGCAGCCTCAGCCCAGGCAGTTGGAGCAGGGGGTATATCCGGCCTGCACCGCCTGCTCATAGCTGGAGAACAGCACCTGGTTGGCGGGGTCGGGGAGGTTCGAGCAGCTGGGCAGATGGAATTTTTTGGAGTTGACGTTGCCGATATAGGCCTGGATGGTCTGGGGGCTGCTGCTCTGCTGGCCGCTGCCATCGGCGGTGGTGGGGTTCTGCTGCTCGGGCGGCACATACCGCTCGCTGGAGACGGTGTAGTTGGCGCCGTCGCTGGAGATGGTGATGGTGCCCGACAGGTCGGTGCGCCACACGTCCACCCCGGCGTCGCGCAGGCGGCTGAGGGCCGCCTCGCTGGGGTGGCCGTAGCTGTTGCCGGTCCCCACCGAGATGACCCCCACCTCGGGCAGCACCGCATTGAGGAAGACGTACCCGGTGGAGGTCTCGCTGCCGTGGTGGCCTACCTGCAGCACGTCCACATCCACCGGCGCCCCCGAGGCCACCAGATCGTCCTCGGCGTCCTGCTCCATGTCGCCGGTCAGCAGGAAGCTGGTCTGGCCGTAGTCGATCCGCACCACCAGGGAGGTATCGTTGGTGTCGTCATACTGGGCCACCGGCCCGATGATCTGCACGGTGGCGCTGCCCAGCTGCCAGCTGGTGCCCACGGAGGGCACCTCCACCGCCAGGCCCTGCTGCTGGGCGTACTTGACGAAGTCCGAAAAGCACTGTGTATCGGCCTGGGCCACCGGGGCGTAGACGTGCCCCGCCGGGAATTTGGCCAGCACCGCCGCCAGGCCCCCCACATGGTCCTCGTGGGCGTGGCTGCAAATGACGTATTCCAGCCGGCTGACCCCCTTGCTCTGCAGATAGGACACCACCAGGCTGCCGTCCTCCACATTGCCGCCGTCGTACAGCATACTCTGGCCGTCGCAGGTGATCAGGACGCTCAGGGCCTGTCCCACGTCGATGAAGTTGACCGAAAAGGCCCCTTCCGCCGCGGGCTGGACCGGCTGCGCCGTACTGGAGGACGGGGCGGCCGCAGCGTCCTGCAGGGCCGCCAGCGCGTCCTCGCAGCCCGCCAGGCCGAGGGCCAGGGAAACCGCCAGAGCCAGAGACGCCAGGCGGCGCAGCAGCCCGGCCGGGAGGGAGTGTCGATTCTGTTCCATCATTTTTTACCCTTGCGGGGACCTGCCCCGCTCTCCTTCTTTGCATGATCTTTTTTGGGGGCGGTGCGGGGCGCAAAGCGGGCGCCCGGGGCGGGCTGCCGCTGTGCCCCCGCGTTCGTCCTGCCCTGCCTGCCCCTGGGCGGGTGGACGGTGTAGCTGCCGTCGGGGTGGATGGTCACATCCCGGGCCTGGGCCTTTCGGGCGCTGCGCTGCACCGCCCGCCGGCCTGCGGCAGGCACCAGCAGGGGGATCAGGTCCTCCCGGTGGGTCAGCTTGAGGGCCTTGACCACCTTTTCGGCGTTCCGCGGCTCGTAGTATTGCAGCAGGGCCCGCTGCAGCGCCTTGCCCTCTGCGGTCTTTTCCACAAACACCGGCTTGAGGGTGTAGGGGTCCAGCCCGGTGTAGAACATACAGGTGCTGACGGTGCCGGGGGTGGGATAGAAGTCCTGCACCTGCTCGGGACGCATATGGTTTTTGTACAGGTACTCGGCCAGATAGACCGCATCCTTCAGGGTGCTGCCCGGATGGCTGGACATCAGGTAGGGCACCAGGTACTGCTTTTTGCCCGCCCGGCGGCTGAGCTCATAGAACTTGTCCTTGAACCGGTCGAACACCTCGATGGGAGGCTTGCCCATATAGGCCAGAGTATTGGGGGCGCAGTGTTCGGGGGCCACCTTGAGCTGACCCGACACATGGTATTCCACCAGCTCCTTGAAAAAGGTATCGTCGGGGTCGGCCATCAGATAGTCGAACCGGATGCCGCTGCGGACGAACACCTTCTTGACCCCCGGCAAAGCCCGCACCCGCCGCAGGATGTCCAGATAGTCCTTGTGGTCCACGATCAGGTGGGAACAGGGCTGGGGGGCCAGGCAGTGCTTGCCCCCGGTGCACATCCCCTTGGTCATCTGCTGCCCGCAGGAGGGGAAGCGGAAGTTGGCGGTGGGGCCTCCCACATCGTGGATGTAGCCCTTGAAGTCGGGCTCGTGGGTCATCCGCTCGGCCTCGGCCACGATGCTGTCGGCGCTGCGGCTGGTCACCCGCCGGCCCTGGTGCAGCTGGATGGCGCAGAAGTTGCATCCGCCAAAGCAGCCCCGGTTCTGGATGATGGAGAACTGCACCTCCCGGATGGCAGGCACCCCGCCCATGGACTCGTACACCGGGTGGTAGCGCCGGGTGTAGGGCAGGGCGTAGACCTTGTCCAGCTCCCAGCGCACCAGGGGCTTGGCGGGGATGTTCTGCACCAGATACCGCTCGCTCTGTTTCTGTACGATGATCTGCCCGCTCACCACGTCCTGGTTGTCCATCTGGATGCGGCAGGCCCGGGCATAGGCCACCTTGTCGGCGGCCACTTTTTTAAAGCCGGCGCACTCCACATAGCGGGGCGGCAGGTGCTCAAAGTCGGTCATGTAGCAGGTGCCGGCCACATCGGTGATGGTGGAGATATCCTCCCCTGCCGCCAGCCGCCGGGCGATCTCGACGGTCTGGTGTTCCCCCATCCCGAAGCTGATCAGGTCGGCGCCCGCGTCCTCCGCGATGCTGGGCAGCACGGTGTCCAGCCAGTAGTCGTAGTGGGCGAACCGCCGCAGAGACGCCTCCAGACCGCCCAGGATGACCGGCAGGTCGGGGTATGCCTCCTTGGCCAGCCGGGTATAGACGGTGGCGCTGCGGTCGGGCCGCGCCCCCGCCCTGCCGCCGGGGGAGTATTCATCCTCGGCCCGGGGGATCTTGGCCACCGAATAGTGGCTGACCATGCTGTCCACGTTGCCGCCGCCGATGAAAAAGCCGTATTTGGGTTTGCCGAACCGCTTGAAATCCTCGCAGTCGGTGTAGCGGGGCTGGGCCAGCACGCCCACCCGGTAGCCCTCTGCTTCCAGCAGCCGGCTGATGATGGCGGTGCCAAAGCTGGGGTGGTCCACATAGGCGTCCCCGCCCACCACTACAAAGTCCAGCTGGTCCCAGCCGCGCTCGTCCATGTCCGCCCGGCAGATGGGCAGGAATTCGGTATAGGCCGGATACCCGGCCGTCGTGGTCGTATTGCTCATAGGTGCTCCTTGTTCGGGGTGTGTATGGGTCACGGTTCGTCGGGGCTGTTCAGGTTCATCTCAAGCCACTGCTGGCGGCTGATCAGCACCGCCCGGGGCTTGGCCCCCTCGTAGGGGCCGATGACCCCTTTCTGTTCCATCTCGTCCATGATGCGGGCGGCCCGGGCATAGCCCAGTTTGCACCGCCGCTGCAGCAGGCTGGTGGAGGCCTGGCCCGCATCGATGACCACCTCCACCGCAGCCTTGAACATGGGATCGTCGGCCTCGCCGCCGTCGTCATCCCTGTCCTTGGCGCCCTTGTCCTGGATGGTGTGCTCCTCCATGGCCCGGATCATGGCCTCGTCGTACTGGACGGTGCCCGACGCCTTGATGAAGGTCAGCACCCGGCTGATCTCCTCGTCGGTGACGTAGGTGCCCTGGATGCGGATGGGCTTGGGCGCGCCCACCGGCATGAACAGCATATCGCCCATGCCCAGCAGCTTCTCTGCCCCGGCGCCGTCCAGGATGGTGCGGCTGTCCACCTGGCTGGACACCGCGAAGGCGATGCGGCTGGGGATGTTGGCCTTGATCAGGCCGGTGATGACGTCCACGCTGGGGCGCTGGGTGGCCACGATCAGATGCATCCCTGCGGCGCGGGCTTTCTGGGCGATGCGGCAGATCGAGTCTTCCACATCCTTGCCCACCACCATCATCAGGTCGGCCAGCTCATCGATGACGATGGCGATGTAGGGCAGCTTTTCCAGCATGGGGTCGGAGGCCGCCAGCTTGTTGAAGGTCTTGATATCGCGGACGTTGTTGTCGGCGAACAGGCGGTAGCGCCGCTCCATCTCCGCCACCGCCGAGCTGAGGGCGCCGGCCGCCTTTTTGGGCTCGGTGATCACCGGCATCAGCAGGTGGGGGATGCCGTTGTATTCGGCCAGTTCCACCACCTTGGGGTCGATGAGGATCAGCTTGACATCCTCCGGCCCCGAGCGGAACACCAGGCTCATGATGATGCTGTTGACGCACACCGACTTGCCGCTGCCGGTGCTGCCCGCGATCAGCAGGTGGGGCATCTTGCACAGGTCGGCCACCTGGGCCACGCCGGCAATGTCCTTGCCCAGGGCGATGGTGAGGGGGCTGGTCATATGGCGGAAGCTCTGGCTCTCAAAGATGCTGCGGATGCTCACCGAAGCGCGCCTGCGGTTGGGCACCTCGATGCCCACGGCAGGCTTGCCGGGGATGGGCGCCTCCATCCGGATGTCCGCCACCGCCAGGTTGAGGGCCAGGTCGTCGGCCAGGGATGTGATGCGGCTGATCTTGACGCCGGCCATGGGCTGCACCTCATAGCGGGTGACCGCCGGGCCCCGGGAGATATCCAGCACCCGGGTCTTGACCCCGAAGCTCTCGAGGGTATCCACCAGCTTTTGGGCGTTGGCCTTCAGCTCGGTCTGGGCCCCCTCGTCGGTCTCCTCGGCGGGCTTGTCAAACAGCTCGATGGGCGGGTACTCATAGGCGGCGGGGACCTCGGCCTCCTCGGGGGCGGGGGCCGCCGCAGCGGCCGCCTGTTCCGCGTCGGCGGGCTTTTCCATGGCGGCGGCCACCAGGGTGGCGATATCGCCGCCTTCCCCGGCGTCCGCAGGCTCCTCGTCGATCCGGATCCAGCCGTCCTCCTCCGCCTCCTCCGGCGGGCAGGCGGCGGGGGGCGCAGCCTGCGTCCCCTGCCCTGCCGGCGCGGCCGGAGCCGGCGGCGGGGCCACCGGTGTCACAGCGGGCGCAGGGGGCGGCACAGGCCGCTGGGGCTGCGCCGGCGCCGCCGTGCCCTCGTCCTTGTCCTGGTCATACAGGGGCGCATGGTTTGCGGACCGGGGCTCGCTGCGCAGCGGATTGAGCCCAAAGGTGCCTCCCGGCCCGGTGATGATGGGTTCGATGGGTTCGCTTCCCCCGTCCGACACCGCTGCGGGGTCGGGTCCCAGGTCGATGTCGAAGGGGGCCCGGGGATGACTGACCGCCGCCGAGTGCAGCGGGGTCTCGGGGCGCTGGGGCGGCTGGGTGCTGCCGTTTTCATCCGGCAGCCGGCCATGCCCAAAAATGTGGGACAGCCAGGCCGGCATCCCGATGTGGAAGCCCTGGCCTGCGTCCGGGTCCAGGGCCGGGTCGGGGCCGGGCAGGTCCCCGTCGTCCAGATAGCCGCTGTCCTCCTCATCCTCCATGGCCTCGGCCTCGGCTTCCGCCTGGGCGCGGGCGGCCAGACGGGCAGCCCGGCGCTCCTGGGCGGCGGCGCGGCCGTCGGCATACACTTCCAGCCCTTTTTCTTTGGCGCCTCCCGCCACGCCTGCCAGCCACTGCCAGACATCGGCGGGGGTCACGTCAAAGACATAACAGCTGGCACAGGCCGCCAGGGCCACCACGATCAGGTTGGCCGCCGGGCGTCCGCACAGCAGCAGCAGCGTGCCGCCCAGCAGTCCGCCCATCGAGCCGCCCCCAAACCAGGCGTTGACCCCGTTGTCGTAGCAGGCCACCCCCATCTGGGCCACCGTCATCCCCTGGGCCGGGATGTCCGAAAAGACCACCGCCGCCCCGCTGAGGAACACCAGTCCCAGCGCCAGCTTGCCCACGCTGCCCAGCACGGGCCTGTCCTGCGCGGTGAGCACCGCCATATAGCACACGGCGGGGCCCAGCACAAAACTGCCCGCGCCAAAGATCCCGAACAAGAGATCGTGCACGGTGTGCCAGGCTGCCTGCCCGTCCACAAACGCCAGCAGCAGCAGCAATATCCCTGCAAACAGGGTAGCGCTGCTGGCCAGCAGCCGGCGGCGCACCTGCTGTTTGGCCCGGGCGCTCTTGCCCCGGGCACCGGATTTTCGTTTCCTTTTTGCCATTCTCTCCCAGTACCTCTTTTGCAAAAAATCTCAATTTCCATCTATATAAAAGCCAAAAACGCCGGGCCATCCGCCGCAGCCTCCCGTTTGGTCCGAACTGCGGCCCGGATGCACAGCCGGGCGGGACTTTTTGACGGTCCGATCGATTCTTTTATTGTATCACGGGCCGGGCAAAATGGCAAACAGGAGGCGGGGCGTTTTTTGCGCAGCGAAAGGGCCCGCCGCCTGTACCAGACAGACGGCAGGCCCTCTTACAGTCCCCGCGCCCTCGGCCGCTCAGCCCGCCTGGGAACCGCTGCCCACTTCCGGCACAGAGTCCGGGACCGAAGATGCCGGCACAGAAGACGCAGGCTCCGACGGCGCAGGCAGGGAGGATGCGGGCTCAGAGGAGGCAGGCTCGGAGGACGCAGGCTCCGAGGAGGCGGGCTGGGACGAGGATGTACCGGAAGACCCCGGGCCGGAAGAACTGGGGCACCAGGGGAACTCACAGGCTGCCAGGCCCAGAGCCAGAGCTGCACTGAGGAAAAGGGCTGTCGCACGTTTCATAACCAAAAGCTCCTTTCAGGGTTTTACCCATACTATGACGGCCCCGGCGATCGTGGGACTGCCGGCGGGAACGGATTTTGTATTTGCACTTGACAAAGTCAAGTTGTGCGTGTATACTTGACCGAGTCAAGTCCAGGAGAGGAGCTTTTCCATGCATCAGACTCTTGCACTCTGCGCCGCCATGCTGCACCGGGATTTCACCGCCTATACCAGCGGGAAGCTGGAAAAACTGGGGCTGCATTTCGGCCTGCTGTATTTTCTGCTCTATGTAGGCAAGCACCCGGGCGCCACTCCCGCAGAGCTGACCAGGGCCCTGCACCTGGACTGGGGACACTCGCAGCGGAGCATCACAAAGCTGGTGGAAAGCGGCTTCCTCACCAAAGAGAAGGAGGGCCGCAGCCACCGGCTGCACCTGACCGAAAAGGGCCAGGAAGCCTTCGCCGTCAGCCACCAGGTATTTTTTGACTGGGACCGGCAGCGGATGGCCGCCCTGACCGCCCAGGAGCAGCAGACCCTGCTGGAGCTGCTCCAAAAGGTCCTGCCGCAGCCCGCTGCGCAGCCCCCCTGTGCCCCGCGGGACTGACCCCGCACCCCCATTCCCTATCGATCATCGGAGGATTCGTCTTATGAAAAAAGCAACAAAGATCTGGCTGTGGTTCGCACTGGTGCTCTGCGTGTGCACCACCGCTCTCAATCTGTCCGAAGGCCGCTGGCTGTCCGTGGCCATCGCCGTAGTGTCCATCGCAGGACTGTGCGCGCTGCTGTTCGCCCAGCGCAAGGCCGGGTATCTGGTCATGTGCGTCTGCGCCGTGGGCTCGTTCCTGGTGGGCGCCGCCCAGAACATCCAGCTGCTGGGCGCTCCCACCGCTATCCTGATGTCCCTGATCGGCGCGGCCCTGGTGCCCGGCATCACCGGGCTGTTCCTCAAGAGCCAGTGGCAGCAGCTGCGCTGAACGCCGCCTCCTTTTGGTCCCTGCACTTTTCCTGTGGGAAAGCGCAGGGTTTTTGTTTTGCCGCCGCTTTGGCGGCCTGTCTGCCAAGCCTTTGCGGCGCAGCAAAAAGCCCAGGGCCTTGCGGCTCTGGGCTTTTGGTGCCGGTGGTGGGGGTCGAACCCACACGTGTGATTAGCACAAGGGATTTTGAGTCCCCCTCGTCTGCCATTCCGACACACCGGCTTATCGTCTACGTTATTATAGCGTATTTGACCGCCAAAATCAAGCGGAAAGTTTGTGCTTTTCTCTATTTTATTTGCAGCGGGGCTTCCAAAGCGGACAGCGGCAGGATATCCGGCTTATTTGTGGGACGTCCCGGGCGGACGGCGGCTTTTGCAAAGGCCGGTGGTTTCTACCCGGACGCCCCCTTTTGGGCCGCATGGCATGGGCGGGAAGGGCCTTTTTGTTTCTGTCCCGGCAAGGCGGCAGGGCGCGGCGGCGGGCCGTCTTTCATTTCCCCGCTCCGGGCGCAGCGGTCCCGACAGAGCTGCCGGAGCGGTCTGCACGCCCGGGCCCCTGCCATTTATCCGGTCATTTCTGGCGGGGACAGGGCATCTTTTTTCAAAAAAGACTTTACAAATGAACCGCAACTTTATATTATATAGATAGCTGGTTTTTATGCGATGCGGCGCCGCGGCGCTGCACCGGTTGCACCATACATCATGAAAGAAAGGTGGATGGATATGTCCGCAAAGAACGCTGCTGCATCCGTCGATGCGTCCCTGCCCGAAGCCCCGGCGCAGGATGCCCCGGCTTCCGAGCCCCGGCACAAGGCCAAAAAATCCTCCAAGCCCACTGCCCGGCGGGGCCGCCCGCCTCTTTCACCTGAGATCTACATCGAGGCCGGCGGCCGCCAGTACAATGTCACCGACATTGTCGAGCGCGCCAAGGCCGACTACCGGCTGACCCATAAGGTGGGCGTCCAGTCTTGCAGGATCTACATCAAGCCTGAAGACGGCGCAGCCTACTATGTGGTCAACAAGGTGGAGGGCAAATTGGACCTGTGAGCCTTCCGGCCACCCATCTGCCCTGCACCGCACGCCTTCCTTCGGGAAGGCTTTTTCTTTTTCCGTCCCCCGCACAGCAAAAAGCCCCGGCGCTTTGCGGCGCCGGGGCTCGTTTGCCCTTTGGTGGATGCTGGATCAGTAATTCTTGACCTTCAGCTCAAAGTAGCTCTGGGGATGTGCGCAGACGGGGCACTTCAGGGGAGCGGACTTGCCGATATAGGTGTAGCCGCAGTTGGAGCACTGCCAGACCTGCTGCTCCTCACGGGCAAAGACCTTGCTGTTGGCCAGGTTCTCGGCCAGGGCCAGATAGCGCTCCTCGTGCTCCTTCTCGATGCCGGCCACCATGTTGAACAGGGCTGCGATCTGGTTGAAGCCCTCCTCCTTGGCCTCGGCGGCCATGCGGGGATACATATCGGTCCACTCGCCGTGCTCGCCCTCGGCTGCCATCTTCAGGCAGGTGGCGGTATCGGGGATCTCGCCGCCGCACAGCAGCTTGAACCAGATCTTGGCGTGCTCCTTCTCGTTGGCCGCGGTCTCCTCAAAGATCTTGGCCATCTGGACATAGCCTTCCTTCTTGGCCTGGCTTGCAAAGTAGGTGTACTTGTTGCGGGCCTGGCTCTCACCGGCAAAGGCTTCCATCAGGTTTTTTTCGGTCTTGCTGCCCTTGAGTTCCATAAATCATTCTCTCCTTTGTATTGAAGATGTTGTGCGTCGCTCGGTTGCGGTTTGCTCATTCCGTATGCCCGCCGGCATACGGGCTGTATTTGTATTATACTTCAATTCAGCGCTGATTTCAAGAGAGAACACCAAGTTTTTAAGAATTATTCTCAGTTATGCTGTTTCATGGCGGCGGCCACCATGCCCAGAGCGCTCCAGGCCGCCTGGTACATCAGCACCACCAGCAGCGACAGGGTGCCCACGCTGCCCGAATAGCTCAAAAGCAGGCCGATCAAAGCCGAGAAGCCGGTCGATACCATCTGGATGGCCACCCCTGCACTCTCGGCCGCCTGGGCCCGCTGGGCCGCCCGCAAACCGCCGGTCAGGCTGGTAAAGCCTTTCAGATGGAGCATACAGCAGGGTGCATTTCCCACAGCGCTGACCGCCGGGGCCAGGGCCTTGCACTGGGCCTCGTCCAGCACGGTCACCAGACCGTCGGGCAGGTGGTAGGCGGCGGCGATCTTTTCCGCTGTCAGGGAGGGGTCCTGGCAGGTGACCATCAGCCGGATGTTTTCCTTTTGCAGGATGGACAGGCACCGGGCCGCGTGCTTGCCGCCGATGTACCGCAGCACGAACATGGCGTACATATTGCCCGCCACCGCCAGATAGAGGATCTGCAGCTGGCCGTCCTGGGAATGCCGCGCCTCATAGCTGGCCTCGGGCAGGGCCACGCCCTCCTGTTCCATATAGGCCCGGGTGCCGATCAGGATGCGGTTGTTGTCGCACCAGGCCGAAAAGCCCAGCCCGGTGTGCCGTTCCAGATCCTTGACCGGCGGCAGGATATCGGTGCGGTCCGCGATGATGGTGCGGAACAGCCTGCTGAGGGTATTGCAGCCTTGGTTCAGCACGCTGGCGGTATAGAGGATGGCCCGGTCGATCCGGCCGCCCTTGAAGATGCGGATATCCTCCAGCTGGGCGCTCTCCGGTGTGAACAGCTCCCCGGCGTCCACCTGGATGGTGTCGATGCCGTTCAGCTCCTCGATGCCGGCCCACCCGGGGATGACCGCCCCCAGGGCCCCGGCCGTCCGCTCGGTGCGCAGGGCGGTCAGCCCCGCAATCAGGGTGGAGGACAGCGGCGCGCCCAGGCAGAGGATGGAGGCCAGTGCGGCCGCCGCCCCATTGAGGCCCTTGCCGGTGAGCAGCATCCATACCGCGCCCACCGCCGCGCAGCCCAGCAATACCCGGGCCAGGGTCTGTACCTTTTTCTCGCCGGCCCGGGGACCAAAGCTCTGCTCCAAAAAGCTGCCGTCCCCTTCCATCGGCCTGCTCAGCAGGATCCAGGGGTCTTTTTCCTCCAGGGTGGGGGCCAGGGTGCGGATCAGGTCCTTGTCCTGGGCCCGGTAGGCCCCCTCGTGGGCCACTCCGCTGGAGGCCACCTTATAGCCGTCCCGCACCGACACCGCCAGCAGCCGGCTGCCCAGGTTGTTCAGGAACAGGGCCAGGGCCGCCGCGCCGCTCATCAGGGTCAGGGTGGTGCTCTGGTATACGTCGGGGTTGAGCATGGCCACCGCCGCCTGCACCAGGGCTGCCGCGCCGGCCAGCGCGGGCATGGTGTCGTAGGACGGGGCTTTCACCAGCCCCAGCAGGCCGTCCCGCATCGCGTTGCGGGAGACCGCCAGCGCCCCGGCCAACAGCAGCAGCACCGCCCCCATAAAGGCGGCGGGAGCCACCGCCGGGTTCAGGCCCGCCATGGGGGGCAGTATCCCCTCATAGACCAGGCCGGCCCAGATCAGGGCCAGGGCCAGGATGCCGCTGAGGGCGCAGCGCAGGTTCAGGGCCGCCACCGTGTGCTCCAAAGCCCGGGCTGCCTCCTCGGGGGTCTGGGGCAGTTCCTCCGCCGGGGCGGGCTGCTCCGGGGCAGCCGCCGGGGCTTCGGCCGGTTCCTCCTCCTGGCGCTCGGGGGCGGCAGGGGCCGGCTGGGATCTGTTCTTTTTGCGCCGACCCTTGGTCATGTGCTCCGGAGCGGCCTTCTCTTTGGCGGGAGCCGCCGGGGTTTCGGGCTCCTGCCCGTCCTCCTCATGCAGCTCCAGGCTCATGGTATCATCCAAACCGGGAGGCGGCGTCTGACCTCGCGGGGCCTCATCCTCCCCCACCCCGAAGAAGTGGAAGCCGCCCACCTGCTGGGTCACTTCCTTGTCCTCCTCGGGGGCGGGACTGGGCGCCGGAGCCGGCCGGGCCGGCTGCACCGGCTGGGGTCCCATGACCTCCAGCATATCCCGCAGCTTGGCCAGCTCTTTGTCCTCCGCATCGGGGACACGCACCGTCTTTGGGTGCGGTCTGGTCCCGCTCTTGGGCGGCGTCACCTTCAGGACCGGCGGGGCAGACCGCTCCGCTCTGGGTCTCTCCTCCGCGTTGAACGTCATGGCGGCGGGCTTTGTGTCCGCCTTGGGCGCGGGCGCGGCAGGTTTGGTCTCCGCTTTGGGCGCGGGCGCAGCGGGCTTGGCCTCCGCTTTGGGCGCGGGCTCCTCAGGCGGCCCCTCCAGCTGCAAAGTCAGGTCCTCCAGCAGGGGCCGGGGGGTCAGGGCAGGCCCGCCGCCGCTCTCCTCCCGGACCGGGCCGGGGGCGCTGTCCAGCAGGATCTCCCCGGTGGGGGCGATGGGGGTCTCCGCCCAAAGGACTTCCTCCTGCTCGGGGGGGTCCTGGCTGCGGGCCTTCTCCTTTTTGGCAAAGAAGCGGGACAGCAGCCCGTGCTTGCGGTCCGGCTGCGCGGCGTGGGGGATCATCTCCTCCGGCACCTGGGCCACGCTGGTGGTGAAAAACGTCTTGAATTTTTCTTTTTGTTCCTGTTCAAGTTCCTCCCGGGTCAGTTCCCGGCGGTCGGAATCCTTAGGCATCCTTGTCCCTCCCATCCGGGGCGGCGGGGGCCCCGGTCATTGCTTTCCGGCGGCGCGCTGGGACTGGATCTCATAGAGAATGATCCCCGCCGCCACCGAGACGTTGTAGCTGTCCACGCCGGTGCCGGGGGCGGCCATATCCAGCCGCAGCACCCCGTCGCACCGCTTTTTCACCAGCTGGGACACCCCTTTGCCCTCGCTGCCCAGCACCAGGGCGATGGGCCCGGTCAGGTCGTTCCGGCGCAGGGACACCCCGTCCATGTCGGCACAGTAGACAAAAATGCCCTGCTCCTTCAGCCGGCGGATGGTCTCGCTGATGTTCACCACACGGGCCACCGGCAGCCGCTCGGCGGCGCCGGCGCTGGCCTTGATGACGGTCGGCGTCACCGATACGCCTCCCCGCTTGGGGATGATGACCCCATGGGCCCCGCACAGCAGGGCCGAGCGGATCACCGCGCCCAGGTTGTGGGGGTCTTCGATGCCGTCGCTGATCACCAGGAAGGGGGGCTGGCCCTTCCTGCGGGCGGCTTCCAGCAGGTCCTCCACCTCTGCATAGGCGATCTCGCTGGCAAAGGCGGCCACTCCCTGGTGGCTCTCGGTGCCGGTCAGCTGCCGGAGTTTGGCGGGGTGCACCCGCTTGACAGCGGCGCCGGCTTCTTTAGCCAGCGCAATATAGTAGGACGCCACAGCCGGGGCCATCCCTTCAGCCAGCAGGACGCTGTCCACCCCGGCGCCGCTTTTCAGCAGCTCGGCCACCGGGTTTTTGCCGTAGACCAGACGTCCGCCGGACTGGGTGTCCTGGTCCTGCCCGTTTTTGTCGGCCCGGGGCGCCGGGCGGAGGCTGCGCGGTCGGTTTTCTTCCATCGGTTCTGTTCCTCCCTGTGTAACGCCGCACACCGGCGGCAGAATAAGAATCCACGATAAATTATAACATAAGCCGCCCTGCATTGCCAGTAAATTGCCATTTTTTCACCCATGACCCGGCGCCCTTGTAGTATAGGCCGGGCCGCGGCGCCTCATGCAGAGAGGCAAGTTTTCAACAAATACCAGGTGTAAACGGGGGTTTTGATTTTCAACAAGTGGAAAACCCGGTGGAGAAAGTGCAAAACTCCAGTTTCAGCGCCTCTTTGCGGTGTGGAATTCAACGGTTTCCACCGGGTTTTCCACTTTTGCGCTGCGGGGCGCGGACTGCGTCCGGCTACGATTTGTATTTTTCAAGATGGAAAGCTGCCCATTTTCGCGCCCGAAATCTGGTCCTCTTTGCAAAAAATGCCCACATCCTCAGGACGGATGTGCTATACTGTTGAAAAGCCTGTGTAAAATCCAGGCAAAAAGACAAAGGAGGTCGATCTTTTTGTTGACCCTGGACGCAAACGGCCTGTGCCTGGCCCAGACGCTGGACTGCGGCCAATGTTTCCGCTGGCAGCCCCAGCCCGACGGCAGCTGGGTGGGGGTGGTGGAGGGCCGGGCGGTGCAGGCATGGCAGGAGGACGGCAGGCTCTGCCTGGCCGGCCTGGCCGGTCCCGACCCCGCCGCCGAGCCCGGGTTCTGGCGCGGGTATTTCGCGCTGGACCTGGATTACCCCGCCCTGCTGGCCCAAATGCGGGCGGCCCACAAAGGGCTGGCGGCCTGCATCGACGGCGCGCCCGGCATCCGTGTGCTGCGGCAGCCCTTTTTCGAGACCCTGATCACCTTTCTCATCAGCCAGAACAACAACATTCCCCGGATCAAAGGGATCGTGGACCGGCTGTGCCGGGGGCTGGGCCAGCCCATGGACGGGGCGGGCCGGTTTTACGCCTTCCCCACGGCCGGGCGCCTGGCGGAGCTGGCCGAGGAGGACCTCGCGTTCCTGCGGGCGGGATGGCGCAGCGGCTACATCCTGGACGCCGCACGCCGGGCCGCCGCCGGCCGGCTGGACGAAGCCGCCCTCCGCGCCGCCCCGCTGGACCGGGCCAGGGCCTGTCTGATGGAGGTGCGGGGGGTGGGCCCCAAGGTGGCCGACTGCACCCTTTTGTATGGGCTGGGGCGCTGGGAGGCCTATCCGGTGGACGTGTGGATGCGTCGGGCGGGACAGGCTTTGTTCACGCGGCGGGTCAAGGACCCGGCCGCTTACCTGAACCGCAAGACCGGCGGCCACGCCGGCATCGCCCAGCAATACATTTTCGCCTGGGCCCGCAGCGCCGGTTTGACAGAAAAAACGCACAAAAACCCCGCTTGTGATTGATTTTACATCTTATTTCGAGTATACTGGAGAAGCAGGGGCCTGCCGTGCAGCGGCAGGCGAGCTGATTCTTTGTTTTACTCGTGTAAAATAAATGCTGGAGGTAAGAACAATGCTGGTAAATGCAACTGAAATGCTGATCAAGGCCCGGGACGGCCATTATGGCGTGCCCCAGTTCAACATCAACAACCTGGAGTGGACCAAGGCGGTCCTGACGGCCTGCCAGGAGACCAAGAGCCCCGTCATCCTGGGCGTGTCCGAGGGCGCCGGCAAGTATATGACCGGCTTCAAGACGGTGGCCGCCATGGTCAGCGCCATGGTGGATTCGATGGGCATCACCGTGCCTGTGGCCCTGCACCTGGACCATGGCACCTATGAGGGCTGCAAGGCCTGCATCGAGGCCGGCTTCTCCTCCATCATGTTCGACGGCAGCCACTATCCCATCGAGGAGAACGTTGCCAAGACCAAGGAGCTGGTGGCTCTGGCCCATGAGCACGGCATGTCCATCGAGGCCGAGGTCGGCTCCATCGGCGGCGTCGAGGACGGCGTCGTGGGCACCGGTGAGATCGCCGACCCCGCCGAGTGCGCCCGCATCACCGAGCTGGGCATCGACTTCCTGGCGGCCGGCATCGGCAACATCCACGGCGTCTACCCCGCCAACTGGAAGGGCCTGGACTTTGAGGCTCTGGACCGCATCCACAAGGCTACCAACAACATCCCCCTGGTGCTGCACGGCGGCACCGGCATCCCCGACGAGATGATCGCCAAGGCCATCAGCCTGGGCGTGTGCAAGATCAACATCAACACCGAGTGCCAGCTGGTGTTCGCTGAGGCCACCCGCAAGTACATCGAGGCCGGCAAGGATCAGCAGGGCAAGGGCTTCGACCCCCGCAAGCTGCTGGCTCCCGGCGCACAGGCCATCATCGACAAGTGCAAGGAGAAGATCGAGCTGTTCGGCTGCGCCGGCAAGGGCTGATCGCCTCCCCCACCGCATAAAGTCCTGAAAAAATACCCCGCCGCTTCCGGTCCGTACCGAAAGCGGCGGGGCTTTTTGCTGCGATCCGTTGCCGGCGGGCTCTGCCGTTCAGGCCGGCTCCGCGATGGTAAAGGTGCGGCTGATGTTCTGGGTGGTGTAGTTGCCTCCCACCACCGCCGTCTGCACATAGCGGCCCGGCTCGGTGGGAACTTCATTGCTGCTGGAGGCAAACAGGCCGTTGAACAGCCCGTCCGTCCGGCGGTAGGTGTAGGTGACCACGGGGTTTTGCACCACGGCGCCGTCCACTTCCACCACTGCGGCAAAGTTGAAGTTCCGGGCCTCCTCGGCGGTCATCGTCTCGGGGGTCTCCTGGGCCCAGTACTGCCGCACGCCCTCGCTCTTCTGGGCCACCTTGAAGATGGCCAGGCCCCCGGTGTTCATATCCCCGCGGCTGAGGGTGACGGCGCCCGCCACATAGTTGCCCGCATCCACAGGCTGCTCGTCCAGATAGATGTGGGTGACAAGCCCCTCGGGCAGATAGCGGCGGATGAGGGTGAGGACGTCGTTCATCCCGTTCACCACGTCGGTCAGGGCCGGGGCGTAGTATTGCAGGATCTCCATCAGGGCGGTCAGTTCCTCGGCCACCCGCAGCAGTACGGTGACGTCGTTGCCGTCGATCAGCTGCTTGAGGTAGCGGTAGAGGTTGAAGTCCCGGGTGTTGGCGGGGTCTGCCGACATCGAGGCCGGCAGGGGGATCAGCTCCAGCAGGATGCGTACCTTTTCAGGCAGCAGCAGGGTGACGAACCCTTTGGCCTGGCCGCTGATGCCAAGCACCACAGCGATGTATTGGGTGTCCTCGGGGGTGGCCCGGATGGTCACGTTCACCGGCGAGCCGTAAACGGCGTTGTCGGTGGCTTCGATCCGAATGGCCACCAGGGCGTTGTCCTCCTGCACCCCCAAAGCCTGGGGGGCAGGGGCCGCCGCCAGCGCAGGGGCTGCCGCGGTGCAGGTCATGACCACGGCCATGGCCAGGGCGGCGATCCGTTTTTTCAGCATGGATATCCCTCCTTGCAAAGTCCATTTTTGTGGGTGGCGTGCCCCGCCTTTATTGTACCGGAAAGCTGGTTTGGGGTCAATGACCGCATTCAGCTGCGGCTCAGCTGGGGGCCCTGGGCGGTATCCTTGACCGTCCACCCCTTGGCCGCGATCTCGGCCCGCAGCGCGTCGGCGGTGGCCCAGTCTTTGGCCTTCTTGGCGGCGGCGCGCTTTTCCACCAGCTCCATCACGTCGGCGGGCACCTCGTCCTTTTTGCGGTTGTACAGCAGGCCCAGCACGCCGGCCAGCTCGTCAAAGACGGCGGCTGCCTGCTCCAGGGCCTCTTTGGTGGATGCGGCCGACAGGGTGTTGATCTCCTTGACCAGGTCAAAGAGGGCGGCCAGGGCGTCGGGGGTGTTGAGGTCGTCGTCCATGGCGGCGCAGAACTTGCTGCGGGCCTCGCCGGCCTTCTCCTTCAGGGCCTCGTCGGCGCCAAAGCTGCCCTGCCCCAGCACAAAGTCCAGGTTCTCGCGGCAGGTGTACAGGCGCTCCAGGCTGTTCTTGCAGCTCTCGATCAGCTCCACGGTGTAGTTCAGGGGCATCCGGTAGCCGGCGGTCAGCATGAAGTAGCGGATGGGCTCATAGCCGTACACCTGGGCCACGTCCCGCACGGTGAAGAAGTTGTGGAGGCTCTTGGACATCTTCTGGTTGTCCACGTTGATGAAGCCGTTGTGCATCCAGTAGCGGGCAAAGGTGCAGCCGTTGGCGCACTCGCTCTGGGCGATCTCGTTCTCATGGTGGGGGAAGATCAGGTCCTGGCCGCCGCAGTGCAGGTCGATGGTCTTGCCCAGATGGGTGCGGCTCATGGCGCTGCACTCGATGTGCCAGCCGGGACGGCCGGGGCCGTAGGGGCTGTCCCAGGCGGGCTCGCCGGGCTTGGCCGCCTTCCACACCGCAAAGTCGGCGGGGTCCTCTTTCAGGTCGTCGTCCATCTGGCTGCGCAGGGCGCGGTTGCCGCTCTCCAGATCGTCCAGGTTGAGATGGCTCAGCTTGCCGTAGCCCGCGTCGCTGCGGACCCGGAAATAGACATCCCCGTTGCGGGCCACATAGGCGTGGCCGCCGGCGATCAGGTCGGCCACGATGTCCAGGATCTGCTGGATGTGCTCGGTGGCCCGGGGCTGGACGGTGGGGGGCAGGCAGTTCAGGCCGGCCGCGTCCTTTTTGTACTCGGCCTCAAAGCGCTGGGCCACCTGCTGCATGGTGGTGCCCTCCTCCTGGGCCCGGGCGATCAGCTTGTCGTCGATGTCGGTGATGTTGGACACATAGATCACCTTGTTGCCCCGGTATTCCAGATAGCGGCGCAGGGTGTCAAAGACGATCAGGGGCCGGGCGTTGCCGATGTGGATGTAATTGTAAACGGTGGGACCGCAGACATAGATGCGGTACACCCCCGGCTGCTGGGGGACGAACTCCTCTTTTTGCCGGGTGAGGGTATTGAAAATCTGCATGGCAGCTCTCTCCTTACTTGTATTGCGCGTGACGGTTGTTTCTATTATACCGCCGCCGGGCCCCGCTTGCAACCCTGCCTCTTTACAATCCGGCTTTCTTGTGCGATAATTTATCCTGTCATGGGGCGCCGGTGCGCGGCGCCCACCGCATGAAAAAGGGGAAAGTATCATGAGCAACATCATTCTGCCTGCGGGCTACAAGCCCGCCCTCAACCTGTACGACACCCAGCGGGCCATCGGCACGGTCAAGCGGCTGTTTGCCGACACCCTGTGCGCCACGCTGAATCTGCACCGGGTGTCCGCGCCTCTGTTCCTGGAGGCCTCCACCGGCCTCAACGACGACCTGAACGGCGTGGAGCGGAAGGTGGCCTTCGATCTGCGCGACACCGGCATCACCGCCGAGGTGGTGCAGTCCCTGGCCAAGTGGAAGCGCAAGGCCCTGAAGGACTACGACTTCCATGTGGGCAAGGGCCTGTACTGCGACATGAACGCCATCCGCCGGGACGAGGAGCTGGACAACCTCCACTCGGTGTATGTGGACCAGTGGGACTGGGAGAAGGTCATCCGGGAGGAGGACCGCAACACGGACTATCTCAAGAGCGTGGTGCGGGCCATCGTGTCGGCGGTGTGCGCCACCGAGATGAACCTTCACGCCATGTTCCCCCAGCTGCAGGAGCTGCCTTTGCACAGCCCCAACGTCACCTTCCTCACCAGCCAGGAGCTGGAGGACCTGTACCCCGGCCTGACCCCCAAAGAGCGGGAGAACGCCTTCGTCAAAGAGCACGGCACCACCTTCCTGATGCAGATCGGCCACAAGCTGCGCAGCGGCAAGCCCCATGACGGCCGCGCCCCCGACTACGACGACTGGGACCTGAACGGCGATTTGCTGTTCTGGAACGATCCGCTGGCCTGCAGCTACGAGCTGAGCAGCATGGGCATCCGGGTCAGCCCCGAAAGCCTGGACCGCCAGCTGACCGAGGCCGGCTGCGACGACCGCCGCTCCCTGCCCTTCCACAAGGCGCTGCTGGCGGGCGAGCTGCCCTACACCATCGGCGGCGGCATCGGCCAGAGCCGCCTGTGCATGCTGCTCCTGGGCAGCGCCCACATCGGCGAGGTCCAGGCTTCGGTCTGGGACGCCGCCACCCGCGACGCCTGCGCCAAAGCCGGCATCCCCCTGCTGTAACGCCACAGACCTTCCATACAGAAGGGCCTGCCCTCGAAAAACGGGGGCAGGCCCTTTTTGCTTTTATCCTTCTTCGGGCGCGTCCTCGGAAAACAGCCCCGGGATGCCGCACAGAGCGGCCGCCCCCACCGCCGTAAAGACGATGCGGGACCACAGGGAGCTGCTGCCGCCCAGCAGCCAGCCCACGAAATCGAACTGGAACAGCCCCACCAGCCCCCAGTTGATGCCCCCGATGATCATCAGGCAGAGGCATATCTTATAAAAGGTCTGCACAAAAAAGACCCCCTTCCTGTGGACATTCTGCCCAGGGGGAAGGGGGGTTATGCATCTCAGTTCTTGAGGGACTGCATGGGGGCGGGCAGGCGGCCGCCCCGGTTGATGAACACCGAGGGGTCGCCCTGGTTCACCGGCATGATGGGGCCATAGCCCAGCAGGCCGCCGAAGTCCAGCTTCTCGCCGGCCTTGCGGCCGATGGCGGGGATCACACGCACGGCGGTGGTCTTGGAGTTGACCATGCCGATGGCGGCCTCGTCGGCGATCAGGCCGCTGATCACCGAGGCGGGGGTATCCCCCGGGATGATGACCATATCGATACCCACGCTGCACACGGCGGTCATGGCCTCCAGCTTCTCGATGGTCAGACAGCCGGTCTCGGCGGCGTGGATCATCCCCGCGTCCTCACTGACCGGGATGAAGGCGCCCGACAGGCCGCCCACATGGTTGGACGCCATGACGCCGCCCTTCTTCACTGCGTCGTTCAGCAGGGCCAGGCAGGCGGTGGTGCCGCAGCAGCCGCAGGTCTCCAGACCCATCTCCTCCAGGATGTTGGCCACGCTGTCCCCGATGGCCGGGGTGGGCGCCAGGGAGAGGTCGATGATGCCGGCAGGCACGCCCAGCTCCCGGGAGACGAGGTTGGCCACCAGCTGGCCCACCCGCGTGATCTTGAAGGCGGTGCGCTTGACCAGGCTGGCCACCTCGTCGATGGGGGCATCCTTGGGCAGGCGGGCCAGGGCGGCGCGGACCGCGCCGGGGCCCGAGACGCCCACATGGATCTCACAGTCGGGCTCGCCCGCGCCGTGGAAGGCGCCCGCCATAAAGGGGTTGTCCTCGGGGGCGTTGCAGAACACCACCAGCTTGGCCGCGCCGATGCACTGACGGTCTGCGGTCATCTCGGCCGTCTTGCGGATGGCCTGGCCCATCAGCTTGATGGCGTCCATGTTCAGGCCCGCCTTGGTGGCGCCTATGTTCACCGAACTGCATACGATGTCGGTCTGGGCCAGGGCACGGGGGATGGACTGGATCAGCCGCTTGTCCCCTGCCGAAAAGCCCTTGTGCACCAGGGCGGTATAGCCGCCCACAAAGTTGACCCCCACCGCCTTGCCGGCGGCGTCCAGGGTCTTGGCGAAATCCACCGGGTCGGCGTCGGGGCAGGCGCCCAGCAGCATGGCGATGGGCGTGACGCTGATCCGCTTGTTGATGATGGGGATGCCGTACTCCGTGGCGATGGACTCCACGGTGGGCACCAGCTTGGCGGCCCGGGTGGTGATCTTGCGGTAGATCTTCTCGCAGGCCCGGGCGGGGTCCGGGTCGATGCAGTCCAGCAGGCTGATGCCCATGGTCACGGTGCGGACATCCAGGTTTTCCTGGGTGAACATCTCGATGGTCTCAAGGATGTCCCCGGTATTGAACATACTCATGGCAGTCCCCTCCGTCAGATGGTGTGCATGGCGTCAAAGACTTCCTGCCGGGTCAGGGTGATCTGCATCCCCATCTCCTGGGCCAGGGCGTCGATGGACTCCCGCAGCTCCTCATGGCTGACCGTGCAGGCCGACAGATCCACCAGCATGATCATGGCGAACATCCCCTGCAGGATGCTCTGGGAGATGTCCTCGATGTTGATGCCCATCTGACTGCACAGGCCCGACACCCGTGCCACCACGCCGACGGTATCTTTGCCCACCACTGTGATAAACGCTTTCATGTTCCTTCCCTCTCTTCTTTCGGGGCGCGCTTTGGCGGCGCGCCCTGCGCATGGACGGGGGCGTATGCCCCCTTTGGTCTCTTTTAGTATAGCAGATTTGCCGAATTTTGAACACTCCTTTTAGAAAAAAAGGCGAACCGCCCCCCGCCCGGCCCCAAATGCCCCAAAATCAGGTGCATTTGGCCCGGGGGTGTGCTATACTGTGTGTATTCTGTAACAGAGAAGGAGTGCAAAGATATGGAACAGCTTCTGAGATTACTGGAAAACAACGCCCGCCTGCCCCTGGAGGACATCGCCGTCATGCTGGATAAGCCGGTGGCCGAGGTGGCCGCCATGATGGACGAGGCCGCGGCCAAGGGGTACATCAAGGGCTACAAGACCCTGGTGGACTGGGAGAAGGCCGGGGTGGACATGGTAGAGGCCGTGATCGAGCTGCACGTCTCCCCCAAAAAGAGCCGCGGCTTTGACGAGATCGCCACCACCATCGCCTCCTTCGACGAGGTGGAGAGCGTGCTGCTGATGAGCGGCGGCTACGACCTGCAGCTCATCATCAAGGGCAAGACCTTCCAGGAGGTGGCCTTCTTTGTGGCCAAGCGCCTGTCCCCCCTGGACGACGTGCTGTCCACCGCCACCCACTTTGTGCTGCGCATCTACAAGCGGGAGGGCCGGCTGTACCAGCTGGATGAGATCGACGAAAGAGAGTGTACGGTACTGTGATGGACTACGATAAGCTGATCGCGCCTGCCGCGGCGGCCATGCGCCCGTCCGGCATCCGCAAATTTTTCGATCTGGCCGCCGAGATGCCCGAGTGCATCAGCCTGGGGGTGGGCGAGCCGGATTTCAAGACCCCCTGGGCCATCCGGGAGGCCGGCATCGAATCGCTGGAGATGGGCCACACCAAATACACCTCCAACGCCGGTCTGAAGGAGCTGCGGGCCGAGATCTCCCGCTACCTGGAGCGGCGGATGGACCTGCGCTACGACCCCATGCGGGAGATCCTGGTGACGGTGGGCGGCAGCGAGGCCATCGATATGTGCATCCGCACCCTGGTATCCCCCGGGGACGAGGTGATCATCCCGGAGCCCTGCTTTGTCTGCTATGAGCCCATCACCACCCTGTCCGGGGGCGTGCCGGTGCATCTGCGCTGCCGGGCCGAGGACCAGTTCCGCCTGCGGGCCGAGGACCTGCGCCGGGCCATCACCCCCCGCACCAAACTGCTCATCCTGCCCTTCCCCAACAACCCCACCGGCGCGGTGATGGAGCGGGAAGACCTGGAGGCCGTGGCCGAGGTGCTGCGGGGCACCGACGTCATGGTCCTGTCGGACGAGATCTACGCCGAGCTGACCTATGGGCTCCACCGCCATGTCTCCATCGCCTCCCTGCCCGGTATGCGGGAGCGCACGGTGGTGGTCAACGGTTTTTCCAAGACCTACGCCATGACCGGCTGGCGGCTGGGCTACGCCTGCGGGCCCGAGCCCATCCTGAAGATCATGACCAAGATCCACCAGAGCGCCATCATGAGCGCCCCCACCACCAGCCAGTACGCCGCCATCGCGGCCCTGCGGGAGTGCGACAATGAGATCGAGCATATGCGCAACGAGTACAATATGCGCCGCCGCCTGGTGGTGAAGGGCTTCAACGACCTGGGCCTGACCTGCTTTGAGCCCCAGGGGGCCTTCTATACCTTCCCCTGCATCCAGTCCACCGGCATGACCAGCCAGCAGTTCTGCAACGCCCTGCTGGAGGCAAAGCACGTGGCGGTCATCCCCGGCGACGCCTTCGGCAGCTCGGGCGAGGGGTATGTCCGGGTATCCTACGCCTACTCGGTGGACCACCTGACCGAGGCCCTCAAGCGGATCCGCGCCTTCCTCCAGGAACAGGCGCAGTAAGGAGGCCCGGCCATGGCATCCCCCCTTCAAAGCGTCACCGTGCTGGCCCCCGCCAAACTCAACCTGTCTCTGGATGTGGTGGGGCTGCTGCCCGGCGGCTATCACGCCCTGGATATGGTCATGCAGGCGGTGGACCTCTACGAGCAGGTCACCATCCGCCGCAGCCAGGACCTGCTGGTGCGGGCCCCCGGCAGCCGTGTGCCCACCGGCCCCAAGAACACCGCCTACAAGGCCGCCCTGACCTTTTTCCACTACACCGGGCTTCTGGCCGGAGCCGACATCACCCTGCGCAAGGCCGTGCCGGTGCGGGCCGGCATGGGGGGCGGCTCGGCAGACGCCGCCGCCGTCCTGGTGGGACTGAACGCCCTGTACGGCGCGCGCCTGTCCATGAGCGAGCTGTGCGCCCTGGGGGCCTCCATCGGGGCCGACGTTCCCTTTGCCCTGATGGGCGGCACCTGCCGGGTGCAGGGGCTGGGCGATCTGATCCGCGCCCTGCCTCCCTGTCCCGCGTGCTGGTTTGCGGTCATCATGCCGGGGTACGGCATCTCCACCCCGGCGGCCTTTGCGGCCTATGACCAGGTGGGCAGCCCGACCCATCCCGACTGCGCCGCCCAGGAGGCAGCCATCCGCGCCGGGGATCTGGCGGGACTGTGCGCCGCCGCAGGCAACGCCCTCGAGACCTGCGCCGGCGGCGCCGACACCGCCTCGCTCAAGGAGGCCCTGCTTGCCCAGGGGGCCATGGCCGCCCTGATGACAGGCAGCGGCGCGGCTGTGTTCGGCCTGTTCGACAGCCGGCAGAAAGCCCAGGCCGCCGCCCACGCCCTGGCTGACAGGGGGCGGCAGGTCTTTGCCCTGGGCCTGGACCGGGGCGGCGCCCGCGTCATCCGGACGGGCCGGTAAAAATTGCATAAAGCCCCTGCGGCAGGCCCATACTTCGGTCAGTTCAAACCGAAAGGGGCCTGCCGCTTATGTTTTCCGCACACAAACCAATGACCCGCACCCAGATGCTGGCCCTGTGCATCGCCCTGCTGCTGGGGCTGGGCCTGGCCGGCTGGTGGGACGCCCAGCAGCGCACCGGCGAGGCCCTGCGGACCGACACCCTGCGGCTGCACATCCGGGCCGACAGCGACTCGGTGCTGGACCAGACCTGCAAGCTGGCCGTCCGGGATGCGGTGCTGGATCTGGCCGACCGGCTGTGCCGGGATGCCGGCAGCGCCGCCGGTGCACGGGCCGTCGTGGCCGCCCACCTGCCCGACTTCCAGCTGGCCGCCCGGAACGCCCTGGCCCGGCTGGGAGCTTCGGGGCCGGTGCGGGTCAGTCTGGTGAATATGTATTTCGGCACCACGCGCTACCAGGACTTTGCCCTGCCTGCGGGCCGCTACGACGCGGTGCGGGTGGACATCGGCCAGCCCGGCACCTACGGCCGGAACTGGTGGTGCGTCCTCTATCCGGGACTGTGCAGCGCGGCCTGCGGCGGCTACGACGACCCCGCCGAGACCGATCTGGTCTGCGGGCAATACATCCTGCGGTTCCGGGCGGTGGAGCTGTGGCAGCAGCTGACCGCCCCCCGCAGCGACGATCCGCTGCTGGTGCTGCCGTGACGTCTCCGCCCGCCCCCGCATACACTGGGACAGGAGGTGTTGTGATCCTATGTCCAAACCCGCATATGTTACCTCGTCCCAGCGCGGCTCTGCCGGGCCGGACACCGCCCTCATCCAGACCTGGCTGAACGGCGTCCGGGACCCCTGTACCTACTACGCCCCCCTCACGGTGGACGGACACTATGGCCGCAGCACCGTGAGGGCGGTGCAGGAGTTCCAGCTGCGCAGCGGCCTGGAGGCCGACGGCAAGGTGGGCCAAAAGACCTGGGATGCGCTGTACGCCCAATACGCCGCCAGCCACGACGGCGGCGAGCAGTACCCCGGCATCCCTTTGCGCAACGGCCACACCGGCGCAGCCATCCAAAGCGCCCAGGAGCAGCTGAACCGCAAGGGCGCCCAGCTGACCGTCGATGGGCACTACGGCGACAGGACCCAAAGCGCCGTGCGCAGTTTCCAGAAGGCCAACGGCCTGACCGCCGACGGTGTCATCGGCTCTGAGACCTGGGTCCGGCTGTACAGCTGAGGACCCGCAGCCCGCAGTCCAAAAGGCTGCGGGCTTTTTGGGATAATCCGCCCTCCGGCCGGGCACACTGGCACCGGAGGTGTAAGCTATGGCTTCAAACGACAAAACCACCATCCTGCCCCCTGCCGACCCCCACGGGCCGGGGGTGCAGCTGCCGCCCCCTGCGGTCCAGACCCCGCACCCCGCCCCTGACGCGGCGCCCCAAGCCGCCGTGCCCGTCACCGACGGCACTCCCGCTCCCAGCCGCCAAAAAAATGCGGCGTCCTTTTTGAACGGGGATACCCCCGGTGTGATGGCCAGCTACGGTCTGGGCGCCCGGGAGCCGGGCAGCCCCATCCCCACCCAGGAAAGCGAAGATCTGGTGCGCAGCCTGGCCGCCTGGCGGCGGGAAGCCCCCTACGGCTGACCGGCCCGGCCGGACAAGGACAGCCCCTGCCGTTTTGTATGCGGCGGGGGCTATTTGGGTGGAAAATTTCTGAACTTTGCCTTCTGCGGGGTTGCATTCCGGGGCGGCTTCCTTTATTATGATAGAAAAGCCCCTGTGGCATCATCCCATACAAAAGAAAGCAGGTAAATGGCAATGGCAGAAATCAAATACGACATCATCCAGCGCATCGCGGTGCTCTCCCAGCGGCCCCGAGGGTGGGAGCGCCAGCTCAACCTGATCAGCTGGAACGGCGGCGAGCCCAAGTACGACATCCGCGACTGGTCTCCCGACGGCACCCGGATGGGCAAAGGCATCTCCCTGAGCGCCGAGGAACTGGGGGTCCTGAAGGGGATCCTGGAGGAGATGGAGGAGATCACCGTCCCCGAGGAGCCCGATCTCCCGGAGGAGTGAGATGGACAGGCGGGAAGAATTTCTGTCCATCTTCCGCCAGCATGTGACCCGGCCCGGAGCCGAACGCCTGCTGGACTGGCTGGACACCAAGACCGACTTTTTCACCTGCCCTGCCTCCACGCGGTTCCACGGCGCCTGCGAGGGGGGGCTGTGCATGCACAGCCTGAACGTCTACCACGCTTTGCACGACCGCTTCTTTACCGAAGGGGAGAGCGAGGAGAGCTACGCCATCTGCGCCCTGCTCCACGACCTGTGCAAAGCCAACTACTACAAAGTCTCCACCCGGAACGTGAAGAACGACGCCACCGGCCAGTGGGAAAAGGTGCCCTACTACTCCGTGGAGGACCAGTTCCCCTACGGCCACGGGGAAAAGAGCGTCTTTCTCATCGAGCGGTTCATGCGGCTGAAGGTGGAGGAGGCGGTGGCCATCCGCTGGCATATGGGCGGCTTTGACGACGCGGCCCGGGGCGGCAGCTTTGCCATCTCGGAAGCCTACGACCGTTACCCCCTGGCCATCAAGCTGCACATCGCAGACCTGACCGCCACCTATCTGATGGAGCACCGCACCAGCGCCGTGCGCTGAGCGCCCCATACCGGCATACAAAGACCGGCCCCCAGAGGAAGCAGCAGCTTCCCATGAGGGCCGGTCCTTTCTTTTTATGGTCGGGGCAGAGCGCGTCAGCCCTGCTTGTCCCGCTTTGCCTGCCGGTCATGCAGGTAAGAGGAGCGCTTGAGGGGGATGTGTTCCTGTTCCATCAGCAGGTCCAGCTGGCCCAGCACCTGGGAGGTGATCTCATCCAGAGGGCCGCCCTTGCGCCGCGCCTCTTTCCCGGGTGCGGTGCGGGGCTCGGGAGACTCCAGAAGCTCCATGGGGGCATCCAGCCAGGAAGGGGCGTCCTCCCCTTCGGCTCCCTGTGCGGCGGACGGGGGCGGCAGCTCCTCCGCAGGGGCCGGGCCTTCGCCGTCGGGCCAGAAGGGGCCGCGGGCCTCCTCGTTCGCCGGGGCAAAGCCGAGTTCCCGCGCTTTGTTGCACAGGGCCGTCAGCTCGGCATTCTCCTTCTTCAAAGAAAGGATGGTCCGCTCGCAGGCAAAGAGCTTGGTCTCATACTGTTTGATCTCCTGATGGGCCTGAGCCAGCCGCCGGGTCAGAGCCTCCAGCTGGGTCTCTCCCGGCCTCGGCTCGTCGGGCGGCACAGATGCCTCCGGCCGCAGCTTGATCTCGTCTGTCGTCAATGCCAGCACCCCCTCCAGTCGGCGCAGCCTGCGGCGGGCCTGGCGGGCCTGCCGGGCGCACTGTCCCCATGCACGGTCGATGCACAAAAGAAGATCCTTCTTTTCACGGCGCTGGGCCGCCAAAAGCCGAAGCATCTCCTCCGTCATAGCCGCTTCCTTCTCGTCTGTGTGTTGCTTGTGCGGTTTACTTGCGCTTGTTCAGGATGGCCAGCAGCTCATCGTAGTAACGGTTGTCGCTGTTCTCCTCCTCGACCGCAGAGGCAGGCTTGGCCGAGCCGGGCGCGGTGCCGTCCGCATTGAACACCACGCCGCTGCCTGTGCCGGCGCTGCCGCCCAGGGTGCTGCTGCCCGCAGCCGAAGCGGTGCTGCCCGCGCTGGCGTTGTCCAGCGCAGAGCGCAGTGCGTCCCCGGTACGGTTGTCGAAGCCGGTGGCCACCACCGTGACCCGCATCTCATCCGAGAGGTTCTCGTCAAAGGCGGTGCCCCAGATGATGTTGGCGTCGGGATGGGCGCTCTGGGTGATGAGGCCGGCAGCCGTCTCGATGTCCTCCAGGCCGATGTCGGGGCTGGAGGTGATGTTGATGATAACGCCGTGGGCCCCGGCGATGCTGGTCTCCAGCAGGGGGCTGGACACGGCGGCCTTGGCGGCATTCTCCGCCTTGCCCGCGCCCTTGGCGCTGCCGGTGCCCATGTGGGCGTAGCCGGCGTCCTTCATGATGGAGCGCACGTCGGCAAAGTCCAGGTTGATGAAGGCCGGCACGTTGATCAGGGCCGAGATGGACTCGACGCCCTGGCGCAGCACGTTGTCGGCGGCCTGGAAGGCGTTCATCAAGGTGATCTTCTCCTGGCTGATCATCTTCAGCCGCTCGTTGGGGATGACGATCAGGCTGTCCACGTGCATCAGCAGGTTGGCGATGCCCTGTTCGGCCAGGCCCATCTTCCGCTTGCCCTCAAAGGCAAAGGGCTTGGTGACGATGCCCACCGTCAGGACCCCCAGGTCATGGGCCACCTCTGCCACCACAGGGGCCGCACCGGTGCCGGTGCCGCCGCCCATGCCGGCCGTGATAAAGACCATCTGCGCCCCTTTGAGCACATTGGCGATCTCGTCCTTGCTCTCCTCTGCCGCGCGCTGGCCCACTTCGGGGTCGGCGCCGGCGCCGCGGCCCTTGGTCAGCTTGGAGCCCAGCTGCACCTTGATGGTGGCATGGTTTTTGTTCAGGGCCTGCTGGTCGGTGTTCATCGCGATGAACTCCACTCCCTGCAGCCCGTCGGCCACCATCCGATTGACGGCGTTGCCGCCGCCGCCGCCCACGCCCACCACCTTGATGGTCGTTACGTTTTCGTCCATTTCTTCGTCAAGCATCAAAGCCATAGTCTTGTTCCTCCGTCAGGCAATATGGTCACTGGACAGCCCCCGGGCACGGGTCCCCCTTCCCGGGCGGCCCAGATAATACTCTAGTTGAGTTATACAAGTTTATCCTATCATCTTTTGGCTCCGATTGCAAGTTATTTTTTCCTTTTCAAGTCCCTTTTTTGCAATTTGACAATTTGGGCGCACATTTCTTATCCAATTCGTGCCCCCAGAGACCGCAGCATTTCCTCCAGGCCCCCGTATCCCCGGGCGATATATTCCCTCCCGGCGATCCGGCTGGACCCTCTGGCCCCCAGGGCCGCCACCACCAGCGCCGCTCCGCCCCGCAGGTCCCCGGCGGTCACATCGGCCCCATGCAGCGGCCTACCCCCATGGATGTGCAGGGTCCGGCCCCGGACCGACACCGCCGCCCCCATGGCCTCAAAACCCCCAGCGCAGCCAAACCGCGCCTCAAACACATGGTCCACCAGCACCGTCTGCCCCCGGGCGCTCAGCAGGGCGGCCGCCACCAGAGGGGCCGCGTCGGTGGCAAGGCCGGGATAGACCCCCGTCTCCAGCAGGCCCACCCCCCGCAGGGGCCCGGCCCGGCCCACCGAGGCCCAGCCGGCGCCCCGCAGCACCCAGCAGCCCGCCTGCTCCAGCACATCCAGCACCGGCGCATAGAGGCCGGGGCTGCATCCCGCAATGGTCACCCGCCCCCGGGCCGAGGCCACGGCGCAGGCCAGTGTGGAGGCAAAGATGCGGTCCGGCATGGGACGGTAGGCCGTGCCGTGCAGCCTTCGGCCCCCTTCGATGACGATGCGGCTGGTGCCCGCGCCCTCCACGCAGCCCCCGCACCGGTTCAAAAACTGCGCCAGATCAAGGATCTCCGGCTCCAGAGCGGCGTTTTCCACCACCGTCCGGCCCCTGGCCGCGCACCCCGCCAGCAGCGCCGTCTCGGTGGCGCCCACACTGGGACCGGGCAGGCTCAGACAGGCGCCGTGCAGCCCCGACGGGGCGGACAGCACCAGCCGCTGGCCCACCTGGCACACACGGGCGCCCATCCGCTCCAGGGCGGACAGGTGCCAGTCCACCGGCCGGCTGCCGATCCTGCAGCCGCCGGGCAGCCAGGTCTCCACCCGGCCCAGCCGGGCCAGCACCGGCGCCGCAAACAAAATGGATGCCCGCATCCGCCCGGCCTGGGCCTGGGGCAGACGGCAGCGGGAGGGCGGCCCCCCTGCCAGGAGGTTCGGCCCCTGCCACCGGGCCTGGCAGCCCGCCGCCCGCAGGATGGCCAGACAGTCCTCCACATCCGACAGGCGCGGCGGTCCCAGCAGCGCCGCCGGGCTGCCGCACAGCACGCTGGCCGCCAGCAGGGGGAGCACGCTGTTCTTGGCAGGGGGCACCTGCGCCCTGCCGTACAAGGGCCGGCCGCCCTGCACCTTGATCCTACCGCCCATAAAAATACCCCCGTTTCGCAAAAGATACCCTACGGTATGCAAAACGGGGGCGCTGTGTGAGGAAATACCCGCGCGAAACAGCCTTGCGGGCCGGGGTGCGAATTACCTGCGGAATTTGTCAAACGGGGGCGGGGTTCAAGCCTCCTGCCGGGACACCGACAGCACGATGCCCATCTCCCCCAGCAGCATCATCAGGCTGGTGCCCCCGGAGGAGAAAAAGGGCAGGCTGATGCCGGTGTTGGGGATGGTATTGGTGACAACCGCCATATTCAGCGCGGCCTGCATGGCCACCTGCACCACAAAGCCGATCACCAGCAGCCCGCCAAACCGGTCGGGGGCGCGCAGGGCCAGGGTGATGCCCCGCAGCAAAAGCAGGACGAACAGGGCCACCACCGCCAGGGCGCCCACAAAGCCCAGTTCCTCGCAGAGGATGGCAAAGATAAAGTCGTTCTGGGGCTCGGGGACGAACAGATGTTTTTGGCGGCTGTTGCCCAGGCCCAGGCCGGCGGCGCCCCCCGAACCGATGGCATAGAGGCTCTGGATGGTCTGGTGGCCGTCCCCCAAAGGGTCCGCAAAGGGGTCCAGCCAGGAGGCCAGGCGGCTGGCGGCATAGGGCACCAGGTCCGGCATCACCGCCACGGCGGCCCCCACCGCGGCCACGGCCCCCGCCCCCGCCAGGGCGAACCACCGCAGCCCGGTGCCGCCCACAAACATCAGCACCGCCCCGATGCCCAGGATCAGCACGGTGCCCGACAGGTGGGGTTCCAGCAGCATCAGCACCGCCACCGCCCCCAGCACCAGGCCGAAGGGCAGCACCCCCACCCCAAAGCTGCCCATCCGGCTGGCGTTGAGGGAGATGATGTGGGCAAAGGTGAGCACCACCGCAAACTTGGCGATCTCACTGGGCTGCAGGGTGCCCACCCCGGGGATCACCAGCCAGCGCTTGCAGCCGTTGTACTCGGGCATGAACAGCACCACCGTCAGCAGCACCAGACTGAGGCCCATCAGGGGCCAGGCCAGCTTGTGGTAGATGTGGTAATCCACCCGGCTGGCCAGCCACATGGCGCACAGCCCCAGAGCCGCGTACAGCAGCTGCGGGCGGATATAGGCGTAGGGGTCGCCCCGGCGGTAGAGGGCCACCGCATAGCTGGCGCTGAACAGCATCACCAGCCCAAAGGCCACCAGGGCCAGCACCAGGACCAAAAAGGGCAGGTCCAGCGGGGGCTGGGCGTGCAGCCGGGGGGATCTGTCCGGAGCGGGCCGGCGCAGCCCTTCCCAGCGGGTGGTAGCGTGTTCCATCTGCATCCGGAGGCCTCCTTTCTCTGTGCCTTTATTGTACGCAGCCGGCCCCGCCCTTAGTCATGGACCGGCCCTGCGGGCGCATACACTGGAACGAAAGGAGGGACGCCCATGCCTCAGGAACCCATCCTGCCCGGCCGCAGTTTCCGCCTGCGGGCCAGGCTGGTGGCCGCAGGGTTCTGCCTGCTCTGCTTTGGGGGCCTGGCCGCGCGGCTGGCCTGGCTGCAGCTGGCCGACAACAGCCTGTATGTCCAGCGCGCTCTGGGCCAGCAGCTGCAGGATACCACCGTGCCCGCGGGACGGGGCCGCATTTACAGCGCCGACGGGGCGCTGCTGGCCGCCAATGCCTCCTGCTGGACCCTGCGGGCCTCCCCCCGGGAAATGCCGGAGGAGAAGCTGGAACTGGCTGCCCAGGGCCTGGCTTCCATCCTGGAGCTGGACAGCGCCAGCCTGCTGGAACAGTTCAGCCGCCGGGACTCCAACGACTGTCTGCTGCGCTACCGGGTGGACCGCGCCACCGCCGATGCGGTGCGGGACTTCTGCCAGCAGAACGCGATCACCGGCATCCGCATCAACCAGGATACACGGCGGTGGTATCCCCAGGGAGAGCTGCTGGCCTCGGTGCTGGGCTTCACCAATGTGGACAACGCCGGCGTCTCGGGGCTGGAGCTGGAGTACGACAGCCTGCTGGCCGGCCAGGACGGCGTGGTGCTGACCGCCGTCAACGCCTGGGGCTACACCCTGTCCCAGAGCTATGCCATACAGCAGCCCCCGGTGGAGGGCAGCAGCCTGGTGCTGACCATCGACACCCATATCCAGCGCTACCTCGAAAACGCCCTGGGCTACGCCGTACAGGAGCACAGCGCCGCCGCCCGCGGGGTGGGCATCGTGCTGGATGTGAACACCGGGGCGGTGCTGGCCATGGCCACCACCCCGGCCTACGACCCCAACCAGCCCCGCGTGGTCTATGACCCGGCCGCCCGGGCCGCCGTCAACGCCCTGTCGGGCCAGCAGCGCGCCCAGGCCCTTCAGCTGGCCCAGCAGACCCAGTGGCGCAACAAGGCGGTCAGCGACCTTTATGAGCCGGGCAGCGTGTTCAAGCTGATCACCTGCGCCGCCGCCCTGGATTCCGGGGCCGTGAAGCCCGAGGACACCTTTGTCTGCGGGCCCTATATCTCGGTGGCGGGCACCCGCTTCCACTGTGCCAACCGCAAGCGCCACGGGGTACAGACGGTCACCCAGGCCCTGATGAATTCCTGCAACCAGAGCTTCATCCAGATGGGGGCGCGCCTGGGCAAAGAGGCCTTTTGCAGCTACTTTGCAGCCTTTGGGCTGCAGGGCGCCACCGGCATCGATCTGCCCGCCGAACCCGCCCACAGCCTCTATTACACCGCAGACCGGATGGGCCCGGTGGAGCTGGCCTCCTGCTCCTTCGGGCAGAGTAGCAAGGTCAGCTTCATCGGGATGGCCGCAGCGGTGGCCGCCATCGTCAACGGGGGCCGGCTGATGCGCCCCTATGTGGTGGCCGAGGTATACAGCCCCAGCGGGGAACTGCTGCAGCAGAACGGTCCCACACAGGCCGGGCAGGCCATCCGCCCCGAGACCTCTGCCCTGATGCGCCAGATGATGGAAGCGGTGGTGGTGTCGGGCGGCGGCCAGAAAGCGCAGATCCCCGGCTACCGGGTGGGCGGCAAGAGCGGCACCAGCCAAAAACTGGACAGCGACGACCCCACCGCCCGCATCGCTTCCTTTGTGGCCGTGGCTCCCATCGATGACCCCCAGCTGTTGTGCCTGGTCTGCATCGACGAGCCCCACAGCTGGACCACCGCCGGCGGCACCATCGCGGCCCCGGTCTGCGCCGAGGTGCTGGAGCAGGCCCTGGTCTATCGGGGGGTGCCCCGCACCGCCGTCCCGGCCGCCCCCGCCCTGGCCGAGCTGCCTGCGGACGGGGACAGTTTGAGCGGCGAATAACATTCCGCTCGGCTGGACGGGACTTTTTCGACAGTCTGTCCCATTTACAGGCAGCAAAAGGCCCCGCACCCTTCCCAGGGTACGGGGTCTTGCTGCCCTTATCGCTATTGTGGAACTGGCCTGCGCCCTTGGCGTGCAGTCGGACGACCTGCTGTTCGACCGCGGCAGCGAGCGCAGCCGTGTCCTGGCCGAGCTGTCCGATACGCTGGACCGCTGCACCTCCCAGCAGCTGCGCATCCTGACCGACATCGTCAAGGCCGCCAAGATATCGCTGGACAAGTACCAGCAGCCCTGAGCGCAGGCAACGGCTGTGCAGCACTCACGATTTGTCCCGCCCTGCACAGCGCCCAAAAAGCAAAACCCCCAAGGCATACGCCTCAGGGGTCTTGTTTTGAGAGAAGCCGGCATCTACCTATTTTCACAGGCCGTGTCCAGCCAACTATCTTCGGCACAAGTGAGCTTAACTTCTGTGTTCGGAATGGGAACAGGTGGGACCTCACCGTCATCGACACCGGCTGTCCGGAATGATCTTCCGGACAATTCTCTCTATTCTTTTTTAGAAGGACGTGCCTTCAGAACTGAATAATAATCTGCTTTGCAATCAGAGTACAAGTGCTTTTACCTGGTCAAGCCCTCGGTCTATTAGTACACACCTGCTGAATGGATCGCTCCACTTACACATCGTGCCTATCTACCTTGTAGTCTTCAAGGGACCTTACCTGATTACTCAGTGGGATATCTTATCTTTGGGTCGGCTTCACGCTTAGATGCTTTCAGCGTTTATCCGATCCGAACATAGTTGCCCAGCTGTGCTCCTGGCGGAACAACTGGTGCGCCAGAGGTT
>NZ_NFLM01000012.1 GCF_002160915.1 Faecalibacterium sp. An121
AAAAGATAGAGACCCAAAACAGGTTCAAAGGAAGGTCCTTTCCTTTGTGTGCCTATCATAACATACCCCCCCCGGTGTCAAGACCCAATTTCAAAATTTCCCATTTTTTCTTTATTTTCTTTAGTTCGTGTGCTCTAACTTTGGAAGCAAAAGAAAAAACGCCCCGCTTTCGCAGGGCGCTCGTTTGTGTTTGGTTTTGCGTTTCGTTACTCGTTGCAGGCCAGCACGTCGTGGTAGAACTGGTTCATCTCCTCCTCGGTGGAGAAGTTGGCCACATACATCTGGTTGCCCATGGCGTCGGCCAGGGCATCGGGGATGCGGCCTACCATCCGCATATTGTCCTGATACTTCTGCATGATCTGCTCATGGCTGTAATGGAAGGGCTTGCCGTCCCGGCGGCCGGCGTAAGCGCAGAAATAGTGCTCGCCCACCGGCATATCGGTGCCCCCAAAGGCCACCATGTCGGCCCAGATCTTGTAGACGTTGGTGGAGCGGGCAAAGTTGATCATATCGGGGGTGAAGCCGCCGCAGGGGCGCATATTCACCTCCAGGGCCACGATCTTGCCCTTTTCGCCCATGCTGGGCTGGTCCTCGGTCATCCGGAAGAACTCAAAGTGAACGAACCGGCTCTTGACCCCGAAACTCTTGACGGCGGCGCGGCCGGCGGCGCGGGTGTCGTCGGGCAGGTCCTTGACGATGTAGTAAATGGAGTTGTCGTTGTTGTTGACGATGTCCATGATGGACATGGGGGTCACGTTGCCCGCCTCAAAGATGGGGTTGCCGTGGGCGTCGATGATGGCGTCGTAGCTGTTCACCTCGGCGTGGACGAACTCCTCCATGATGTAGGGGGCAAAGGGATGGGCCACATACTTGTAGGCCAGGAAATCCCGCAGCTCCTGGTCCGAGGAGAGCTTGTAGGTATCCGAAGCGCCCACGCCGTTGTCCGGCTTGACCACCACCGGATAGCCCACCTGGTCGATGAACTTGCGGCAGCCGTCGAAGTTGTCCACCATGTGGTAGCGGGCGGTGGTGATGCCCGCCTTCTGGTAGTATGCCTTCATCTTGCTCTTGTACTTGATGCGGGGCATATCCTCCAGGTGGAAGCCGGTGTTGATGTTGAAGTCGGTGCGCAGCCGGGCGTCCTGCTCCAGCCAGTACTCATTGTTGGATTCCAGCCAGTCGATCTTGCCGTATTTGAAGGCAAAGAAGGCCACCGCCCGGTATACCTCGTCGTAATTCTCCAGGCTGTCCACCTTGTAGTATTCCTGCAGGCTGTCCTTCAGCTCGTCCATCAGCTCGTCGTAGGGCTGGTCGCCGATGCCCAGCACGTTCATGCCGTTGTTTTTCAGCTCATGGCAGAACTGCCAGTAGTTGGTGGGAAAGTTCGGGGAGATGAAGATGAAGTTTTTCATACAGATTCCTCCTTGTGTATGCCCCGCTCAGCCCAGCAGATAGGGCATGTAATAAATGACCTGCTTATACCACCAGGGCCAGTCGTGGCAGACGTCGTGCCCCCACAGATCCACCCAGACGGGGATCCCTTTCTGCTCCAGGATCTCTTTCAGCCGCCAGGTGGTGGCGGGCATTTCCCAGTCGCCCTGGCCGCAGCAGATCACCTCTTTCTTGGCCCGGTAGTAGTCCATGAAGGGGTGATCGGCGGGGAAGTTGGCCATATAATCCACCGGCGAATTGCGGTAGACCACATCGTCCATATAATCCCCGAAGCCATAGCTGGCGGTATAGATGCCGCTGAGGGCCAGGCACCCGTCGAACAGGTCGGGGTGGCGCAGATAGAGGTTGACCGCATGGGTGGCCCCCAGGCTACATCCAAAGGGGATGATGCCGGGCAGGCTGTCCCAGCCGTTCTTTTCGCAGGCGATGTGCTGCAGCATGGGGCCCGCCTGCCCCACGATGTAGTCCAGCCACTGCTCGTAGCGGCGGATCCGCCAGTAGGGGTCGCCCCCCTTGTCCGACCAGCTCTCGGCGTCCATGGTGTCGATGGACAGCACCATCACCTGGCCCGACTCGATCCAGGGCGCCAGGGTGCCGGCCATGTGGTAATTCTCAAAATCGAAAAAGCGTCCGTCCTGGCAGGGGATAAAGAGCATGGGCCGGCCTTTGTGGCCGTACAGCTTGCACTCCATCTCCCGGCCCAAAGCCGGGCTGTATTCCTTGAAATATTGGGTCTCCATTGCAGCCTCCTTACAGCTCCAGATCGTAGAACAGGGTCTCCATCACAAAGGGCAGCTGCCGCTCCCAGCTGGCCTCGCTGTGGGTGCCTCCCGGCACGATGCGCATGGTCAGATGGACCCCGCGCGCCATCACCTTGGCCCCGAAGGCCCCAAAATCCCGGCGCATCCCGTTGTGGCTGCCCATCTCCCGGGAGCCGTAGTCCATATACAGCACAGTCCCCGGCTGCAGGGCGGCCCGGGCCACCAGGGCCTTCAGCTTTTCGGGGGCCACCCAGATGGACGGGGACAAAGCCGCCGCCCGGCCATAGATGTGGTTGTAGCGGAACAGGGCGTACAGGCTCATCAGGCCGCCCATCGAGCTGCCCGCGATGAAGGTGTGCTCCCGGTCGGGCAGGGTGCGGCAGTTCTGGTCCACCCAGGGCTTGAACTCCCGGATGAACCACTCCATGGTGTCATCCCCGTGGCCGTCAAAGTGGCCCCAATGGTCGTCGTCAAAGCGGTAGGGCGAGTATTCGTCCAGCCGCTCGTTGTTGCGGCCGGTGTTGCACTCCAGGGCCGCCACGATCAGGGGCACCTGGTTGTCATCCAGAAACCGCTCCATCCCCCAGCTTTTGCCGTAGGTGGCGTCCTCGTCCCAAAAGACGTTCTGCCCGTCGAACATATACAGCACCGGATAGCGGCGGCCGGGCTCCTCCTCGTACCCCACAGGCAGGTAAAGATATGCGTCCCGCTCCTCCTGTCCTCCCACCGCAGGATAGGGGACGCTCCATTTTCTGACCATAGTCCAGCTCCCTCCCGGCCCGGCCCAAAGGCCGGTCCGCTTCTGTTAGTTTATCACAGTAAAGCAAAGAAGTAAAGACCTTTGCCACCAAAAAACTCCCGCCTTTGTGCGGGGCGGGAGTCAGGATGGCTGTGCAGAGGCTCAATAGACCGGTTTGACCGGGACGATCCAGCCCTTGGTGTCGGGCAGGCGGCCCCACTGCATACCGGTCATGGTGTCATACAGTTTCTGGGTGACGGGGCCGATCTTGCCGTCGCCGATGTAGGCGTGCTCGCCCTTCCACACCAGCTCCTTGACGGGGCTGACCACGGCGGCGGTGCCGGTGCCAAAGACTTCTTCCAGCTTGCCGTCCCGGGCGGCCTGCATCACGTCGGCGATGGCCAGCTTGCCCTCGATCACCTCATAGCCCCAGTCCTTCAGCAGCTCGATGCAGCTGCGGCGGGTGACGCCGGGCAGGACGGTGCCGACGGTGGCGGCGGTATAGACCTTGCCGTCGATCTTGAACATGATGTTCATGCTGCCGACTTCTTCCACATACTTCTTTTCCACGCCGTCCAGCCAGAGGACCTGGGCGTAGCCCTGCTCCTCGGCCAGTTCGCCGGCCTTGATGGAAGCTGCGTAGTTGCCGCCGCACTTGGTGAAGCCGGTCAGGCCGGGAGCGGCGCGGATGTAGTCATCCTCCACATAGATGCGCACCGGGTCGATGCCCTCGGCGTAATAAGCGCCCGAGGGGGAGCAGATGATGCAGAAGGTGTAGTGGCGGGAGGCATGGACCCCCAGACCCACGTCGGTGGCAAAGGCAAAGGGGCGGATGTACAGCGAAGCGCCAAAGGTGTGGGGCACCCAGTCGCGGTCCACGTCCACGATGGCCTCCACGGCCTGGATATAATCCTCCTCCGGGATGGCGGGGATGCACAGGCGGTCGGCGGAATCCTGCATCCGCTTGGCGTTGCAGTCGGGGCGGAACAGCTGCACGGTGCCGTCGGCGGTGCGGTAGGCCTTCATGCCCTCAAAGATCTCCTGGGCATAGTGCAGCACGGCGGTGGCGGGGTCCAGCTGGAAGGGGCCGTAGGGCACGATGCGCGCATCATGCCAGCCCTGACCGGCGGTGTAATCCATGACGAACATATGGTCGGTAAAGATCTTGCCGAAGCCCAGCTTTGACTCATCCTCAGGCTTTGCCTTGGGGGTGGAAGTTCGGGTGATTTTGATATCCAACATGATACTCCCTCTTTTCTGCAAGTCGGGAAAGCCGCAAAGGCCCACCGGCCTTCGCTTTCGCCGAAGGTTTATTCCAATTATAATTGCAAGTACAAATTTTACAAGAGGGGCGGCAAATATTTTCATCTTTTCATAATGTAAGTTGCGGCGAATTGTGCTATAATAAAAGTGAGATCCGCCGCCCGGATACGGCCGCGGCAGGCGGAAAACGACCACGACCATGAGGGCATCTCCTGGAGTTTGCCCCGCAAGAGGATCTATGATACAAGGTGTTCTTTTTGATATGGACGGCCTGATGTTCGACACCGAGCCGCTGTGGGGCCAGTCCTGGGAGCCGGCCCTGGCGGCCCATGGGCTGTCCTATAAACCCGGCCTGGCCGAAGCCTGCCGGGGGGCCGGCAGCTCGGTGAACCGCCAGCGTCTGCTGGACTGGTACGGTCCCGACTGTCCCGCCGACGCGGTGATCCGCGATATGCACGACATCGCAGAGGCCAAATTTGCCGCGCCGGTGCCCAAAAAGCCGGGCCTCGACCCGCTTTTGGCCTGGCTGGCCGGGCAGCGCATCCCGATGGCGGTGGTGTCCTCCAGCCGGGAGGCGGTGGTCCGCCGCAACCTGGACAACTGGGCGCTGGGCCCGTATTTTTCCGCCCTGGTGGCGGGGGACAAGGTGACCCGGCCCAAGCCCGATCCCCAGCCCTTCCTGCTGGGGGCGCAGATGCTGGGCCTCGAGCCCGGCCGGTGCCTGGTGCTGGAGGACAGCTACAACGGCGTCCGGGCGGGGGCGGCAGGGGGGTTCGTCACCATCATGGTGCCCGACCTGATGCCCCCCACCCCCGAGATCCGGGCTCTGTGCACCGCGGTCTGTCCCAGCCTGCACCAGGTCCTGGAACTGCTGCGGGCAGGGGAGGTGTGACCGGTGCAGCCGATACGAGCCGCCTTTTTTGACATCGACGGCACCTTGCTCCACTTTGAAAGCCATCGGGCCGCCCCCTCCACCCTGCGGGCGCTGGAGCAGATGCGCGCGGCGGGGATGCTGCTGTTCATCGCCAGCGGCCGCGCGCCCCTCATGCTGGACGCCCTCCGCGACGCCCTTGCTTTCCGCTTTGACGGCTATGTGCTGACCAACGGCCAGTGCTGCACCGACGCGGACCTGGTGCCCTTTTACAATCAGGCCCTGCCCGCCGCATCCATCCCCCTTTTGCTGGACTGGCTGGAACGCCATCCCGAGGTGGTGTGCACCTTCTTCGAGGAGGCCAGCTTTTACGACAACCGCCGCTCGGCCCAGGTGGACGCCGTCTGTGCCGCCCACCGGCTCAAGCCGCCCCGGCATCCCATCCAGGACCCCGTCCGGGCCCTGACCCATCCCACATACCAGCTGAACGCCTACATGCCCCCCGAAATGGACGCCCCCTTTGCGGCGGCGGTGCCTGGGGTCAAAGCGGTGCGGTGGAATCCGGTCTTTGCGGACATCATCCCCGCCGACGGGGGCAAAGCCGAGGGTATGGCCCGGATGCTGGCCCGTTTCGGGCTGCGGATGGATCAGTGCATCGCCTTTGGGGACGGCGGCAACGATATGGGGATGCTCCGGGCCGCCGGCATCGGCGTAGCCATGGGCAATGCGGCTCCCGCCGTCCAGGCCGCCGCCGACTATGTCACCGCCCCGGTGGAAGAAGGCGGCATCTGGCAGGCCGCCGTCCATTTCGGGCTGATCCCAGGGTGATGCAGTCACGGACAAAGGGGCCGGCAGTGGGGTATACTGTTGTCACAAGGCGGGCACAAAGCCCCCTGCAAACCAAAACATACAGGCCGCACCCGGCGGCCCGCAGTCATATTCAACATCGTATCGCAAAGGAGAGAATACCATGAAAGACCTGAAGTTCTATGTTTGCACCCACTGCGGCAACCTGATCGAGACCATCCACAGCTCCGGCGTTCCCATGATCTGCTGCGGCGAGCCCATGAAGGAGCTGGTCCCCAACACCGTTGAGGCCGCCGGCGAGAAGCACAAGCCGGTCATCGCCGTGGAGGGCAGCACCGTCACCGTTACCGTCGGTTCGGTGGCCCATCCCATGACCGACGCCCACCTGATCCAGTGGGTGGTCCTGGAGACCGAGCAGGGCGTCCAGCGCAAGACTCTGACCGCCGACGCCGAGCCCAAGGCTGTGTTTGCCCTGGCCGAGGGCGACAAGGTGGTCGCCGCCTATGCGTACTGCAACCTGCACGGCCTGTGGAAGACCGAAGCCTAAACCAAAGACCCATCCGCCCCTGCTTTCCTCCGGGAAGGCGGGGGCTTTTTGGGTGCCGCCCGCAGCGCACAGAAATGGGTCCACTCTAAAGCGCCCCGCCCCCTGTTCTTCTTGACACAGGCCGGCGGGCGTGGTATTCTTTTGGTGCACCTGTAATACAGGTATACAATCAAACCCGGCAGGGCGGGTGTTTCACCCTGCCGCCGGCAACACAGGGAGGCCTTTATGTCTATCTTCCACAAACCCACCCGTCATCAGGTCATCGTCACCAGCTGCGTGCTGGCATGGATCTTCCTCGTCAACGTGGCCGCTGTCGCCCTTGGCATCACCGCCTGGGCGCTGTATTTCGTCACCATCTTCTTTTTCGCCCTGGGGGCGGACAAAAAGAACATCCCCTCCATCTTTGCGGGGGGCAGCCTGGGCCTGCTGGCCGCTCTGGGCCTGCACGCGGGCACCTTCGGCCTGGCGCCTTCTCTGGGCGCGCTGGGCGCTTTCTCGCTCAGCATCGGCGTGGTGCTGGCCGTGATCATCCTGGGCGGCACCGTCTGCCCAGTGGCCTGCAACAATGTGGCCTTTGCCTACCTGACGGTGGCCACCGTCAACTTTGAGTCCGTCAGCCTCGCCTCGACCGGCTATAACCTGCTGGTGCTGTGGCTGGGCGGCGCCGTCATCCTGGGCGGCTCGGTGGTGGCCGCCGGCATCGGGGAGAAACTGGCCGCCCGCCGCGCCGCCGTCCCGGAAGAAACCCCAGAATTGTAAAATCGGCCGCCGGATGCTACAATAGAAGTATATTTCTCAAAAAGGAGCGTCCGGCTATGGCAATCAAGAAAGTGGTAAAGAGCAGCGTCAGCCAGCAGGTCTTTGACCAGCTGCGGGAGCAGATCCTCTCGGGCAGCTGGAAACCCGGGCAGAAGCTGCCCTCAGAAAACGAGCTGGCCGCCCAGTTTGGGGTCAGCCGGGTGACGGTGCGCAACGCCCTGCAAAAGCTCAGCGGCCTGGGGCTGCTGGAGACCCGCTTTGGAGAGGGCTCCTTTGTGCGGGGCGCGGGGGCGCAGGCCGCCCTCAACCAGCTGGTGCCCATGCTGTACCTGGGGCAGGAGACGCTGCGGGATATCCTGACCTTCCGCCGGATGGTGGAGGGCCCCATCTGCGAGATCGCCTGCCGCCGGGCCACCGACCGGGAGATCGCCGGGCTGCGGCAGCTGGTGGATCAGATGGAGCGGGCGGTGGGAGACCTGGCCGCCTTTGCCCGGCTGGACAGCGCCTTCCACGAGCAGCTGGCCCAGCTGACCCGCAGCACCATGATGCAGCAGATCTACCAGATCATCGACGACGCCATGCAGTCGGCCTACCGCCAGAACGTCCGCCAGCAGAGCGCCCAGGTGGCCCTGCACTGGTACCGGGAGATCCTGGACGCCTTTGAGGCGCGGGAGTCGGTCCGGGCCCGCCAGGCCATGGAGCAGTCCCTGGCCCAGACCTTCTGGATCTCCACCGTCTACCAGAACGTGGTGAACATGGAGTCCGCCTGGCCGGACCGGGTGGCCGTGCGCTATTACGACGAGGCCGCCGGCGGGGTGCGGGAGATCCTGTACAAAGAGTACGCCGCCGACATCCGCCGGATGGTGGGCTGGCTGCAGCGCTCGGTGCCGCAGGTGCAGGGCCGCCACATCGGGCTGCTGGCCCCCAGCGGCTATCCCTATGCGGTGGCCATTTTCGGGTGCATCCTGGCGGGCGCGGTGGCCGTGCCCCTGAACAGCGAGAAAAGCTGGCCCGAGCTTGCCGCCGAGCTGGACCGGGCCGACGTGGACTGCCTGCTCACCGACGGCAGCTATGCCGCCCGGGAACCCGATTTCGCCCAATTTGCAGGCCAGGTGCTGGAGATCGGGGCCTTTGCCCGCTGCACCGAACTGGCCCAGCTGTCCGAATGTCCCGACCAGGACGCTTTGGCCCTCATCCTGTTCACCTCCGACACCACCGGCCGCAGCAAAGGGGTGATGCTGAGCCAGCGCAACCTCTTTGCGCCCATGCGGCTGTTCACCGAGCCCTTCGGGGCGGTGCGCCGCCAGCTGGAGCTGGGGGAGGACTACCGGTTCTCCTGCCTCAGCGTGCTGCCTCTGTTCCACATCGCGGCCCTGACCAGCCTGGTATCCTGGAGCATCAGCGGCAACACGGTGCATTTCTGCACCGACCTGCGCCGCCTGTACCGGGACCTGGCCGCCATGCCCAGCGACGCCATGGCGGTGGTGCCCACCCTGCTCAAGTCCATCCACCACGATGTGATGAAGGGCCGCGCCGCCCGCCTGGGCAAGCTGCGGATCTTCACCTGCGGGGCCGCCACCTACGACCCCCAGATGCTGGCCGACCTGACCGGCAAGGGCTTTCTCATCATCCAGACCTACGGCCTGACCGAGACGGTGGGGGACGGGGGCTGGAACAGCGCCCAGGACGAGGCGCACCTGCCCTCGGTGGGCCTGCGCGACCCCGACATGGAATACCGTCTGGAGGACGGCGAGCTGTGCATGAAGGGGGACGCGGTGATGCTGGGCTATTACAAGGACCCCGAGGCCACCGCCGCCGTGCTGCGGGACGGCTGGTTCCACACCGGGGACCTGGCCCGCATCGACGAGGACGGCTACATCTACCTGACCGGCCGCAAGAACAACCTGATGGTCCTGCCCAGCGGCGAGAACGTCAGCCCCGAGGAGCTGGAGGCCAAGCTGGCCCGCTGCCCCGCCGTGCGGGAAGCCCTGGTCTGCCAGAAGAAGGGCCGCATCTGCGCCCGCATCCTCTGCCGCGCCGCCCTCCAGCCCCAGGTGCGGGCCTATATCCATACCCTCAACCGCACGCTGCCGCTGTACAAGCGGATCACGGCGGTGGAATTTACCGATCAACCTCTGCCCCGCAACGCCCTGGGCAAACTGCAAAGAGAGTGAACCCTCCCTTTCTGCGCCGGGGCGGCCCGGCTCACAGAAAGGATTTGCTCTATGGCTCAGATCAAGATCCCCGTATCCACCATCGATCAGCTCGTCGCCCGGATGGAGACCGTCTATGCGGACCGGGTGGCCATGCGCTACTACGACGAGGCCGCCGGCACGGTGCGCGAAGTGCTGTACCGGGACTACGCCGCCGACATCCGCCGGATGTCCGCCCTGCTGACGGACAAAGTACCCGGCATCCGGGGCCGGCGGGTCTGCGTGCTGGCGGCCAACAGCTACCACTATGCGGTCAGCATCTTCGGCACCATCCTGTCGGGGGCGGTGCTGGTGCCCCTCAACCTGCAAAAGCCTCTTGCGGACATCCGCTACGAGCTGGAGCTGGTGGAAGCCAGCCTCATCCTTCACGACGGCCGGTATCTCGAACGGGAGAGCGGCCTGGAGCAGCTGGCAGGGGACCGGCTGGTGTCCATCACCGCCTACCGGGACTATGCCCCCGGCCCCATCACGCCCTGCGCCGACCGGGACGCTCTGATGGCCATTCTGTTCACCTCGGGCACCACCGGCCACAGCAAAGGGGTGATGCTGAGCCAGCGCAATCTCTTTGCGCCCATGCCCGCCTTCTGTGACCCCTTCCGTGTGATGCTGGAGCAGATGGGGGTGGACCACTACGACTTCTGTCACTTCACGGTGCTGCCCATGTTCCACATCGCGGCGTTCACCAGCCTGGTGTCCTGGGCCATCATGGGGATGGCCCACAACCTCTGCCTGGACCTGCGCAACTTCTACCGGGATCTGGAGCTGATGCCCAGCGACGCCATCGCCGTGGTGCCGGTGCTGCTGGAGACCATCCACCGGGACGTGATGCGGGGACGCCGGGACCGGTACGGCCGCATCCGCATCCTCAGCTGCGGCGCGGCGGCCTATCCCCCCGCTACCCTCATCGACCTGATGCGCCAGGGCTTCTTTGTCATGCAGATGTACGGCCTGACCGAGACGGCCGGGGACGGCACCTGGAACAACGCCCAGGACGAGGCGCACCTGTCCTCGGTGGGCATCGGGGATGAGCCCACCTGCCAGTATTCCATCCAGGAGGGCGAATTGTGCATCAAGGGCGACCCCGTCATGCTGGGCTACTACAAGGAACCGGAGCAGACCGCCGAAGTGCTGGTGGACGGCTGGTTCCACACCGGCGACCTGGTGCGCCAGGACCCCGACGGCTACTACTACATCACCGGCCGCAAAAAGAACCTGATCATCCTGGCCAGCGGCGAGAACGTCAGCCCCGAGGAGCTGGAAAAGCTGGTGCTGGCCTGTCCCGAGGCTCTGGAGTGCCAGGTGATGGAGAAGGAGGAACGCATCTGCGCCCAGGTGTACGCGCCCGATGACCCGGACAAGGTGCGGGCCCACATCACCGGGATCAACCGCACCCTGCCTCTTTACAAGCGGATCACCAAGGTGGAGTTCCGCGCCGAACCCTTCCCCCGCAACGCCGCCGGCAAACAGATCCGGGTCCCATAAATTCTCCCCTGCCCCCGCCTTGCTCCCTTCGGAGGCGGGGGCTTTTTCTGTCCGCCGCCGTTTGTCAAGAGGGGAAAAAGCGTCAAAATGCGTCGGGGGCGGGCAAACAAAAAGCGCCCGCCGGAGCGGACGCATCGCAGGATCGCGGCAGACAGAAATTGGTCCACCCTAAATCTCATTTCAGTGGTAGACCTTCTGCACCACGCCGTCCACCAGGCGCACCAGGGGCGCGGCGCGCCGGCCCAGCAGACGGGGCAGGATGGCGCGGCCCAGGGTCCATACGCCGTCAAAGTTATAGGCGATCACCACAGCGCACAAAAGGCCGGTCCACAGGCCGTACCAGGGCACTTCGGCCAGGGTGATGCCCGCCTCGGCCACCAGCAGGACCACGTTCACCCCCATGTGGGGCAGGTGCAGCCGCAGGCGGATCATCGAGCGGCTGTCGATCACACGCAGCACGAATACCAGCACCATGGCCAGGAAGGACGCATAGGTGACCCCCACCGGGCCAAACCACACGATGCCCAGATAGTTCATGACGCAGTTGGCCACCGCTCCCGCCATCATGGTGTACAGGCTGTGGGTGGACTGCTTGTAGACCACATAGATGCTGTTCATAAACTGGGTGAAGCAGGAGAACACCGCCGCCAGCGTCAGGTAGGGCACGAACTGCCAGGCATCGAAATAGCTGGACTTCATGATCAGCATGACCGGGCGGCAGAGCCACAGGATGCCGCCGGCGCAGCAGAACATGACGCTGGCGTAGCTCTTGAACACGTTGGAGTAAAACCGGCTGCGGCCGTGCTCCTCGGTGACGGCGGACAGCTGCCAGGCGTCGTAAAAGATGGTGCCCAGGGTGGTGAGGATGGTGGGCAGGAAATAGCCGGTGGACAAAAGGCCGCTCCACTCGGTGCCCGAGCGGCCTCCATAGCCCACGCACAGGGCGTTGACAAAGAACATATCCGAGGCGTTGATGATCCAGAAGCTGATCTGTGCCGGGATCATGGGCAGGGAAAAGCGGAGCATCTCCCGCCACAGGGTGCGGTTGATGCGGCTGAAATCGATGTAGCGCCACAGGGTGCCGGTGACAAACAGGAACAGGCTGCTGGCGGCGTCCCCGCAGATGATGGCCAGCAGGTAACCCTCGGCGCCCATATCCAGCACCACCAGGTACAGCACATAGAACATCAGCGTGGCGAAGGTGCACAGCACCCCGTCCACCCCCACCAGGCGGTTCATCTCACGGCTGCGGATGAACTGGGTGCAGAGGGTGCGCAGGCAGCTGGTGAGCACATAGATGCACAGCAGCACCCCGTACCCGGCCACCCCCGGCACCCGCTGCAGCAGCGGCCAGCACAGCAGCAGCACGCCATAGCCCAGCAGGATGGTCAGCAGGCCGTTGGTGAACACCTGCTTTTTGCTGTTGCCCTTGTCCAGGCCAAAGCGGATGATGGCGTTGCTCATCCCCATCGAGACAAAGGGGATGAGGAGGTTGGCGCACTGGCTGAGCAGCTTGGAGATGCCCATGCTCGCGACGTCCCGCATGGCGTAGGTCAAAAAGGGCTGTACGATCAGGGTGAGCAGCTTGGATGAAAAGCTGCTGATGGCAAAGATCATGGTGTTGCCCGCCAGCTTTTCGTATTTGTTCTGCCCCCGGGCGGGGGCCTTTTTTTCTTCCAAGGCGGAATACCTCCTTATTCGTCCCGCAGCAGGGCGCGGCGGGCCTTCCAGTCGGGCAGCCGCCGGGCCACCTGCTCCCAAAAGGCCGGGCTGTGGCCGGGCACCAGCAGATGGCACAGCTCGTGCACCACCACATATTCCTGCGCGGCCAGGGGCATCCCGTACAGCGCCAGCGCAAAGGTGACCTGCCGCTTGGCCGGGGCGCACACGCCCCAGCGGCTGGTCATGGCGCGCACCCTGACGGCCGGGGGCTGCGGCCCCAGGCGGGACGCAAAGGCGGGCCAGGCCGCCTCCACCAGGGCGGTGAAGCGGTCCAAAGCCTCCTGCCGGTCGGGCAGGGGACGCGCGGCGCGCCGGGCCGCACGCTGGCGGGCCTGTTCGATCCAGGCGGCGTGGGATGCCACAAAGGCGTCGGCCTGGGCCGCCGGGACCCGCAGGGGGATGCTGACCGCTACCGTGCCGTCCGCCCGCACCCGCAGGTTCAGATTCTTGACGCGGCGGCGGGTCAGCTGGTAGCAGATCTCCCCCACCTGGCGCCGGCTGACCGCGCCGTCCTTAGCTCCCATGGCTTTCTTTGGCGCGGCGGCAAAGCAACCGGCCCAGCGGCAGCTGCGCCGCCACCACCGCCGCAAAGATCAGCGCACAGCCCGCGATCTCCCGGGCCGTCAGGCTCTGGCGCAGCAGCAGCCAGCCGCCCAGCGCCCCGAACACGCTCTCCAGGCACATGGCGAGGCTGGCGATGGCGGGGTCAAGGTCCTTCTGGCCCAGGATCTGCAGCGTATAGCCCACCCCGCTGGACAGCACCCCGCAGTAGAGCACCGGCAGGGCGTTGGCCGTGATGTCGGCCAGCGTCACCGTTTCGGTCAGCAGGGAAGCGGCGGTGCTCTCCACCGCCACCACCAGAAACTGCACCAGGCTCAGACGCACCCCGTCGGTCCGGGGGGCAAAGTGGTCCACCGCCATGATCTGGAAGGTGAACAGCACCGCGCACAGCAGCAGCACGCCGTCGCTGGGGCGGATGCTCCCAAAGCCGTCCTGCATACACAGCAGGTACAGCCCCGCCACCGACGCCGCCACACAGCCCCAGATCTGCACCGGGCTGCGGCGGCCAAAGACAAGCCCCGCCACCGGCACCAGCACCACATACATGGCGGTGATGAAACTGGCCTTGGCGGTGGAGGGGTCGAGGGTGATGCCGGTCTGCTGGGCCGCCGACGCGGCGAACAAAAGGGTACCGCACACGCACCCGCCGGTCAGCAGAAAGCGGCGGTCCGGGCTTTGGGGCGCGGCGGACGGGGGCGCTTTGCGGCGGCGCATCGCGTCAAAGAGATGGCAGACCGGCCACAGAGCCGCCACAGCCAGCCAGCTGCGGCAGGCCAGAAAAGCAAAGGGGGCCAGCGACGCCCCGGCGCTCTGGGCCACGAAGGCCAGGCCCCAGATCAGGGCGCAGAGCACCAGCAGCAGGGTATTGCGGGTCTGTGTCCTCATCCTGCCACCCCCTGGGCCGCAAACATCCCGTACAGGTAGTAGCGGCTGGAATCGTAGGAGACGGTCAGGCGGTACTGGGCCGCCGGGTCCAGCCCGCCGATGGTGAATTGGTAGTTGGTGCCGTCGGTGGGGATATAGCCGGTGGAGCCGTCGATGTACTGGGCCCCGCCGTCCACCTTTTTCCACAGGGCGATCTTATAGCGCTGGGTGCCCTCGGCGGTGCCGCAGGCGGTGATGGTCAGGCTGTCCCCCGACACCTGGAAATAGCCGGTGTTCCTCGTCCAGATGCCGTTGTACACCCCGTACAGGGTGCCGTTCGACACCACGTTGGTCCACTGGGCGGTGGCGTCGGTCCCTTCGGGCAGCAGGATGGGGTCGGTGGTGGCCGCGGCCCAGTTGGTGGTGTCCTCCTCCTGCTGGGCGTTGCTGGAAAAGCCCAGGGCATTGGCCACCCCGTTTTTGATGCTCTCGCAGCCCGCCAGGCTCAGGGCCAAAGCCCCCGCCAGCGCCAGCGCGCAGAGCGCACGGATGATGCTTCTGTTCATAGAAAAACCTCTTAAAACATGGAAACCATTCAAATCATTGAAAACATTGAAACCATTGATTTCGTTGATCGGTTCAGAGCCTGACAAACTGCGGCGTGCGCAGATACGCCTTATTATACCGCACTTTTGCCTTTTAGACAACCTCTGCGGCGCTGTTTGCCGCCTGCAAAGCCTGGCATTCGGCCTGGGCGAGCTGAGGCCAGGCGCTGTTTGCGAACAGCGAGCCATACCGGTACAGGGCATAGCCCCCCGCGCCCTGTGCGCGCAGTTCATCCACCTGCCGGGCCAGAGCCTGCCCGGTGGACCACTGGGCCGTGCTGTCGGGGTTGGCGCCGCCGTCCCCGTCTCCGATCCGGTAGGCGCCCAGCCCGATGTAAAGGGCCGCAGAGCCCCGGGGCATGGCCAGCCACTCGGCCAGGATATTGGGATAGGCAAAGCGCTCCGAGCCGCCGGACAGGGTATACCCATACCCCCAGTAGAGCTGGGGGCACAGGTAATCCACCACGGCGTCCTCACCCTCGGCCGCCAGCCAGCTGTATACGTCACTGTACTGCTGGTGGACGTCGTTGTCGGGGTTGCCCTGGGGGCTGACCCCAAACCGCAGGGTAGGGTCCTGGGCCTTGACGGCGTCGTGGGCCGCCTTGACCAGGGCGGTGACGTTCTGCCGCCGCCAGGCTTCCAGGTCCTGCGCGCCGCTGGCCGCAAACTGGGCCGCGTCGATGGACGGGTCGGTGGTGGGGTAGAAGTAATCGTCAAAGTGTACCCCATCCACCGCATAGCGGGACACCAGTTCCGCCACCCCGTCCACCACATAGGCGGCCGCCTCAGGGATGGCCGGGTTCAGATAGACGCCGTCGGCCACCGTCACCACCCATTCGGGGTGGGTGCTGGCCAGGCTGGCGGGGCACAGCTGGGCGGGCTGGCTGGCCGAACCCCGCAGCCGGTAGGGGTTGATCCAGCCTTCCAGGGACAGCCCGCAGCTGTGGGCCTCCGCGATCAGGGTATCCAGCGGGTCAAAGCCGGGGTCCTGCCCCTGTACGCCGGTGCACAGGTGGCTCCAGGGGAACAGGGCGCTGGGGTACAGCGCGTCCCCGAAGGGCCGCACCTGCACGATGACGGTATTGAGCCCCAGGGCGGCGCAGTGGTCCATCATAGCCTCCGCCGACGCCCGGAACGCGTCCGCCGAGGTATAGTCCATCCCCTGCAGCTCGATGTAACTGATCCACGCCGCACGGTATTCGCCCGGCGCCGGCTGCTGCGGGGCGGTGGGCTGCGCTTTGCTTTGGCTGCGGCTTGCCCATACCAGGCCGGCCCCGGCTGCCGCCCCTGCGCCCAGCAGGAAAGCCCGCCGCGTCAGACGCCCCCTGGCAGCACGGCGGGGCGCGGTGCGTTTCGTTCTCTTGCGGCTCATCCCATCCGCCTCCTTCGGTGATACTATAACACATCCGCCCCTGGAAGGACAGGTTTCTCATAAAAGCTTTGCATTTTCTTCAAAATCTGCTATAATGTAAATCGTTCCTGTTCGTCCGCTCTCTGCATCCAGCATATGCGGCACGACCATGGGCCAGTAGCTCAGCTGGTCAGAGCTGGCGGCTCATAACCGCTTGGTCCCGGGTTCAAGTCCTGGCTGGCCCACCACCCCCCGCCGATACCGGCGGGGCTTTTTGTTTGCCCCCGAACCGATCAACGAAATCAATGTTTTCAATGTTTTCAATGGTTTCAATGTTTTCAATGATTTGCACGAACGGCGCAGCTCTGTAAGCCGGTCACGGAAAAGCGGGCAAAAAGATGCCATACTATACAAAATATGCTATACTAAAGAAAAACCAAACACCGAAAGGGAGGCTTTACCATGGCAAATGTTGTGATCATCGGCGCCGGGCCGGCGGGCGTATCCGCCGCGCTGTATACCGCCCGGGCCGGAGTGGATACCACCGTCCTCACCAAGGGCCCCGGGGCGCTGGCGCGGGCCGAGGGCATCGAGAACTACTACGGCGTGCCCGGGCCGGTCTCGGGGGCCGAGCTGGAGCGCCGCGGCATCGAGGGGGCCGAAGCGGTGGGGGTCAAGTTCGTGCACACCGAAGCGGTGGGCCTGACCTTCACCGACAAGCTGACGGTGGAGACCCTGGCCGGGGATTTTCCCGCCGACGCGGTCATCCTGGCCACCGGGGCTTCCCGCGCTGCACCGCCGGTGCCGGGCCTGGCCGCCCTGGAGGGCCGGGGCGTCAGCTATTGCGCCACCTGCGACGCCTTCTTTTACCGCGGCAAGGATGTGGCGGTGCTGGGCAGCGGCGAGTACGCCCTGCATGAGATCGCGGCCCTGCTGCCCCTGGCCAAAAGCGTCACCCTGCTGACCGGCGGGGCGGAATTGACCGCCAGCTTTCCCGCACAGGTCGCCGTCCGCACCCAAAAGGTGGAGGCCATCCTGGGTCCGGACAAGGTATCCGGCGTGCAGCTGGCCGGCGGCGAGGTCCTGCCGGTGGACGGCGTGTTCGTGGCCATGGGCGTGGCGGGCAGCACCGCCCTGGCCCGCAAGATGGGCGCCCAGGTGGAGGGCAACAAGATCGTCGTGGACGACAAGATGATGACCACCATTCCCGGGCTGTTTGCCGCAGGGGACTGCACCGGCGGCCTGCTGCAGGTGGCCAAGGCAGTATACGAAGGGGCCGTGGCCGGCAACGAGGCCGCCAAAGCCCTGCGAAAGGGTGGTTTTTATGGAGCGTAACGAGGCCGCGGAAAAGGGCTGCCTGGCCTGCAGCTTCCCGTTCTGGGACAAGCTGACCGAAGCCCAGCAGGAATATCTGTGCCGCTTTGCCCGGCCGGTACACTACGAGAAGGGGGCCCATGTCCACAGCCCCACCGAGAACTGCGTGGGCATCCTGCTGCTGCGTTCCGGGCAGCTGCGGGCCTACCTGCTGAGCGAGGACGGCCGGGACGTCACGCTGTACCGGCTGTTCGCGGGGGATGTGTGCATCCTTTCGGCCAGCTGTGTGCTGGACGCGGTGACCTTCGACGTCCACATCGACGCCGAGGAGCCGGTGGAAGCCTACTGCATCGGCGCGGGCGCGTTCAAGCGGGTGATGGATGAGAACATCTACGTCCGCTGCTACGCCTACCAGATGACCACCGAGAGCTATTCCGAGACCATGTGGGCCATGCAGCAGATCCTGTTCATGAGCGCCGACCGGCGGCTGGCCATCTTCCTTTCGGACGAACTGGCCAAGAGCGGCGGCAGCGACATCGCCATGACCCACGACCAGATCGCCCGCTACATGGGCAGCGCCCGGGAAGTGGTGAGCCGGATGCTGAAATACTTTGCCCAGGAGGGCCTGGTCAAGCTGTGGCGGGGCGGCCTGACCGTCCTGGACAAGCCCCGCCTGCAGCGTCTGGCCCGGGGCGAAGCCGGCCCCCGCTCCCGCAAACGCGGCTAAAACCAAAATAGAAAGCCTCTATCCGTACGATAGGGGCTTTTTTGCATGTCTGGTTTTGCATCAAGATACGCGGCTCCGTTTTTCCTCGTACCACTCCCATTGCTGCCGCACGGCCTCGTTCTCGCCGGGGTAGGGCCACGACGCCAGCGCCGTTTCGAGGGCCCTGCGCTCTTTCCGGGCCTGGGCGGCGTCCCCCTGGGCCTCGGCGCCCGCCCAGCGCACCAGGGCCACCCCGGGATTGTTCTTCATCTGCCGGGCGAACGCCTTGAGGGTACGGTCCTGCAGAGCCTTCGCCACCGCATCCTTTTCGCCGTCCGCCAGACGGAAAAACGCCTGGTCCAGCTGGAGGGCGCAGCGGTGTGCCAGCACCAGATCCCCGGTCTTGAGCAGGGTATCGCACAGGGCGGCGGCCTCCCGGTAGCGCCCCTGGTCCAACAGGCGGCTGTAACGGCAGACCCATACGGCGCTTTTCAGGGGGTCGGTGGGGCCCGCGTCCCCCGGCAGGCTGAACCAGTCCTCCGGCACTTCGCCCAGCCGCAGGCCCTGGGTCTGGGCCATGTTGATGGCCAGCTGCGCCCATACCGCCCGCAGGCTCGCCTTGTCCCGGCGCAGGCGCAGGGCGTTGTAGCCGTCGTTGGGCATCCCCTGGATCTTCATGGGAATGCCGTTCAGCAGACCCAGATACGCCCCCACCAGCGCCCAGACCCCCAGCAGCAGGGCGGCCAGAGGGGCCTTTTCCCGGCAGAGCCAGGCCGCTGCACCGCAGCCGGCGGCGGCCAGGAGATTGGCCAGGGGGCCGCTCAGATTGTACAGCAGGGCGGGGAAGCCGTCCTCCTTCCAGGGCGGCGGGGCCATCAGGCACTGGCCCCCGGTGCCCGGCAGGGTGTAGCGGCCCAGGTGCAGGCGGCCGTCCCGCTTGAGCAGCATCCAGCTGCCCACCCGGAACGACACAAAGGCATAGCCGGTGGCAAGGCCCCCCAGCAGGTGCCCGGCCTCGTGGAGGATGATCTGGCCCATCATGCCCGCCGCCGCCAGGACCAGAGTCCCCGCCAGCAGCAGCGGGCTGAAGTCGATGCGGTCGGCAGCCCATGCGCCCAGCCAGCCGGCCCCGGCGCCCAGCGCCAGCGCACAGGCCAGGGTGATCACCCCGCTTGCAGCGGGCTTGTTCCGTTTTTTGCCCTCTTTCATAAAAGCCTCCTGTCAATGGTAAAAGGTATCGAAGTTGATCTGCCAATAGAACTGCCGCTGGAGCGCCTCAAAGGTGGGGCAGTTCTGGGCCAGCAGCCACATACTCTTGGTGACGGCGGCCTCGATGGTCATATCATGGGCCTCCAGAAAGGCGAACCGGTCCCGCACCCGGCGGCCCACTTCATAGATGCCCACGTCGCTGCCCTCGTAGGTCACCTGGGTGGTGAGGATCAGCACCTTGCGGGTCTCCTCATAGCGGCCCAGACCCTGGGCAAAGCCGTCCATCAGGGCCTGGGGGATGCCCCCCGCGCCAAAGCTCTCCACAATGACGCAGTCGTACAGGCGGAAGATGGCGGGCAGCAGGTCGGGGGCCATGCCGGGGGTCAGCTTGAGCAGGAACACCTTCTGGTCCAGCTTGTGGCTGAACAGCACCGGGCCGGTAGGCCGGGGCGTCTCGATGTAGCGCACCAGACGGTCCCCCTGCACCTGGGCCAGGTGGGGAAAGTTGACCGACGCAAAGGCGTCGTAGCTGATGGTCTTGTTCTTTTTGGCGCGGGTGCCCGCAATGACCAGCCCCCCGAACACCACCATCACCCCGCGGCTGCCGGGGTCCAGGGCGCACAAGACGCTGTCCCGCAGGTTCTTTTTGGCGTCGGTGATCTGGCCCGAGATGGGCTGCTGGGAACCGGTGAGGATGATGGGCTTGTCGGCGTTCTGCACCAGGTAGCTGAGGGCGGCCGCCGAATAGGCCAATGTATCGGTGCCGTGGCAGAGGATGAAGCCGTCGTAGCGGTCGTAGTTGTCCTCGATGGCCCGGGCCATGTCCAGCCAGTGGGCGGGGCTCATGTCGGTGCTGTCGATGCTGCACAAAGCCAGCGTCTCGGGCTGGCACAGGCTCGCCAGGCCGGGCAGGTGGGCCAGCAGTTCCTCGCTGGTCAGTACAGGGCGCAGCCCCTGATCGGTGCGCACGCTGGCAATGGTGCCCCCGGTGGTGATGAACAGGATCTTCTTTTTGGACATAAGCCGCCTCCAGTCGTGATGTATGTCCTATTATAGCACAAACGGCGGCAAATGGGCAGACTGTCAAAAAAGCCCCCATCCCCGGGTAGGGGACAGGGGCAAAGGCTGTGTCTTACGCGAGGCCGTTGCGGCGCGCCAGGTCTTTGGTGTAGAGGGCGCGGGTGGCGTTCAGCACCGCCAGCACCATCACGCCCACGTCGGCAAAGATGGCAAGCCACATCCCCGCCAGGCCCAATGCGCCCAGCAGCAGGCAGGCGGCCTTGATGGCCAGGGCGAACACGATGTTCTGGTACACGATCCGCACCGTCCGCCGGGAAATATCCATCGCCAGGGCGATGCGGGCGGGATCGTCGTCCATCAGCACGATGTCGGCGGCCTCGATGGCGGCATCCGAGCCCAAAGCGCCCATCGCGATGCCGATATCCGCCCGGGACAGCACCGGCGCGTCGTTGATGCCGTCCCCTACAAAGGCCAGGTTTTCACGGGGGGCTTTTTCGGCCAGCAGGGCCTCTACCTGGGTCACCTTGTCCTCCGGCAGCAGCCCGGCCCGGTACTCGGTGATCCCCAGCTGCCCGGCCACCGCCTGGGCCACCGCCTGGGTATCGCCGGTCAGCATGACGGTGCGGCGCACCCCGGCCCGCTTGAGGGCCGCGATGGCGCTGGCCGCCGAGGGTTTCACCACGTCCGAGATGAGGATATACCCCGCATAAGCGCCCTCAATGGCCAGATAGATGGCGGTGGCGCTCTCGCTGGCCGGCGGCGGGGTCAGCCCCAGCTTTTCCATCAGGCGGGCGTTGCCCACCGCCACCGCTTTGCCGTCCACCCGGGCGGTGATGCCGTAGCCGCCCAGCTCCTCCACGCCGGATACCCGGGCGGGGTCCAGCGCTTTGCCAAAGGCTTTTTTGAGGCTCTGGGAGATGGGGTGTTTGGAATAGCTCTCGGCCAGGGCCGCCGTCTCAAGCAGGAAGTCCTTGTCCATCCCCGGGGCAGGGAACACCCCGGTCACCTCAAAGACGCCCTGGGTCAGGGTGCCGGTCTTGTCAAAGACCACCGTGCCGGTGCGGGACAGCTCCTCCAGATAGGTGGAGCCTTTGACCAGGATGCCGCAGGTACTGGCCCCGCCGATCCCCCCAAAGAAAGACAGGGGGATGGAGATGACCAGCGCACAGGGGCAGCTGATGACCAGGAAGGTCAGCGCGCGGTAGATCCAGTCCCCGAAGGCCGCGTCCCGGCCCGCCAGCAGCAGCACCAGGGGCGGCAGGAACGCCAGGGCCAGGGCGCTGTAACAGACCGCCGGGGTATACACCCGGGCAAACCGGGTGATGAAGTTTTCGGCCCGGGCCTTTTTCATGCTGGAGTTCTCCACCAGATCCAGGATGCGGGAGACGGTGGACTCCCCAAACGCACGGGTGGTGCGCACCCGCAGCAGGCCGCTGAGGTTGACGCATCCACTGACCACCTCGTCCCCGGCTTTGACCTCCCGGGGCAGGCTCTCGCCGGTGAGGGCGGCGGTATTCAGGGTGGACGCCCCTTCCAGGACCACCCCGTCGATGGGCACTTTCTCGCCCGGCTCCACCACGATCACCGCGCCCGGCTCTACCTCGTCCGGGTCCACCCGCTCAAAACTGCCGTCCGGCTTTTCCAGGTTGGCATAGTCGGGGCGAATGTCCATCAGGGCGGCAATGTTGCGGCGGCTCTTGCCCACCGCCACGCTCTGGAACAGCTCGCCCACCTGATAGAACAGGATGACCGCGCAGCCCTCCATATACTCCCCCAGGGCAAAGGCGCCCACCGTGGCCACCGCCATCAGGAAGCACTCGTCAAAGGGCTGCCGGTTCTTGACGCCCTTGGCCGCCTTGACCAGAACATCCCAGCCCACCACCAGATAGGGGACCAGGTACAAAAACGCCGCGGGCACCGGCGCCGCCAGCAGCGCCCCTGTGGCCGCCGCAGCCTGGATCAGCAGGATGAGCACCGCCGCGGCGATGATCCTGTACAGCATTTTTTTCTGCTTGGGGTTCATACGAAACGCCTCCTTATACCGTCGCGCTCCCGGGCGAAAACGCCCTTTTCCACAGCTTTTTGGGAAAAATCCGGGGTTTCTCCACCGATTCCACAAGTTTTCCCCAAAAAAACGGGGGCAAAAACCACTTTTTCCCGCTATTTTTGGCTTTCCTCAAAAATTTAGTGGAAAAAGCGGTGGAAAACGTTGAAAACTCCACCTTTTTCACAGCCAGCCCCTGTGGAAAATCCGGCCCGCCTTACAAAAAGATCTCGCAGTCATCCTCCACCCGCTTGCAGTTGGCACGCACCTGCTGCATCACGGCCTTGGGGTCCTGGCCCTCCTCAAACTCCACGCTCATTTTCAGGGTCATAAAGTTGACCGCAGCCGCCTTGACGCCAGGGGTCTTTTGGGCGGCAGCCTCCATCTTGTTGGCGCAGTTGGCGCAGTCCACGTCGATCTTGTAGGTCTTTTTCATCGTGTATCCGTCCTTTCTGATGCAGGGTGTCATTCTTCGATATGCTCCATTCCCAGCGACAGGATGCTCCGCACATGGTCGTCATCCAGCGCATAATAAACGGTCTTGCCCTCCCGGCGGAACCGCACCAGCTTGGAATCCTTCAGCACCCGCAGCTGGTGGCTCACCGCCGATTGGCTCAGCGCCACCGCCGCAGCGATATCCTGGACGCACAGCTCCTGGTCGTGCAAAGCATACAGGATCTTGATCCGGGTGGAATCTCCAAACACCCGGAACAGATCCGCCAGCTCATACAGCACCTCATCGTCCGGCATCGCTTCGGGCACGGCGGCCCGGGCCTGTTCGTTCTGCTCCATGGTCAGCCTCCTTCGTTTTGATATGTGAGCATCTGTTCATATGTACAGTATAGCACGCCCTTTTCAAATGTCAATAGAATCACAAAGAAAATTCCATCAAATGAACAAAAAAGTCCTGTCCAGCCGACATATGCGGATGGACAGGACACATACAGGACAGCGAAGCTGAGGCGCGTCCTGCGGACGAAACAGCCGAAGCGGAGCTGGGGCAGCCGTCCAAATTTACGAGCGCGCTGCGAAAATCGGCTAAGCGCAAGAGAGCCAGGGGGAAGAATTTCTGACCTGCGCATGCAGGCAGAAATTGGTCCACCCTAAAGCGTGTCAAACGACACGCTCAAGCGCCCCGCTTTTGCAGCAAAACAGGCATACATTGCTGTAAAAAGCGGAGGCGCACATTCTGAAATTGTGGTATACTGGTATCATCAGCGCCGGGTATGGCCCGGCTGTGCATCAAAGGAGGAAACAACTATGCTGGAAGCTGGCATCAGCGGCCAGGCCGCTGTCATCGTTACGTCCGCCAATACCGCCCGGGCTATGGGCAGCGGCACGTTGGAAGTATTCGCTACACCGGCCCTGGCCGCCCTGGCTGAACGGACCTGCTGGGAGAGCGTGGCCCCCCATCTGGCGCCGGGACAGGGCACTGTGGGCACCAAACTGTCCCTGGAGCACACCGCCCCCACCCCTGTGGGGATGACGGTCACCTGTACCAGTGAACTGCTGGCGGTCAATGGGCGGACCCTGGTTTTTTCGGTCTCGATGGCGGACGACAAGGGCCCGGTGGGCCATGGCGTCCATGAGCGGGTCATCATCGACGAGGCGCGGTTTTTGTCCAAGGCGCAGGCCAAGCTGGGCTGAATTTACTGCGGCGGCGGCTCCTTTTCCTGCAAGCGGAGGGGAGGGGGTTCCTGGGCCAGGTAGGCCGCCTCGGCCCGGGCCTGGGCCTGCTGCAGCAGACGGATGGCCGCCTCATTGGCGCGGAACATCTCCAGGTAAAGCTCTCTGTAATCCGGCGCGGCAATGCGCCCCCTTTCTGCCAGAATACTTGTAGGGTGCCCCGCGCCGGCCCGGTCCATCCGGGGGAAGGTTTTCCAGCCGGCCGGGCAAAAAGAAAAGCCGTTTTGAAAAGGTATACCTTTCCAAAAGCGGCCCTGCCTGCGTCTTGCACATCGGATTATAGCACACCAGCGCACGTCTTGCAACCGGCGCGGCCCGAAGGCCCCCTGTTTTGCAGTGTATACCTTCCAAATCCGCCCCTGCCCATCCCATTCAACGATAAGGAGGAAGTTTCATGCAAAAGATCGTAAGTTTTCTCACGGCCATCGTCATGACCCTATCGGGCTTTTTCTTCCCGGGGTCCAGCGGACAGATCTACCTGTTGGGCGAATCCCACGGCGATTCTTCCATCATGGCCGTTGAACTGGAGACCTGGGACCGGTACTACCAGCAGGGAATGCGGCATCTGTTCATCGAATGGCCCTACTACGATGCGGAATTCCTGAACCTGTGGATGCAGGCAGAGGATGACGCCATCCTGACCCAGCTGTTCGAGGATATGGCCGAAACCGCCGCAGCCCAACCGATCTACTGGGATTACTGGCACACCTTCAAGGAGAAGTATCCCGAGACGGTGTTCCACGGCACCGACATCGGCCATACCTACCAGAACAGCGGCCCGCGCTATCTGCGCTATCTCGAGCAGACCGGACAAAAGGACTCGGAGGCCTACCGCATCACCCTGGAAGTGATCGAGCAGGGCAGAGCCTATTATGAGGACCACGGCGGCAGTTATGCCTTCCGGGAGCCTCTGATGGTCCACAACTTCCAGCGCGCCTACGACGCTTTGCCCGCCGGCACCAGCATCATGGGCATCTACGGCGCGGCCCACACCAACCCCGGCGATACCGTCGAGGGCACCAGCGACCCCAACATGGCCAGCCAGCTGCAGGAGATCTACGGCGACCGCCTGCACACCACCGACCTCACCGCCTATACCATCGACGACAGCCAGACCGGCCAGACCCAGCCCGTAACCATTGGCGGCCAGGACTTCACCGCCGTGCAGGTGCTCCGGGCCGTCCGGCAGTCCACCGGTGAGAGCTATACCTACTGGCTGGTGCCCGACGCCTACACCGCCGCACTGGGTCAGCCCCGCAACGAGACGTTCTCACCCATTTCCAATTTCCCGGCCGCACTGGAAGTCGGTCAGGTGTTCCTCTACGACCACAGCCTGCCGGATGGTTCCACCGAGCGCTTTTTCTATTATTACGATGGCTCGCAGTATTTGGATGTGCAGGTGGCCTGGGGCTTTGGCGCCGATCTGGAGCCGCTCCAAATCGGTCAGACCCGGACCCTCACCATTGCCGGCAAAGATTACACCGCCGTCAACCAGGGGACCACGGACCTGAGCGTTGTTTTTCCCCAGTACCGGAGCCGGACCTTCTGGCTGGTCCGGGACGCCTACGGCGATGTGAAAAACCTGCCCGCCATCGCCAATATGCTGCCCTATGACAACTACCCCGACGATGTGGAGGAGGGCCAGGTGTGGGCCATAGAGTACACGCTGCCCGACGGCAGCATCCAATGGGAATACTACCGGGCCGACGGCGCCTTGTACAACGGCCGGCCCGCCACCACCCAGTTTGAGGGCTGACAGCCCGAAGAAAAGCCGGACTTTTCTCCCGGCAGGGGTTTCACTTTGTTCAAATTTGTGATATAATACAAAGTGTAGATATACCCAGAAAGGGGGAAAGTCCATGCTGGAGGACGTGTTCCAGGCCGTATACACCAAATTCAAGCTGCATTTTTATCAAAAGGTGTTCCATCGGTTCGCCACACGGGAGGCCACCCTGACCACCGTGGAATCCTTTTGCATGGAGGGCATCATGGCCCTGGGGGAACCCACCATCGCGGAATTTTCCCGCATGATGCAGATCTCCACCCCCAACGCCGCCTATAAGATCGGCAGCCTTGTGCGCAAGGGCTATGTGGAGAAGATCCAGTCCACCACCGACCGGCGGGAATACCACCTGCGCCCCACCCAGAAGTATATCGACTATTACAGCATCAGCTATGCATACCTGCACACCGTCATCGAGCGGGTGCGCCAGCGCTTTTCGCCCGAGGACGTGGCCAAGCTGGAGGAGATGCTGACCATCATCAACGACGAGCTGATGCCCGAGCTGCAGCTGCCTCCCAAAAAAGAGGCGGGCGCCGGGGCCTCCAAACCTTCCGGCTCCGACCCGGAATGACCATCCCACCCAAAACAGCAACACCGCTCCGGCGCGATCGGCGCCGGGGCGGTTTGTTTTTGTCCGCAAAGGGCAGGGGCGGCGGGCAAAACAAAAAGCGCCACGCTTTCGCGGGCGCATACGGCGCATCCATTCTATTTTACAGCACCATCAGCAGGGTGCCCGCGCCGATCAGGACGCAGCCGAACAGGCTCTTGGATGTGAAGGGCTCATGCAGAAAGACAAAGGCCAGCACCAGAGTGATCACCACACTGAGCTTATCCACCGGCACCACCTTGCTGGCCGCGCCGATCTGCAGCGCATGGTAATAGCACAGCCAGGATGCCCCTGTGGCCAGGCCCGACAGGATCAAAAACAGCCAGCTTTTGGGGCCGATGCCCTGGATGCCCTTCTGGGCGCCGGTCAAAAAGACCATCCCCCAGGCCAGCGCCAGGACCACGGCCGTCCGTATGGCGGTGGCCAGGTTGGAGTCCACCCCCTCGATGCCCACCTTGGCCAGGATGGATGTCAGGGCCGCGAACACCGCCGACCCCAAAGCAAACAGAAACCACATTCCGTATCACCTCGATGTTTTTATTATAGCGCTGCTCATCCTCCTGTACAAGAGCACAAAAACGCCCCCATGTTCAAAACACGGGGGCGCCGTTTTAACCCTGGGCTTTGATCTCGGTTTCGAGAACGGTGTGGCCCTGGGGGATGTCATAGCGCACCGCCGGGATGCGGACGTTGGGGCTGTACAGGCTGACGTTGGGGTCGCACTGGATGACGGTCCCTTCGCCGCTGCCGCTGACGGTGCAGCTCAAAGTCCGGTTGCGGGCGCTGGCCTGGCCGCCGGCGGTGGACTCCAGATAGCCGGGGGCAAAGCAGGGGACCGCAAAGCCGCAGTCATACGCTTCGCACGCCCAGCTGCTGTCGATCTCGTGGCGGCGGATGTGGCCCTGGGGGGTGGGTATGATGGTGGTGGTCACCTGGATGCCCGGGAAGGGGCTCCACCGGCTGACCACGCGGTCCTCCTGGATCTGGTGGGAGAGGGATACCTTCCGCACAAACACATTGTCGTCGATGACAAAGGCCAGCATACTGTCGGGAGCCGCCTGCCAGATCACCTCGCGGCTGCGGGAGGCGCAGAACCCAAACCGGGTATCGTAGGCGAACTTGGCGTATTTCTCGGGGAACTGGCCGTGGCCATGTCCCTCGTTGACCCCGGCGGCATAGGCGGTCACCCGGCCGCCGGAGCGGGCCACCAGCATATTGGCATGGGGCATGGGCTTGACCGCGTCCAGCTCGGGCAGGGGCAGGGCCTCCGCCTGCCAGAAGGGGTGGTCATCCGGCAAAGCCAGCAGAATGAAGCTCTTCATCCCCCAGTAGGGGCTGCCGGGGGCGTTGTACCGCTCGGCCATGTACATCTGGGGATAGCAGTAGCCGATGGTCAGGATGCCGTCCCGGTCGAACATCTTCTGCTCCAGCCACCAGTGGAAGTTGCGGACGATCAGCCCCTTCATCACCCCCAGGGGGAAGGGCTCCAGCCCGGCCCAGACGCAGGCCGCCCAGAAGCAGTTTTGGGCGAAGCGGTAGGTCAGGCTGCGGCCATAGGGCAGGGCCGCGCCGTTCTCGTCGAACCAGTAGATGAACTGCTGTGCGAACAGCTCCGCCCGGCCGCGGTAGAGCGCCGCCCGCTCGGGGTCGGTGTCCGCGGCGAATTTGGAGTAGAGCACCCCGTAATACTGGATGGCCCAGGGGATGTAGTAATCCTTCTGGGGGCTGGCGCCGTCGGTGGACCAGCCGTCCCCGCTGTAATAGCTGTCGATCCGGGCCAGGCCCCGGGCCATGTTGTCGGGGTCGTAGGGCATCCCGCACTTTTTCAGGGCCAGGTTGACCAGGATCATAAAGAACTGCCAGTTGCACTCGGGGATCTGGTGGTGGTTGATTTGGTCCAGCCAGCGGGCCAGGTTCTGCTTTTCGGTGTCCGAGAGGGGGTCCCACAGCTTTTCGGGGACGGTGAGCAGGCCGCAGGCGATGGCGGCCATCTCGACAAAGCACTGGTCGTAGTCCCCGCACTCCCCCCAGTATTCGGGGTTCTGGGGGTCCGCGCCGGCGGCCAGGCCGCGGCGGTAGATCTCCTCAAAGGCGGGGTCCGAACCGCCCCCCGCCCAGAAGGGCACCAGCGCCCACAAAGGCCGGCTGAACGCCTCCAGCTCGATGGCGGCCTGGCCATAGGTGACGCCGGTCTCCCCCAGGTGGAGCCGGGCCCGCCCCGCCGAATAGCAGGGCTTGAGAGGGTCAAGGAACAGGTGCATCAGCGCCTGGAAATCCTGTTTGGAAGAAAGCTGCATACAGTTTGCCTCACTTATCGTTTCTAGGTCCAAAAGCAGGCAGAGCGCCTGCTCACCAATACATCTCCCAGTCTTTGGTCAGACGGGTCAGCGCTTCCATATAGAAGTAGTCGCCCCAGCTGGTACACTCATCCACGCCCTCAGGGGTGCAGGTGTTGTAGGGGCTCTTTTTGCTGTAAGTGCCGTGGAGCAGCTGCCCCGAACCCAGGGTGCCGGGCCGGACGGCGTAGTGGTCCCACAAAGAGGCCACCATCTGCCGGGCCAGGGTGCGCCAGCTCTCGGCCTCGGCGGGGTCGGCATACTTGGCCGCCTCTAGCAGGCCGCAGGCCACGATGGCCGCCGAGGAGGAGTCCCGGGGCTCGCCGCTCTCGGGGGCAAAGATCATATCCCAGCAGGGCACCAGGTCGTCGGGCAGCCGGGAGAGGTAGAACGCCAGCGCCTTGCGGAACACCTCCAGGAATTTGGGGTCGTGGGTGTAGGTGTAGCCGATGGCGCTGCCATAGACCCCCCAGGCCTGGCCCCGGGCCCAGAAGCTGTCGTCCTTGTAGCCCTGGCAGGTACGGCCTCCCTTGGGGGTGCCGTCGGGGTTCATGTAGAAGGTGTGGTAGGTGCTGCCGTCCGACCGGAAGGAATAGGCCAGGCAGGTGGCCGTGTGGGCCGCGGCGATCCGGCGGTATTTGTCATCCCCGGTCTCCTCCGAGGCCCAGTAGAGCAGGGGCACATTGAGCATACAGTCGATGATGAAGCGGTAGTTCTCGGGGTCGTCCATGGTGCCCCAGGCCTGGAGAAAGCGCCCGCTGGGCTGGTAGCGGGTCAGCAGCTGGTCCGCCGCCGCAAGGGCGGCCGCCCGGCCCTTTTCGCTGCCCACCAGCTTCCAGGCTGCCACGCAGGAAGGGCTGTACAGAAAGCCCATGTCGTGGTGGTCCACCTCCACCTTCCGGCGGATGCGGTCGGCAAAGCTGTCCACCTGGGCCAGGGCGGCGGCTTTCAGGGTCTCCTGGCCGGTGGCCTCATAGGCCAGCCAGATCTCCCCGGGCCAGAAGCCGCAGGTCCACTGGTTGTTGGGGCAGCCGGGGTAGACGCCGCCCACGCTGGAGTGGTTCTGGCACTGCCAGGTGTACAGGGGAAGGTTGGTCTCCACCTGGCGGCAGGCGTCGGCCAGGGCCTGCCGGGCCTCGGAGTCGGTGAGGACGCGGTTTGGGAAGGTGCGCATACAATGCCTCCTTGCAGACAAAAGAAGGCGGGGCCGGGCAAACGCCCCGGCCCCGCCCCGTTGATGTTGGGATATCGTCAAAGACAGGGTCCCTCGCGGGCGGATCTCAGCCCTTGATGCCGCTGGAAGCGACGCCCTGGACGAAGTATTTCTGGAGGGACAGGAATACGATCAGCACCGGGATCAGCACCACGACCGACGCGGCCATGATCAGGCCATATTCCGCCGAATACTGGGAGATGAACATGCGCAGGCCGATCTGGATGGTCTTGAGCTCGGTCCGGGTCAGGTAGATCAGGGGACCAAGGAAGTCGTTCCAGGTGTTGACGAAGGTGAAGATGGTCAAGGTGGACAGGGCCGGCAGGCTGAGGGGCAGCATGATGTGCCACCAGATGCCGTATTCCGTCAGGCCGTCGATCCGGGCGGCCTCGCACAGCTCGCTGGGCACCCCTTCATAGAACTGCTTCATCAAAAAGACGCCGAAGGCGCTGAACGCCTGCAGGCACATGATGGCCAGGTGGGTGTTGTTCAGTCCCCAGGAGCTCATCATCATGAACTGGGGCACCATGTAGGCCTGCCAGGGCACCGCGATGGTGGCGATGTAGCCCAGGAACAGGACGTTCTTGCCCTTGAACTGCATCTTGGCGAAGGCGTAAGCCGCAAAGGACGAGGTGAACAGCTGCAGCAGGGTGACCACGATGGTGATCTTGGCGGTGTTCTTGATGAAGGTCAGCAGGGGGATCTCGGTCCAGATGTCCACATAGTTCTGCCAGCGGGGGTTTGCGGGGATCCACTGGATGGGGAAGCCGAACACGTCCTTGTTCTCTTTGAAGGAGGAGGAGAGCATCCACAAAAAGGGCAGCAGCATGAAGGCGGTAATGACGATCAGGAAGAAGTAGATCATGAACCGCATGATGGCGTTGCGCCGCTTCTGGGACGCATGATCTTTGACAGCAGAAACAGCCATGGTTATCCTCCTCCCTTAATTTTCGCCCCGCGAGCCGCGGAACTGGATGACGGTCACGATCAGCACCAGTACGAACAGCACCATGGCGATGGCGCTGGCATAGCCATACTTGGGGGTGTTGACGAACGCGACGTTGTAGATGTAGTACACCAGGGTCATGGTGGCGTTGCCGGGACCGCCCTGGGTGATCATGTACATCTGGTCGTAGACCTTGAAGCCCGAGATGGTCAGCATGATGACCACAAAGAAGGTGGTGGGGCGCAGCTGGGGCAGGGTGATGTGCCAGAACTGCTGCCAGCGGTTGGCGCCGTCCAGTTCAGCGGCCTCGTTCAGGTCGGGGTTGCAGCCCTGCAGGCCGGCCAGATAGATGACCATATAGTAGCCCATGTTCTTCCACACGCTGAACAGGATGACCGTCAGCATGGCAGTATCCTTGCCCGCAGCCCAGCGGGGCAGGTTCTCCACGCCCAGGGCGGCCAGCAGCGAGTTGACCGGACCCATGGCGGGGTTGAAGATCATGTTCCACACGGCGGCCACCGCGACCAGCGATGCCACGTAGGGGAAGAAGGCCACGGTGCGGAAGAAGTTGCGCAGGCGGACGTTCTGGTTGAGCAGAACCGCCATGGCCAGGCTGCACACCAGCGTCAGGGGCACCGTGCCCACCACATAGACGATGGTGTTGACCAGAGCCGCCTGGAAGATGCGGTCGGTCTGGAACAGTCGGATGAAGTTGGAAATGCCCACAAACTCGATGGCGTGGCGGCCGTCCCAGGAGCAGAAGGCCAGCGCGATGGCAAAGACCATGGGCACCAGTGTAAAGACACAGAAGCCGATGAAGTTGGGGGCGATGAAGGTGTAAGCGGTCAAAGTATCCCGCACCGATTTCCGCAGCACTTTGCGGGGCGGCTTGTCCGCCTTGACGGCAGCGGCAGGATTGGCCATAGGGGAGTTCCTCCTTTCCGAGTCACTTACAAATAAAGCGGGGCGGGCGTCAGATGCCCGCCCCGCACCGGTACAAAAGGATCAGGCGCTCCGCACAGCAATCAGGCCAGGATGACCGACACCTGATCGTTCATGTTCTGGATGCCCTCGTCCACCGTCTCGCTCAGGGTCATGATGGCGTCATGCTCTGCATTGAGGATGGTCTCGATGTCGGAAGCGTACATGGTGTAGGGCATCTCCAGGTAGACGGCGGTGGTGTTCAGCGCCTCGATGGAAGCCTCGTCCTGGGGGAAGCCCTCGGTGGCGCTGATGATCTGGTTGGTCTCAGCGGAACCGCAGGCGGGGAAGGTGCCGGTCTCGGCGATGATCTTGGCGCCCTCCTCCGACACACACCAGTTGATGAAGTCGGCGGCAGCCTCAGCCTTGGGCGAATCCACGTTGATGGCCAGGGCGGTCACGGTGCCCAGAGTGGAGCCGGCGGGGGCGTTGGCGGGGTGAGGATACTTGACCATGCCCCAGTTGAAGGGAGTCTCGGCCTCGGCCATGTAGGTCTGCAGGGTGGCGATGAACCAGCTGCCCATGGGCATCATGGCGCACTGCTGGTTCTCGAACGCTGCCGAGTAGTGCAGGGAGGAGGTCTTCAGGTAGCCGTAGTCCATGCAGATGCCGTCGTTCTGCTGGGCCAGCACCAGGTCGTAGGTGGGCTTCATGAAGTCGTAGGTGCCGTCCACGATGGTGTGCTCGCCGTCCAGGATGGAGAACAGGGACACGCAGGAGCGCCAGGTGTGGTAGTGGGTGCCGTACACCTTGCCGTCGCCCTCGCCGCTGGTCATCTGACGGGCCAGAGCGTCGTACTCCTCCATGGGCAGGTCGTTGGCGGGGTAGGGCACGCCGGCGGCGTCGAACAGATCCTTGTTGTAGAACAGGACCCAGAAGTCATTGCGGAAGGGCACGGCGTAGAAGTTGCCGTCATCGGTGGTCAGCTGCTCGATGGTGCCGTTGAAGTCGGCGGTGTCACGGGTCAGCACGTCGTTCATGGGGGCCAGGTAATCCAGGTTGATCAGGTTGGCGTAGCCGGGGATATCCTTGATGCTCAGGATATCGATATCGGCCGAGCCGGCCAGCTGGGTGGCCAGGACGGTCATGTAGTCGGTGGAACCCAGGTCCAGCATCTCGATGGTCACATCCGAGTGGCTGGCCATGTAGCCGTCCGCCATGGCTTTCCAGTATGCGGTGGACTCCATATCCCACACGGTCCAGACCAGGTTGGTGGCGCCGCTCTCGGAAGCAGCGCCGGACGCAGCGGTGGAACCGGCCGTGGAAGCCGCAGTGGAGCTGGAGCTGCCGCCGCAGGCAGCAAGTGCAGTGGTGCCGGCGACGACCGCGGCAGCCTTCAGGAACGAACGGCGGGAAATCTTTCTCATGATCTTTGCCTCCTGTGGAAATCTTCTTCTCTTTCTTCTTGGGACCTTTGGGGAATCCCGGCGTCCCGCCCGGGTCTCGATGGGCGGGCGCCTTCTTTATCTATACTATAATGCGGCGGGCTTTTGTTCGGAATGGAAAATCCCCAAAACGGCCTGCAATATTTTTAGGATTTGCAGAAAAGATGCAATATCTTCAGCTCAAAGCTGTAAATCCTTCATCTTTTGCACAAAAGCAATTGTCTTATTCGATATTTTCGGTACTATATATACAAAGACCTTCCCGTCCGATGGTCCGGGCGGCCCAGGCGCCGCAGCCGGCCAGGGCGGCGCCCACCGCCCAAAAGCAGGCGGCGGCCCCGGCTGCCGCCACCGCCGACGAGCCCGCCAGGAAGGCCGCCTCCAGGGCGCTGCTGCTCATGTGAAAGACCGACAGCGCCCAGGCCCGGTCGTCCTGCAGGCCCCGGGCGTCGATGAAGGCGTTCTCGCCGGCCTCCAGCAGACAGGCGGGCAGCTGCAGCAGCAAGGGCAGCGCCAGCATCAGCGCCAGGGCAGGCCCGGCCCGGCGCACAAGGCCCAGCGCCGCCATGACCGCGCCGGCCGCGCCGCAGCACAGTCCCAGCGCCCGGCTGCGCCAGGCGGCGGGAAGGCGCCGCAGCAGAGGAGCGGCCAGCATCTGCAGGGCCGAATACCCCAGGATGACCGGGGTCATCCACTCAGGGCGCAGGCCGCAGGCCGCCAGCTTGTCCGCATAGAAAAAGTTGACCAGCAGCTGCCCCATGCTCAGCGCCGCCAGGGCCGCCATCAGAGCCAGGGACCGGCGGTCCAGCAGCTGCCCGATCCGGGCGCGGCCGCTTCCGGGGCGGGAGGGGGCAGGGGACTTTTTCTCGGCGGGCAGGGTACAGGCGGCCAAAAAGGCCACCCCCGCCGTGCACACGGTGGCGGCCAGCAGGCCGGTCAGCCCCTGCCAGGCGTACAGCCCCGCATACAGGACGGTGCTGGTGATGAAGCCCGCCGTCTCCCGGTTTTCCACCTGGGCGGTGCGGGCCAGGAAGGCCTCGGGGGGCACAGTCGCGTAGAGATAGGCGCTGCGGGTGCCCGAATCAAAACCAAGGGCCACCCCTTCCACCGCCGCTTCCAGCCCGAACAGGGCCGGCGAGCCGCACAGAAAAGCCGTCAGCAGCAGCGTCCGGGCCAGCAGGAACAGCCCTTCGCACAAAACCAGGGTGTTGCGGTAGCCGATCCGGTCGGTCAGACGGCCGGCCGGCAGTTCGGACAGCAGCGCGGCGCAGGCCAGCGCCGCCTGCAGCAGAAAGAACTGCCCCACCGTCACGCCGGCGGCGGTCCGCACCAGCAGCGCCACCGGCCCAAAAAAGACAAGCCCGTCAAAAAAGGACTTGACGTCCAGGCCGTCCAGCGGGCGGCCTGCTTTTCCAGCGTATTCCATTGTACGATCCTCCAGTGCAGCGCACAGGGCGGGCCGGCAGAAGGCCGCGCACCGCTCTTGCGCATCCGTCAAAGCAGCAAAAAAACACCGCCGCGCACCCAAAAGCACGCCCTTTGGCAGCGGGCGTCCGGGAGCGGGGCAGAGCGCTTTCAGACAGATGTCAAGGCAGGATCACATGGAACAGCATGGTCAGGTTCCTTTCTTCACGGGCTGATGATCTGGCCTCATTATAGCACGGCGCCCTTGTCTGCGCAAGCCGGGAATGAAGGTTGACATCCCGGCCAAAAAAAGCTACTTTATAAAAAGACCGATCCGCATGTTCCACAAAAAGGGGGGAGCGCCATGAAGTTTGCGTGGATCCGCAGGATGTCCCTGCGCCGTCAGATCCTGTGGGGGACCCAGCTGTTCACCGCCGTTGTCAGCCTGCTGGTGGGCCTTGTGCTGTTTTATGTGTCCGACGCCAACATCCGCTCCAACACCCTGCGTTCGGTGGAGTTCAACCTTCAGCAGATGGCCACCTCGGTGCAGACCAGCATCAAGACCGCCAACGATCTGCTGAACTGGGCCTCCACCGACAGCACCCTCCGCCGCTATCTGTCGGTGGACACCCTGGACGGCCTGCTGACCTCCTCGGCCTACAATACGTTCCAGGACCGGTATCTCTCCAGCCAGCTGCAGACCCGGATCACCCGGTTTTTCATCACCAACGGCACCGACCGCTTTTTGCAGCAGGGCAGCCTGAGCAGTTCGGTGGCCCTGAACGCCCAGACCCTGCCCCTGTTTGAAGGCTTCCCGGCGGGGCAGCTGTCCTTTGCCCAGGACCCGCTTCTGGCCACCCACCCCGACTGCCTGGTGATGGTGCGGGAGATCCGCTCCAACCGCGTCAACGTGGGCTGGGTGTACCTGGGCCTGGACACCGCCGTCATCACCGGCGCGGCCGACAATTACATCATGCCCGAAAACGGCGCCCTCTACTGGAAGCTGGGGGAGCAGCTGTGGCGGATCGACGGACGGCACCTCTCCGCCCTGGAGGAGGGCCTGGACGCCTCCTCCTACCACGCCAGCGGGCTGGCCTCCCCCGATACCCGGGTCTACCGTGTGATGCGCAACGGCAACCCCTTTCTGGCGGTGGAAGTGCGCCTGGACGGCTGGGACGCCGGGCTGGTGCAGCTTTTCCCCGAGAGCACCCTGCTCAGCCAGCGGATGATCTATCTGGTGCTGATCGGGATGGGGATCCTGCTTTTGTGGCTGATGGACGCGCTGCTGCTGCGCTGGCTGGACGCGGTCATCACCCGGCCGGTGGCCGCCCTGCGGCACCGCATCGACCAGATCAGCGAGGGGAACTTCACCATCGACCACGACATCGAGTGGACCAACGAGCTGGGGGACATCGGCCGGGGCATCAACCACCTGGCCGGCAACATCGAGGGCCTGCTGGCCCGCCGCCTGGAGGACCAGAAGCGGAAGCAGGACCTGGAATACCAGATGCTGCAGACCGAGATCAACCCCCACTTCATCTACAACACCCTCAATTCCATCCGGTGGATGGCCACCATCCAGAACGCGCCCGGCATCGCCGAGATGGTCACCGCCTTTGCCCGGCTGACCAAGAGCGTCTCCAAGAGCACCCAAAAGCTGGTGACCCTGCAGGAAGAACTGGCCCTCCTCAACGATTACTTTACCATCCAGCAGTACCGCTATGGCGGGGATATCCAGATCGAGGTGGCCCACATCGATGACGAAGCCATCTGCCGGGACTGCATGATCCCCCGGTTCACCCTGCAGCCCCTGGCCGAGAACGCCATCTTCCACGGGCTGGAGCCCCGGGGCGGCTACGGCAGCGTCCTGCTGGAGATCCGCACCAGCCCCGACAACGGGGACGTACTGGTGACCATGACCGACGACGGGGTGGGGATGCCGCCCCACCAGGTGGCCCATCTGCTGGACCCGCCCGAGACCCAGGCCGACGCACAGGACAAGATCCGCCATGTGGGCCTGTGGAACGTCCACCGGCGGCTGCAATATTCCTTTGGGCCGAATTATGGGCTGGCCATCGAGAGCGAGCCGGGGGTGGGCACCGCCGTGACCATCCGTCTGCCCTACCGCAAGAAGGAAGGAGGCTGATTTCATGCTGCGGATCTTACTGGCTGACGACGAACCCCTGGTGCTGATCGGGCTGCAGGGGATGATCGACTGGGAAAAACAGGGCTACACCATCTGTGCCACCGCCCGGAACGGCAAGCTGGCCCAGGAGGCCATCCAGCGGGAAAAGCCGGATATCGTCATTGCCGACGTCAAGATGCCGGTGCTGGACGGGCTGACCCTGGCCCGGGCCTGCCATGAAAAAGGGCCCCTGCCGGTGTTCATCCTGCTGACCAGCCTGGAGGACTTCACCTATGCCCGGCGGGCCATCGAAGCCGGGGTGGTGGATTACCTCGTCAAGATGGAACTGACCGCCCAGAGCCTCTGTTCCGCCCTGGCCCGGGCCGCCGACCAGGTGAACAAGGAAAAGGCCCTGACCGGCCAGATGCCCAGTCAGAAGGTGGTGGCCGAGGGCCTGCGCACCATGCAGGACCGGTTTCTGATCCAGCTGTATGCCGGGCTGATCCCCGACGAAAAGCATCTGGAGCGGGAGATGAACGCCCTGAACCTCCACCTGGACCACCCCACCCTGGTGGTGGCCTTCTGCGAGATACGCCCCGCCAACCCCAACATGACCAGCGAGCAGCAGCTCAAGCTGAACCTGGCCTGCTGCCAGATGGTGGAGACCACCCTCCAGAACTACCTGTCCTGCCGGGCCACCGGCACCGACGTGCTCCATTTCAATGTGCTGTTCGGTGTGACCGAGGAGCAGGGCCAGGCCGTCAAGCCCCTGCTGGAACCCCTGCTGCAAAAGGCCAGCCAGATCGTCTACAACTATTTTTCGGCCCGGCTGCTGTGGGCGGTGGGCCGGCCGGCCACAGCTCCCCTCAGCCTGTCCCGGCGGTGCCGGGAGCTGGACAATTTCCGTCCGCTCCTGTCCGAGCGCAATCCCATCCTCTTTGCCGAAGAGATGGAGACCGATGCCAGCGCCTCCAAGCTCCAGACCGTGGCCCAGGTCAAAGCCTACATCCGGGAGCATCTGTCCGAAAAGCTGACCCTGGCCGATGTGGCGGCGGTGTTCAATTTCTCCCCGGGCTACCTCAGCCAGCTCTTTGGCAAATACGGGGGCGGCTTTGTGGAATACATCACCGAGGCCCGGGTGGCCGCCGCCAAAGAGATGCTGGAAAAAGGGGACAAGAAGATCTATGAGATCGCCGAGGAGCTTGGATTTGAGAGTTCCTTCTATTTTTCCAAGGTCTTTAAAAAGTCCACCGGCTTGAGCCCCCGGGAATACCAACAGAACCTTTGAGGAGGTGCGCCATGATCTCTGAATGCCTGCCCTTTCTGCCTGAGGTGCTGCCCTCTTTCAGGCCGTGCCCGCCCGCCCATGACCGGGCCGGGTGGGAGACCCTGCCCCCCGCCGCCAAAAAGCGGCTGATGGCCGCCGGCGCCGCCGAGGCAGCCAAGCCCCTGCCCGCCCTGCCCCTGTCCCTCTGGCTGGACTTTGCCCGCACCGGGAAGCGGTCTGAATGGGAGGAAGCCTGCTTTGCCCGCCGGGCCCGGCTGTGCGCCCTGGCCGCCGCCGAGTGCGTGGAATACCAGGGCCGCTTTTTGGACGCCATCGCCGACACGGTGTGGGCCATCTGCGAGGAGAGCGCCTGGCAGCTGCCGGCCCACAATTCCTATGTGCGGGACACCCCCCAGCTGCCTTTGCCCGACACCGCCCGGCCCCTGATCGACCTGTTCGCCGCCGAGGCGGGGGCTTTGCTGTCCACCGTCCACTATCTCCTGGGCGCCGAGCTGGAGCAGGCCTACCCGGGCCTTGCCACCCGGATGGAGCGGGAGGTCCGCGCCCGCATCCTGACGCCCTACCTCCGGGACCACTTCTGGTGGATGGGCAACCGGGACGAGCCCATGTGCAACTGGACCAGCTGGTGCACCCAGAACGTGCTGCTGTGCTTTTTCCTGCTGCCCGACGTCAGCCAGGAGGAGCGGCGGGACGCCGTCCGTCAGGCCGCCTACAGCCTGGACTGCTTTTTGAAGGACTACGGCCCCGACGGCTGCTGCAACGAGGGCGCCCAGTATTACCGGCACGCCGGGCTGACGCTGTGGGGGGCGCTGCGCATTTTGTCCAGCGCCGCGCCCGAGGCTTTCGGACCCGTCTTCCGGGAGGAAAAGATCCGGAACATCGCCGAATACATCCTGAACGTCCATGTGGACGGGCCTTATTATCTCAACTTCGGGGATTGCAGCCCCCTGGCCGGCCGCTGCGGCGCCCGGGAATACCTGTTTGCCCGGGCAGTGGGCAGCCCCGCGCTGGAGGCTTTGGCCGCCGCGGATTTCCGGGCCGACCCCGACCCCGACCGCCTCACCGCCCAGGACGCCAGCAGCCGGATCAACCTGTGGTACCGCCTGCTGACCGCCTTCACCCAGCGGGAAATGATGGACTGTCCCGATCCAGGCCCCGCCCCGGCCGGAGATGTATGGTATCCCAGCGTGGGGATCTTCGCGGCCCGCCGGGGAAGCTGGGTGCTGGGGGCCAAGATGGGAGGCAACGGGGACAGCCACAACCACAACGACACCGGCAGCGTCACCGTCTACAAGGACGGCTGCCCCTTCCTCATCGACGTCGGGGTGGAGAGCTACACCCGCAAGACCTTCAGCCCCCAGCGGTACGAGATCTGGACCATGCAGAGCGGCTGGCACAACCTGCCCACCTTTGACGGGGTGATGCAGCTGCCCGGCGCGGCCTACGCGGCCCGGGACATCCGGGTGGGGGAGGGATGCATCTCGGCCGAGCTGTCCGGGGCTTACCCGCCCATCCGGGGGCTTGGCAGCTACCGGCGCACCGTGTCGGTGACCGAAGAAGGGGTGGCCCTTTCGGACCGGACCGACTGGGACGGCGAAGTGGAGCTGACCCTGATGACCCAGCGCCGGCCCCAGCTGAGCCCGGGCGGTCTGGCGCTGGAGGATCTGGGGGTGATCCGGATCAGCAGCGGCGCCGAGATCAGCCTGCAGCCGGTGCCGGTGGAAGACCCCCGGCTGCGCACCGCCTGGCCCGATACGCTGTGGAAGATCAGCATCTATTTTTACAAATCCCTCGACCTGTTCCTCGAGTAAACAGCAGAAAAGGAGATCCTACGATGGAAACCATCAAGCTCAAAGTTCTGGACCAGGCAGGCCACACCCTGATGACCTGCCCCGGCAGCCAGGAAGTATCCCTGGTCTACACCGGCGCCTATCAGCCGGGGGACCGCATTGCCCTGGAGATCGACCACCCGGGCCAGTTCTGCGTCATCCAGCTGGAGGACACCATGCTGCCCGCCCTGGTGTATGTGGTCAAGCGGGAGATCAACTTCCACATCCCCTTTGGGGAGCAGGCCATCACCTATTCCCCCAAGAGCTTCCAGGGCAGCCGCCACCTGATCCGGGCCCGGCTGGCCAGCCCGGAAGAGCTGGCCGCACGCCGCAACCTGGCCTTCAACTGCTACGACCAGCACGGGGACACCGGTTTTTACCCCCACGCTTCCGCCAACGTCGAGACCCGGGGGGAGGCGGTGTTTGCCGCGCGCAACGCCATCGACGGCATCTTTGAGAACACCGCCCACGGGGAATACCCCTACCAGAGCTGGGGGATCAACCGGGACCCCAACGCGGCCCTGACTTTGGATTTTGGCCGGGAGGTGCTGCTGGACGAGCTGCGGATCACCGAGCGGGCGGACTTCCCCCACGACAATTACTGGGTGCAGGCCACCGTCACCTTCTCGGACGGCAGCCAGATGGAGCTGCCCCTGGTCAAGAGCGCCAAGCCCCAGTGCTTTTCCTTTGCGCCCCGGCGGGTGCGCAGCCTGGTGCTCAGCCAGCTGATCCAGGCCGAAGGGCCGTCCCCTTTCCCGGCCCTGACCCAGATCGAGGCCTGGGGCAGAGAATGCCTGCCTGAAAAGGAAGGTGTCCAGGCATGAGCTGGTTCGACGCTTTCTACGGAGGTCCGGGCCGGGGGGTGGACCCCAACGAGCCCGAAAAGAAGGGGCTGCGGCGCTTTTTGCAGATGGTGGGCCGGGATTTCGGACAGTTGGTCGGCACCAACTTCCTGGCCTGCGTCCTGCTTTTGCCCGCGTCCCTGGGGGTGTCCCTGGGGGTCATCCTGCTCAACTTTCCCTTCACCCTGCTGATGGGCCTGGTGTCCGGCCTGACAGGCGGGCTGGGTCTGCTGCTGCTGGCGGACTGCGGCCTGCGCAGCCTCTGCAACGACCCTTCCCCCTGGCTGCACCGGGCCTGGCAGACGGTGAAAGCCAAATGGAAAACCACCCTGCCCCTGGGTTCTCTGATCATCACCCTGCTGGGGGCTCTGTGTTTTGTGTGGGCCTACATCTTTGAGGTGATGCAGGCCACCGGGCAGTATCCAGGCAGCGCGGTGGTGGTGTTCCTGGGCTTTGATATGCTGGTGCTGGCGGTGGGAGGCACCCTCTGTGTGGCTGTACTGGCCGCCGCGGCCCCCGAAGGGCTGCGCTTCCGGGACCTGTTCCGGGGGGCGGGGTCTATGCTGCTGGCCGCCCCGGGGCGGTGCATCGCCGGAGGCGCCGTCTCGATGGCGGGCGTGGCGGTGCTGATCCTGTTTTTCCCGGTCAGTACCTTCTGGGCCATGCTGTTCGGGTTCTGGCTGCCGGCCCTGGTTGCCATGCAGCTGCTGTTCCCCCTGCTGCGGGAGGGGTACGACCTGACGGTGCAGCGCCGTTCGGACGCCATGCCCGGCGCTGATGCGCCCCTGACTGAAAAAGAGAAAAAAGCCCGGGCCCGGGCCAACTGGTGGTATTACAACTGGGGCGTGGTGGTGCTGGCCATCGTCCTGGCGGCCGGCGTAGCCTATGTGATCTACGGGCTGAACACGGAAGTGGACCCCGACTACTCGGTGGCGGTGGTCACCGCCGACACGCTGCCGGACGCCTCGGCCCTGCAGCTGCAGCAGGTCCTGGAAAGCTACGGCCAGGACCGCAACCAGGACGGCGCGGTGGTGGTCAGCCTCAACGTATACACCTGGAGTGCCAACGCCTCCCTCACCGACATGAACAGCCAGATGGCGGGCGCCACCCGGATGAACACCGACCTGGCCAACGGGGACAGCGGCATCTGGGTGCTGGCCGACCCCGAGGGCTTTGAGGAAGCCTACGGCGCCCTGAGCGAGCATCTGGGGGAGAACTGGCGGGACCAGCTGTATAACTGGACCGACGTGCCCGCCCTGGCCGGGGCCGACCTTGGCAGCTACAACACCTCCGCCGACGGCTCTGCCAGCCAGTCGGTGCAGGAACTGTTCGCCTCCTACAAGATCGCGGTGCTGGACGCCTCCGACGGACTGTGGGATGCCATCCAGGACGCCGCCTCCTGACGGGAGTTGTATTTTGTCGGTTTTTTAATAGTTTTAGTCCAAAAAGAGATTGTATTCCACCCGTGCCGGATGTATCCTAAAGGTGCGGAACGGAGCAACGGCCGGGACGCGATTCTCCAAAAAATCAACACACACACGCTGATAGGGGACGGGACACACCGCCCCTTATTGGTGTTTGCGCCCGTGCGGCGCGGGCGGCGTTTCAGCGGATTTTCCGCACAAAAGGAGGACCCCTTATGACGGAACGGGAAAAGATGGACCTGGGCCTTTGGTACGATGCCAACTTCGACCAGGACCTGGTGGAGGAGCGCTGGAAGGCCGCATCCCTCTGCCTGGCTTTCAACAACTGCGACCCCATGGACACCCAAAAGCAGAGCGAGCTCAAGCGCCAGCTTCTGCCCCATGCGTCCGAGACGGTGGGCATCGCGGCCCCCTTTCAGACCGACTACGGCTGGAACTGCTACATTGGGGAGGGCACCGACATCAACCGGGGCGCTTACCTGATGGACGGCGGCCGCATCACCATCGGCGCCCACTGCTTTATCGGACCCAACTGTGGGATGTACACGGCCAACCACCCCCTGTGCTACCAGGAGCGGAACCGCGGCTTTGAGAAGGCCGGCCCCATCACCATCGGGGACAACGTCTGGCTGGGCGGCGACGTGACCATCCTGCCCGGCGTCACCATCGGCAGCGGCGCGGTCATCGGGGCAGGCAGCGTGGTGACCCACGACATCCCCGCCAACACGGTGGCCTTTGGCAACCCCTGCAAACCCCATCGGGCCATCACCGACGCCGACCGGGTACTGGAGGAGTAAAACCGGCCCGCAGGGCCCTGCATAACAGAAACCCCCGGCTTGTTTTCCACATTTTGTCTGTGCATCTGTGGAAAACGGGCCGGGGTTTTGTATTCAGTTTCACATCAGGCTGTGGAACACCACGGTGGCGATCTGGAAATAGATCAGCAGACTGCAGGCGTCCACGATGGTGGACAGGAAGGGGTTTGCCATGATGGCCGGGTCGAAGCCCAGTTTTTTGGCGCCCAGGGGCAGCAGGCCGCCCACCAGCTTGGCCAGGATGATGCTGAGGAACAGCGCCAGGCTGACCACCACCACATAATCCATCACGTTGGGGTATTGGCCGCCCCCAAACACGCCGTACATCAGCCAGATGCGCAGGCCGTTGGCCACGCCCAGCACGGCGCCCACAATGACCGCCACCCGCAGTTCCTTGTATACTACCTTGAGGAAGTCGCGGGGTTCGATCTCATCCAGGGCCAGGCCGCGCACCATCTGGGTGCTGACCTGGTTGCCGCAGTTGCCGGCGGTGCCCATCAGCATGGGCATGAAGGATACCAGCAGGGGCAGGGCCACAAAGGCCTGCTCGTAATGGGTGGTGACCATGCCGGTAAAGGTGGCGGACAGCATCAGGATCATCAGCCAGGGAATGCGCTGCTTGGCGTGGGTCCAGACGCTGGTGCCAAAGTAGGTGGTGGCCTCGTCGTCGGGGAGAATGGCCGCCATTTTCTGCATATCTTCGGTGGATTCTTCGGTCAGGACGTCGATGGCGTCATCGATGGTGATGATACCCACGAACATCCCTTCGTTGTCCAGGACCGGCATGGCGGTGAAGTCGTAGCGCTGCATCTCACGGGAGACGAACTCCTGGTCGTCGTTGACGTGCACCGCGATGACGTTGTCGTCCATGATCTCAGTGATCGGGGTATCCAGTTCGGCCAGCAGCAAACTGCGCACCGACACGATGCCCAGCAGCCGGTTTTTGTCCACCACATAGCAGGTGTAGAGGGTCTCGGCCTGCTCGCCCTGCTGGCGGATGGCGGTGAACGCCTGGCGCACCGTCATCTCCCTGCGCAGGCGGACATACTCGAGGGTCATCAGACTGCCGGCCGAATTTTCGGGATAGTGCAGCAGCTTGTTCAGGCTCTCGCGGGTCTGCGGCGAGGACTTTTCCAGCACCCGCTTGACCACGCTGGCGGGCATATCCTCCAGCAAGTCGGCCGCGTCGTCCAGGCTCATCTCCTCAATGGCGCCGATCAGCTCCACGTCGGTGAATTCATCCACCAGCTCGTCCCGGGCCTCGTCCGACATATAGGTGAACACCTCGGTGGCCACCTCTTTTTTCAGCAGGCGGAACACCACCAGACGGTTGTTTTCATCCAGTTCTTCCAGCAGCTCGGCCAGGTCGGCGGGCTGCATATCCTCGGTGACCTCCCGCAGCTTGACATACTGCTTTTTGACCAGCAGCTTGAGCAGGCGGCTTTTGGTCAGCTTATTGGGGGCGGCGGGGGCCTCTCTGGCCTCCTCCCGCTCGGCCTCATGGATATCCTGCCGCAGATCCTCGGCGGCTTCCTTGTCGTTCAGATCCCGCACCAGCTTTTCCCGCACCTCGGCGGGGATGTCGGCGGGCAGTTCCTGGACGGGCATCTGTACCAGATGTTCCAGAGCCTCGTGGTCCAGGGTGTCATTCTCCTTCTTGTCCATTGGTCTTTTCCTCCTCCGTTGGTTTTTACAGGAGGGTACAGTCCATCGGAAGATCGAAAAACAGAAAAAATGCGCGGCCTGCCCGGGAAAGCACTCCTCCATCCCGCCCTGAACCATTCCCCAAAAAGCACCGGCACAAAGCGTATCCACGCCATACCAAACGCGGCCCGCCCACCCGGGGCGCAAGCCAGCGCAGCCGATGTACTTTTCGGAAGGATCGAACCGCAGCGGGGGTTTTCAGAGTTGCCTATCCCTGCAAAGCTGCGCTTTGCCGCCTGTGTGCCCAGACGGGAACAGGGGAGACCCGCAGGCTCCCCTCACACAGCACGTCCAAGGCCAGGGCATGACCGCCTCAGGCCTTCCAGTCCACCCCAAAGGCGAACGCAGCTTTTCCATTGTCCGATGCGCTGTACCGCTCGGATCTACTATGATCCGGGTCCATTTTCCTGCGTTCACCTCCCATTGTGTTTATCGTTTTGATTATAACGCGGCGTGCAGAAAGGGTCAACCCCCAACCGAAATTTTACGTATCTTTTCCAAAAGGCAAAACAATGCGGGGGCCGGCCGTATGGCCGACCCCCGCAGAGGGACCCTATCTTTCGTGACGCAAAAGTTCTTTTGTTTTGGTGCGATCAACAACAGAAGGAATATGGTTCTATTCCTCTTTGCCGCCACATCGGATGGGTGTTTTACCCGAGCGTGCAGGTGGTCTCTGGCACCCGCACGCCCCTTATATCATCTCCCGGTATGGTGCCCCGGGGGTGTTATAAGTAATGATTTGTTTTAGACGTTGGTCTTGGAGGTTCCTTTCAGAACAGCCACCACATACGGCTCAGTCTTGTTGTCATTAGTAACCATGCTGCCCTCATAAACATACATGGTATAATCAATATTCACAGTCGTGTTAGCCGAGACAACAACATTCTCCAAGCCTTTCATACTTTCAGCAATCTGATTTGCTGCCAAGGTACGCACAGAATCAACAGAAGCGCCTGCACCATTAGAAACAACTGCATAACGCCAGAAGGTCTGACCATTCCCGGTGAAAGCATTCTCAAAATTAGTCATATCATCAGAATCAAGCAACTGATGAGCATCAGTGAAAGGATCAGCAGTAAATACCATATTCAGTACATTATTGCGTACAGTTGCTTCGACCACCTGGGTGTAAAGGTTCTGGTTGTTCTCGTTGTACTTCTTCATCGCATTGTTCAGAGCGGTATTCTCTTCAACAGTAATGACCAGATCACCGTTCTTATCAGCGATGGCATTCTTCACAGTGCTCACGACGCTAGCAGTGGTGGGCTGGCTGCTGGAAGAGCCACTATTGCCGTTGTTAGTTCCCTCACCGCAAGCGGCGAGCATGCTGACGGCCATGATGCCGGCCAGCGCCAGAGAAGCAATCTTCTTGAGTTTCATAATGAATTTTTCCTCCTTATGGTGTATAAAAGATAGAGACCCAAAACAGGTTCAAAGGAAGGTCCTTTCCTTTGTGTGCCTATCATAACATACCCCCCCCCGGTGTCAAGACCCAATTTCAAAATTTCCCATTTTTTCTTTATTTTCTTTAGTTCATGTACTCTAACTTTGGGCGCAGGGGACTTGGAGGCAGCAAAAAAGCGCCCCGTCTGTCAGGGACAGACGGGGCGCTCTCGGTTTTTTCAGGGTACGGCCAAAGCCTTGCCCAAGGCGGACCTCAATTACTTGTACAGATCCACCAGGCGGGTCAGGTGCTCATAGCGATCCTGGGCAGCCTTCTCGTTCTCAGCGAACAGCTTCTTGGCGCGCTCGGGGAAGGCGCGGGTCAGGCGGCTGTAACGGGTCTCGGTGGCCAGCAGGTTCTGATACTTCTCAGAATCAACAGGCTTGGAGGTGAGGGTGAAGGGGTTCTTGCCCTGGGCCTTCAGAGCGGGGTTGAAGGTGAACAGATTCCAGTAACCGGACTCCACAGCCTTCTTCATCTCGTTCTGGCAGTTGGTCATGCCGCCCTTGATGCCGTGCAGCTCGCAGGGAGCGTAGCCGATGATCAGGGACGGGCCGGGGTAAGCCTCAGCCTCGGCGATTGCCTTGATGGCCTGGTTCATGTTGGCGCCCAGAGCGATCTGAGCCACATAGATATAGCCGTAGGTCATGCAGATCTCGGACAGGCTCTTCTTGCTAATCTCCTTGCCGGCAGCAGCGAACTGGCAGACCTCACCGATGTTGGAGGCCTTGGAAGCCTGTCCGCCGGTGTTGGAGTACATCTCGGTGTCGAAGACCATCACGTTGACATCCTCGCCGGAAGCCAGGACGTGATCCAGGCCGCCGTAGCCGATGTCGTAAGCCCAGCCGTCACCGCCGAAGATCCAGACGGACTTCTTGGCGATGTACTGCTTGCTCTTGAGCACCTCAGCGGACTTCTCGTAGCCGGCGGCAGCAGCCTTCTCCAGCTCAGCGATCAGAGCCTTGGCGGGCTGGTCGTTGGCGCGGGTGTTGTTCTTGGTCTCGATGAACTTGGCGTAAGCAGCCTTCAGATCCTCGGAAGCCTTGTCGGAGTTGACGATCTCGTCGATCTCACGGATCAGGTTCTCGCGGATGGTCTTCTGGCCCAGATACAGGCCCAGGCCGTGCTCAGCGTTGTCCTCGAACAGGGAGTTGATCCAGGCAGGACCATGGCCGCTGTCCTTGTTGACGGTGTAGGGAGAGATGGCCGCGGTGCCGCCCCAGATGGAGGAGCAGCCGGTGGCGTTGGTGATATACATCTTCTCGCCGAACAGCTGAGTGATCAGGCGGGCATAGGAAGTCTCGGCACAGCCAGCGCAGGAGCCGGAGAACTCCAGCAGGGGCTGGTTGAACTGGGAGCCGATGACGGTATCATCTGCAAACTTGCTGGGCTTCTTGGAGATGTTGGCCACGCAGTAGTCGAAGACTTCCTGCTCGGCAGCCTGGCTCTCCTGGGGCACCATGGTGATGGCCTTGGTGGGGCAGACGGTGACACACTCGCCGCAGCCCATGCAGTCCAGCGGAGAAACAGCCATGACGAACTGATACTCGTTGGCGGGACGGTTGTCGCGGTGCTTGGTCTGGGCGGGCGCAGCAGCCAGCTCCTCAGCGGTCAGCTGGAAGGGCCGGATGGTGGCGTGCGAGCAGACGAAGGCGCACTGGTTGCAGCCCACGCACTTGCCGGCATCCCACTCGGGGACCATGACGGCGGTGCCGCGCTTCTCATAGGCGGAAGCACCCTGCTCCCACTGGCCGTTTGCATTGTGGGCAAAGGCCGAGACGGGCAGGCTGTCGCCGTCCATGCGGGCGATGGGCTCCATGACGTCGCGGATCTGCTTGACCAGCTCGGGACGGCCTGCCAGCTCCTTGGGAGCGGGATCGGCGTCGGGGTTGGACCAGCTTGCGGGCACGTCCACCTTGTGGATGGCGTCCACGCCGGCGTCGATGGCCTTCCAGTTCATCTCAACAACGTCCTGGCCCTTCTTGCCGTAGCTCTTCTGGGCGGCCTGCTTCATGAACTTGATGGCGTCGTCGATGGGCATGACCTCAGCCAGCTTGAAGAAAGCGGACTGCAGGATGGTGTTGGTGCGCTTGCCCATGCCGATCTCGATGGCCTTGTCGATGGCGTTGATGGTATACAGCTGGATGTTGTTGTCAGCGATATACTTCTTGGCCTCGGCGTTCAGGTGATGGCCCAGCTCCTCATCGGTCCACTGGCAGTTGATCATGAACACGCCGCCGGGCTTGACGTCCTGGACCATCTTCATGCCCATGTTGACGTAAGCGGGGTTGTGGCAGGCCACGAAGTCAGCCTGGTTGATATAGTAGGGGCTGCGGATGGGCTTGTCGCCGAAACGCAGGTGGCTGATGGTCACGCCGCCGGTCTTCTTGGAGTCATACTGGAAGTAAGCCTGAACGTACTTGTCGGTATGGTCGCCGATGATCTTGACCGAGTTCTTGTTTGCGCCGACGGTGCCGTCGCCGCCCAGGCCCCAGAACTTGCACTCCTTGGTGCCTTCTGCAGCGGTGATGGGGGCGGGCTTGATCTCGGGCAGGGACAGGAAGGTGACGTCATCGGTGATGCCGATGGTGAAACGCTCCTTGGGCTGGTCCTTGGTCAGCTCGGTGTAGACGGCAAAGATGGAGGACGGCGGGGTGTCCTTGCTGCCCAGGCCGTAGCGGCCGCCGATGACGGTGATGTCGTTCTTGCCGGCCTCACGCAGGGTGGCAGCCACATCCAGGTACAGGGGCTCGCCCAGGGCGCCGGGCTCCTTGGTGCGGTCCAGGACAGCGATCTTCTTGACGGTGTCGGGCAGGACCTTCAGCAGGGAAGCGGACACCCAGGGACGGTACAGGCGGACCTTGATGATACCGACCTTCTCGCCGCGGGCGTTCAGGTAGTCGATGACCTCGTCGGCCACGTCGCAGATGGAGCCCATGGCCACGATGACGCGGTCGGCATCGGGTGCGCCGTAGTAGTTGAACAGGTCGTAGTTGGTGCCGATCTTCTCGTTGATCTTGGCCATATACTTCTCAACGATCGCGGGCAGGGCATTGTAGACCGAGTTGCAGGCCTCACGATGCTGGAAGAAGACGTCGCCGTTCTCATGAGAGCCGCGCATCTTGGGATTCTCGGGGTTCAGCGCATTCTTGCGGAACTCCTCCACGGCCTCCATGTTGCACATTTCCTTCAGGTCGGCGTAATCCCACTTCTCGATCTTCTGATACTCGTGAGAAGTACGGAAGCCGTCGAAGAAGTTCAGGAAGGGAACATGGCCCTCGATGGCGCACAGATGGGCCACAGGGGACAGGTCCATGACTTCCTGCACAGAGCTCTCAGCCAGCATGGCAAAACCAGTCTGGCGGCAGGCCATGACGTCGCTGTGATCGCCGAAGATGTTCAAGGCCTGGGTGGCGACGGTACGGGCCGACACGTCGAACACGCAGGGCAGCTGCTCGGCTGCGATCTTGTACATATTGGGGATCATCAGCAGCAGGCCCTGCGATGCGGTGAAGGTGGTGGTGATGGCACCTGCACCCAGGGCGCCGTGGACAGCGCCAGCGGCGCCGGCCTCAGACTCCATCTCGACGACCTTGACCTGATTGCCGAAAATATTCTTCTGGCCTGCTGCAGACCACTGGTCCACAGAGTCAGCCATCGGAGAAGAAGGGGTAATCGGATAGATGGCAGCAACGTCGGTGAACGCATAAGCTACATGCGCGGCCGCGGTGTTGCCATCCATGGTTTGCTTTGCTCTAGGCATTTTTCTTCCTCCATTACTTTTTATTGGGCGGCCCGCCGGGCCGGCATCTGACGATATGCCGGCTGGCCGCCCTGGGGTACTTTGCAGAACATTCCGCCCCCGCCGGCCACAGGTCCTGCCGGAAGGGCATGATTGCTCATCTATTATAATAGCAAATTCCCGCCCCAAAGTAAACGCAATCCGTCTGGTAAAACACACCAATAATTTGATTAAAAATTTGTGAGGTTTTTATCTTTTTTCTTTTGATCTCCCTGGTTTTTGCCTTTTTGCACCCCGAAAGGCCCAAAAGAGCGGTTGACAGGCCGCCCCGGTGCAGGTAAACTGAAGATACAGGCCGGTACGGGTGTTTTCCACCCTTTCAACTTGTTTTCCACCCGCGGACGGTCTGGCGCCGGGCGCGGCCAGGCGCGCCGTTTCAGACCACTGAGAGGGGGAACTTTTATGCCAACGCATTTTGAAAAGACCATCCGCAGCCAGACCGTGTACGAAGGGCGTGTGATCACCGTCACCCAGGACACCGCCCTGCTGGAGAACGGCGAGACCGCCCTGCGGGACGTGGTGCACCACCACGGGGGCGCCTGCATTCTGCCCTATTTTGAGGACGGCACCATCTGCATGGTGCGGCAGTTCCGGTACGCCATGCAGCAGGAGCTGTGGGAGCTGCCCGCCGGCAAGCTGGAAAAAGGGGAGGACCCCTTTGAGGCGGCCAAACGGGAATTGACCGAGGAGTGCGGCGTCACCGCCGACGAATATATCTCCCTGGGGCAGATCTATCCCACGGTGGGCTACGATACCGAGGTCATCTACATCTGGGCGGCCCGGGGGCTGCACCCCGCCGCCATGCACCTGGACGACGACGAGTTCCTGACCCCCGAGCGGGTGCCCCTGGAGAAAGCCATCGACATGGTGCTGTCGGGCGAGATCCGGGACGCCAAGACGGTGGCGGGCATCCTGAAATTCAAAGCCCTGCTGGACCGCGAGACGATCTGATCTTCATACCACCGGCCCCTGCCCTTGCGGCAGGGCTTTTTTGTTTGGGCGGGGTGCAAAAACGCCCTGCCGGTCACCGGGACAGGCAGGGCGGATGGGTCATTCGCTGCGCAGGGCCACCACAGGGTCTTTCTTGGCGGCGCTGCGGGAGGGGATCAGGCCCGAGATGAGCGTCAGCAGCATGCTGATGCCGATCAGGACCAGGGCGGCCGGCAAGGGAAGCACGGCGTTGAGGTTGCCCGCGCCGGTCACGGCGTGCATCACGGCGCTGATGGGGATGCACAGCAGATAGGTCACCACCACGCCGATGACGCCGGAGGAGAAGCCGATGATCACCGTCTCGGCGTTGAACATGATGGACACATCCCGCTTGGAGGCGCCGATGGCCCGCAGGATGCCGATCTCACGGGTGCGCTCCTGCACCGAGATGAGGGTGATGACCCCGATCATGATGGAGGACACCACCAGGGAGATGGCCACGAACGCGATCAGCACATAGGTGATGGCGCTGATCATCGAGGTGACGGTGGACATCAGCAGGCCCACATAGTCGGTGTAGGAGATCTGGTGCAGCTCATCCACCGTGCTGTTGTAGTCGGCGATCACCTGTTCCACCGTGTCCTTGCTCTCGAACGAGGCCGCATACAGGTTGATGGAGGCGGGGGAATCCAGGTCGATGCTGCCCAGCATGGTCAGATTGTCCTCGTAGGTGGAGTCGGAAAACTCCATCACCAGGTCATAATACCGGGCCCACTGGTCCGGGGTGTAGCCGTCCATGGCAAGCTCCAGGGCGTTGACCTTCTGAGCGTCGGGCACCATGGCCAGCTGCTGGCTCACCTGCTGGGCATACTGGTTCTGCATCTGCACTTCCAGCAGCTGGGAGAAGGTGCTGCGCAGATCCTCGTCGCTCATCTGCTGCACATAGCGGTCGATCTGTTCCTGGCTGACGCTCATCTGCTGGGTCAGCACCTGGGACAGGGTCGAGACGATCTCCTCGCGGCTCATCTCCGCCAGCATGGCGTCCACCTGCCGGGTGATCTCGTCCTGGTCGGGCTGGCTCATGATCCGGACATAGACCTGGGCCTTGCCCGCCTGGTCCAGCCCGTCGATATAGGCCCGCAGCTCCTGCTCTTTCTCCGCCCGGGTCAGGCTGTCGGCCCGGGAACGGAAGGGCAGCCCGGTCAGGATATCCCGGCTGGGATCGGCCTTCTGGGCCGCCACCGCCTGGGACTGTCCGGCCTGCTGCACGATGTAGTCGATCAGGTCCGCAGTGTAGCAGATCCGCCCCGAGATCATGCCGCTTTCCACATCGGGGTTTTTGCGGATGATGCCGGTGACGTGGAGTTTCAGGGCGTTGTCGTAGAGGTATTTCAGCCCCGCGTCGGTCTCCCGCAGGTCGGTATACAGGCCGGTGGCCTCGTCGTAGGTATAGCAGTCGGAGGGCAGGATGACCCGGAAATCGGTGGAGCAGATCTCCTCGTAGCTCCAGCTGGTTTTGGCGCCGGCGGAAGCCTCTTTGCCGTCGGCCAGGGCCTGCATCTCCTCCTCGGGGATGAGGCCGAGGGCATACAGGGTCATGTCGTCCAGTTCGTTGTTCTCGTCCACCACCAGGACGATCTGGTCATAGCTGGCCGGCCAGGAGCCGTAGATCAGGTCATACTGCCGGGTCAGCAGGGGGTTCACCGCCGCGCCGTTTTCCCCGGGCAAAAGCTCCTGCCAGAGGTTCATCATCCCGCCGCTCATCATGGTGGTCATCCCGGCCGTGCCGGAGGTACCGCCCGACGCCGCGCCGCCCGTCCCGCCCATCAGGGTGGAGAGGCTGGAGGAATCCATCACCGACACCAGCAGTTCCTGCATCAGCTGGGTGGTGTCCGAGTGGATAATGGTGCCGTCCACGTTCTGGGTGTAGACGCTGGGCCGGATGCTGTAAGTGTACTGGATGCCGCTCAGCGCTTCCCGGAAGGGGGAGGAGGGGTCGGCCAGCTGGTTTTCCAGATAGGTCTTGAACGAGCGCAGGTCGTTCTGGGCCACGTCCAGGTTGTACACCGCCGACACCAGATCCCGCACGGCAGGCCGCTCGTACACCGCGTCCCGCCCGTGGTCGCTCTCCCCGACGTTCAGATCCATGAAGGTCTGGATCAGACTGGTGAGGTCCACATTGGTGGCCTGGATGGAAAGGGGATAGGACGCAAGGGCGTCCTCCTGCATGACGTTGATGTAATCGGTCATCCCCTGGGACACCGACAGGATCAGCGCGATGCCGATGATGCCGATGGACCCCGCAAAGGCAGTGAGGGTGGTGCGGCCCTTTTTGGTAAACAGGTTCTTGAGGGACAGCCCGAACGAGGTGGCGATGGACATGGTGGGCTTGCGGATCTTTTTGCCCCGGCTTGCCTCCACCTCGGCCTGGTCCTGGGCCCGGTTGGCCTCCAGTTCGGCGGGGGAGAGGGGGTCGGAGTCGTCGGTGATCACGCCGTCCAGCACCCGGATGATCCGGGAGGAATATTTCTGGGCCAGAGCCGGGTTATGGGTCACCATGACGATCAGGCGGTCCTTGCTGATCTCCTTCAGCAGTTCCATCACCTGGATGCTGGTCTCGGTGTCCAGCGCGCCGGTGGGCTCGTCGGCCAGGATGATATCGGGGTTGTTGACGATGGCCCGGGCAATGGCCACCCGCTGCATCTGGCCGCCCGACATCTCGCTGGGGCGCTTGTACAGCTGGTTGCCCAGGCCCACCTTTTCCAGGGCCTCCGCCGCCCGGTCCCGCCGCTCGGCCCGGCTGACCCCCGACAGGGTCAGGGCCAGCTCGACGTTGCGCAGCACCGTCTGGTGGGGGATCAGGTTGTAGCTCTGGAACACAAATCCTACCGAGTGGTTGCGGTAAGAATCCCAGTCCCGGTCCTGAAAGGATTTGGTGGAGCGCCCGTTGATGATCAGATCGCCGTCGGTATACTGGTCCAGCCCGCCGATGATGTTCAGCAGGGTGGTTTTGCCGCAGCCCGAAGGGCCCAGGATGGAGACGAACTCCGAGCGGCGGAACTGGATGCTGACCCCTTTCAGGGCATGGACGGTGCCTGCGCCCATGGGATAATCTTTCTTGATGTCGCGTAACTCAAGCATGGCGGATCTCTTTCACTTTCCTTTACCGTAAAGCCTGTCGTGATGGATTCACTTTTGTAGTATACCGTACAATTATGAACGTTTTCTATACATCCCACGCGACTTTTATGAAACTTTCACCGGTCACAGGGAGGTGACGAAGATCTCCACCCCGATGAAGATCAGGATGGCGCCGCCCAGCAGCGAGGCCTTGCCCGCCAGTTTGGTGCCGAAGGTGCGGCCGATCACCAGGCCCCCGGTGCAGATGACAAAGGTGACCGCCGCAATGATGGCGGCGCAGACCAGGGCCATCAGGGGGCCGTATTCCGCAATGGTAAAGCCCACCGACAGCGCGTCGATGGAGGTAGCCACCCCCTGCAGCACCAGGCCGCCCCGGCTCACCGCGCCGGCGTCGTCTTCTTCCTTGCTGCGGATGCCCTCCAGCAGCATCTTGCCGCCGATGTAGCACAGCAGGATCAGGGCGATCCAGGGGATCAGGACGGTGAAGCCCTCGAACAGCTGCACCACCGTGTGGACGCAGATCCATCCCAGCAGGGGCATCAGGGCCTGGAAGCCCGCAAATACCCCCGCAATGCCGAACATCCGGCTGCGGCTCATGCCCGGTTCATGGAGGCCGTTGGCCATCGAGACCGAAAAGGCATCCATCGCCAATCCCACTCCCAGCAGGGCGCTGTTGATAAAAAAGACCAGATTCCATTCCATTGTGCGTTTCCTCCGTCGCAGAAAGAGCGTTGCGCAAAAAAACCGGACACAGCGGCGGCTGTGCCCGGAAGTCGGCGGAACAAAGATGCGGCGGCTCCATGTACACAGCCCGGGCGGCGTCACCGCCCCAGCGCTGGGAACATGAGTCTCGCAATGGGTATAAGCAAGCCAGGCCCGGCGGGCCAGTATGTTGACTTGCTGCGCCGCGGTTTGCAGGCGGCGCTTGCTACTCCCTCATGGGTTTCTTTGGTTCTTGCAGCCACAGGATACCATATGAGCCGCCGGTTTGTCCATAGAAACCGCACACGCAAAACAATGCGGGGGCCGGCCGCATGGCCGACCCCCGCAGAGGGACCCTATCTTTCGTGACGCAAAAGTTCTTTTGTTTTGGTGCGATCAACAACAGAAGGAATATGGTTCTATTCCTCTTTGCCGCCACATCGGATGGGTGTTTTACCCGAGCGGGCAGGTGGTCTCTGGCACCTGTGCGCCCCTTATATCATCTCCCGGTATGGTGCCCCGGGGGTGTTATAAGTAATGTTTAGTGGTTATCTTTGGTAAAATCAAAATCTACCAGAATACCAATCACAAAACACTCGCCATTCTTTTTGACATCACCATCATACTTGCCATCAGCAGTGACAATTCGAATGGACATATTGCAGTTTTCTTCATCAGAAACATTCTGCACATATTGATCAACATAATTCGCAAGATTACCTGCAATCCATTCGTCACTGCGTTCGCGGCTAACAATGAACAGGCCAGCATATGTTACGTCAGTATCATTCAAACTTCCGCCAAAATCATCGTTTGTTTCAAACCGAGTGTAGTCACTAGTTTTTCTTTATTTTCTTTAGTTTGGAATCTCTAACTTTGAGGCAGGGAGGAATCGCCCGCCTTGCCGTCCGGCTGCCAGCCCGATGACACGACAAAAAGAGGGTATACACCTGCGCGGTGCATACCCTCTTTTGCTTTTCGTTTATTCCTCGTCCGGGGTGGTCTGGACGTCCTGTTCCGCCTGTTCGGCGGCTTCCAGGGCGGCCACTTCCTCGGCGGTGGGCTCGGTGTCGCCGGCCTCCTGCTCGGGCTTGGCCGTCTCGGCCTCGTCGTCATGGTCGGTGCGGGCCACCACCGTCACACAGTCGGTGTCGCCCAGGCGCATCACACGGACGCCGCTGCCATAGCGGCTCTGGACGGTGATATCCGCCGCGTGCATCCGGATGATGACCCCTTCCTGACTGCTGAGCAGCACATCGTCGGTGTCATCCACGATCTTGATGCCCGCCACCTTGTCCTTGGAGACGTCGTAGTTGCGCACGCCCTTGCCGCCGCGTCCGGTCAGACGGTAATCCTCGATCTGGCTGCGCCGGCCCTTGCCGTGCTCGGTGACGGTCAGGACAGTGGCGCCCTCCCGGCAGATGGACACACCCACTACCTGGTCGCCTTCCTCCAGACGGATGGCGCGGACGCCGTGGCCGCCGCGGCCCATCGGCCGTGCGTCGCTCTCGTAGAACCGGATGGCCTGGCCGTTGCGGGTGGCCACGATCAGGGTGTCGTTGCCGGTGGTCAGGCGGGTCCATGCGATGGAATCCCCCTCATTGAGGGCAATGGCGATCAGGCCGCTCTTGCGGATGTTGGCGTACTGGCTCAGCGGGGTCCGCTTGATCAGGCCCTGCCGGGTCACCATGGTCACATAGCCGCCCTCGGCTGTGTCCTTGGTGGACTGCCGCAGCATATTGGTCACCTTTTCGCCCTCGGCCAGCTGCAGCAGGTTGACGATGTGCGCCCCCTTGCTGGTGCGGCTGCCCTCGGGGATGGTGTAGCCCTTGAGCTGGAACAGCCTGCCCCGGTTGGTGACGAACAGCACATAGTCGTGGGTGGAGCCCACGAACATCTCCTGCACGATGTCCTCTTCCTTGCGGGTCAGGCCCAGGATGCCACGGCCGCCCCGGTGCTGGGCCTGGTAAATGGCCTTGGGCTGACGCTTGACATACCCTGCCTCGGTGAGGGTATAGACGCACTGCTCCTCGGCGATCAGATCTTCGATGTCCACCTCGCCGGTCACCGTCTCAATCTCGGTACGGCGGGGGTCGGCAAAGCGGCGCCGGATCTCCAGCAGCTCCTCCTTGACGATGGCAAGCACACGGCTGTCATCCGCCAGCACGGCCTGCCAGTCCTCGATTTTGGCCCGCAGGCCCGCCAGTTCCTCCTCGATCTTGAGGATCTCCAGCCCGGCCAGGCGGCCCAGCTGCAGCTTGACGATGGCGTCTGCCTGGGGATCGTCAAAGCCGAACCGCTCCATGATGGCCGCCTTGGCCTCGGCCATGCCGCCCTTGCAGGCCCGGATGGTGGCGATCAGTTCGTCCACGATGTCGGTGGCCTTTTTCAGGCCCTCCAGGATGTGGGCGCGCTCCTGGGCCTTTTTCAGGTCGAAGCTGGTGCGCCGGCGGATCACCTCGTCCTGGAACTCCACATACTTGGCGATCATCTGCTTGAGGGTGAGGACCTTGGGCACCTTGTGGTCGATGGCCAGCATATTCACGCCCACCGTGTCCTGCAGCTGGGTGTAGCGGTAGAGCTGGTTGAGCACCACCTGAGGGTTTGCGTCCCGGCGCAGGTCCACCACGATTCGCATTCCCTTGCGGTTGGTCTCGTCGTTCAGGTCGGTGATCCCCTCGATCCGCTTGTCTTTCACCAGGTCCGCGATGTTCTCGATCAGGCGGGCCTTGTTGACCATATAAGGGATCTCGGTGATGACGATCTGGAACCGCCCGTTCTTTTTCTCCTCAATGACGGCCCGGCCCCGCAGGGTGATCTTGCCCCGGCCGGTGGCGTAGGCCGCCCGGATGCCGCTGCGGCCCATGATGATGCCGGCGGTGGGGAAGTCGGGGCCCTTGATGTGTTCCATCAGGCCGGCCAGGTCGATGTCGGGGTCGTCGATGTAGGCGATGCACCCGTCGATGACCTCGCCCAGGTTGTGGGGCGGGATGTTGGTGGCCATGCCCACCGCAATGCCCTGGCTGCCGTTGACCAGCAGGTTGGGGAAGCGGCAGGGCAAAACCTGGGGCTCCTTTTTGGTGTCGTCGTAGTTGGGGTCCCAGTTGACTGTATCCTTGTCGATGTCGGTGAGCATCTCCACCGCCATCCGGCTCATGCGGGCCTCGGTGTAACGGTAGGCGGCAGGGGGATCGCCGTCCACCGAACCGAAGTTGCCCTGGCCGTCCACCAGGGGATAGCGCATCGAGAAATCCTGGGCCAGACGGACCATGGCGTCGTAGACCGACGCGTCGCCGTGGGGGTGGTAGGAACCCAGCACCGCGCCCACCGTGTCGGCCGACTTGCGGTAGGGATGGCTGGGGTCGTTGCCGCGCTCGTGCATGGTGTACAGGATGCGGCGGTGCACCGGCTTGAGGCCGTCCCGCACGTCGGGCAGGGCGCGGGATACGATGACCGACATGGAGTAATCCAGAAAGGCGGTCTCGATCTCCTTTTTCACGTCCCGGACGATCTTCTTGGTCCCGGTGCCGGGTATCATGACATAATCTTCTTCCATTCGTTCCTCCAGCTGAAAGCTCTTATTTGGACTGTACCCGGCTGTCAGACATCCAGCTTGGCGTACTGTGCATTGTTTTCGATGAAGCGGCGGCGGGGCTCCACCTGGTCGCCCATCAGGATGGTAAAGGCCTCGTCGGCCTTTTCGGCGTCTTCAATGGTGATCTGGACGATCACGCGGTTGTCGGGGTTCATGGTGGTCTCCCACAGCTGCTCGGGGTTCATCTCGCCCAGGCCCTTGTACCGGTTGACCTTGGCCCCCGGCATCTCCTGCAAAAGCAGGGCCATTTCCTTGTCGTTGTAGGCATATTTGACGGTGTTGCCCTTCTGTACCCGGAACAGGGGAGGCTGGGCCACATAGACATGTCCCTGCTCGATCAGGGGCCGCATATAGCGGAAAAAGAAGGTCAGCATCAGGGTGCAGATATGGGAGCCGTCCACGTCCGCATCGGCCATGATGAACACCTTGTCGTAGCGCAGTTTGCTGATGTCGAACTCTTCCCCGATGCCGCAGCCCAGGGCCAGCACCACCGGCATCAGCTTGTCGTTGCCGTAGATCTTGTCGGCCCGGGCCTTTTCCACGTTCAGCATCTTGCCCCACAGAGGCAGGATGGCCTGGATGGCCGAATCCCGGCCCATCTTGGCCGAGCCGCCGGCCGAGTCGCCCTCGACGATGAAGATCTCGGTCTTGGAGGGGTCGTTCTCCCGGCAGTCGGCCAGCTTGCCCGGCATCCGGCTGTTTTCCAGCACGCTCTTGCGGCGGACCAGTTCCCGGGCCTTTTTGGCGGCGGCCCGGGCACGGGCGGCCTGGGTGGCCTTCTCAAAGATGGCCTTGGCGACGGCGGGATTTTCCTCAAAATACTCGGTCAGCTTGGTATAGACCATGTTGGACACCAGGGTGCGGATCTCGGTGTTGCCGAGCTTGGCCTTGGTCTGGCCCTCAAATTCCGCCTCCTGCAGCTTGACCGAAATGACGCAGATCAGGCCCTCCCGGACATCCGAGCCGGACAGGTTCTCGTCCTTTTCCTTCAGCAGGCCGTGGCTGCGCCCGTAGTCGTTGAACACCCGGGTCAGGCTGGCCCGGAACCCTTCTTCATGGGTGCCGCCGTCGGGGGTGTTGACGTTGTTGGCAAAGCTGAGCACCAGCTCATTGTAACTGGTGTTGTACTGCATGGCCACCTCCGCCTCGGCCCGGTCGTTTTTGGCCGACAGGTAGATGACGTTGGGGTGCAGCACCTCGAAATTCCGCTTTTCGTTCAGGTAACTGACAAAGCTGCGGATGCCGCCCTCATAGCACATCACTTCCTGGCGGTAGCCCGGCTCGCCCTCCTGGCCGTCTTCCAGGATGGGGGTGTACAGCTCCCGCTCGTCGGTGAGGGTGATCTTGAGCCCTGCGTTGAGGAAGCTCTCCTCCCGCAGCCGCTTTTCCAGGGTGTCAAAGTCGAAAACGGTGGTCTCCCGGAACATCTCGGGGTCGGGCTTGAAGGTGACCCGGGTGCCGGTGGAGCCCTCGGGGGCGGGTCCTACCTGGCGCAGGGGGCCGTCGGGGTCCCCGCGGCGGAAGGTCTGCTCGTATTCCACCCCGTCCCGGCGCACCTGGACGGTGAGCCATTCCGAACAGGCGTTGACCACCGAGGCGCCCACGCCGTGGAGGCCGCCCGAGACCTTGTAGCCCGAGTTCTCGCCGCCGAACTTGCCGCCGGCGTGCAGGATGGTAAAGACCACCGTGACGGCGGGCAGGCCGGTGTCGGGCTGGATGCCCACCGGGATGCCGCGGCCATTGTCGGTGACCTCGATGATGTCTCCCTTTTTGATCTTGACCTCGATGTGGTCGCAGTGGCCGGCCAGCGCCTCGTCGATCGAGTTGTCCACGATCTCATAGACCAGGTGGTGCAGGCCCCGGGCGCCGGTGGAACCGATGTACATGCCCGGGCGCTTGCGCACGGCCTCCAGACCCTTGAGGACCTGGATCTCACTGCCGTCGTACTCGTGGTCGGTGGCGGTGTCGGCGCTGGTGATGATATCCTCTGCCATTGTATCTCTCCCTCTTTAATCCAAATTCTCTGTTCGCTCAAACGTTCTTATCCTATCGCATGGATGCGGTCATTGCAGTCAGGCCGGCCCGTCTTTCCCCGGCCCGGGCAGCGCCTCTTCGGGCAGCAGCTGCTCGGCGCGGCGGCGCAAAGCGGCGCTGGACAGCTCCGACAGATACACGGTATCCACCGGGCTGTCGGCCAGCACATAACTCTGGGGCAGCTCGTCGGACAGGCTGACCACCGCCCCGTTTTTCTGGGCATAATCCAAAAAGGCCCGGCCCCGGGGGGAGACGGTGGTGGTCTCCAGGCTGAAGATCCCGATGATGTCCCGGGTATTCAGCACATAATCCCTTCCCAGATGCAGGTACACAAAGGCCGCCTCCTTCCTACAGCGTAGTCAGGACGCCGCCCTCCATCCGGCAGATCACCCCGTCGGTGTGGAGCAGGGCAGCGTCGTCGCAGCTGGTGACAAAGGTCTGACGCTCCCGCATCCGGGTCAGCAGGTAGGCCCTGCGGCCCTCGTCCAGCTCGCTGAGGACATCGTCCAGCAGCAGCACCGGCCGCTCGCCGGTGATGCGGGCCGAGGCGTCCGCCTCCGCCATTTTCAGACTGAGCACCACACTGCGCTGCTGGCCCTGGCTGGCAAAGCTGCGGGCCGGCTGCCCGTCCAGGCGGAACGCCAGGTCCTCCCGGTGGGGGCCGCACAGGCTCTGGCCGGCGCGCAGTTCCTCGTCCCGGCGCGCCGCCAGCAGGCCGGCCAGCCCCCCGGGCTCAAACTGGGCCTCATAGCCGATGCCCAGCTGCTCGGCTCCCCGGGACAGCGCCCGGTAATTCTCGACGGCCATGGGGGCCAGCAGCCCCAGGTATTCCCGCCGCCTGGCCTGGATCTCCTCGCCGCAGGGGACCAGTTCCTCATTCAGCACCTCCAGCAGGTCCAGTTTTTCCCGCAGGGGGCGCTCCGGCCGGGCAGGGGAGCGGCGCAGCAGGCTGTTTTTCTGCTGCAGGATCCGCACATACCGCCGGTAGATGGCCAGATACCCGGGGTAGAGCTGGCACAGCGCGGCGTCCAGAAAGCGGCGGCGGCCGTCGGGCGGTCCCTTGACCAGGCTCAGGTGTCCGGGGTCGAACACCACCGCCGGAAAGCTGCCCGCCAGGCTGGAGGCCCGCTTGGGGGGCGTGCCGTTCCACACCGCATAGCGGCCGGTGCGGGCTTCTCCCGCCGCCCCCACCGTCAGGCGGACCTCGTTTTCCTTGCCGCTGCCCGCCAGGGTGCGGGCCTCAAGGGCGGCATAGGGGGCGCCGCGGCGGACCAGTTCGGCGTCCTTGCCCCCGCGGAAGCTCTTGCCCCCGGTCAGCAGCCAGACCGCTTCCAAAAGGTTCGTTTTGCCCTGGCCGTTGTTGCCGCAGATGACGGTCAGCTCCGGGCCGGGGACCAGTCGGGCCGACGCGATGTTGCGGTAATTTTCAAGGCTGAGTGCAAGCAGGCGCATCCGTCACTGCCCCTCGGCGATCCGCACGGCGCGCCCTTCCAGCTCCACCGTATCCCCGGGGACGCACTTTTTGCCCCGCATGGTGCACACCTGGCCGTTCAGCAGCACCTGCCCGGCCTGGATCCGCTCCTTGGCCTCCCCGCCGGTCTCGCACAGGCCCGCAAACTTGAGCAGGGCGTCCAGCTTGATATAGTCGGTATGAATGACCACTCGTTCCATCCCACACCCCTCCTCAATCGTTGCGGAACCGCACCGGCAGCACCAGGTAGAGGAAATCTTCCCCCTCGGCCGGCAGGATCTTGACCGGGCTCAGCGGGCCGCTGAGCTGGATGCGGACCTGTTCGGTCCGGGCGTTGCGCAAGGCGTCCAGCAGATAGCGGTTGTTGAAGCCGATCTCCACTTCCTCCCCCTCGCAGCCGGCGGCAAACTCGTCCACCACCCGGCCCAGGCTGGTCTGGCAGCGGACGATCACTTTACCCTCTGTAAAGGTGATGCGGAGGGGATTTTTTAAACGCTCTGTAATAATCAGGGAAGCCCGCTCGATGGTCTCGATAAACCCCTTGGTATCCAGGACTACCTGGGTACGGTATCCTTCGGGGATGACATTTTTGTAGTTGAGGAACTCGCCTTCGATCAGGCGGCTCATGATGGTATAACCAGCTGTAATAAACACCACATACCGCCGGTTGGCGCAGATGCGCACGTCGGCTTCATCGTCGTTGGCCAGCAGCCGGAGCACCTCGTTCATGGTCTTGCCGGGGACGATGATGCGGATCTCCTTGCTGGCCTCCACTTTCCGCTCCACGATGGCCAGCCGGAACCCGTCCAGGGCCACCACGGTCAGATGGTCGGGCTGGATCTCGAACAGCTCGCCGGTGTGGGCGGGGCGTTTTTCGTCCTGGCTGACCGCATAAAGGGTGCGCTCCACCATCTCGCGGAACACGCCGGTCTTGATGGTCATGGTCTCCTCGGCGCCGGTGTTGGGCAGCTGGGGGAAATCGCTGGCCGGCATGCTCTGGATCTCGAACTGGGCAACACCGCCCTGGATCGTTGTTTTTCCGTTGTCCGCAGAGGAAATGCTGATCTGTCCGGCCGGCATCCGGCGGACCATGTCGCTGAGCAGCTTTGCATTCAGCACGATGTCGCCGGGCTCCAGTACGTTGGCCTCGATGGTGGTGACGATCCCCAGTTCCATGTCGTAGCCGGTGAGGGTCAGGTTGAAACCTTCGGCTTTCAACAGGATGCCCTCCAGCACGGGGATGGTGGAACGGAGGGTAACGGCCCGGGATACGCCGTCGATGGCGGCGCCCAAAAGGGTCTTGTCGCAGATGATCTTCAAGATGTTTCTCCCTTTCATTGGCGGGGGCGCTGTCTGCGCCCCCTGTATTGGGTGTATGTCGTGGGGCAGGAAGGTTTGGGCTGCCCTCTTATTGAACTTGTTGCAGTAAAAGTAGTAGGGGCCGGGGAGAGTGTGGAAAACCCGGTATCTCCCTTTCCCGACAAGGGTTTTGCTTTTCCACCCGGATGTGAAGGGGATGTGGACAGTTTGTGGAAAGGGGGATGGCTTTTCCGCTTTCCACATCCGCCGTGGAAAAGAGAAGTTGAATGTTGAAAACTCGGTTTAAAAAGTGGAGAACTTTTCCCTCATTTTTTTGTGTTTGCTGCAAAAAGGAGGGGGAAAGGGCAGATTTTCCTCTTTTTTTCGCCCGGTTGTGGAATTTTGGCCCCGCCAAAGGGTCTGTACCCGGGGTCAGGACTTGACGTTTTTGATGATGTCGTCCACCGTTTCCCGCAGATGCTGGTCGTTTTTCATATCCCGCTCCATGGTCTTGAGGGAGTAGACGATGGTGGAGTGATCCCGGCCCGAGAATTCCCGGCCGATGTCCTCCATGCTCATGCCGGTGACTTCCCGCAGGATGTAGATGGCCACCCGCCGTGCGCTGGCGATGGAAGCGTTCCGCTTGGTGCCCCGGATGTCGGCGGCGGAGACGTTGAAGGTGCGGGATACCTCCCCGATGATCTTCTCGACCGTCACCGGGATGGGCTGGGTCTCGTTCATGATGTCCTTGATGGCGTTCTGCGCCACCGAAATGACTGGCTGGATCCCTTCCAGCATATAGTAGGCGTTCAGCTTTTTGACGGCGCCTTCCAGCTGGCGGATGTTGTTTTTGAGATGGTTGGCGATGAATTCGGCCACGTTTTCGGGCAGGTCCAGGTGGAGCAGCTCGGCCTTCCGCTTGACGATGGCCACCCGGGTCTCAAAATCGGGCGGCTGGATGTCGGCGGTCAGGCCCCACTCGAAGCGGGTGCGCAGACGCTCTTCCAGGCTCTTGATCTCCTTGGCCGGCCGGTCGGAGGCGATGACGATCTGCTTGTGGTCGTCGTGGAGGGAGTTGAAGGTGTGGAAGAACTCCTCCTGGGTGGACTCCTTGCCGGCGATGAACTGGATATCGTCCACCAGCAGCAGGTCGGCCACCCGGTACTTCATCCGGAAATCCTCGGTGCTACCGGCCCGGATGGCGGCGATCAGCTCGTTGGTGAACTGTTCGCAGGTGACGTACATGATGACGAAGTCGGGGTGGGTGCGCTTGATCTCGATCTGGATGGCGGTGAGCAGATGGGTCTTGCCCAGGCCCGACCCGCCGTAGATGAACAGGGGATTATAGGCCCCCGAGGGATTGGCCGCCACGGCCTGGGCGGCCGCAAAGGCGAACTGGTTGGAGGGGCCTTTGATGAAATTCTCGAAGGTGAATTCGTAATTGCCCTGGGGGCTGGCAGGGTTGAGGTCGTACTGCTGCGCCAGGACCACTTCGTGGGGCGGGGTGCTGGGCACCACCAGCTGGATGTCCACGTCGAAGCCAAGGACCGACTTGAACGCCTCTTTCAGCAGGCCCAGGTAGCGGTCGCTGACGATCTTGCAGATGAAGTCGTTGCGCACCGACAGGGTGATGTGACTGGAGTCCTCAAAGCTGACCGGCTCCAGCCCGTCGATGTAAAGATTATAAGTCGGCTCTGCCATCTGCCCCTTGCAGTAAAGCTGGGCGGCCTCTAATACGTCCTTGAAAGAATCCATAAAACATCCACTCCATTGAAGTTTTCAACATAGGTGCTGATACCCTGTCAGTATAACACAAAATGTGCAAAACGTCCAGAATCACGCCCCCTATTTATATAATGTAATCAGTATAGGCTGCAAACGGGCCCTTCATGCGCCCATTTGATGTTGTGGCAGAAGGGCTGCATACCCCCAAAATATTGTGGATGGAGCGGTTTTCCACCTGAAAAAGTGAAAATGTTGAAAAACTTTGCACAGAAAAAATTTGCAGGAAAGCGAAAAAATGCTTGACAGAAGGCAAATCCATGCGATATACTATTAAATCGCAAGCCTGTCCCCTTGGGCCCCGGTCCGCCGGGGCGGTTCACAGGGGCGCAAGACCGACACAAGGACCCCGTACCCCAAGGGGCAAGTTTTAGGAGGATAGAACCATGAAGAGAACGTTTCAGCCCAAGAAGCGCCAGCGCAAGCAGGTCCACGGCTTCCTGACCCGCATGAGCACCAAGAACGGCCGCAAGGTCATCAATGCCCGCCGTGCAAAGGGCCGCAAGAGCCTGACCGTCTGATGGCGCTGTGCCGCTGGCCGGGGCCGCGCTGGGCTGCGGTCCGGGCAGGATGTCCCGGCCAGACAATCAAAGAATGCGCACGAAAAGGCCGCTGATGGAAATTGGTGGCCTTATTTTTTCAGAAAAAACTGGAATTGTGTGAAAAAAATCGGGCGGCGGTCTTTCAAAGCCGCCCGTTTTTTGCTATACTGACAGGGCAGGGGCTTTGTCTGTGGTTCACGCAAGGTCCATGCAGGATAGGAGGCCCGCAGATGCGATACCGTCCGCTGCGGCACAACAGCGAGTTCGGGCGGGTCTATGCGCGGGGCAAGGCGTATGTAGACCATGCCCTTGTGCTGTATGTGCTGAAAACACGCGCCAAACAGACCCGCGTAGGTCTGACCGCCACCAAGAAGGTGGGCTGCGCCGTTCAGCGCAACCGCGCCCGCCGCGTCATGAAGGCGGCCATCGACGAACATCTCGACTATAACATCGGGGGATACAACCTGATCTTTGTGGCGCGGGCGGCCACCCCCCGGCTCAAGAGCTGGCAGGTGTCCCGCGCGGTGGCCCGGCTGTTCCGGGCGGCAGGATTGCCGGACAAGGCCCTGCGCCCCGACGCGCCGCCCCCCGCCAGCCGTCCGCCCCGCCGCCCGTCCGGCCCGGCGCCGGAGGACGCCGCGCCATGATGCGGCTGCGGCAGGCCTGCCGGGACGCGCTGTGCGTCCCCATACGGCTGTACAAGCGGTACATCAGCCTGGCCCTCGGGCACAACTGCCGCTTTACCCCCACCTGCAGCGAATACGCCATCCAGGCCATACAGGTCCACGGCTGCCTCAAAGGGCTGCTGCTGGCGGCCTGGCGCATTTTGCGCTGCAATCCTTTTGGGCGCTGGGGCTACGACCCGGTGCCCGAACCGGGGCGCTGGAGAAATCCCGGCCGGGTGCTGCACCCGCCCCGCGCCCCCCGGCCATAGGGTGGAACCCTGACCGGCAAATAAGCTTCTTGTGACGGCCCGGCAGCTGTGAGCGGGCTGTCCCACGCATAAAAACCGTTCCGCGCTCACAGGCGGGACAGAATGGAAGCGCTTATGAATTTTCTCTACATTCTCGCCTGGCCGCTGGGCTATGTCATGGAGCTGATCTACAACATCATCCCCAATTACGGCTGGGACCTCATCCTGTTCACGCTGCTGATCCGGCTGCTGAGCATCCCGCTGTCTCTCAAACAGCAAAAGAACATGGTCCGGATGACCGCATTCCAGCCCATGATCGAGGAGATCCAGAAAAAGTACAAGGACAAGCCCGACAAGCAGCAGGAGGAAATGGTCCGCCTGCAGCAGGACTACGGCTACAACCCCACCTCGGGCTGCCTGCCCATGCTGCTGAACTTCTTTGTGATGTTCGGCGTCATCGGCGTGGTCTACGAGCCCCTCAACCGCATCTTCCACATCGGCAATGACCTGCTGGCCGCTGCGGGGGAGGCCCTCACCACCCTGGGCATCCAGTTCACCAACATCACCCGGGACAACCTCATCATCGAGCAGGTGCTGGCAGGGGAGCCCTCCATCACCGGCATCTTCTCGGCCGGCCAGCTGGAGACCATCACCGAGTTCAGTAAGCACATGAGCTTCTTCGGCATCGACCTGACGAGGGTGCCCCAGTATAACCTGGACCCCGAGAACCTGCCGCTGCTGATCTTCCCGGTGCTGGCCATCATCACCAGCTTCCTCTCCACCTGGTACAGCATGAACAGCAGCGGTCAGAAGCTGCAGGGCAGCATGAAGGTCACCATGTACCTGATGCCCCTGATGTATATCTTCTTCTGCTTCACCGTGCCCACCGCTTTCTCCCTGTACTACGTCATTTCCAATGTGGTCATGGTGATCCAGAGCGCTGTGATGAAGAAGATCTATGACCCCGAGAAGGTCAAGGCCGAAGTGGCCGCCGAGATCGAGGCCAAGCGCAAGGCCCAGCGCCGCGGCGTCAAGAACACCACCATCAAGGTGGTGGACGAGGCGACCGGCCAGACCGTCGAAAAGAATATCTCGGCCAGCGAAATGAACAAGCGCCGGCTGGAATATGCCCGTATGCTGGACGCAGAAAAGTATAAGGACGAGAGGACTGTGCCTCTGTCCGAGCTGAACAAAACGAAGGAGGAGTGAGTCGGATGGTCCGTACCAAGGAAGCCACTGGCAAGACGGTGGAGGAAGCCCGCGCGGCGGCCTGCGCCCTGCTGGGGGTGAGTGAAGACGACCTGAATGTGAGCTATGAAGTGCTCGAGATGCCCCAGAGCACCGGGTTCCTGGGATTGAAGAAGATCCCTGCCCGGGTGCGGGTCACCGTAGAGGAGGAGGACCCGGCTCCCGTCCAGGAGAAGCCGGCGGTCAAGGCCGTCAAGGCGGAAAAGGCTGAGAAAGCCGAAAAGGCGGAAGCCGCGCAGATGGCTGAAAAGGCAGAGAAGGCCCAGCCCGCCCCTGCAAAACCGGAGCCCAAGCCCGCCAAAAAGCAGGCCCCCAAAGAGGAGCCCCGGGCCGAACAGCCCAAGGCCCAGGTCGCTGCCGTAGCCGCTGCGGAAGAAGTGGCGGTGCCCATCGAGATCGATGCGGACCCCAAGGTCAAGGCTGCGGTGGACTACCTCAAGCAGATCGTGGCCCTGATGGGGGTGGAGAACGTCACCTTCAGCGCCGTGCAGAAGGGGGAAGCCACCATCATCCGTCTGGACGGCGAGAAGATGGGCGCTCTGATCGGGCGCCGCGGCGAGACGATGGAGAGCCTTTCCTATCTGGCCAGCCTGGTGGCCAACCGGATGGACGGCGATTACATCAAGCTGGGCCTGGATGTGGCCGGCTACCGCGGCAAGCGTGAGAACGACCTGACCACCCTGGCCCAGAAGATCGGCCAGAAGGTGCGCCGCAGCGGCCGCTGCTTTGCCATGGAACCCATGAACCCCTACGAGCGCCGGATCATCCACTCGGCCATCAGCCAGATGGAGGGCGTGCGCAGCGAGAGCAAGGGGGAGGGGAAGGACCGCCATGTGATCATCTACTCCACCGCCCCCAACGCCCAGAATGAGACCTACGAGCGCCGCGGCCGCGGCCGCGGCGACCGCCGTCCCGGCGCAGACCGCAGCAATCGCGGCCCCCGCAGTGAGCGCGGCGAGCGCGGAAACCGCGGCAGCCGGCCCCGTCCGAACAACAACAGCCGGCCGCCCCGCAGCTCCAATGTGCCCGACCGCAGCTATACCGCCATCGATGCCGCCGAGGCCGCCCCTGTGGCGCCCAAGCGCACCCAGCGGGTGGACGATTTCGCCGACCTGGATTTTGGCAAGATCGAACTGTAAGCCGGTGCAAATCGGACAGGAGGAACAGGCATGGCGATCACGGTGAACATCTACTACACAGGCTGCGGCGGCAGCGCCCGCCGCTTTGCACAGGAGATGACCGAAAGCGGCACGGTAGAGCAGATCCGCGCCGAGGAGGGCAACCTGCGTTATGACTATTTCTTCCCCATGGAGGACCCCGAGACGGTGCTGCTGATCGACAGCTGGATCGACCAGCAGGCCATCGACCGCCACCACGCTTCCCCCATGATGGAGCGGATCGCCGCCCTGCGGGACAAATACGACCTGCACATGAAGGTGGAGCGCTATGTCTCGGACGAGGCAGGCATTCCCCGGCAGGATGCAGGCTTTATCCGGCAGTAAAATCATACCACGCACAAGGGCCCGTCCGGCAGCCTGCCGGGCGGGCCTCAGCGTGTCGAAAACGACACGCTCCAGGGGGAACCCATTTCTGCGCGCAGCCGCGCGACAGAAATTCCTTCCCCCTGGTATCCCCCTGGGGACAAAATTGAACGCTGAACCGCGCACTCAGCCTTACGGCCTCGCACACTCTCAGCGCTCAATTTCCCTGTATGTGTCCTGTCTATCCGCACATGTCGGCTGGACAGGACTTTTTTGACAATTTAGATCAGCTTTCCACATTTCCCGCTTTGGATGTGGAAAACCGGCCGGCGCGGCGGCGGAGCGAGAATTGATGAGATACTATAAGTATATTGATGTATAAATATTACGATACGGCGCACCGCATACGCTTGAAAAAGAAAACCGTTTGGTTTTCCACAGGAAATTTGGGAAATGTGGAAAGTTTGCCCGCTCCAAGCGGCAGGACAGCAAAAAAGCGCAAGGGAATGCAGAAGGCGTCGTATTTTCTTTTTGGCTCAAACGTGGTACAATACCAGCAGCATACAGAGAGGGGGATGCAGGGATGATCCAGAACAGCACCATTGCGGCCATTGCAACCCCCCCTGGCCAGGGGGGCATTGCGGTGATCCGCCTGTCGGGGCCGGAGAGCTATCGGGTGGCGGAACAGGTGTTCCGTCCCATGGACAGCCGCCGGAAGGTGGCCGGGGCCAAAGGCTATACCGCCATGTACGGGCACTTTGTGGAAGGAGGGGAACCCTTTGACGACGGGGTGGCCCTGTTCTACCGCGGACCTCACAGCTATACCGGGGAGGATGTGGTAGAACTGTCCTGCCATGGGGGCAGCGCGGTGGCGCGCCGCCTGCTGGAAGCCTGCCTCAAGGCGGGGGCTGCCCCTGCCGGCCCGGGGGAGTATACCCGCCGCGCACTGCTGAACGGCAAGATGAGCCTGACCCAGGCCGAAGCGGTGATGGATCTGATCGCGGCGGGGGGAAGGCAGGGCGCTGCCCTGGCCAACGCCGCCAAAGAGGGGGCCCTGGCCCAAAAGATCGCGGCCCAGCAGGAGGTCCTGACCGCCCTGCAGGCCCACCTGACCGCCTGGGTGGACTTCCCGGAGGAGGATGTGCCCGCCTTGGAAAACGGCGCCCTGACATCCTCCCTGGAGGAGGTGAAGGCGGGGCTGGACGGCCTGATCCAGGGCTATGACGCCGCCGCCGTCCTGCGGGAAGGGATCGACTGCGCCATCGTGGGCAAGCCCAACGCGGGCAAGTCCACCCTGCTGAACCTGCTGGCCGGCTTCGACCGGGCCATCGTCACCCCCATCGCGGGCACCACCCGGGATGTGGTGGAGCAGGCGGTGCAGCTGGGGGAAGTGCGGCTGAACCTGTTCGACACCGCCGGCTTGCGCCAGACCGACGATCCGGTGGAGGCCGAGGGGGTCCGCCGCAGCTGGGCCAAGCTGGCCGAAGCGGGGCTGGTGCTGGCCGTCTTTGACGGTTCCCAGCCCGTCACCCGGGAGGATCTGGAACTGGCCCGCCGCTGTGCCGAATGCAGGGCCATCGCTCTGGTCAACAAAGAGGACCTGTCCACCCGGTTCGACGCCGAGATCATCGCGCCCTATTTTGCCATGGTGGTCCCGGTCTGCTGCAAAGAGGAGGGGGCCCGGCAGGTGATCGCCGCCGCGGTCGCCCGCCTGCTGGGCACCGCCCGCATCGACCCCCACGCCGCCAGCCTGTCCGGGCAGCGGCAGCTGTCCGCAGCCCTGCGGGCCCGGGACGGGGTGGAAGGCGCGCTGGAAGCGGTGCGCGGCGGCTTTGGGCTGGACGCCGTGTCGGTGTGTGTGGATGACGCGCTGGACGCCCTCTATGACCTCACCGGGGAGAACGCCTCGGAGGCGGTCATCGACCAGGTGTTCGAGCGGTTCTGTGTGGGCAAGTGATGAGAAAGGATATGGGATGAACCATCTTGGAGACTATGACGTGATCGTGGTGGGGGCGGGCCATGCGGGGATCGAGGCCGCCCACGCGGCCGCTCGGCTGGGAGCCCGCACCGCGGTCTTTACCATGAGCCTGGACGCCGTGGGCAATATGCCCTGCAACCCCAGCATCGGAGGGACGGCCAAGGGCACCCTGGTGCGGGAAGTGGACGCTTTGGGCGGGCTGATGGGCCTGGCCGCCGACGCCACCGCCCTCCAGAGCCGGATGCTCAACCGGGGCAAGGGCCCCGCCGTCCACGCCCTGCGGGTACAGACCGACCGCCGCCGCTACAATATCTGGATGAAGCACGCCCTGGAACGGACCCCCGGCCTGGCCATCCATCAGGCCGAGGTGGTGACCATCCGGACCGAGGGGGGCCGGGTGAGGGGAGTGGTCACCCAGCTGAACGGGGAGTACACCGCCCGCTGCGTGGTGATCGCCACCGGCACCAACCTGGGGGGAAAGATCTTTGTGGGGGATGCCTGGTACGCTTCGGGTCCCGATGGGATGCACGCCTCCAACGCCCTCACCGACAGCCTGCGGCAGCTGGGCCTGCCCCTGCGCCGGTTCAAGACCGGCACCCCCGCCCGGGTGCACCGGCGGAGCATCGACTTTGCAAAACTGGAGCGCCAGCCCGGCGACCCCGAGCAGACCCTGCAGCCCTTCAGCTTTATGACCGAACAGCCGGTGCGCAATCTGGTGGATTGCTACATCGCCTACACCAACCCCACCACCCACCGGATCATTCTCGACAACATCCACCGCAGCCCCCTCTATGGGGGGATGATCGAGGGGGTGGGGCCCCGCTACTGTCCCTCCATCGAGGATAAGGTGGTGCGGTTTGCGGGCAAGGACCGGCACCCCATCTTTGTGGAACCTTGTGGCCTGGACACCGAGGAGATGTATTTGCAGGGTGCGTCCAGCAGCCTGCCGGAGGACGTGCAGAACGACTTCTACCACAGCATCGAGGGCTTCGAGCATCTGGAGATCATCCGTCCCGCCTACGCCATCGAATACGACTGCGTGGACCCCACCAGCCTGGCCCCCACGCTGGAGAGCCGGCAGGTGGCGGGTCTGTACGGGGCGGGCCAGTTCAACGGGACATCGGGCTATGAGGAGGCCGCAGCCCAGGGCATCCTGGCGGGGATCAACGCGGCCCGGCAGGCCCTGGGCAAAGAACAGCTGGTGCTGCCCCGACAGACCAGCTATCTGGGCACCCTGGTGGACGACCTGGTGACCAAGGGGGTGATGGACCCCTACCGGATGATGACCAGCCGCAGCGAATACCGGCTGACCCTCCGGCAGGACAACGCCGACAGCCGCCTGACCCCCATCGGGCGGGAAGTGGGGCTGGTGTCGGACGCCCGCTGGGAGAAGTTCCAGCAGACCCGGCAGGTGCTGGAGGCCGAGCGGGCCCGGCTGCATGCCGCCCACGTCAAGACCCAGCCGCTGCAGCAGGCCATGGAACAGGCAGGCGTGGCGCCCGCGGCCCAGGGAGGGCTGGCGGACGAGCTGCTGCGCCGCCCGGAGATCAGTTACCCGCTGCTGGCCGGGGTGATCGGCTGGGGACAGGGGGTGACCCCCATGCTGGCCGAACGGCTGGAGACCGAGATCAAGTACGCGGGGTACATCGCCCGGCAGGACCGGATGATCCGGGACATGGCGCGGCGGGAAAAGACCTTGATCCCCGAGGATTTTTCGTACCAGGAACTGACCGGCCTGACCCTGGAGGCCAGGGAGAAGCTGGCCCGCATCCGTCCCCGCAGCCTGGGGCAGGCGGGACGTATCCCGGGGGTATCCCCATCCGACCTGGCCCAGCTGAGCATCGCTCTGGCTGCGGCCCAGAAGAACAAGGAGGCAGACCATGATCGATAAAGACCGCCTGGCCCAAAAGTGTTCCACGTGGAACATCCAGCTCACCGGCGCCCAGCTGGATCAGCTGGACCGCTACGCCCGGCTTTTGGTGGACTACAACCAAAAAGTCAACCTGACCGCCATCACCGACCCCGAGGGGATCGAGGACAAGCACTTTCTGGACAGCCTTCTGTTTGCCAGCCAGCCCGAGGTGACAGGCCGGATGGTGGACGTGGGGGCAGGGGCCGGGTTCCCGGGGATCGTGGCCAAGATCTACCGTCCCGATCTGGCCCTCACCTTGATGGAGCCGACCGGCAAGCGGGTGGACTTCCTCCGGCTTGTCTGCGAGACGCTGGGCCTGGAAGGGGTGGAGTTCGCCAAGGAGCGGGCCGAGGAGGCCGCCCGGAAGGTCTGGCGGGAGCAGTTCGACCTGGCTTCGGCCCGGGCGGTGGCGGCCCTGCCGGTGCTGGCGGAATACTGCCTGCCTCTGGTCAAAGTGGGGGGCTGCTTTGTGGCCATGAAGGGGGCCTCTGCCGCCCAGGAGCTGGCCGCCGCCCAGGGGGCCATCCGCAAGCTGGGCGGGGAGTACCGGGAGACGAGGGACTTCCACCTGCCGGGCGGAGACGCCCGCAGCCTGGTGGTGGTCCGAAAAATTTCGCATACTCCGACGGCATACCCCAGAAACGGCGGCAAAATTGCGAAAGCGCCCCTGAAATAAGGCGCAAAGGCGCGCTGCGGCCCGAAGGCTGACGAACGATTTTTCTGGAAAGAACGGCACTTCTGTGATACCCTAACAGTGGGAAGGGCTCCGCAGAAGTGCTTTTTTCTGCCAGTGAGGCGGACGGAGCCTCCCTGAAAGGGGGAGACAGGCTGTGTTTGAGCGCAAGAAACCGTTGGGCAAGGTGGTGGCACTGCCGCTGGAGCAGATCGAGCCGTCGCCGTACCAGGCCCGGCGGACCTTTGACGAGGAGGAGCTGGCGGGCCTTGCGGCCAGCATCCGGGAAAACGGCCTGCTGCAGCCGGTCACCGTCCGGCGGGCAGGGGAGGGCCGCTATGAGCTGATCGCCGGGGAACGCCGGCTGCGGGCCTGCAAGCTGGCGGGGATGGACAAGGTGCCCGCCATCATCCGGGACGCTGCCGACGGGGAGACGGCCGCTTTGGGGCTTCTGGAAAACATCCAGCGTGCCGACCTGAACCCCTTCGAGCAGGCCCGGGGCCTGCAGGACATTCTGGCCCTGTGGGGCTGCACCCAGGCGGAAGCGGCCAAGCGGCTGGGGATGGCCCAGCCTACCCTGGCCAACAAGCTGCGCCTGCTGCAGCTGACGGCGGATCAGCAGCAGTTCATCCTGGACAACCGCCTCACCGAGCGCCATGCCCGGGCGGTGCTGCGCCTGCCCGCAAACCGGCGCAGCAAAGCGCTGATCCACATCAGCAGCCACCGGCTCAATGCCCGGGCCACCGACCGTTACATAGAACAGCTGCTGCAAGGCGCCCCGGAACCCGCGGTCAAGGCGCGGCGGCTGCCCATGGTCCGGGACGTGCGGATCTTTGTCAACACCATCGACCACGCCATCCGGCTGATGACCGACAACGGGGTGCCCGCCACCGCCCACCGGGAGGACGGGGACGGCTATATCCAGTACACCGTCCGGATCCCCACCGGCACAGGCGGGGGAAAGTGAGAACGGCTTTGCGGGGCCCGGCAGGACGGGACGGGACAAAGCACCGAACAACAGGGGGGCTCGTCCGCGCGGCTGCGGGCAGAACGGGCCCTCTGCAAGCGCGCCGCTTTCCGGCGCGCCGGGAGGTCCAGACGGGCCTCTTTTTTGTTTTGAGGGGTGTTCCACGTGGAACATCTTGCGCGGGGGCCCCGGGTCTGGTATCATGGAAGCATCCGAACACACACCCACAGAAAAGGAGGAACAGGATGACTTTCACGACCGAGAACGACCGCATTTTCTGCCGGCAGGAGGGCAGGGTGGTGGCCGAGGTGACCTTCCCCCAGATCCGGCCCGGAGCAGTGGTCATCGACCACACCTGGGTGGACCCCAGCCTGCGGGGCCAGGGCGCTGCGGGCCAGCTGATGCAGGCAGTGGTGGACACCCTGCGGGCTGACGGCCGCAAGGCGCGGGCCACCTGCTCCTATGCGCGGGAGTGGCTGTCGAGGCACCCCGAGGCCGCCGATATCCTGGACGAGGGCTGGCAGGATGACCCTGCGGCCTGCCGCCTGCGCCGGTAAAACCGGCGTGCCGGGCTGTTTTACGCTGATTTTACCGCTTTTGGCCCCGGATGGGTTTGACGAGGCCCCGGGAATGGATTATAATAGAGTGCGTAATACAACAGGGATGTTCCACGTGGAACACCCCTTGAGAGGGAGGATACCGTGGGCAAGATCGTAGCAGTGGCAAACCAGAAGGGCGGCGTGGGCAAGACCACCACCGCCGTCAATCTATCCGCCTGTGTGGCGGCTCTGGGCAAGAAGGTCCTGATCGTGGACCTGGACCCTCAGGGCAACTCCACCACCGGTTACGGCATATCCAAGCGCAGCGTCGAGATGGGCACCTATGAGGTGCTGATCGGGGAGGCGGAAGCCCGCAGTGCCATCCGCAAGACCGATTACCGGGCCGATGTGCTGCCCTCCAACACCCGGCTGGCCGGCGCCGCCCTGGAGCTGATCGATCTGCCCAGCCGGGAGAGCCGCCTGCGCAAGGGCCTGGCCTCGGTCCAGCAGGACTATGATTACATCTTCATCGACTGCCCGCCCAGCCTCGACCTGCTCACCCTCAACGGCCTGTGCGCCTGCGACAGCGTGCTGATCCCCATCCAGTGCGAATACTACGCCCTGGAGGGCCTGAGCGAGCTGATCAGCACCCTCAAGACGGTGCGCCGCAAGTACAATTCCTACCTCGACATCGAGGGGGTGGTGTTCACCATGTACGCGGGCCGCTACAATCTGACCTTGCAGGTGGTGGAGCAGGTGCAGAAATACTTTGGGGACAAGGTGTACCAGACCACCATTCCCCGCACCATCCGGATCTCGGAGGCGCCCAGCTACGGCCAGCCCATCAACTACTACGAGCCCAAGGGCAAGGGCAGCGAGGCCTATATGGATCTGGCCATCGAATTCGTCAAGCGCAACCGTCCCCGGGACCCCCAGCCCCGCCGCCGGCACGCGGTGAAAAAGAACAAGCCGGAAACGGTGTGAGAGGGGAGTGTGACAGATGGCAAGAAGCAGAGGCGGTTTGGGCCGTGGGCTGGAAAGCCTGTTTGAGGACGCGGCCCCCAGTCTGGAATCGGACAGCGGGGTGCGCACCCTTCCGCTGCGGGAGATCGAGCCGGACCCCGCCCAGCCCCGCAAGACTTTCAGCCAGGAGAGTCTGGCCGAGCTGGCCGCCAGCATCGGGGAACATGGGCTGCTGCAGCCCATCGCGGTGCGTCCCCAGCCCAGCGGGGGCTACCGGATCGTGGCAGGGGAGCGCCGCTGGCGTGCCTGCCGGATCGCAGGGCTGACCGAGGTGCCGGTGATCGTCCGGGATGTGACCGACCAGGAGGCCATGGAACTGGCCCTGGTGGAGAACCTGCAGCGGGAGGACCTGGACCCGGTGGAAGAAGCCTGCGGCATCCGGGAACTGATGGACCGCTGCGGCCTGACCCAGGAACAGGCGGCCCGCCGCCTGGGCAAAAGCCGCAGCGCCCTGGCCAACAGCCTGCGGCTGCTGGGGCTGCCGCCCCAGGCCCTGGCCCTGCTCAAGGCGGGCAAGCTGACGGCGGGCCATGCCAAGGCGATCCTGGGCCTGCCCACCGTCCAGCTGCAGGAGCAGGCCGCCCAGCTGATCGCGGACAATGGCCTGAACGTCCGCCAGGCCGAGGCCCTGTGCCGCAAGCTGGCCCGGGATGCAAAGCAGGCGGACGCACCCGCGCCGCCGCCCCGGCCCGCCCTGCCTGTGGAGGTGGAGGAGAGCCTGCGCCAGGCGCTGGGCAATGAAGTGTCTGTGGCCTACAAGGATGGCAAGGGCAGCCTGACCGTCCGGTTCTATTCGGATGACCAGCTGCGGGCCTTTGCCAACCTGCTGGGGCATTACGACAGAGAGGGGACGGGCCCCGGCCTTGCGCCGGAAAGCCAGGTTCCGTGGGAAAACTGAGAAGACATAAGGAGAGATCATCATGCTCGACATCAAATTTGTCCGGGAGAACCCGGACGCCGTCAAGGAGAACATCCACAAGAAGTTCCAGGACGCCAAGATCCCCCTGGTGGATGAGGTCATCGATCTGGACGCCCAGTACCGCAGATGCCTCCAGGAGGCCGAAAACCTGAAAGCCCAGCGCAACAAGCTGAGCAAGGCCAACGGACCTCTGTTCGGCCAGCTGAAGAAGTGCACCGACGAGGCCAAAAAGGCAGAGCTGCAGGCCCAGATCGACGCCAACAACGCCGCTGTCAAGGCGGACGCAGAGCAGCTGGCTGCGCTGGAGGCGGACAAGGACAAGATGGCCGCCCGCATCCAGGAGATCATGTACACCATCCCCCAGATGATCGATCCCAGCGTGCCCATCGGCCCCGACGACAGCTGCAATGTGGAAGCCCAGCGCTTTGGGGAGCCCGTGGTTCCCGATTTCCCCATCCCGTACCACACCGAGATCATGGAGAGCTTTGACGGCATCGACATGGACGCCGCAGGCCGGGTGGCCGGCAACGGCTTTTACTATCTGATGGGCAACATTGCCCGCCTGCACGAGGCGGTGCTGGCCTATGCCCGCGACTTTATGATCAGCAAGGGCTTCACCTATGTGATCCCGCCCTTCATGATGCACGGCAACGTGGTGCAGGGCGTCATGTCCTTCCCCGAGATGGATGCCATGATGTACAAGATCGAAGGGGAGGACCTGTACCTGATCGGCACCTCCGAGCACACCATGATCGGCCGCTTCATTGACCAGACCATCGACGAGGCCAAGCTGCCCCTGACCCTGACTTCTTACAGCCCCTGTTTCCGCAAGGAGAAGGGCGCCCACGGCATCGAGGAGCGGGGCATCTACCGCATCCACCAGTTCGAAAAGCAGGAGATGATCGTGGTCTGCCGCCCTGAGGAGAGCAACGACTGGTACGAGAAGCTGTGGCATTACTCGGTGGAGCTGTTCCGCAACTTTGAGATCCCCGTCCGTCAGCTGGTGTGCTGCTCGGGCGACCTGGCCGACCTGAAGGTCAAGAGCTGTGACATCGAGGCCTGGAGCCCCCGCCAGCAGAAATACTTTGAGGTGTGCAGCTGCTCCAACCTGGGCGACGCCCAGGCCCGCCGCCTGCACATCCGGGTCAAGGGCGCCGACGGCAAGAACTACCTGGCCCACACCCTGAACAACACCTGCGTGGCGCCTCCCCGTATGCTGATCGCGTTCCTGGAGAACCATCTGCAGGCCGACGGCAGCGTCACCATCCCCAAGTGCCTGCAGCCCTATATGGGCGGGCTGGAAGTGATGGTGCCCACCAATAAAAAGTAAGCCGGCATCCCGCCGGATCCAGCAGACCGCCCCGGCTATGCCGGGGCGGTTCAGCGTGTCGCAAAAGCGACACGCTTTAGGGGGAACCCATTTCTGCCCGCATACGCGGGTCAGAAATTCCTTCCCCCTGGTGGTTGCGGTTCCCTGCTTTTGCTGCGCCCGTCGCAGCGGGCTTGCAAAAGGCAGACCGCTGCCCCTGCTCCGCTTCGGCTGTTTCGTCCGCAGGACGC